>NZ_JAKJSX010000003.1:0-635564 GCF_050337435.1 Vibrio satsumensis | reverse complement strand
TGTTCAATACTGCTCTGTGGAATACCAAGAGTTGCATCGGCAGTATGATGTATCTTGCTCAATGACTGATGGCTATGACTGTTATCAGAATGCGTTGGCAGAGAGGATCAACGGAATATTGAAGATGGAGTATCTGTTGAATAAACCGAATGATTTAGATGAAGCAAAGAAAATGGTCGCTGAATCAGTAAAAATCTATAATGAATATAGGCCTCACACAGCTCTAAAATACAAAACGCCCGATGAAATACATCGAGCGTTTTAGTCAATCAAGTGTCAACCCATATCAGGACGGGTCACGTTACTTCTGGTTTGCTAGTACGCGTTCAACGGTATCAACAATAGCCTGTGTTTGAGGATCAAACTCAATGTTTACTTGGTCACCTACTTCACGGCCGCCAAACAGAGTACGATTCAGCGTTTCTGGAATCAGGTGAACAGAGAAACGGTTCTCTTCCACTTCACCGATCGTCAATGAACAACCATCAACGCCGATGTAGCCCTTGCTTAACACATACTTCATTGATTCTTGAGGTAGTTCAAACCAGAGCGTGCGGTTGTTTTCTGTCTTAATCACATCAACCAAGTTAGCCATCAACGTAATGTGACCAGACATGCTATGCCCGCCAATTTCATCACCAAACTTTGCTGCACGCTCAATATTCACTTTGTCACCAACATTCAGTTGGCCCAAGTTCGTCAATCTTAATGTGGCTTGCATTAAATCAAAGGCGATCTGGTTACCTGAAATTTCCGTTACCGTTAAGCAACAACCGTTATGAGCTACTGAAGCACCAATTGCTAATCCCTCAACCATTTCGTCGCTTAGCTCAATGGTATGAGTTTGAAACAACTCTTTTTTATTTATAGCAACCAGTGTTGCCATGCCTTGAACGATACCTGTAAACATAAGATTCCTATTTAGCATTCTAGGGCGTGTTGACCTTTCGTGGTTAAATTTTGTTCGGATGGGGACGCCTAGTCAAAAGCGTTTTAATCGCGGCGAGGGGGAAGTAGCCTAGTCATTCTAAGTAAATCTCCCTCAACAAAGAGTAAAACGCTTTTAGCCGAACCCTTCGGGCAGCGTTTGCTGGTCATTTTTACTACGTTATCGGCTTCTCATGTAGGCTAGCTACACATCGACGCCTCTGCCTTGTATAAATACCCAGCAACTCGCTGCAAAAATCAGCTCGAAAGATCAATACGCCCTAATAACAGTTTTTCATAGCAGTTATTGTGACATTTCTTTATGATTCGTCCAGTGGAAGCTTAAGATCATTGTCTCTGATTCCTTCAGAATGTCCTTTCCTACACTATTATTCTAATTTTCCCTCTTATTTGGAGTTGTTTGTGCATCGTTACAAAGAAGAATCCTCGAATCTAATCAAACTTGCGACTCCTGTATTGATTGCATCTGTCGCACAAACTGGAATGGGTTTTGTTGATACCGTGATGGCAGGTGGCGTAAGTGCTATCGATATGGCGGCGGTTTCTATTGCAGCAAGTATCTGGCTACCATCCATTTTATTTGGTGTCGGTCTATTGATGGCGTTGGTTCCTGTCGTTGCACAACTGAATGGTTCTGGTCGACAAGTCAAAATTCCATTCGAGATTCAACAAGGTGCGTTTTTAGCGCTCGTCATCTCCCTTCCTATCATTGGCGTACTGTTTCAGACACAATTGATATTGGAGTGGATGGACATTGAACAACTCATGGCGGAAAAGACCATCGGCTATATGAATGCGGTGATGTTTGCTGTACCTGCATTTTTGTTGTTCCAAACATTACGAAGCTTTACGGATGGTATGTCTTTAACTAAGCCTGCGATGGTGATTGGTTTTATTGGCTTGCTATTAAACATCCCGCTTAACTGGATGTTCGTATACGGAAAACTTGGAGCTCCTGCTCTGGGTGGTGTTGGCTGTGGCGTTGCAACGGCTATCGTATATTGGGTGATGTTTGCACTGCTGTTTGCTTACGTTTTAACATCAAAGCGTTTGGCGAAAATCAATATCTTCGGTACGTTCCATAAGCCTCAGCTCAAAGCACAAATTCGTCTGTTTAGACTTGGCTTCCCAGTAGCGGCCGCTATCTTCTTCGAGGTAACTCTGTTTGCGGTGGTTTCTCTGTTGGTTGCCCCATTAGGTTCATTGATTGTTGCTGCGCACCAAGTCGCGATCAACTTCTCTTCGCTGGTTTTCATGATTCCAATGAGTATCGGTGCTGCTGTGAGTATTCGTGTTGGCCATAAGTTAGGCGAAAACAACACCGAAGGCGCGAAGATTGCGACACACGTTGGTATCATTGTTGGCTTGGTCACAGCCTTAATGACAGCTGCATTAACTGTATTGTTCAGAGAGCAAGTTTCATTGCTCTATACAGAGAACACGGCGGTAATTACTGTTGCAATGCAATTGCTTTTATTCGCGGCGGTTTATCAATGCACCGACGCCATCCAAGTTATCGCTGCAGGTGCTCTGCGTGGCTACAAAGATATGCGTTCAATCTTCAACATTACCTTTGTTGCTTACTGGTTGCTTGGCCTTCCTATCGGCTACATCTTAGGAATGAAAGATTGGATTGTTGAACCTATGGGCGCGCACGGCTTCTGGATTGGTTTCATTGTTGGTCTAACGTCAGCAGCGATTATGCTGGGTATGCGCTTACACTGGATGCACAAGCAGGACGACGACGTACAGTTAGAATTTAGTTCTCGCTAGATTCGTACTCGTTAAACCGGTGTGTCTGATATCGAATACGAAAAAGAGCGCTGATCTTCAGGGCTCTTTTTCGTTTATTGGCGGGCGTATTATTTAGTCATACTAACTACTGGTCAGATAGATTGTATTTGTCTTAATAGTCACTTTTCTCTCTAACAAAGCGCGCAAACTTGGGTTTCCCATTTTGAGTAAAACCATTGTAGCGAAACGTAATACGACTGCCGATTTCAGGTGGTGCGAGTCTCATTTCGTCACTGAACCCGCTACCAATATAGAACTCAATCCCCTCCTCCGTGTGGACCAATATAGAACCCATCATTCCTTTATACTTTCCTGTCCCGCCTTTATAGCCAATAACCGTAGCTTCAGCATCATGATGCCTTTTAAGCTTTAACAGGTCATTACTTCGCCCTGCTTGATAACGGCTTGTGATCTTTCTTAGCATCAAACCTTCGCCATTACGTTCGTCGATATTATCTAACTGATGGAACAGTGCATCTTCACTATGAATAGGGAAATGCTCTATGTAACTGACATGAGGTTCACCAATCATACTGACCCAGTGCAAAATGTTGTAATAGCGCTTTTGATAATCTCCTGCAGCCCCTGGCATATCAAACAGCATGAAGTCTATTTGGCGCCAAGCTGTATCACTAGGTGTGTGATCGAGAACAGTAGATTGAACTAAGTGAAACTTGCCTCTTCCTGCCCACAACTCTCCTTCAAGATGTACCTTAGGCAAGTTTTCCGTAAACCACTTCGGTGAATAAATGCGATTCCCATTACGAGTATAGAGATGTTTACCATCCCACAGAGCCCGAATCCCATCGAGCTTCTCACTCTTCCAGTATTCAGAAACATCAATGCCTTGTTTATATGTGTTTGCCAGCACCAAGTGATCCGGAGGTAAATAGGATGAATGAGAAGAAAGCGAACACGCCCATAGAGTTGCTATAGCCAGTTTGGTTAGTCTCATCACTTGCTCCGTATTAATAACTCCCTTAATCCTAAGCGTTTCAACGTACAGTTAGACAATCTATGCCAGAAGATGCGACCCACACACCAACCTTATTCATCTTTAGCTTTCATTCACAAAATTAATGGCTTGTAGGTCTCAAAAGTACATCCAATTTTAGTTCTCATATTGAGAAACGACCTTTCTCAATATGAGATAGAGATTAAGAATTGCGTTAACTTGTTGAAAAGTAAGAACATAAAAGTTGGCACATTCAGTGCAATTATTCATACATACTTTAAAGGAGATAACGCTATGGAACTACGTAAGATTGATTTGAATACAACGACGCTAACGCTTTCTATCTTCGGTGATTTAGACGCAGCAGGCAGTCGTGATGCGCAAACTGACATTGATGATGTAATTTCGAACGACGGCCATCAAGAAATCGAAGTCGATTTTAGTCAAGTAGAGTTTTTGGATTCGTCTGGTGTTGGCGCAATAGTCTACATGTTTAAGCGCTTGACCGAGCGTGAACGCAACATGCGACTTGAGAATGTAACCGGGCAGCCACTTGAAATTATGAACCTATTACGAATAGGCCACGCTATCCCGGTAAACTCAAAAAGTCCTACTAATTCATGATGATCCACTAAGCTAGAAGTAACGAAAATAATAATTATAAAAATAAAAACAAAGGACGTTGGCATGAAATTATTCAAAAACTACATAGCCCTCTCTCTGTCTGCTCTGGTTCTGGGGTGTACTAGCTACCCAGAGTCAGGAACAGGAGGTCTCGCTGAAAGTTATGATTCAATAAATTATTTGAATTCCGACTTCTCTCCTGTCATGCCTGATGAGCCACTTGGCCCTGAACACGGTTTACGTTTTGATTGGCAATTAGCAAAACTTCATTTAGATGCGTTAATCCAAGAAGGTGCGCGTTGGTGTTTTCCCGCTGCGGTAGTCCAAGCTATTGAAAAGCAAAATCGTATTGCACGTGAACTACAAGGCGGTTTACTGCTAGATGCAGCCAACGACCTAGTCATCCAAAGAAAACGCCTAAACGAACTTGAAGTCCAGCTAGACTATGTGACATCACAAGCCCGTTGTGAGCCACCAAAAAATGAAAATCAATTTAGAATACAATTGTCGGTTATCGAACAGTTGTATGACCTACTTAATGTTGATAACCAATTCGCAGAAGACTCTATTGAAGTCAATCCCAAGTATATGGGAAGACTTGCCGAAGCGACAGCGCTACTCAAAGAACACAAGTCTTTAGACCTAGTTGTTACAGGCCATGCTGATGCGACTGGGACCGAAGAATATAACGACAAGTTAGCACTTGGACGAGCTAAACAAGTCGAACGCTACCTGACTATTTTTGGCTTGGGTGCTCAACGAATCAAAGCCGTCTCTGTCGGCGAAACCGTTCCTCTTTTTGAGGGCGAATCAGACGGTACGCGTTTAACTAACCGTCGAGTCAGCATAGAAGTTATCTCACCTAAAAACGCCGAGAAAATGGGAGGTGGGCTATGAAATCATTGATCGCTTTTTTCATCACCCTATCGCTATGCTTTGCGAATATCGTGAATGCAAGAGACGAGTTTTCAGAGGCGGTTCAAGTCGGTGATCTTATCCAAGTCAACGTACCCGGAGAAAGTACCTTAAATACTGGGTTCCAAGTTGATAAACGTGGCCGTATTACTCTTCCTGAAGTGGGTACTGTATTTGTGGCAGGTTATGACAGTGAGCAGCTTAACAAGGTCGTTTTAGAATCACTGGCTACCGCTTATAAAGATCTTTCAAACGCTTCCGTATACGTAAAAGAACAGCAAATCATTATTTACGTTCAAGGTTATGTACAACAACCTGGCGAATACACACTCGCATTGGGTTCTAGTATCCAAATGGCGCTTTACGCTGCGGGCGGCTTACGTTCAGGGGCACAACTCGATAAGCTTATTCTTAAGCGAGGCGCTGATAAAATAGAATTCAACTACAAACGTTTCCTAGATTCAGGTGACGAATCAACGCTCCCCGCTTTGCAATCATTGGATTCACTGTTTGTACCTGCTTCCCCATTAGTCGGTAACATCGAGCAAGAGTTTGACGCTGCAAAGCTTGCTAACTCCGGTGACAGTGCTGACTCTCGTAATTCAATCAAAGTGTTTGGTGAAGTAAACGCACCGGGCTCATTCACTTATAAAGAAAACACCGACCTCGTCGACGTATTAATGCGTTCTGGCGGCGTGACTCGTTATGCCAGTGTTGAGCAGATCCGTGTGATCTCAAACAACACCCCAACGCTATTCAACCTTAAACGTTACTTAGATTCTGGTGACGAAAGTTTGCTTCCAATTTTGCGTCCAGGCGCGACGATTTTTGTACCCAAGCAAGAAGAAGAGATCAAGTCTGGTGCTAATATGGTTTACGTAATGGGCGAAGTAGCCTCTCCAGGTGCCTTTGAAGGTAAGAGAGGTGCGACGTTTATGGATATCTTAGCGAACGCTGGCGGCCCGACCCGATTTGCGGAGTCTAGACAAATCCGCGTACTCAAAGCCGACGGCAGAGTAGTTAAATTTGATTTAGCGGCATACACAGAAGGTTTACCTAATTCTAACCCTCCTAGCATCAAAGCGGGAGACGCGATTTTCGTCCCAGAGAAAACAGACATGAACGAGAAATCATGGCTAAAGATCTCACCGGATAGAGCTGTAAATGTTATTGGTGAAGTTGTTCGACCGGGACGTATTGAATGGTCAGATGAAATGGATTTCATGGGCTTACTTGCTCATGTTGGAGGGCCAACACTGCGTGCCGACACCACAAAAATAGAAGTGGTTACAGGTAGAAAGCTAGTGGTTTTCGACTTAGACGAATTTATTAGATCTGGAGCTCCGCGTGACCAACTGCCCTTTATCCGTGCAGGCTCAATTGTGCGCGTACACGACTTACCTCAAGACCCTTCAGACAACAAATCTCAATGGGTGCGTCAAAGCTCAGATGCATCAATTTACGTGTTTGGCCAAGTTCGTTCACCAGGCCGGTACCGATTTACAAAAGACATGCACTTTCTAGACATATTGTCAGCGTCAGATGGACCAACGAAAGACGCCGACATTCACAATATTCGCGTAACCCACAGAGATAAGACCTACTCTAAAGTGAGCAAATTAAACTTATCTCTCTATTTCGAAACTGGTGATGAATCGATCCTACCAAACGTAACTGCCGGCGATACTATTTATATCCCGGAAAAAGATAAAAATTGGTTGGACACACCAAAAGAAAAAACAGTTCGTGTGCTTGGCGCAATTAATAATCCGGGTCGATATGTGTTTAACGACAACATGACGATTTTAGATATCTTGGCAGAGGCATCAGGCCCTACTGAAAATGCTTATGTAGAGAAAATTACCATTGTGAACATGTCTTGCTGCCAAGGCCAAGCTCGTACCTTCGACCTTGTTGAGTTCAGCAAAACGGCCAACATCTACAACTTACCAGTGCTACGTGCCGGTGACACTATTTACATCCCAGATCGACGCGAGAGCTTTATGGAAAAAGCTCGAGTGGGCTTAGAAGACATACTTCGCCTAACGACAACCATTGTCCTAATAGGAGCTTTGTAATGACTATTTCAGCAATTCAAGCAGAAGTAGAACAACTGTATCTAGCTTCTGAACTTAATGGCCAAAAATCAATATGCGTGACCGCCTGCCATTCAGGTGACGGTGTAACATCCATTGCAACGGCATTGGCCGAACGTTTCCTATTGGCGGGTCACTCTACGCTGTATGTTGACCTCAATTTATTTAATCCGGCATTCAAAGATTTACATATGTTGGAAGAAAAGCAACAAGGAAGACTCATTGAACATGTTGAGTCTCAACGCCTTTTTATGGGGGTTCCAGCCCCTCAAGTTACTTCAACTCAACTGGCTTACAAAGACCCAGAAACGCTGACTAAAGTGGTAAGCCAATGGTTAGAAACATACGAAAGAGTGGTTGTCGACACCTCGCCTCTGCTGAATGTTAATAAAGGCAATATACCCGCCCAATCGGTAGCGAGTGCTTGTGATTGCACGTTACTTGTTGTCGCCTATGGAGAAACTTCGACGCACAACTTAACTCAAGCGAAAAAGTTACTTGATGCACAAAATATCTCGCTCCTTGGATGTGTGATGAATATGAAATACACGCCAAGTTTCGCTAATGAATTGATACGCCAAGTAAATAAACTGAAGCTCCTTCCTCGCTCACTACAGGAGAAAATTAAAAGTTGGATATCTAGAAATGAGTTTCTCAATTTAACTCTATAAGCTTCACTAAAAAATTACGATGTCTCTAAGAGAAGGAAGGGAATCTATGAAAAATCTAACGTTGTTAATCTTGGCTTTGCTACCGACATTAACTTATGCAGATACCTTCACATTCGGTATTGTTCCTCAGCAATCTGCAAGTAGACTCGCGCAGCAATGGACCCCAATACTCGCGAAAATAAGTCAAGAAACGGGTCACACCATCATCTTTGAAACCGCGAAAGATATCCCTATGTTTGAGCAGCGTCTTGCTAGCGGTGACTATGATTTTGCGTATATGAATCCATTCCACTTCGTTACTTTCAACAATAGTGTTGGCTATAGTGCGATGGCCAAAGCTAAAGACAAACGCCTAAAAGGCATAATGGTAGTGCGTAAAGATAGCGGGATTACAAGCTTGGAGGAGTTAGACAACACTACCCTTGCCTTCCCCGCTCCTGCAGCGTTTGCGGCAACGTTACTAACACAAGCTGGCCTGAAACAAAGAAACGTTCATTTTGAACCTAACTATGTCTCTTCACATGATTCGGTATACCTTTCTGTGGCCAAGGGCTTTTATCCGTCTGGGGGTGGTATTATCCGAACCTTCAACGCACTAGACCCGGATGTTAGAGACCAGCTTACTCCTATCTACACCTCTAAGGGTTTCACTCCTCATGCTATCGCCAACCACCCGAGAGTTGACTCAGAGGTGGTACAAAAAGTTCAAACCTCCTTTGTTCAATTAGCCCAGAACGAAGAAGGAAAAACGTTACTTTCCCCGCTAAGGATTAAAGCTTTTGAAACTGCGGTTGATGTCGACTGGGATGATGTTCGTGCACTGAATATTAAACAGAAAGACACCATGCCCATGACCGTAAATAAGGATCAATAGTTACGGTAGGTTTGGATAAAGCGCTACGGTAAGGATACGCTGATGACTTTTAGAACAAAAACGATCATTGGGATTGCCTCTATAGAAATAGTGATGCTTATGGCTCTTGTCATAAGTGCAATGTCATTTCTGTCGGATTCTAATGAACAGCAGCTTATCAAACGTGCGCAGGCAACTTCTCAACTGTTTGCTCGTGCAACCAAAGACGCA
Organism: Vibrio satsumensis; assembly: GCF_050337435.1. NCBI lineage: Bacteria > Pseudomonadati > Pseudomonadota > Gammaproteobacteria > Vibrionales > Vibrionaceae > Vibrio > Vibrio satsumensis. The sequence goes on along the minus strand of NZ_JAKJSX010000003.1, from coordinate 626,477 downwards.
GTGCTATCCACTGATATCGCAACATTAGATGATATCGTAAAGGAGATCATGACGATCGAAGATATCGTCTATGTCAAAGTAGAGCGTAATGAAGTCTTGCTGAGTAGCGCCGGGTCTACAGACTATTTCAGTAAAGATATTCAGGTTGATACGAACTTATCCAACGTAGATGATGGAATATTCGATACGTATTACCCAATTGAAAGTGATGGACTAAAGTACGGCTCAATTTCAATTGGGTTCACAACCTCTTCGATCAATTCGATGCTTACAGATGCTAAGAAAACCATCAGTTCAATTGCCTTGATAGAGGTTATTCTTGTTGCCATCTGCTCCTTCATTTTAGGTACTTATCTAACTAAACATTTGTATCAGCTTTCGTTTGCGGTAAAAAAAGTGAGAACGCAAGGACCAGGTTTTCAGCTGAAAATAAAAAGTGACGATGAACTTGGTGATGTAGTCAACGCATTTAACGACATGTCTACCTCTTTGTCTAAAAACTACACGGACATCAAACAAGCGAGAGAACAAGCCGAGCAAGCGTCTGAGTCTAAAAGTCGATTTTTGGCCTCTATGTCTCATGAGATTCGAACCCCTATGAACGGTGTTCTTGGCATTTTATCGTTACTTAAAGAGACCAAATTAACAAAGGATCAAAGTCATTTAGTTAATACCGCTTCAACATCGGGCGAACTACTTTTATCTATCATTAATGACATATTGGACTTCTCTCGCATGGAAGCCAATACGCTCATTCTTGAACAAAAAACCTTCTCTCTCCAAGAGTGTATCCATAGCACCATTGATAGCTTTGAGCCGAGTGCCAACGCGAAAAATATCCAGCTTGTTACTCCTTATCAACCTGACCAACCCGTGATGGTGGTCGGCGACGTTCACCGCTTTCAACAAATCTTATTGAATTTGATCGGTAATGCGATCAAGTTTACTTCCGAAGGCAGTGTCATCGTTAATGTTGAGACTAATGAAACAGAAGATAATATGGTAGAGATTACATGCCAAGTTGCCGATTCTGGGATCGGCATTGAATCTAACGCAATGAGCTACCTATTTGAAGAGTTCACCATGGTGGATCAAGGATATTCAAGACGTCGTGACGGTTCAGGGCTCGGCCTCGCCATTTGTAAACACCTAGCAAAACTCATGGATGGCAACATATCAGCAAGCAGTGAGGAAGGTGTAGGCAGTACCTTTACCTTTTCGGTAATGTTGGAAAAAGCATCAAATTCTGGAGAAGACAATCGTTCTGGTTCTTCTTCGGTGACGTTAAATCCTAAAATTTTAAGCAGCCGTATTCTAGTGGCCGAAGATAACAAAGCGAATCAACTCGTTATCGTTAATATGTTTAAAAATGCTGGGATGACTATTGATATCGCGAACGATGGGAATCAAGCTGTCGAAATGGTAAAAAACAATGATTATGACTTCATCTTTATGGATATCTCTATGCCAGAAAAAGATGGCCTGCAAGCATGTTCCGAAATAAGAAGCTTACCTAACACTCAAAAAGCGTCTGTGCCAATCGTTGCGCTGACTGCGCACGCACTTGCCGGAGATAGAGAGCAGTTTTTAAATCAAGGTATGGATGACTACCTTGCAAAACCTATAAGAATGTCACAGATCGCTGATATGTTGCACCTTCACCTTGTTACCAAGCAGGAGCATGCTATTGAGTGCAAACCTAATACAGTGAAGGTATCTGAAAATAGCGAGCCTACAACTTCAGATATTCAGGCAAGCGGTACTTCTGACGAACCATATGCAACAGAGGATTGTGAGGCTCTGGACGATCACAAAAATCAAATAGCCAATCAGGCACTAACGGAAATTCAAGAATCTGATCTGGTTGATGAGCAAATCCTTGAACAAATGGTTGAAGATACCTGTGCCGAAGTGATGCCAATGTTGATCGAACACTATATTGTAGAGTCTGGAAACCGCATAAAACTGATTCAAAAAGCTGTTGTGGAACAAGACCTATCGAACCTAGAGTTTGAAACTCACACCTTGGGCAGTTCCTCGCTCGCACTTGGGAACCGTCGCTTATCTGTGTTAGCGAGGAAAGTCGAAAAACTGTGTTCTGAGCAACAATCTGAGCTGGCGTTTTCTAAAGTCGATGAGCTAGTAGTTCTTGCTAAAGAATCTATGAATGCTATCGAGAAACGAAGAGAGCGAGGTTTCAATTAGGCTATGCGCTGCGGCTTATTGCTCACTACCCCAATCTCTTCTTTCACTCCTCTGCTTACTCCAACCACATACCTGACTATTGCCTCTTTCATTAAGCAGGCAAGGTTTAGTCAATGACGTTCATTACTATTCAATGCATTTTACATGCAAATTGTAGGGTTTAGTGACTTTTCAAAACAAGTAGCACACAAAATAATCACGTTATGTGACTCAGTCTAATAAAGCACATTGTAGATTGAGTCAAAGGTGGAATTCACAAGAATATTCCCTAAGATTATATACAGAGGTGATTTTTGACGAATTTGTAATAGTTTGACAATGTTATCTGATGATTCTGTGTAACACCTTATTTACTGTTATTTAGACTCATCCTCCCCTTTGCTCAAATGGTTTAAATTCAACGGAAAGGATCGCCAAAGAGCAATTTAGATAGTCAACTTACCTTGACTAGCTCAGTTGTATTATTAAAGAGAAAGGAACCTCAATATGAAATACAAGTTAAGCTCCCTATTTTTGTTAGTTGCAGCAGCCAGTGGTAATGCTAACGCAGGAGAATGTGGCAGCGTAACAATCGCAGATATGAACTGGAACTCTGCAACTTTAATCGCCAACATTGACCAATTCATCTTAGAACATGGTTATGGATGTGATGCCGAACTTATCCCTGGCGACACTATGCCAACCGGCACTTCAATGATAGAAAAAGGCCAACCTGATGTTGCTCCAGAACTTTGGAGTAATAGCCTAAAAGACGCTCTCGACAAAGGTGTGCAAGAAAAGCGCCTTCGCTACGCGGGTAAAGCACTTGTTAACGGTGGTGAAGAAGGCTTCTGGGTACCAGCTTACCTAGTGAAGCAATACCCCGAGATGGCGACCATCGAAGGCGTGCGTAAAAACGCAAGTATGTTTAAACACCCTGAAGACCCTGATACATCCGCATTCTACAGCTGCCCAGCAGGTTGGAACTGTCAAATCAGCGCCGGTAACTTGTTTGAAGCACTTAATCTAGAAGACAGCGGTTTCACCATTGTAGATCCTGGTTCGAGTGCCGGTTTATCTGGATCTATCGCGAAAGCTTACGAACGCGAAGAAGCTTGGTTTGGTTATTACTGGGCGCCAACCGCGGTGTTAGGTAAATACGATATGGTCAAAGTTGACTTTGGTAGTGGCGTGAATGAACAGGAGTTTTTGAACTGTACCACTAAGGAAGACTGTGAATCCCCTAAAGCGACCATGTACCCACCTTCACCTGTCCACACAATCACCACTGAAAGTTTTGCATCACGCGCACCTGAAGCGTACGACTACTTCACTAAGCGTGGTTTCACCAACGACAAAATGAATTCTCTGCTTGCATGGATGGAAGACAACCAAGCAGACGGCGAAGAAGCAAGCCTGCATTTCTTGAGTGAATTCCCTGAAGTATGGCACCCATGGGTTTCTCAAGAAGTGGCTAAGAAAGTTGAAGCACAACTGTAACCATTTGGCTTTCAAAGTACTCACGTTTAACAAGTACTTCCGCTTAATAAGTAAGTACGCTTCAACAATAGAACAGAAATAACGTCGCTATACTTGATGTTATTCATGATTCGGTGCCCTTTTTCATTCGCGGTCATCTCATCGCATGAAAATGTGGCTCCGAACTATAAGGATATAAAATGGCTGACAGCAATTGGTTATCAAGCTTTCCAGAAATGGAACGTGCTGATTTACGAACCATAAAAAAGACGCTAGATGGCGCATACCGTGAATTTTCCCGTGAATACGGTGAAATGATTGAATCTCTCTTTGACCCTCTTCTTTCATTCCTTGTCTGGTTTGAAAAGCTCCTTATTTCAACACCTTGGATTATCGTCCTTGCTGTGTGTACAAGCCTTGTTTATGCCGCGAGCCGTTCTTGGAAGCTGGCTTTGGGTTGTGTGGTTTCGTTGCTTCTCATTGGTTACTTTGGCATGTGGGAAGACACTATGCGAACGCTCAGTATCATCACTGTGTGTACCTTGGTTTCAATATTATTAGGCATTCCGATTGGCATTGCGATGGCTCGCTCAAATCGAGCTCAATCTATCGTTACACCGATGCTCGATATCATGCAAACCATGCCAGCGTTCGTTTACTTAATCCCAGTGGTAATGCTACTCGGCATCGGTAAGATTCCGGGGCTGATCGCCGTAGTTATCTACGCTATTCCGCCAGTAATTCGTTTAACCAACCTAGGTATACGCTTAGTCGATAAAGAAGTCCTTGAAGCCGCTACCGCATTTGGTGCCAGCAAGAAACAACGCTTATGGGGTGTTCAACTTCCTCTAGCGATGCCTACAATCATGGCAGGTATCAATCAAACCATCATGATGGCACTGTCTATGGTTGTTATCGCATCAATGATCGGTGTTAAAGGCTTAGGACAACCGGTTCTTAAATCCATCACAAACCAATACTTCACGTTAGGCTTAATGAATGGTTTCGCCATCGTTGCCCTCGCAATTCTTTTTGACCGCGCTTCACAAGCTTACGCGAAAAGAACGAATGCACATTTAGGAGGATTCAAGCATGACTAAACCATTGATTGAGATTAGTGGCCTGTACAAAGTGTTTGGACCAAAACCTTTATCTGTGATGAACCGAGTTCAGAACGGTGAACACAAAGATGACATTCTCGCTGATACCGGGCATACCGTTGGTTTGAAAGAGATTAACCTTGAGATCAACCGTGGTGAGATCTTCGTTATCATGGGGCTTTCTGGTTCGGGTAAATCGACCTTGATTCGACATTTCAACCGTTTGATTGACCCGACACAAGGTAAGATCATGGTTGAAGGCATTGACGTCATGAGCCTCAACACCAAACAGTTGGAAGAATTCCGTCGCCATAAAATGTCGATGGTATTTCAACGCTTTGGATTAATGCCTCACCGCACCGTCGTAGAAAACGTAGCATACGGGTTGGAAGTTCAAGGCATTAAAAAAGAAGACCGTTTAGCGAAAGCCAACGAATGGTTAGAAACGGTGGGTTTGAAAGGTTACGGCAAGCAATACCCTGCCCAACTTTCAGGAGGTCAGCAACAACGTGTCGGCCTTTCTCGCGCTCTGTGTACTAACGCTGAAATATTGTTAATGGATGAAGCCTTTTCTGCGCTTGACCCTTTGATCCGGAGTGAAATGCAAGACCAGCTTATCGAGCTTCAAGAGAAGCTTCATAAGACAATTGTTTTCATCACTCACGATCTGGACGAAGCACTCCGTCTAGGCGATCGAATCGCTATTTTGAAAGACGGCGAGTTAGTACAACAAGGCACACCACACGAGATTCTACTTAACCCTGCAGATGACTACGTAGAAGCCTTCGTTAAAGATGTAAACCGCGCTCGTGCATTGACCGTTGAAACGGTTATGCAGCCTCCTCTCTATCGAATCACCTCAGAAACGATTGAAGGTGCTTTGGCACAAATGAAGATGCTGAAAAATGATTACGCTTATCACGTAACCGATGATGGCTATCAAGGCTTAGTGACTCAAGAGAGCCTGCAAGACGCTGTTGAAGATGCATCGGTACATGACTTCAGCGAAGAGATATACGAAGAGGTTCCTGCCATTTTACCTGATGCCGTGATTGAAGAAGTATTGCCAGAGACTATGTCTTGTGACTACTCCCTTCCTGTTGTCGATGAAGACGGTAATCTAAAAGGTGAACTTGAAAGAAGTGCCGTTGCAGATATCTTCTCTGAGAATAGTGAGGAGGAAGAAGTTAGCGACGACCCAAAGCTAAAAGTTGACAAGGCATCATAGCCAAAGGCGGCTTTTGCGCGTAAGGCTTTTTATAGACAAATTTGAGCCAGTAAGATTCGAGCTAGAAAAAACCGTTGTGAGACTTAGTCACAACGGTTTTTTTGTGCCCTTTTGTGCATCAAAACACATAGCTGGATAATGAAAGCTCCTTTAAATCAGTGAGTTAAATTCCAAACTTCACTCGTTCATTTATAGCTTCACATCTAATTATGTTTTGTATTTTAAGGCAAGCAGTTGAAATTATTCTAAAAAATGACTAAAACTAAATAATAAAGTTAAAGCATTGGTTATAAATATTAGCATCGAGCTAACGTACTCTCCTAACGAGACAATAAAAGGATTTAGTGTGACGAATTCAGCCTTACCCTCAAACACTCCTATAATTGCGAGTACACCAAACAACAGCAAGCAATTTGAAATAGCTCTAGTTGATGAAAGCATCTTAGAACAAATGATTATAGACACGAGTGTCGAGGTCATGCCGATTTTAATTGATCACTATGTGCAAGAGTCACAAAGACGCATTGCTGCAATTAAACAAGCCGCGCTTAGCCAAGATTCTGAAGCACTTGAATTTGAATTGCACATATTAGGAAGTACGGCACTTGCGCTAGGGAACCGACCTCTATCAGATCTATCTCGCGCGCTAGAAAGACAGTGTTTAGAGAGCCAATACGATGCTGCATTTAGCCAAGTTGATGGTTTACTCGTATTAAGCAACCGTTCAATCCAAGCACTGATAGACAGAAAGAACAAAGGGTTTGGCTAGGCCCTTCTATATTTTCTGTGCTGTCTTGATTTACACGTTCAGTATCGGCGGTAGCAATACTCAAAGAGACACCCGAGATGCAACATGAAGACACCAAGCTAGTTTGATAATGGTTGCATGCGGTAGGTAACAATTAAATACAATGAGTATTGATGCAATTTTACCTCCATGCTATTGATTAGTTAGGATAAAGTTTCAAAAAGGAATTTTACAATGCGCCCTAAAGTATTGTTAGTTGAAGACTCCACCTCACTTGCTGTTCTCTACAAACAGTACGTCAAAGATGAACCCTACGATATTTTCCACGTTGAAACCGGCGCGGAAGCTAAGACCTTCATTGAAAGGCATTCACCACAGCTTGTTATTCTCGACCTTAAGCTACCTGACATGCCAGGCGAAGAAGTCTTAGATTGGATTAGTGCGAACGAAATACCAACCGCCGTCATCATTGCAACTGCACATGGCTCTGTAAACATCGCGGTAGACCTAATCCAACGCGGTGCGGAAGACTTCTTAGAAAAACCCATTCAAGCCGATCGACTCAAAACCTCTGTTCGCTTGCATCTAAAAAGAGCGAAACTTGAAAATATTGTCGATAACATGCAAAGCAAGTTCGATCGTGATCGCTTTCATAACTTCATCGGCTCTTGTCTACCCATGCAGGCGGTTTACAAGATCATTGATTCGGTAGCACCAACCACTGCTAGCGTGTTTATTAACGGTGAAAGTGGTACGGGTAAAGAAGTATGTGCAGAGGCTATTCATCAGGAGAGCCAGCGTAACGGCAAGCCCTTCGTTGCCATTAACTGTGGCGCTATCCCTCGAGACCTAATGGAGAGTGAAATCTTCGGTCATGTTAAAGGGGCGTTTACCGGTGCGACAACCGACCGTAAAGGTGCTGCAATGCAAGCGCATGGTGGCACCCTCTTTCTCGATGAGCTTTGTGAAATGGAGCTGGAGATGCAGAAGAAGCTCCTACGATTTTTGCAAACTGGTACGTTTACACCACTCGGTGGTAATCGTGAGATTAAAGTTGATGTCAGAATTATCTGCGCAACCAACCGCGATCCACTAGTTGAAGTAGAAGAAGGACGTTTTAGAGAAGACCTTTACTATCGTGTTCACGTCGTGCCTATTGAGATGCCACCACTTCGTGAAAGAGGAGGTGACATTGTCACTCTATCTAATCACTTCTTAAAGCTCTACGCGAAACAAGACAAAAAGAAGTTCAAATCAATAGACAAAGAAACGCAAAACCTACTTAAACGTTATGCGTGGCCAGGAAACGTGCGTCAGTTGCAGAACATCATCCGTAATATCGTAGTGTTGAATAATGAAACGAGCGTAACCATAGATATGTTGCCCCCTCCGATTAATAAGGTGGATGCAACAATAGATTCGAAATCAGTAACGCCAATTCGAGTACCAACGCCCCAACCTGCTGTAGTAGAAACACCAAAAACTAAGTTGCCACCAATAACCCCAGAAGAGCTTGAGCAAGCTACTACGCCAAACGAGCAATCTGTTACGTTAAATGACCAAGCTGCTTTTTCAGATGGACAAGAGTTAACGACACCGGCCTTCACTACTAGTAACGGTAGTATTCGCCCAATGTGGCAAATAGAGCGCGAAGCCATTCAACACGCCATCAATTATTGCGATGGGAATGTGTTAAACGCTGCTGTGCTGTTAGAGCTTAGCCCTTCTACGGTTTATCGTAAGAAACAGGCTTGGGAATCGGAAGATGAGTACAATCAAGCCTAACCTAGGTGTACTCAACGTAAACCTTCACGAGATTTGGCTGTTAATCGACAGCCAAACTTTTGGAGGTATAGAAACGCATGTTTTAGAACTAGCACAAGGCCTGATATGTGAAAGCACTCAGTATTCAGATGCTGTTCGAATCGTTCTTTTGACTAAATTTGCCCCTGAAGCGATCATTGTTGAAAAGTTGAATGCACTGAACATCCCTTTTAGTTACCTCTCCGATTTAGCCTCATGCTCTGCAGATTTAAGCGGCAATAGCGCGACACAACTTAAACGTGCAGTTCAACATTTTCAGCCAAGACTTATACATGCTCATGGTTACAAAGCCAGTTTAGTCAGCAAGCTAATAAAGCTCCCACCTCGTTTTAACAACACCAAACAAATCACCACTTATCACGCAGGTGAAACCCCAACAGGCAAAGTATGGCTTTATGACTGGCTCGACCGTTACAGCAGCTTTCTTTCTGATCAGTCGCTCGTGGTCAGTGAGAAGATTAAAGCGAAAGTACCGAGTAAGACCTATCAATTGAATAACTTTGTTAAAGTTCCAAACGGATTAACAAGCTCCCCTTCATCAAGCCCATTCCATGTTGGCTTTGTGGGTCGATTAAGCCATGAAAAAGCGCCGGATCGATTTGTCGCATTAGCCAAACAGTTTCCCGATGTTCGGTTTGAGCTTTTTGGTGACGGACCAGAAATGGACGCCTTAACTAAATCACAGCCTGATAATGTTACCTTTCACGGTCATCAAACCAATATGGACGACGTCTGGAGCCAAATCGATCTGTTAATCATCCCTTCACGCTTTGAAGGCTTACCTATGGCGGCATTAGAAGCCATGATTCGTGGCATTCCCGTTCTCGCCAACTCAGTTGGCAACTTACCGCAACTCATCGAGCATCAAGTTAACGGCTACCTTGCCAATTCAAAAGCCGAGCTAGAACAGTTTTTATCTTTGTGGATATCATTGACGAGCGAACAACGTGACTCTCTCAAGAGTAACGCGATAAAAACCGTCAAAAGCCAATACTCACCGCAAGCTGTTGTCCCGCAGTTGTTGGAGATCTATCAACTCGACCGCTAAAACGAGTCGTAGTCAGGAATTGGTCACTTTGGCTTAACGATTTGGGCATCCGAGTCAGTTTTATAGTGATTCTCAAAATGAAAAACCTCAACTCAAAACTAACACCCCTCTGTAATGTAGCTTTAAATCAGTAACTTAAATAAAATGCATAACTGGCACTCGCTTTGCAATATTTAACATCAGGCGTCGCTACGCCTTAAAAAGTTTGCGAGCCGAGTCATGAAGAGTTTATTTGCGAATAGAGGTAACAATGATTAACCCTGAAGCCAATAGATTGCCAGTCATCATTACGATCAGTGCCTTGTGTGTTGGCCTTGGTGTTGTTTGGTACTTTGTGCCTCATCCTGCTGTAATTGTAGCGCTAGCTCTTGTGCCATTAGCCGGATTATTCGTTTTAAACAAGACATTTTGGTTAGTGTTACTGTTCGTTGTCTTTTCATTTTTCCGAATTCACGAAGCCATACCTCAACTCTATTCACTAAAAATACCGCTTATGCTCTCACTAGGCGCTCTATCAGCCCTACTTTGGCATGCATTAATCAGTAAAGAGCTTAAAATTTTCTGGCACCCTTGTTTAAATTGGCTCGCGATATTCTGGGGTTTGGTCTTCATCGGTATTATCTTCGCGTCTAACAGACCTATTGCTTTGGCAGAATTCAAAGGTGTGTATTGGAAAATAATGGTGATGACCCTTGCTATTGTTTGGCTAGTTAACAGCGCAGAGTATTTGGTCAAGACTTCGACCGCTATTATTTGTGCAGGATCATTAGTCGCCGGCATCGCGATTAACAATTCAATCCATGGTATTGGCCTAGTTGAAGGTAGCCGCGTAACAATAGGTCGTGATTTTGGCTCAATGTTAGGCGACCCGAATGACCTCTCTCTAGTTCTTATGTTCCCACTCGCCTTTGCTATCAGCCAAGTGGTCACGACGGGAATTCCACTTTCAAAACGTATCATCAGTGTCGGTGTAACGGTACTTTTACTTGCTGCAGTCATTGCCACACAAAGCCGTGGTGGCCTGCTTGGCTCGCTTGCTGTTATCGGGATATTTGCATTTAAAGTGATTCGTTCAAAATCACTGCTGATTACTTTGGGGGCAATAGGAGCGATTGGTCTTTACTTTGTCGCAGGGATTTCAGATCGAGCATCAGGCGGCGCGGCTGAGCAAGGAGTCGACGAGTCTGCGATGGGGCGGATTTACGCGTGGGAAGCTGCTTTCAAAATGGCACTAGACAACCCATTAACCGGAGTCGGTTTAGATAACTTCTTTTCCAACTACTTCTTCTACAGTCCTCACTGGGATGGTTTAAATCACGCAGTTCACAGTACTTGGTTCGGCGTACTCGCTGAAACTGGATTTCTAGGACTGATCATATTTGTGATACTGATTACCTCGCTGATCAAAACGATACGCTTAACACTCAAACAACTTTCAGAAACCACCAACACAGTAGACCCAAATCTTAATGCTGCTGCTTACGCTGTATATGCAGGGTTAATCGGCACCATCGTCTCTGGTACTTTCCTGACACAAGGCTTCAATTGGCCTATTTATATACTCTCAGCACTGGTTGTTGCTATTGCGAACATCTCTCAAACTGCCTGTCAAAAAGAGAAAATCTAAAGACACATTCGTAACCAATTGAAAATTAGAAACTTATTAAATGGCACAGTATATGAAAGTACTTCTATATAACAAAATTGAGGAGTTTCATTATGACGTCAGTATCTATACATCAATTCAAACATTGGCTTAAGTTTCACCCCAATTCTCGAATTAGAAATGTGTTTTTCATTTTGAAAAATATAAGAAGCGCAGAACTACCAACTCCAAAAGTCTTTAATCGCTGCCTGTACCAAGGTCACAAGCTTGTCGTGAATATGGTGTCTGGCTTTACTCGATTCTTCTACTGGACACCAGCTTTCAAAGGTCGTGTCGCTCAATGTGGCAAACGTCTCTATTTGTATGGAGGCCTCCCTTTCGTTAGCGGCCCAGTACAAATTTCGATTGGCGACAACTGCCGTATCTCAGGCCACACGACATTTTCGGGCTGTACACAGCCACTTGAAGGCTTGGAACATCCATTACTGTCTATCGGTAATAATGTGGACATTGGCTGGCAATCCACGATTGCAGTCGGAGGTAAAGTCATTATCTCTGACAATGTACGTATCGCAGGCGGCGCTTTCTTATTTGGATATTCTGGCCACCCACTTGATGCAAAACGTCGAGCACAAGGTGAAGGCGATGACCCTCAGCAAATAGGCGATATTATTCTTGAACCCGATGTTTGGCTAGGCACCAATGTCACCGTTAAAGGCGGAGTGACCATAGCCGAAGGAACGGTTGTTGCAGCCGGAAGCGTTGTTACCAAAAGCATTCCACCGTTTTCAATCGCTGCAGGTAACCCTGCACGAGTCGTCGGTCACATTAAGTCCGTAGAAATTACCGAATCTGATGTATTCGATTCATTTGAAACTCGCGGAGGTGACCATGCGTGATTTAATCGTATTTGGTGAAGACTTTGGTGGCCTACCTTCATCGACTCAACATTTAGTACGTCACCTAGCTAAACAGCACAAAGTATTATGGGTGAACTCTATCGGCCTAAGACAGCCAAAACTATCATTTAAAGACATCACTCGCGCCTTTAACAAACTGATTGGTAGAAGTAATGCGGTTACTCAAAACATGTTAGATTCCCAAAATACCATTGATACTTCCAACCACGGAAACATCACGGTCATCAATTTAAAGACCATACCTGCGCCTGCTTCTAAGTTATCGAGAAAGCTAGCTCAGCAAATGATGTTACGCCAGTTGAAGCCAATTATTTCTGAATTGAACCTTCATGCCCCCATCTTATGGACTTCGCTTCCGACCGCTGTCGATTTGTGCGGACATTTAGGCGAGTCATCTGTGGTTTACTACTGCGGTGATGATTTTAGCGCCTTGGCTGGTGTCGACCATGACACTGTAGCGCAACACGAATCTAAGTTGATCGATAAAGCGTCTCTTATATTCGCGGCTAGCAAAAAATTGATGGATAAATTTCCAAAACATAAAGCACACTTGCTACCACATGGTGTAGACGTCAACCTATTTTCGACACCAGTACCAAGAGCAAAAGATTTACCAAGCAGCCATCGTCCCATAGCTGGTTTTTATGGAAGCCTATCTAAGTGGCTTGATTACGACATGATTGAGCATGTTGCCACAGCAATGCCGGAATGGGACTTCGTATTCATAGGCCCCAATGAACTTGATACATTATCACTGCCTAAGCTTGAGAACGTTCACTACTTAGGTCCTCGTCCACACCACACGTTGCCAAGTTATTCTCAGCACTGGGATGTTAGCCTATTACCTTTTGTTGATAATGAACAAATCCGCGCATGTAGCCCATTGAAGTTGATGGAATATCTCGCAGCAGGAACGCCAATTGTCACGACCCCTTTCCCTGCAATAGCACCTTATAAAAGTTACGTAACATCAGTAGAGAGCGCTAGGCAGATGATTGAGGCTCTCGATCAAGCTCGTCATTTTGAAAACTCGCCAGTCTCTGTCGTCGCGAAAGACAGCTGGCAGAACCGCGGTAACTTCGTTCATTGGATGCTGGAGCTATTATGAATAATCTGAAATTGCGGTTATTGTCCATCTTGAATGCAATGTGGCGCCAGCGCTACGTAATCGTACTGCCTATTCTAATTTTGCCTTTTGTAGGGTTTGGGGTCAGTAAATTAGCCCCGACCAAGTATGACGCGCATACGAGTATGTTGATTCAAGAAACGGCCAAAATGAATCCATTTTTGGAAGACCTTGCCGTTTCAACCATGCTTAAAGACCGACTCAACGCATTAAGAACACTGCTTCACAGTCGACATGTTCTTTATTCTGTGGCTGACGAACTGCAATTGACCAGGTCAGATATGTCAGAGTTAGAAAAAGAAGAGATTATCACTGACTTATCGCAACGTTTATCTGTGATTCAGCTTGGAAAAGACTTTTTGAAGATCAGTTTAACCTCTCATACTCCAGTTGGTATGGAACAAACCCTTCGCTCGGTTAGTGAGCATTTCATTGAGCAATTGTTGGCGCCTGAGCGTTCTTCGATTGAAGACTCAAGTAACTTTTTGAAAATTCACATCGATAAACGTCATATCGATCTTGAAAAAGCAGAAGAAGCATTGGCTTTATACATGAACGAAAACATGCAATCGACACCAGAGGTACAAAGCCAAAGTCTAAACCGCTTAGCATCACTCAAACAGAATCTCGCTGAAAAAGAGGCTGAATTATCCGGTGTTGAAAAAAGCTTAGGGTCTATCGATCAACAGCTTTCTAAAACCAACCCAGTAATAGGTCGAATAGAAGACCAAATCATAGACATTCGTAGTGAATTGACATTACTGCAAGCAAAATACACAAATAAACACAGTGCTGTACAGGCTAAAGTTCGCGAATTAGACAGGCTTGAGAAAGAGAGAACGACTTTATTAGAAGTGACGCAACCTGCCATGAACAGCGACCAACTTTGGGACATCGCGAGTAGCGCTACACTGAACAAACTATCCAATACTCAACCACTTTTGGTCACCCAGCTACATAGTCTACAGCTGGTTCGTGCTCGCTTCGAATCGTTAACTGAAGAGACAAAAAGCCTTCGTACTATGATCTTTGAGTTAGAACACAAAGCCAATAACTTCGGTGAAAATGCAAAAGAGATGTATCGTCTTAAACGACAAGTTGAAATCAAGCGCCAACTATACGATGAACTGACTGAGCGTTATGAAATGGCTCAATTAACGGGCTCATTGGGCGTGTTCGAACAAAACAAGCGTGTAAAGATTATCGATTTGCCCTTCACTCCGAGTATGAAATCAAACATGCCTACATTTATCTTCATTCTGGCTGGATTCGCTGCAGGTATAGGATTGGGGATTGGCTTAGCTATAGTGTTTGAGCTGTTCGATTCTTCAATCAAGCGCAAAGACGAAATTGAAGATATCTTGGGTGTCCCGGTGATAACAGTGATCCCTAAAATGAGTTAATCAGCCTTTAAAGTAAGACTCTTGCTTAGGTTTACTTCCTAACAACAAACGCTAACACTCGCTTGGCATTTTTCTTTTCTAAAGCTCAGTTACTTCCTGAAATCGGGCCAAACCTGCTCGTTATATGCCATCAATTCTCGATTGTTATTTCCATTTTTATTTTTCCAATACCTAATCATTCATATTTTGTTTTGATTCCCATTTTGAGAAATCAAATACACACATCACAAAATCAAACTAAGCCATTGATAAATAGTGCATATTTAATTGGCACGACTCCTGCTATCTAACTGTGTAGATAAGCGCTTTAACCGAATAGCTTAAAGCGAGGCGTCAGAAAGGAAAAAGAATAGTAACTAAGGCAGGGACCAAATTATGAATAACCAGTTAACGAAGCATGGCAAAAAGATCATACACGTTGTTCAGCACCTTGCTCCAGGAGGCTTAGAAACTTTGACGTTAGATTTGTTGCGCCTTGCTAAACCAACAGACCAAGTGTTGATTGTGAGTTTAGAAGGCACAAAACAAGAGTCGATAAACAACTGGCCTAAATTGGAACAGTACAAAAATCAAATCGTCTTCTTAGATAAAGCTCCAGGCGTACAATTCAATATCATCATCAAACTGATTAAAGCATTTAATGGGATTCGACCTGATGTGGTTCATACCCACCACATTGGCCCTCTACTTTATGCAGGCTATGCAGCTCGCATTACCGGAGTTCCAACTCGAATTCATACTGAACATGATGCTTGGCATTTAAAGAATACCAAACGTCGTCGCTTACAAGCACTAGCGTTACAGGCTGCCCAACCAACATTGGTTGCCGATGCAACACGTGTTTACAATCAACTGCGTTGTGCCTTTTCGTATAAGAACATCATCACAATTAAAAACGGTGTGGATTGTGAGAGGTTCAAACCGATGTCAAAAGCAGACGCGAGAGCAAAGCTCAACCTGCCTACTGACAAACACATCGTAGGTTGTGCTGGGCGTTTAGAGCATGTGAAAGGTCAAGACCAACTGATTAAGGCACTTTCCCTACTTCCGACTAACACCGTTGTCGTATTGGCTGGTGATGGTTCAAAACGCGTTCAACTGGAACAGCTTACTCACCGTTTGAATCTTAGTGATCGTGTGATCTTCCTAGGGCTAGTTGAGGACATGACCTCCTTTTACGGCGCATTAGATACTTTCTGCTTACCTTCTCGTCACGAAGGGTTACCACTTTCAACACTAGAAGCCCAAGCGTGCAATATTCCTACCGTCGCGATGAACGTCGGTGCTGTCGATGAAACCATATGCCCACTCAGTGGCACGCTCGTTAAAAGTGGCAGCGTTGCGGGATTAGCGAGTGCGCTATTAGAAAAACAAAATGAACGCTTTTTGTCACCTCGTCGTTACGTACTCAACAACTTCGACATTGTAAAAATGGTTGCCTCTTATAATGACATATCAAAAGGAGCTTACGCATGATCGATTGGTTGCTAGCGGGACTTTGCTTATTTTCTGGAGCGTTGATTGTATACCATCACGCAGCCTACCCTCTATTGCTGCGTTGGTACGCTAAAAGCCACCCAGCGCGCCACGTTGAAGAGAGCCATCGTTGTTACAAAGACGAACAACAAGATTGCACACTACCAACCATTACCATTCTTATTCCGGCATTTAATGAAGAGCAATGGATAGCGGACAAGGTTCGTAACCTTGCATCATTAGATTACCCAAAAAAGAAACTGCAAGTCATTATCGCTTGTGATGGTTGTACTGATAACACGGTGGAGATTGCACAAATGACCATTCAAGAAGCGATGTGCAGTGATATCCACTTTGAGATACATGACCACAAAGTAAATCGAGGTAAAGTCGCGACTCTCAATGACGAAGTGACACAGATTGCCAGTGACATTACAGCACTAAGTGATGTATCAGCCCTTATTTCACTAGATGCATTACTTATTGCAGCTGCTCATTTTGAAAGTGACAAGGTCGGTGTAGTGAATGCAACTTATCAACTGTGCCCAACAGGAAACGAAGGAGAGAACACTTACTGGCAGTATCAAACCGCAGTTAAAGAGTCAGAGGCTTCATTAGGCTCTAGCTTAGGGTCTCATGGCGCATTCTACTTGTTCAGAACACATCTGTTTGAACCGCTTCCCCTAAACACCATCAACGATGACTTCATACTGCCTATGAAAATTGTCAAACAAGGTTACGTCGCTGAATACGAAACCCAAATGGTGGCATTAGAGTTAGAAGAATCAAACCTAGAAACAGACTTCAAAAGAAGACTCCGTATCTCAGCTGGCAACATGCAACAAGCGATTCGATTATTTGGCTTATTTAGCCCTAAATTCAAAGGTATCGCATTTGCCTTCTTCTCAGGGAAAGGGCTACGCCTACTGACCCCATATCTAATGATCGTGTGCTTAGTGTGCTCAATCTTACTTAGCCACTACCTGGTATTTAAGGGATTACTTTTGGCACAAATTTCCGTTTACACCATTGGCGTACTTGGCTGCATATTGCCAAAACGTTTAGTGAACAAACCTATTTCATTAATCTCATACTTGATTGTTGGACACTACGCCAACTTCATTGGTGGCATTCGTTACCTAGTTGGGCTAGAAAATTCACCTTGGACACGAGCGAATCATTGAGGACTTATTATGATGAACATTGAACAGCTATCTAACCAAAAGCTATACCAATACAAAATCTCAAGAGCTAAACGTACGTTCGATTTCGTAAGTGCTCTGTTAGCTCTAATTCTATTGGCGCCTGTATTTCCTCTAATTGCGATGGCGATTGCACTCACGTCTCGTGGTCCTATTTTCTACCGCCAACTTCGCGTTGGTAAATCAACACCACAGAAAATGGAACTATTTGAAATCATGAAGTTTCGTAGCATGTACGAAGACGCAGAAACTCGCTCAGGTGCAGTTTGGGCAACCGCGAATGACCCACGAATCACACCGGTTGGTCGATTCTTGAGAAAGACTCGTCTCGATGAACTTCCACAACTGTTTAATGTATTAAAAGGTGAAATGTCTCTTATTGGTCCACGCCCTGAGCGCCCTACTTTTTACACCAAACTAGAGAACGAAATCCCTTACTTTGCGGACCGCACTTATGGCGTAATGCCCGGTATTACAGGGCTTGCACAAGTGAACCAAGGTTATGACACCTGCATCGATGATGTACGTCGTAAAGTAGGTTTTGATCACAGCTACGCACTGAGTCTATGTTCTATGAAATCTTGGATTGCCGCTGACCTCGCCATCATTTCTAAAACTATCATCGTAATGGTCGACGGACGAGGCCGCTAAAAAATATGGTCTAAGGTGAAATTACAATCAATCTCGTCCAAGGTGATAAATAGAGCAGTCTGTCCACTGTGAACAAAAAGCCAGCTTTGATAATGAATTATCGGCCGGCTTTTCTCTGTTTGATAACAAGCCAACTAAAAGAACGCTTCGATTTTAAAATCCAATTGATATACGATGCCAACATACTGTTCTAAAAACGATTAAATGCCGTTGTTATGAAAATCGAAGATCTTAAGCTGTTCACCACCGTTGTCGAGCTAGGTAGTTTCACTGCTGCAGCCAATGCTCTTGACCTTCCGCGAGCTAACGTTAGCCGTAGAATTAACGACCTTGAGAAGTCTCTCGGCATTCAATTATTCTTTAGAACGACTCGAAGCCTTTCCTTAACTAAAGCTGGCGAGCTCTATTACAAAGAACTGCTCAATGCATTAAGAGCACTCGACAAAGCAAACCATATTGCTTCCAACCTATCAGAAGTTGCACACGGACAAGTGAAAATAGGCCTGCTGCCTGAAACCAGCGACATCATGCAATCAACTCTATTTAAATTTCAAGATATGTACCCTAAGGTTGAGCTAGATATTCGCAATATTAGCAACGGTTTTGTCGACATGTACCGCCAAGGATTAGACCTGGCCATGCATGGCGGCACATTGAGTGACGCTAACGTAGTTGCACGTAAAGTCATGGATCTCCAACGTATTTTTGTCGCAAGTCCTGAATTTTTAGAGAAAGAAGGCAAGCCTTCAAGCTTAAGAGAACTCGCCAATTACCCATTTGTTTGCTTTAGGTGGCCAAGTGGTGACATCGACAAGCAATGGGACATCAAAGATCACATCATCAAAGTCGAACCTTCGGTGGTGAGTGACAGCATAGGCTTCGTAATCGGCGGTGTAATACGTCACAGAGGCATAGCATTGCTGCCAGAACTCTTGGTACGACAACAACTCAAAGGTGGAGCCTTAATCAACCTATTCCCCAACGAGGAGCTTCAAAAAGAAGAAGCATGGCTACTCTACCCTCAACGCAAAGCGTTAAGTCACTCTGCTCAACTTTTGATTGATTTTCTATTACAAGAGCTTCCAAATCTATAGATATTGTAATGAATATTATGACAGTGTTTCGCGAATAGACTAGATTATCTAAACCTAACTGAAAGATAGAATTACTCCATAAATTGACAGGAGTAATCCATGAAGCCTATTTCTCAACGTTTGTCTATCTTTGAACAGACACCTATCCTTAAACATACGGTCATCGCACTAAGCCTGATCTCTCTTTTTGGCTGTAATGACTCTGAGGCGACGCTCCCTCAGAAGCAAACGCGACCAATTCAAGTGATTCAACTTGAGCTTCTTTCTCATCAGATCGAAAAATCATTCACGGGCAAATTGCAATCATCAGAAACGGCAGGAGTGGCGTTTCGTGTACCTGGTACTATTCAAAATATGATGGTCTCGGTTGGCGATTCAGTAAAGAAAGGCCAACCGTTAGCACAACTCGACCCGCATGATTACCAAGTGGCATTGGAAGAGTTACAAGCTCGTTCTCTTGAAGCAAAATCTGCACACAAGCTAGCTAAGGCTGAACTTGGTCGAGTGAAACAAGCGATTGATGACAACGCGATTGCCGATGTTAATCTGGATCGTGCTATCAGCGGCTATGAAAGAAGTGAAGCCGCGGTTAAAGTGGTTGAACAGAACATACGCCGCGCAAAAGATTCGATTCGTTATACACAACTGCTTGCGCCATTCGACGGCGTTGTAGCGGCATCTAACTTCGATCAGTTCGAACAAGTCCTGCCGGGTATTTCAGTATTCACCATCCACAACCCTGATCAGCTTGAAGTTAAAATCCAAGTCCCAGAAAACTTAATTCATAAATTCCAACCGAATCAGACCGCTGGTATCAACTGGTATGGCTCAGAGGAAAAACTGATTGGGTACGCCACTGAAATTGCCACATCTCCTCACCCTATTAAGCAGACCTACGCAGTGACTTACCATCTAGAGTCAGCCGACAAATCTGTGTTGCCTGGCAAAGCCGTCACACTCACGACTCAACTTGGCGAACCAACCAATAATTTCTGCTTACCGTATTCAGCGATCGTGAATCCATCGGGTATCGAGCAAGTGTTCACCATTCAAAATGAACAAGCTCATGGCGTGACTGTAGACGTGGTTTCAATGTCTCAAAATACCGTGTGTGTAGAATCTATGCTCAACGATGGCGATTTCGTCGTGGTGAGTGGTGCTCAATACGTCATGGAAGGCCAACACTTCTCCGACATTCAAGTTAAGAGTCTATAGGTCAATCATGATAAATCTAGCTGATTTTGCGATCAAACAACGCACCTTTATCCTGTTTTTCACTGCATTGAGTATTATCGCAGGCCTATTTTCTTACTTTGATCTTGGCAAGCTCGAAGATCCAAGTTTCACAATAAAAACGGCTGTCGTAGTAACACTCTATCCTGGCGCTTCAGCGAAAGAAGTGGAACAGCAAGTTACTGATACCGTCGAGACCAAACTGCAAGAAATGGGATCATTAAACCGACTTCGTTCACTGTCTCGCCCTGGCATGTCGATGGTGTTTGTCGACCTCAAAGAGTCGCTTAATTCAAAAGCACTGCCACAAGAATGGGACTTGTTGCGTCGTAAAGTATCTGACATGAAGCTGTTGCTGCCTTCGACGGCACAGATCAGTGTCGTGCAGGATGAGTTTTCTGAAGTCTACGGCATGCTTTTCTCTATCCACAGTAAGGATGCTTCGCCTGCTGAATTACGACGTTACGCAGAAGAATTGCAACGTCGAATCAAAACCGTCGATGGTATCAAGAAGATTGAGTTACACGGTGTTCAACCACGCGTTGTTCACATCGATATCCCAGATGAAAGGCTGGCGCAATACGGTCTATCTATCACACAAGTTTGGTCGCAGCTGAATACGCAAAACATGGCCTTTGATGCCGGTAAGTTTTCAGCAGGAACTGAGCGAATCCGAGTTCAACAGTCGAGTGAGTTTGGTTCATTAGACGACATCAAAAACTTGATGATTAAAGGCGGAGTGAGTGAATTAGGCACCAGCTTAATCCGCTTAGGCGATATTGCAGACGTCACAATGGGCTACCAAGAGCCAATGATGACAGAGAACCGCTTCAACGGCGTGCCTGCAGTCACATTAGCGATGAGCCCAGTCACCGGCGTCAACGTGGTATCACTTGGCGATGAAATCAATCAGATCGTCAGCGATTTTCAATCGACCCTGCCGTTAGGTGTTGATATTGCGACAGTTGCTAACCAGCCGGAAGAAGTTCAGAAATCGATCGACAACTTCGTAAGCAACTTGCTAGAAAGTGTCGCGATTGTATTCATCGTCCTATCGATATTCATGGGACTAAAAAGCGCAACCATTGTCGGCTCAAGCTTGTTGCTGACTATCTTGCTGACGCTTATCTACATGAACATCGCGTCAATTGATTTACACCGAGTTTCGCTAGGTACCTTCATTCTTGCGCTTGGCATGTTGGTGGATAACGCCATTGTCATCACCGATATGATGATTGTGAAAATCAACAAAGGCGTCGACCGAACCAAAGCTGCAATTGATTCTGTTAAAGAGACCGCTACACCACTCTTTGGCGCGACAGTCATTGCTATCATGGGTGCGAGCCCTGTTATCTTTTCAAAAACCGATGCCGCTGAGTTCGCAAGCTCAGTATTCCTAATTATCGCCTCTTCACTGTTGTTGTCATGGTTTGTCGCAATGACGTTCACAGCTTTGATGTGTTGGTTCTTCATCAAGCCAACTAAGCAAGCTGACAACACCAAAGTAAGCTTATATCGTAAGAGCGTAAACTGGACGGTAGATAATCCACTCAAAGCACTGACGGGGCTTATTCCGCTGATCTTGGTCACTGCATTGGCTATCCCGAATATTGCCGTTAACTTTATTCCACAAGCCGACAGACCCATTCTGTTCTTAGATTACTGGTTGCCAAATGGCGCCAAGGTTGAACAGACCTCAGAAGACATGAAGCGTATCGAACAATGGTTGTTAGAGCAGCCGGAAGTCGAGAGTATTTCAACGTACATTGGTGCTGGCGCTCCGCGCTTCTCAGTGACCATTGAGCCAGAACCGTTAGACCCTGCTTACGGTCAGATTTTGATTAATGCGACTGATTTTCCATCACTCAGCCCGCTGATTGCGCGTGGTGACAAATGGTTAATGGAAGAGTTTCCGAATGCCGATCCTCGCTTTAGAAGCTTAAAGCTTGCGACTTCGGATAAATTCAGTGTCGAAGCGCGTTTTTCAGGCCCAGATATCGAGGTACTGCACGGCTTATCTGAACAAGCGAAAGCGATCTTTGCTCGACACCCAGACACCAAGTACGTTCGTGACGACTGGCGTCAAAAGAGCAAAGTGCTAGAACCCGTCATCAACCAAGACAAGATGCGCCTTGCGGGTATTAACCGTGCCGACATTGCATTCGCGATGAAACGCGCGTCAGAAGGCATGCCGCTAGGTCGTATGAACTTAAACGACGAACTGGTGACGATTCAACTGCGTGGTACAGAAAGCTCTATTCAATCGCTAGAAACTTTGCCGGTACGTTCTTTATTGGGCATCCACAGCGTTCCACTAGGTCAAGTCATTGATGGCTTTGAGCTGACCAGTGAAGAGACCATGATTTGGCGTCGTGACCGAGTAAAAACCATCACAGCACAAGCTGGCGTTGGTCGCTACACCACACCTGCAGCAGTGAGAGACTCAGTTAAAGAACAAATAGAATCCATTCACCTTCCACACGGTTACCACTTGGAATGGGGTGGCGAATATTACGACGAGCATAAAGCGGTCAGCGATATTCTTAAACAGCTACCTAAAGCGATGCTGTTGATGGTGATCATCCTAGTTGCGATGTTTAACGGCTTCAAACAGCCAGTGATCATCTTCACCACCCTACCGCTTGCGGCGACGGGTGCAACGTTCAGCTTGTTGCTGTTGGATAAACCATTCGGCTTCATGGCGTTGATTGGCGCGGTAACCTTGACAGGTATGATCATCAAGAACGGCATCGTGTTGATGGACCAGATCGAGCTTGAACGTAAAGACGGTCGTTCACTGTCAGACGCAATTAAAGAAGCCACCGTGAACCGTACTATGGCGATCTCGATGGGAGCACTCACCACAGCACTTGGTATGATCCCGTTGCTTAGTGACCTGCTGTTTGATCAGATGGCGGCGACCATTATCGGTGGCTTGGCTGCGGCAACCGTGTTGTCTCTGTTTGTAATGCCTGCGCTGTACAAGCTTTTCTATCGAACTGAAGAGAAAAAGACTGTGGCTGAAGCCATTGAAGATGCTGTAGTTATGCTCGATGCGACGCCTCAATCTACAAACAGCAGCACTCCAACCTCATTCAACAAGGAGCAATAAACATGTATCCATTAACTAAGTTTAAAGTGGCTCCTATTGCTCTCGCCTTGTTGCTGAGCGGCTGTGCCGTTGGCCCAGATTACGAAGAACCACAAACGACCATGGCTGAGACATTTCTATACAGCCAAGAAGGGGTGAACCAAGACGAACAGCACAATCATTGGTGGGCACAGTTCAATGATCCAACGCTCAATCAATTAGTGGCCGATGTTCAAAACCAGAACATCCCACTTAAACTGGCCGCCGAGCGAATCAACATGGCGAACTCATACAAAAGCGTGGTTGAATCATTCAAGGTTCCGACCATCAATGTCGGCGGCGGTTATTACAACTACCAACTGAGTGAGAACGACTCCCTACTCGGCCCGGTATTTGGCGCCTCTGATGCGGTTGAATCAGCAACGGGGATGTCGTTGCTGGAAGCGCAACACGATGGCGGGTTCTTAGGTGCTAGCATCGCCTGGGAAATGGACTTGTTTGGACGTATCGATAAGCAATCCAACGCGGCGACGATTCGAGTTGAACAAGCCGAGATATTCCAATCCGGTTTGAACACCTTGATCACTGCCGATGTCATTCACAACTACCTGCAATATCGTGGCGCTCAAGAGCGAAAAGCGATCGCACTAGAGAACATTTCCGACCAAAAGCAGACTTTAGAACTGGTCACCAAAGTGGTTCGTAGCGGCTATGGCTCGGAGTTAGATCTTGCTCAAGCCAAAGCCATGCTTGCCGCGACTGAATCCATTGTTCCTCAACTTGAAATCGCAGAGCAAGTTCACAAACAACGTATGGCAGTGTTGTTAGGCGAATCACTTACGAGCGTGAACCAACGTTTAGCGGGTGAATTTACGTTACCGAGAATGAACGATGTTATTCCGACAGGCTTACCTTCTGACTTGTTAGAACAGCGCCCAGACATCCGAATTGCAGAACGAGAAATGGCAGCCATTAACGAAGAACTCGGCGCAAGCATTGCCAATCGCTATCCAAAATTCTTCCTAACGGGTACGCCAGGAGTAACTGCAGGAAGTTTTGATGACTTATTCAGTAGCGATTCATTCGGTTGGGCGGCATCTGCTGGCATAAGTTGGAATGTATTCGATGGTGGTCGAGGCGAAGCCATGGTTGAAATGAACGAAGCAAGGTTCCGTTCTGCAGCGCTAAACTATCAACACTCAGTTGATAGCGCCTTTGCGGAAGTCGATTCAAGCTTGTTTGCCTATGGCCGTAGCCAAGAGAACCAAAAGCGCATCGATGAAGCCACCCTTGCCGTCGATAACGCAGTGAGTAAAGCAAAGTCGCTATACAAAGCGGGCCTAGTCGATTACTTGTCGGTGTTAGACGCACAAAGACAACAAAAAGCGATGCAAGATCGCCAAGTGGCCGCCAAGCTTCAAACCGCCAATACGACGATTGCGGTGTATAAAGCGTTAGGTGGCGATTGGAAAGTCGCTAATGAAACACAGAGTGTCGAATTAGCCCACGTTAACTAATCTTTCTGTTCTCAGCTGAACGATGCAATAAGCCTAATAAAAATACCGCCGTTGATTACGGCGGTATTTTTGTGTAAGCACGTTATGCGTTTCGAGGGCCAAACATAATAATCGCCATACCGAGTAGTGCCACTGAACCACCGACCAAATCCCACGTTGTCGGCTTTTCGCCATCAACAAGCCACAGCCATATTAGGGCAACAGAAATATACACACCGCCATAGGCTGCATAAACACGCCCTGTCGCGGTAGGATGAAGCGTCAATAACCAAGCAAACAACGCGAGGCTTATCGCAGCTGGAATCAATAACCAAATACTCTTATCTTCTCTCAACCAAAGATAAGGTAGATAACACCCTACAATCTCGGCGACCGCCGTAAGTACAAAAAGACCGACCGTTTTAAATTCAATCACAACTTACCTTTATCTGTTTAAATGCAGAATACCCTCTGGCGTCTAGGGCCGACAAACGCAACAACCAGTGACTAGGAATTAGACGCATCGTTGCTGTCTGTATCTACGGTTTTGATCAGAGGACCTGCGCACTCGACAAAATCACCGATATCAAAAGTATCTGGCGCATCCGCTCCCCCCGTCACACCAAAACTGCCTTTCACCGTTGGATCCTTCTCAGTCTTATCTACGTCTAAAATGATCTCTACTTTATACGTGTGACCGTCAGGAAGAAGTTTGGCACACTCTTCCAGTGTTGAAGCGGTAGCACTCATGCTGAAACCGAATAAACACATCGCAAGTACACTACTTTTCATTTTCAACATCATAAAACCTCTCGAATACTATAGATACATCATACCAATAACCGGCTCATCTTCACGGGAATTACCATAAAACGTCTAAAAACATAATGTTGGTTATCTATGAACGCTATTTTGGCGCTTCTGACTCTGTAAAATTGGTTTTGAAAGTGAAGGCATACGGTGTATCACTGATTTCTCTGAGGTGTTCAAGTCGCTCTATTGCTTCTTCGAGTGTGGGAATATGGTCTTCTTCAATCCACCAAAGCACATAAGTATCTTCAGGTAAACGATGAAACCAGTCCCCCTTTCGGCGCATGAAATCACGATGATGCGTGCGGAACATGAAGTTCTTTAACGAATCCACAGAGTCCCACACCGACATGTTCACAATCATATTAGGATCATCGAAAGCTTGGATCTTGGTGGCGTCACCAGATTCATCTTTCAGACGCCAAACGAACCCTTCACTGCTTTCTGCAATTCCATTGACCAACTCTAAGTTATCGACAAACTCTTTTATTTCCGGCGCATCTAACGGGTATTTTGCCAGAGCTATATTTAACTGAGCTAATTTCATAACGTTTCTTCCTTGATAAATTATGAGTAAATTTTCCTAGCAAGCCAACTGACTCTTATAAAACTAAAGAACAGCCACGCCTTCAACTTCAATCACTGAGTTCACATTAGCGCGCTCGATTATCTTGAGCAGCGTCGTTTGGATTAGCTCATTATCTCGGATTTCGCTTTCACAAGAAAAACGTTCTTCTTGAACACCATCGCTCTCACCCAGCATAAATTGAACTGCGACTTCCGTTGCGAGATCTTTGGTCGTTCCGTAATACGCTAACGTGATTTTTGGATATCCGTTGTCGCCTTTTTTAACCTGCTTTGCGATACGTTTTTTAGCTTTATCTAAATTCATACAACTTCCTTTTAAGGCTG
Source organism: Vibrio satsumensis (assembly GCF_050337435.1). Lineage (NCBI taxonomy): Bacteria > Pseudomonadati > Pseudomonadota > Gammaproteobacteria > Vibrionales > Vibrionaceae > Vibrio > Vibrio satsumensis. The sequence continues at coordinate 599,846 of NZ_JAKJSX010000003.1, read as the reverse complement.
AAACTAAAATGAACAAACGTCTGATATTTATTAGCTTTACTATAAAGCATTACCACATTCACGACATGATTTAATGGATGACAATCCACTTTTTCTTCCGTTAGTTTTTCCACAAGAACCACAAAATTTCAAAGAGTGGACATTGTAAATAGACATTAAAGTAACCAGCGGAATCCAGACCAACAATTCTGGCCCATTACCACCAGAGCAATAGATAAAACCAATCGAAAAGATACCGAACATAACAGACTGCAAAGTCCACAATGTTTGTTTGTACTTTGCATCTTTGATAATAAAAAATGTAAAAAGGCCGATTAAACTACTGATAACCCCATAAACCGCAAATCCTATAAAGGCTTCTTGTTGATTCATAACTTTCCCTGTCCACATACCACTTTACGGTCCGAGCAACGTCACTAACCTAAACCATAAGACGTTAAACACTAACCTACATTAAACGAGAAGTGCCAAGCCTTGTAAATCAGTGGCAGGCGTACTTTTTAAATTCTAACCACATTCAGTTAAGCAGCTGACAACACGTAAGAATTACGCGCCAAGAAGCGGTAGATGCTTCCGTTGCTGATAAGTTAAGGCTAGCTCTAAGCACTGCTTGATTGGTCCATTGAACCTCCGATTAAGGAGCTGCTAACTTAAACTATGTTTGACTACATACCTTATTGAGCTTCCTGTTGAACCCAAATAATATTTTCATTTGCAGTTGGAACCTCAAACCAAGACCAAAACAAATCTAACATTGCAGGTGTCATTTCATAAGACTTACCATTCAATTCCGAGTTGCGGCTAAATGCTCTTTGCTTACAAGTCTCAAACGGAACATCAAGGTAGTGAACTTCGCTGTCCACACCTAGGTTTGATGCCCAGCTTGTAAAAGAATCCCGGTCTGATTTACGCCAAAAACCGAAGTCAAAAATCACCGGAACACCCAAGGAAAACAGCTGCATTGTAGAGTCTTTGAATAACCCTTGTAGCGTAGCTAGCCGGCGATCAAAAACTTCACGCTCCATATGCTCGCCATACAAAGGAATCATCCACTCATCGATCGAGAAACGAAAGGCGCCATACTTTTCTGCAAGCGCTTTAGAGTAAGTCGTCTTACCCGAGCCAATAAAGCCACACACGAAATAGATTTTTGTCATGATTCCTCTTTTGCTTCTAGGTAGAGTTGCCGTGTAAAAGCGCTGACACCAAGCTTAAGCACTAACATAAGCTTAGGATGCCAAGTGTCATAATTCATTCTTAAAAGCGTTCTTACTCGGAACTTCTCGTGCATAGTGTCATCATTGTTTCAGACACAGACTGTCCTTCTATAAGATAACAACCTGGGACATCTCCAATCACTTCGAAACCACATTTCAAATACAAATTTTTTGCAGGAAGATTATTCGAGAGAACATTGAGATCTAACCAATCGATACTTGGGCTCTCGTTACAAAACTCAGTCACGCACTTAATCAGTTCTACACCCAACCCTTGCTTTCTTAGACTTGAATCAACACCCATTCCGAGAAGCACACGATGAAACTTATACTCTTCACCGTAATGACGTAGGTCTACATGACCAAACACTCGTTCCTTAGAGTCTTTGATTACCCATAGCTTTCTCCAGCCATTTTCACCAAGGCTTGCCTCAAAACCATTTCGAAACTTGTCTTTAAATTGTTCTGAAACTACACAATTCTCTTTAGAGAGCGGTTGGAAAAGTGGAGAATCATCATCCGCATTTTCAAGAAGCTGCGCTCCTATATACTCGAAGAAAGACTCTAGATCAGACCGACTTGCTTCCACTATTCTCACGCAGTCTCCTTTTTACGCATGATTATCTCTTTTAGAACGGTACCAATACTGCTAACTACAAACGTAAAAGCAGACACCACAATTGACCCATAACAATCAAACGCACCGTCTGTCATAAAAAAGTACTGATAGATCGCAAAACCAGATCCAATACTTACAGCTAACTGCATATTTCTGAATATTAGTTGTTTCATGTTTATTTCCTCGCAGCAAACAACCGAGTAAGTAACGCGACCCTCTACCTAAACTAAAAACACTTAAACTGAAATCAAGCGTTGAGCACCGTTTTAATTGCTTCGTTATGTTAGTACTCTCGACATGATGACAATATCTATTAATTCATCTTCGACGAGTACAGCTTTACGCTTTGTACCTTCGATTTCAAAACCAAAGGATTTGTACAACGCCAGTGCCGCTTTGTTGTTAGCGTGAACTTCTAGTTCAAGGCGAGCTAAATCGAGTTCATTCTCACAATAAGATAACAAGTGCCCCATTAAGAAACGACCAACACCTTTACCTCGTGACGCTTTGGCAACAACAATACCAAAAGACGCTGAATGCTTGAGCCTTGGTTTTTCAGTCGTGATAATAGCCAAGTGCCCAAACACTTCTCCACCGGTTTCAACAGCCACGAAATTGTGCTGGCTACCATTGAACATTAAGTCGAATTCTTCCCGTTTTATATCGGGTGAATAGCGATTGTTGTTAACTACTTCCTTCTCAATATAAATATCATACAAGGCTGATAAATCAGCTGGACTCATTGCTCTAACTTTCATAAACCACCAGAATTATAAACAGAATAAACGCCCTACCAGATAACGAACAACGTTACCAACGCACTCAAACTTACCACCAAAAACAACTGCCAAGCGTTAGAAGTCCATTTGAGCAATTTGTTAGGTAACGACTTCTGCTTCTGCCCGGTAGTTTTCCAACTTACTACGAACCAAGTTTGATAAGTTCAAATACCGGTCAGCTCCATTCTTTGGTGGTTTCTCTGGTCTCTCAAATGAAGAAGGGTCTTTCAGTTCTTCACTTTCCCAGAATTGATCGCCAGTTGAATCAAATGGGGTACCATTAGGTAACTCGTTTGAGTAATGAAAGCCAACTTGTTCTCCACGCAAGAACACCTTCCATAGCACTAGCTTTCCACCAAAATAGTCGTTAATTATTAGTGAAGATATTCCACATTGTCCGCGGCTTGGATTGGATGGAGTCCAGTTTTCAGGTTCCTCAGTGCTTTCTAAGGACCAGCTTTCCTGAAGAGCTTTTAGTACATCATCTATACTTGGTTTCATATGTTCGACTTGCCATTCCTTAGCTACCTAACGCCCGCTTAACTTGCTGCCAACTGCACCGCACTCAAACAGACCACCGTAGCCACATAAGCCTAACCGAACCAAAAATGCCATAGGTTGGCAGTCAGGTTGAAGCGATTGTTATACATCAGCGACGGTACCAGCATTTTTCTGGCTTTTGCCCCAACTGCCAATCAACATAGTCTTTTGGTGGTCGGTCAATGTCTATGACATGTTCAACTCCAAAAGGAATTTCCACACCAAAGCCTAAATAAACATCAACCTCCTCGGGGTCAATGCAAGATGGTTGAAAATCTAAGATACCTATAAACTTGTCCATCACTATTTCTGAAACGATGACATAGCCTCGTTCTGATTCAATATGGACACTACCATTGTCATCTTTACACTCGATTTCTAAGATAACTTTTGCTGCATCACCAACTTGTAGGTCTTTTCGGTTATCGAGTGATGGAATCCAAAATGTTTTAGGATTGTCACGATGACAAATCTCACCGTTTCTTAGCTGCCAATAGTCTTCAGTAAAATTAGCTAGTTGCATGATTATCCTTTTGATGCATAACGCCGCATTAAGGTGTGAGCGGCGCTTGCCTATACTTGAGCGAAGCGAAACTGCCAAGCGTTGCGAATCACTCTTAAATGCTTTGTTATGCTTTGACCCCAATATATTCGGCTAGCAAAGATTCGAAGCCTCTCACAGCAGAAACAATTGTGATTACTTCACTTGGTTCTATATCGAGATCTTCTGGGCTGCGAGGATGCATCAGTCTGTCTCGGACTTTGATTGCCTTCCTCAAGTCACTCCACCAAGTAAGCCCCGCATCAAATGACTTGTCTAGCCGATGAGATTTAGAATATAAATTAAACGCAAATTTGATATTTCTCGTTAAGTTGATGTGCGCACTAACTTCAACAATATTACCCTTATCGTTTAACTGGTGAGAAACTTCAAACGCAAAGTCGATTTCAGCTTGAGATAGTTCAATACCATTTTCAATTGCATCATCAATTGCAGCAACTTTTAGAGAAAAGCTGACTCCTTCGATGTATGCGAAGCCAGCCCTAACAAGTTGGCGAGCGTTAAACTCGTGATCAGCGATAGTGGAACCATCTTCTTGCTTTTCACCTTCATCAATATCTTTTAAGACGTTGGTATAACAGCGCTCAAAATCCTCATTTAAGGTTAAAATTAGTTCACCAGTACTTCTTTCATTCATATTTTCCTCTTAAAAGCATAACAGTTCTTAGACAGAAAAATTCTGCATTTAAATACAGAATCATTCTATCTAGTTTCATATGAGCGGAACTCTACCACAATTAATCACAGTATTTCAGTGACTTAAAACATAGATAGGCTCATTGAATGACAAAATGCAGAATATTTCCATATAGTATGAATTTCGCAAAAAAACCGAGCTACTGGATATAAAACAGTACCCGTGCGCATACCCCAAACACAAAAAAGCCTGCCATCTATGTAAACATAAATGGCAGGCTTTATACGTTAATTAAACTTGTGAGTTACTAGCTTACGCCGCTTCGAATGCGAGGGCTTTCTTCTCTACTTGGCGGAAGATCAGCGTTAGTATGCCGTTTACTGCTAAGTAGAATGCGCCAGCAATGCCGAACACGGTGAGCGTGTCGTAGGTTTGGCCGTTGATACGCTGAGCGTAGCCCATCAAATCCATGATGGTGATGGTGCTTGCCAGTGACGTGCCTTTGAAGACTAAAATCACTTCGTTCGAGTAAGCTGGAACGGCGCGGCGTAGAGCGTATGGCAGTAACACTTTCAGCGTTGCGATTTTGTCCATGCCAAGTGCGCGACATGCTTCCCACTGCCCTGCTGGAATCGCGTTGAATGCGCCTCTGAACAGTAGCGTGCTGTATGCTGCAGTGTTCAACGCTAATGCTAACATTGCACAGAACCAAGGTTGGCTTAACCAAGTCCACATGAAGCTTTCACGAATCCAATCAAACTGACCCGGGCCGTAATACACCAAGAAGATCTGGACCAGTAATGGTGTGCCGGTGAACAGCGTAATGATGCCACGTGTTAACCAGTGAATCGCAGGTATTCTTAGGATTAGCGTTACCGTCATCAGCAGTGACAAGATACAACCAACCAGCAATGAAGCGCCTGTGAGTTGCAGACTGGTCACTAAGCCTTCAAGCATTTGAGAGAGGTGTTGTTGATTCATGCCATTGCCCCTTTGTTACCCAAACCTTGAATAGAGAACTTACCATCAATCACTTTTACTGCTCTTTGCGTAATCAATGTGATGATTAGGTATATAGCTGCTGCCGTTGCGTACCAAGTAAATGCTTCGTGCGTTGCTGCTGATGTTAGTTGTGCTTGTTTCAACAAATCCGTTACGCCAATCAGCGATACTAGCGCGGTGTCTTTCAGTAACACTAACCATTGGTTGGTTAACCCTGGTAGTGCGTGTCTTACCGCTTGAGGTAACACGATACGAAAGAATGCACGAGACTGAGGAATACCAAGCGCGCTTGCTGCTTCTCTCTGCCCTTTGCTTACTGCTTTTAGCGCGCCACGCAAGGTTTGCGAAGCGTAAGAAGCAAAAATAAGTGACAGTGCAACAACACCAGATAAGAACGGGCTCACTTCTATGAAGTCGCCAGTGATCATGAACAGAACTTGTGTCGAACCAAAGTAGATAAACAGTACGACCAGAATTTCTGGTAAACCACGAACAATCGTCACAAATGCAGTCGTTGGCCATTTGATTGCAATACGACGAGACATCTCACCACTCGCAAACAAAACTGCTAGAACCAATCCAACCAATAGGCTTACGAACGCAAGCTGAACAGTTATCCAGCTTGCTTCGACGAGCCCTAAAGAGTAACCCGTTAATTCCATAAATTACTTACCGAAGTACTTGTTGAAGATCTTGTCGTATTCGCCGTTCGCTTTCACCGCTGCAAGTGCAACGTTAAGCTGGTCTACAAGTTCTTGGTTGCTCTTGTTTACTGCGATACCAAAGCCGTTACCGAAGTACTCTTGGTTTGTTACTTGGTCGCCAACGTACGTTAAGTTGTCTTCTTTCTTGAACCATTCAGCTACAACAGCTGTGTCACCAAATACAGAATCGATACGACCGTTTTTCATGTCGATGAATGCATCTTGGTAGCTTGAGTAAGGTACCGCTGTTACGCCAGTCATTTGCTCAAGTAGGAAGCTCTGGTGAGTAGAACCGTTTTGAACACCAACACGCTTACCTTCTAGTGCTGTTTGGTCTGCTACTTTGCCTTCAAAAGAGATGAATGCTGCAGAGTTATCGTAGTAAGCGTTAGAGAAGTTCACTTGTTGAAGACGCGCTTCAGTAATGTCCATTGCTGAGATCGCTGCATCGTAACGTTTGAATTTAAGAGCTGGGATCAAGCTATCGAATGCTTGGTTGTGGAAAGTACATGTCGCTTTCATCTCTTCACAAAGTGCGTTTGCTAGGTCTACGTCAAAACCTTGGATTTGGTTGTTCTCATCCATGTATTCGAACGGTGCGTAAGTCGCTTCCATTGCGAATTTGATTTCTTCTTGAGCTGCTGCATTGAAAGAAGCAAGGCCGATAAGTGAAGCTAGTAGAATCTTTTTCATTTTGTTACTCCGAATACTGTGTAATTGCGGCCTGTGGCCATTCTTATAATTTGAGTGATGTTGTGTTTAGCTAAATCTAGTGAGTTAACTTGTTTTTATGAGTGACTTAGTGAGTCAAATACTCAGCAAACTCAGGTGTCTTAGGATTAACGAATGAATCGCTGGTACCGTGTTCAACTATGTACCCTTTCTCTAGGTACAGAACATGGCTAGCAATCTTCTTCGCGAAATCAACTTCGTGCGTCACTACCACTTGGGTAATGCCCGTCCCGCTCAATTCTTTAATAATGCTCACGACTTGGTTGGTAATTTCAGGATCAAGCGCTGCTGTTGGCTCATCAAACAACAACACATCCGGTTTCATCATCAGCGCACGTGCAATTGCAACACGTTGTTGTTGACCACCAGACAGTTGAAGTGGCCAAGCGTCTGCTTTGTCGGCAAGTTGAAGTGTCTTTAGTACTTCTTGAGCTTGTTTAATCGCTTCTTGCTTATCCAAACCCGCAACTTTTGTTGGTGCTTCAATCAAGTTTTCTATCACTGTCATGTGTGGCCATAAGTTGTATTGCTGGAACACCATGCCGACTTTACGACGAAGTTTAAGCCCCTGCTTCTCTTGGATTTGGCTTGAAAAGTCGAATTGCTCGTTCGCAATGTCTAACTCGCCGTTGTCCGCGATTTCTAGCAGGTTCAATACACGCAGTAATGAACTCTTGCCCGCGCCGCTTGGGCCAAGCAATACCAAGGTTTCGCCACTTTCACAGTCGAAACTGATGTCGTGAAGAACTTGGGTATCACCGTATGATTTGTTGATGCTCTTTACTTGAATACTCATGCCACAATACTGCATTAATTGTCATTTGTTGGTTATTCTATTCAATCCGAGGTYTTATGCAAGAAAAATGTATAAAAAACTACTTTGTTGAATTTTTGTAACAAATATTGCACAAAAAACAGTCGCTATAACTGGTCTTACAACCAAAAGTTGCAAGTCATTGATAAAGTTAATGTCGAGACAAAAAGCAAACGTTTTTCCATCAATTTATAAATCCTAACTCGATTGATAACTTATGAGCACACTCTCCTATCAATGCCAATTTACTTGCATAAAAATTAGAGTTAAATGCCCTATTCCCCTCTCACAATGACTGGATCAGAATGCTTAGTTTTCCTTTAAGGTCGTTTCGAATTATTCACTTAGTGGTGAAGAAATATTGGAAATTGAGTTTCCTAGTGAGCGTCACAGCGCAATAAATGCTTTAATGGGTTCTATTCTCAACAACAATTACTTCCCAGCGAACAACTCGCAGTACAGGTAATAAGTAATAAGTAGTAAGTCACAAGCCATCTATTTTTAAAGCGACAACACATTAAGGCAGTCATATGCAAAACGATGTCTCTTCTACGCTCGACTCAAACCAGCGACAGACTCAAAAAGATCCCGGTGCCAAACCTGAGAAAAAAAGCCTCCGTATTTTGTTTGAGCTGAGTAAATTCATTCAGCCTTATAAAGGTCGTGTTATTGCTGCGTTGATCGCGTTGATCTTCACAGCGAGCTTAACCCTTTCAGTCGGACACGGTATTCGCCTTCTCATCGACCAAGGTTTTAGCCAACAATCACTCTCAGATTTAGGCAGCGCAATTCAGTTCATCATGGTCGTGGTCGTATTGATCTCGATTGGTACTTTCTTCCGCTTCTATTTGGTTTCTTCCGTTGGGGAGCGTGTGAGTGCAGACATTCGCTTATCGGTTTTCAATCATGTTGTGACACTGCATCCAAGTTACTTCGAAACCAATGGCAGTGGCGACATCATGTCACGTATCACCACAGACACGACGCTATTGCAAAGTATCATTGGTTCATCGTTCTCGATGGCGATGCGCAGTGCGTTGATGTGTATTGGTGCAATCATCATGCTGTTTGCGACCAATATTAAGCTGACGCTGATTGTATTGGCCTCGGTGCCGTTTATCTTGATTCCTATTCTTGTGTACGGGCGTCGTGTGAGGGCCCTCTCTCGTCAAAGCCAAGATTCGATGTCTGATGTGGGTTCCTATGCAGGTGAAGCAATTGAGCATATTAAAACGGTTCAAAGCTACAGCCGAGAAGAGCAAGAGAAAGCGTCATTCGCGGTAGAAGTGGAAAAGGCTTACGAGATCGGTCGCCAGCGTGTAAAACAGCGCGCGATTCTTATCTCCGGCGTTATCGTGATTGTATTCAGTGCTATCGCAGGCATGCTTTGGGTTGGCGGCAGTGATGTCATCAACGGCACCATGTCGGCGGGAGATCTGGCTGCGTTTGTGTTCTACGCAATCATGGTTGCCTCGTCATTAGGTACGATTTCAGAAGTGATGGGCGAGCTGCAACGTGCGGCAGGCGCTACCGAACGATTAATCGAGATTCTACAAGTCGAAAGCCACATTGTTGCGCCTGTAGAAAATCCAACATCACTAGATAACGTGACACCAGAAGTCGCTTTTGAAGATGTGACCTTCTGTTACCCATCCAGACCCGACCAACCCGCAACAAGTAACCTCACGTTAACTGCGCATGAAGGCAAAGTGTTGGCGTTAGTTGGTCCATCTGGTGCAGGTAAAACTACCCTGTTCGAACTATTGCAACGTTTCTACGACCCGCAAGTGGGTAAAGTGACGTTAGGCGGTGTTGAACTGAATCAGTTTGATCCTAACGAGCTAAGAAAGCAGATGGCGTTGGTGCCGCAGCAACCCGCACTGTTCAGTAACGATGTGTTCCATAATATTCGCTACGGCAACCCGCAGGCAACAGACGAACAAGTTATCGAGGCGGCTAAAAAAGCACACGCGCACGAGTTTATTCAAAACCTACCTGATGGCTACAACAGTTTTCTTGGTGAACGCGGTGTTAGGCTTTCTGGCGGGCAAAGACAACGCATTGCCATCGCTCGTGCCATCCTAAAAGATCCGAATATTCTATTGTTAGATGAAGCAACCAGTGCGCTAGACAGCGAAAGTGAACATCATGTTCAACAAGCTTTAGAAGAATTAATGCGTGGCAGAACAACCATCATTATCGCGCACCGATTATCAACAATTAAACACGCCGACCAGATTGCAGTGCTCGATAAAGGACAGCTAGTAGACATCGGCGACCACCAGTCTCTCATCAATAGCTGCGAATTGTACCAACGCTTAGTTGAGCTGCAATTCAAACACCTTAATGCCTAGCCATCGAGTGCATGTGTAACTAAGTGACTGACACTGTGTGATTTCAGGCTTCAAAAACTTGAATTACACATGTTGCAGTTTTGTTAAATTAGCGGTAGGGTTTTTATTCCAATAACAATAAGAGAGTTCGCATGGAAGCACTATTATCTGACTATCCGGTAGTAACAGAAATCCCTGTCGCTTGGGGAGAAATGGACGCACTCAATCACGTTAACAACGCCGTATATTTTCGCTATTTCGAAACCGCTCGCTTAGATTTTTTCAAGCACGTTGAGTTGATGGAAGAGATGGCGATTACCAAAGTTGGGCCTGTTCTTGGCGACACTTACTGTAAGTATTTCCGCCCAGTCACGTATCCAGATACGTTGATGATAGGCTCTCGTGTCACCGACATTCAAGACGACCGGTTTACCATGGAATACGCGATTGTCAGTAAGACTCAGCAGAAACTGACGACAATCGGTACCGCGACCATCGTTATGTTTGATTTTGCTTCGAACCAAAAAGCCCTGCTCTCACTCCGCTTAACCAACGAAATCGAAAAGATGAACACGTTGAAAAGCCCATGCTTCAAACAAGAAACAGTCACGGAATAACATATTCACTGATTCAGAATACTCAGATACAAAAAGGCCACTCGATTGAGTGGCCTTTTGTTTATTGGTTCAAAGTGCTTATAAGCGTTTAAGTCTTATAGACCATGAACGATCTTTGTCTTAAAAGCTATAGACCATGAACCCTATAAACCTTGCAGCTTATAGGCCTTGAACGTACTGCGCATTAGTACGAATCTCGACCATCTGCTCCAGGTTCTGTTGTGAACCTTCAACGCCGTTCAGTAGCGCTTCGAAGTGCTTGATAAGCTCTACTTTGTCTTGTACTTCTTTTGAACCTGCACCGATGTTGGTTAGGTCAATAAAGAACTCGTCGAACAGACCTGAGAAGTCAGTTACTGCGTCATGGTTTAAGAACTGCTCGTGGTTGTAAATACTTGGGTAGCCGCCCTTCTGTTTATCAACCGCGAAAGAGATGCCTTTCACGTTGGTAATCGTGGTCGCTTTCTCACACTTCAACATACAACCCGCTTCAATGCTTGGCTTATTACAACCTACAGTTCTTTGGAAGAAACACTGACGGCTGGTCATCATCAAGATTGGGTGGTAGATGCTGTAGAACAGTTTGAAGTTCTCTGGGCGACGAATATGACGAATCTGACCTTTATTGATCTCGTTCGAAATGAATGCGCCAGCACAGTTAAGCTCTTCTTTCAGAGTAACCAATGCGTGAGAGTTGGTTGTGTTCATGAACGGGCCAGCAACCCACTCGATACCCATCTCGTAAGCTTTGTAAGCAATACCCGTGTTGTTTGTCACGATGCGAGCAGGCTTAATTTCTTCAAGAATACGAACGGCTTCGTCGTAATCTTTACCGATCAATACCGCTGGGAACCAAGGAATCAAACGTGGGTTTGCTGCCAAGATGTCGATGTACTTGTTACAACGCTTCTTGAAACTTTCAGGCAGTTTGAAGTACACATCCGCGTCAGTCACATCACATAGGTGTAAGTCTTCTACATCAGCGATAAGCATAGACATAGTCGGCTTCTCGTTCACTTTAGGGTGCTCAGGCAATGCTGGCACTTCAACATGCTTAATCACTTCCACAGAGCCGTTCAGAATGAAGTCGATCTCGTCTTTCAGGTCTGACACTTCTTTTAGAGGAATCAACAAGCCCGCATCCACTTTACTGAAGTCGTGGCTTTCTAGCGTATGAACTGCACTCTTAACATTTTTGAATCGCTTCTCAAGTAGCTCTTGAGTAATAGCCTTCTCTTCAACCGCTTTCAATAGCGATTTAGATTGAAGGGTAAAGTTTTCTTTTGGCGTGTTCACGGTCACCGTAAATGGTTGACCCAATTTTGCGCTGAACGACAGTGCTACTGGTGTCTTGCGAATATCAAGGAACTCGATCTTTTCACGCATCTCGTTACCAAGAACGTCTTTCGCTTGGTGAAGTTCGTTGGTCACCTCTTGAATCTGTACCACTGAGATTTCGTTGTTCTGCTCCGTCGCTTTCTCAACAGCGTAGTTCATGCTGTTGTCGCGCGGGTTATCGATGAACATGTCTTTCGTTAGGTTGCCCTTTAGAAAAGAGTTGGTGAAATCACGGTTGAATACTTTGTGCAGGTTCGAATCGTCTTCGATCAACAAACCACTTTCTACAAAGCTATCAATCTGTTTACGCCATGTGTCTACCACGGTGTAAACGTAGTGTGCGCCTTTAATACGGCCTTCTACTTTCAATGAGTCAACTTTCGCATCAACCAATTCAGGTAGGTCGTAGTAAGCTGAGTTATCTTTCAGGTTGAGTGGGAACTTGTTGCCCGCGTTGGTGATTTCATATTCATCACGACACGCTTGGCTACAACGACCACGGTTACCTGAGTTACCCACACTTACTGAGCTTGAGTAACATTGACCTGAGAATGCGATACACAGAGCACCGTGTACGAACACTTCGGTTAATACATCGTGATCGTGTGCCACTTCCGTCAGCATCTTGATTTCAGGCAGGTTCAACTCACGAGATAAGTTAACGCGTGTTGCGCCAATCTTAGACAAAAACTTAATCTGGCCTTCGTTGTGCGTTGTTAACTGAGTCGACGCGTGAACGTCTAATGATGGGAAATGCTTCTTAACCAGGTTGAATAAACCCAAGTCTTGAACAATGATGCCATCCACTTTGGTGTTCACAAGCTGGTTCAGCAGTTTGGTGATGCTCTTAGTCTCGTGCTCCAGTAGCACAACGTTAAGAGTCAGGAACACTTCACAGCCGTATTCATGAGCAAGGCGAATCACACCATTCAATTCGTCTAACGATAGGTTAGAGGCTCTGTTACGAGCGTTGAATGTGTCTAAACCACAATAAACTGCATTAGCACCCGCTACGATGGCGGCTTTTATCGCTTCTACATCGCCACCTGGGGCTAATAACTCAATTTTTCTGCTCATTTTTGAAGTCGCTCACTTACTTATAATTTTTAAGCCGCGTATTCTACCCACATCACGATCTCTTTACCACCGTACAACACTTTTCAAACTAAATGACCTCAATAATGCCGAACGAATCCGACCTACCTATCCTCTACTCTTTGCGCCGCTGCCCTTATGCAATGCGCGGACGAATGGGCATCGCACTATCACAGCAAAAAGTGTTACTTCGAGAAATCGTTACCAAAGACAAACCTAGCGAACTATTGGCCAGTTCGCCAAAAGGCACTGTTCCTGTATTGGTTTTACCGAATGGACAAATCATTGAACAAAGCATAGAAGTGATGAACTGGGCACTTCAACAAAATGATCCTCAAGATCTTCTACGCTCCAACAATCCAACACTTAGCGAGCAAGTCCAACAGCTGATTAAAACCAACGATGATGACTTTATTGGTCACTTAGAAAAGTACCGTGCGTCTGTTCGTTACCGAAACATCGATGTAGAGCAACGTCGACACGCTTGCGAAGTGTTTATCTCAGAACTAGAAAGTAAACTCGCTCAACACGAGTACCTGTTTGGCGATACACCTAGCCTAGCCGACTTTGCTGTTATGCCGTTTGTTAGCCAGTTCGTACGAGTCGAAAAAAAATGGTTTGTGCAATCTGAATATCAAAACGTAGGACATTGGTTAAGAGCCCACCTAGACAGCAAGCTCTACACCCAAGTTATGAAGCAATACCCTTTGTGGAATGAAACTAAGCAAGATTGTGTTTTTGGGTGACTTAAGGGTATTTGGGGTGCTCTAGGGGAATTCAGGGTTAGATAAAGCGTAAGTATTAAGGTAATTACGTGACACTGTATCTTCTTTGTAATGAACAGATATTCAAAGGCTTAACTGGGTCTCCTCTGTCTCTCTACCGGTAACTACTGTCTCTTAACTAGCCACCACAGTCTAAGCTAAGCCTTTTGTTCATTTTAAATTGATCACTGAATCGCAATCGAAATTTCTACTTCAGTTTCACCTTTGTAAAATTCGAAATCTGTTGTGTAAGTTCGAACATGTGGGCAGTCTGCAGCATTGAAATACGCCCACACTTCACCCCATAGGTCGATCACAGCTTGTGGTAATTGACCCTCAGCAGAAAACGTTAAGTACTTGCCCGCCTCTATTTCGGTTTCTACAAGCGCATCTAAATTCTGATCTGCAAGTGCGTTGGTACACGCGATAACATCAAACTCGCCCGTAAAGTCAGACTGGTAATTGGTGTAGACGCCATACACTTTTGAATCCGGCGTTAATTTCGGAAACGCTTGGTCAAAGAAGCCCTGCCACAATTGGCCTATCTTGGCTGTTGCTGGTTCCATCTCATTGGTATTGGTGGTTCTTACTGAAAAACCATATGCCTTTACGGCTTCAATCATTTGTACTTTCATTTGTTTTTCCTAAGCCAATTGACGCTGTAATTCTGTTAGATCTTAACTAATCTTGTATCTCTTTATGACCACACTTTTCGCAGACAAGATGACGAGAAAACTCATCCATTGACGCGATAAACGGACCGAGGAACCAACCTTTAATCACGCCTGCCCAAAACTCGCTGCGCTTTTGGTTGGGTTTGTCTGCAAATGCACTCGTCTTTCTAACCAACACAACAACGTGTTGTGTGTCTTCTCGGCACGCGGTGCAATAGCATTGCTCTATCGTGTTATTCATTTGACAACCTATGACGTTTTGAATGAAATCTGCTGAAAATGAGGATTATCGACACAGACTTCTAGTGTGGAAAGATCAGTGAGTACGACGAGTTGTTCCGAACCGTGAATACTGACCTTAATACACTCTTCACGGCTGTCATTGCGTTGAGTATCTAACCCGACGCATTCAATCTGCTCGCCAGATTTCAGAGTTAACTTGATTGGGTATCGGTGCATACACACAATCTCAATATAATCGTAATCGTTGCAACTAATCATAATACCCCTCCAATTCATCCACCACGCTAATGCGACACGCCATACTATGCAATATGCATATAATCAATCATTTACCTAAATCACATGATGGTCACCCGTAACCAAACCTGCTTTGAATTCGGGATAATCAAGCTATCTCATTCACGTTTCTTCTACTCACACCTGCTTATTCTTTCATTGTTAAATAATAATCGAGAATAGAACAATGAAAACCATGAACCATATACACGTGTTAGCTTTCTTGGGTTTAGTCGCTTCAATGATAGCCTTTAATGCGAGTGCAGCCTCAGAAGTCGACGCGAGTCACTTCGCCAATGGCAAAACCAAGTATCGACAGCTTTGTCAGGTGTGTCATGGCGACAAAGGTCACGGAAACGGGCCTACTGCCGCTTCGTTACCACACAAGCCCGCTAACATCGCTAATAAACTAAGCGGCTTTTTTACCAGTCCAAGTTCTTTGGCGGATGACATTTTAGAAGGCGATGTAGAACAAGGTATGCCAGCATGGCAAGGCGTTATCACAAAGCAAGATGCTCTGGATATTCTGACGTACGTAGAGCTAATCCAAAAGTAAACGGTGTTCCAATCGCCTTTTGAACAGATATCTCGGTTAATACTCCCCGTTCTATTGCGCTAACTATTTGATTGATTACACTCAATTTAATAGATAGTGAATAATACGGAATGTTATGACCTTTAAACCCCTAGCACTAAGTAGCCTGATACTTGTTTCTACGACGACCCACGCCGTCAGCTTTATCGATGAAATTGATGGTCAACTCGATATGGGAGAATACCTCGCAGAAAATGCCTATGGTTTTCTTCCTGTCCCAATTCTCATTACAGAGCCTGCGGTAGGATATGGTGGCGGCTTCACCGGCATCTTCATGCACGAATCTGACGAACAAAAAAACACGCGTAAACAACTCGCCGAAAAATCCATCGATGGCGGCGCGCAGCTTCTTACCCCTGCAATCACTGCGGTTGGCGGTTTTGCAACAGAGAATGGCACTTGGATGGCGTTTGTTGGTCACAAGCGCAGTTGGAAGGAAGATTCAATACGCTACCTTGGTGGCTTAGGTTATGGCGATATCAACATGACCTTCTATCGACAAAGCTCATCGAATGCTCTGCTTCCACTCGATCCAAACGAAGGTGTTGAGCTAGGACTCAAGGGCATGGGCGGGATACAGAAACTCCAATTTAGAGTACCCGACTCCCAATGGTTACTGGGGTTTTCTCAGCAGTTTTTTGCACCCACTCTTTCACTTAATAACCACCCCAAAGCACAAGAAATCTTAAACAACATTGGCAACACGTCACCGACCTCTTCCGGTTTGGGTCTAATCGCTGAATACGACAGCAAGAACAGCTTCTTGAATCCGACGCAAGGCTACAACTATGTCGCGGAATACCTTTGGTTTGGTGATGCGATTGGCAGTGACTACACCTACCAAACGTTTAATGTGGAAGGGCTGAACTATTGGGAGTTAAACAAGGAGTGGAACCTAGCATTGCGAGGACAGTACAAATCATTGTCGACCAATGAACGAGTGCTTTCTCCTCAATATTACCCAGACATTGAACTGAGAGGTATCGCCCGTAATCGTTATCAAGGTGAACACACCGTCGCGGCAGAAGTTCAAGTAAGCAAACAATGGACACCACGTTGGTCAACCGCGGTGTTTACGGGAATTGGCTATGCAGGTGACAGCGATAAAAACATGTTTGATCAAAGCTCTCACGCGGCTTACGGCGTCGGTTTCCGTTACCTTATCGCAAGACGCTATGGTCTTATTTCAGGCATTGATATTGCGTTCAGTGAAGAAGATACCGCCCTCTACTTCCAAGTCGGTGCGGGTATCTAATTCATTACGCTGTGCTTACCCGATAAATCAAAGCGATAAACCAAAGCAGTAACGATGAGACAAAGCGCTCCGGTCACAATAATTACTTGAATGCTTTCCAATATTGGTAAAGCCCATTGATATCTGAAGAACACATCAACGACATTGCGCCTTTGATCTGTTCTTCGCTCCACGCCCACCATTTCATTGCTAGTAACTGAGCGATTTCAGTTTCATTGAAACGATAACGGATGTGACGCGCTGGGTTTGAACCAACAATCGAGTATGGTGCGACGTCTTTAGTCACAACCGCTCGACTTGCGATGATGGCTCCGTCACCGACCTTAACACCACTCATGATCATGGCTTCTGTGCCAATCCAAACATCGTTACCAATCACGGTATCACCAGAGTGTTCATAGCCGTCTATCGCACCTTCAAACTTCTCGTCGTCTTGATAGAAGAATGGGAAAGTACTCACCCACTGGTTTTGGTGACCTTGGTTGCCGGCCATCATAAACACGGCGCCAGAGCCAATCGAGCAATAACTGCCAATGATCAGTTTATCGATGTCTGATCTATCCGGTAATAGGTAGCGCGCACAGTCATCAAAGCTGTGGTTATGGTAGTAACCCGAGTAATAGCTGTGCTCGCCCACAATAATGTTTGGGTTGGTCACTTGTTCTTTGAGTGACTTACCAACAAACGGACTTTCAAAATAGTTTTTCATGTTTGTACTCTTAGTTTCGTTCTTTTAGTTAGGTACTTTTGTTGCGTATTGCGTATTGCGTATTGCGTATTGCGTATTGCGTATTGTAACTGATTTACCTTAATTTGAAGACCAATACGCCCTATCGACCGCCAGCAATATCAATAAACGAGCCGGTTACATACGAAGCTTCATCAGATAATAACCAAACGATAGAGTTCGCTACTTCTTCTGGTGTGCCACCTCGTTGTAATGGTAGCTGCGAAGCTAGTCTGTCTACGCGATCTGGCTCTCCGCCGTCTGCGTGCATCTCAGTGTAAATACAACCCGGCCTTACACCGTTAACGCGAATATTACGTGCAGCCAGTTCAAGAGATAAGCCTTTGGTCAGTGAATCCATCGCGCCTTTCGATGCTGCGTAATCCACATACTCAAACGGTGCGCCTGTGCGAGAAGCGGCAGACGATACATTCACAATCGAACCTGCACCATCAGCTTGTTTGATAAAGGCTTTACTGCACAGAAAGCAGCTTGATACGTTGGACTTCATCACCTTTTCAAAGCGATCCAATTCGATGTCAACTAATGGTGACTGGGTAAACAAAATCCCGGCATTATTGACCAAGTGGGTCACTGGGCCTAGCTTGTTACGAGCAATCTCGAATAAGGATTTCACATCCGATTCAACAGACACATCCGCACGCACGCTTATCGCGGTTCCGCCCTGCTCACGAATCTCATTCACTAGGTCTTCAGCTCGCGACTCATTGTGTATGAAGTTAACGCATACGGCATAGCCTTTAGTGGCCAACAATCTAGACGTCGCTGCGCCAATGCCTCGGCTTCCGCCGGTTACAATCACTACCTTGCTCAATGAAACCTCCTAATACTTACTTATTCGATGCAACCTGATTATTCGATATAAGCTGATTGCTCGATACTACCTTAACCCACTGCGATCGCCACGCCGGCGCTTCGAATGGGTCTGGCCAAAACTCAGTTTGCTTTTGAATTAAACCATCAACGACCGTGTGAAAGGTGATCACTCGGTCTTTCAATACACTATCTGTAACTGAAACGTCCGTTACTACGGTATCACCTTCACAGACAATCGAATTGAGCGTGAACTCCCAAACACCATTGGCTGGGTATTCAGAGTTGATTGCCTTGAAGTTGGCACGCCCTACCGTCAATTCAGACGACTGGGGCCAATAGCCTTCAAAATCTGCGGCTAGCCATTCACTTGCCTTTGCAAAATCATTACTGCGCATTGCATCCCAAAATCCTAATACCACTTGTTTTGGTGTCATCACTCTTCCTTAAAGTCATTCACGTTTGGTGATTTTTAAGTTTACTGCTTCGTTATGCATACTTGGCTTTCTATGCGTACTTGCTAATGATCGTTAAAAGATCATCGACACTGTTCGCAATGTAATCGGGCTTGGTTTGCCAATTTTCAGGCTCAGATCGGCTATAACCTGCGGCCACGGCAATCACTTTTGCGCTCTTACCCAGTGCAGATTCAATGTTACGAGCAAATTGTGTGTCCGCTTCATGGTCACCGATATACATCAAACAAAGCTCATTAGCTTGTTCTGCTCCAAATATGTTCTCAACACATTTCACACCACCAAACGGGTGTGGTTTTTGGTTGCCATTAGAGACATCGTCATAACCCACTACCGATTTAAACAAATCGCCAATGCCATAACTGTCGAGCACGGCGCGAATGTTCAATTGAGAGTTTTGAGAGCAGATTCCATGAGGAAGATGAGCAAACTGATTGACCACCGTTTCCATGCCGTCAAACAAAGCTACGGCTGTTTGGTTTTTCTCTTGATACTCTGCCCACATTCCACCAGCGATCAACATTTCGTCATGGGATAAGCCGTAGTAGTCGACATATAAGGCTTGCCAGTTTTTAGCGCCGTGGTTGGCTTCATGATAAAGCGCTTCGCTGAGCAGATATTTAGGTAAGTTATCACCTGACAAGTGTGGTGCGACCAAAGAGATAATGTCTTTTGTGATTGCAATATTTTTGGGAACAGAATTGACTAAGGTTCCATCGTAATCCCACAGGATGGCATCTAACTTCATACACTATCTCTTTGTTTAAATTGACGATTTGAATTTATCACTCAAAACCCTATTGAGGGAAACCTTATTGTCTTAAATTTCAAAATTTGTCTAATAGGAACAGAGCTAGAGAACAAATCGTTGCTAGAAAACAAAAACCAAACAGCCTTTACTCACATCACTGCTTTATCAATTGCAATATATGCGTATAATCCCCGCTCCATTGCGCTATCGCCGTTAAAAATAGCGCCATTCAACATTTTTAATGAGTACCCAATGTCGAAACTATTTTTCAAAGGCCGTATCGAAACAAGACAGAACCACGTTCTTGCTGGCTACAACGTAAACCGCGATGTAAAAGCGGGTACTGAAGAATCTCCAATCGCAGTAATGGTTCAAACTGAAGCGCGCAAAGCAGAAGTTGAAGCACTAGCCGCTGAAAATACTATCTTCGTTACCGTTACAGTCGACGCAGACAAAGAAGAGAACACCATCGAGCTTGATACTCTACTAAACAAGCCAAAAACGATGACGTTTGAAAAGACCCCTAACCGTAACGACCCGTGTTCTTGCGGTAGCGGTAAGAAATACAAGAAGTGTTGTGCATAAGGCTTCTTACTCAAACTGCCAATAGCACGATGAGTTAAGCAATACCTAACGGGAAGATCATTGAGGTCTTCCCGTTTTTATTTGCCTAAGCCAAACTCACAAACTCAGTCTAGGTTGTCTGGTGTATTCAGATATGTTCCACACTGGGTACATTTGTAATCACCTGTCGCGCCCGAACCTGTTACACCAAAAGATAGAAACTCCGATAAAATTCGTTGGAGTAAGCTCGGTTCTTTATCTTCAGCTTGTGGTGCCTTTTGCACTTGGCTACTGAACATCGTGTACCTATGCAGTGTAAGTTCCTTACAGTTACAGCAGAACGCTCTCGTCTTCTCACTTCCATACATAATATCTATAGCCTTAACTCAAAGCACAAATTCAACATATGGCAAATATGCCATATGTTGAATTAAATCTAAATATTTTCATGAAGTTATGAGCAAATTAAAGCGTTTCAAAGAAAGGTAAGCTCTCACCTGTTAAGTGACGTTTTGGCGGACAAAGTTATTCAATTCACTCACGCTTCTGATGATGTGAACCTCTTTCTCTTTTGCGCGTAATTCTAACCGTAGTCTAAAGTCGTCATTCCAAAATTTCGGGCACAATTTTAGTGTCTTATAACTTTGTATCGTGCCTTTTATCACTGAACTTCCATCAGGCCAGCCTTCAGGTTTAATGAGCAACCCTTTGAGCATTCTCTTGGTAACAAACCAGTAGCTAATTGGATAAGGAAGGTCGATATAAACCAAAGTATCTGCCGCGTCTAAGCGCTTGTTAAACGAGTCTAGCGGGCCAAAGCCATCGATGATCCAGCTGTCGGAACGCAGTATGCTCTCGTGTGCTTGTTCAAACTCAGCACTGTCAACGAACTCACCATTCGCCTTGTAAACGATGGAGTCTAGCTCGTGAAGCTCTAAGCCAGTCGCAGCTGCGAGTGCCTTACTTACGGTAGATTTGCCACTACCAGGCTTACCAAATACCGCTACTTTCTTCATATAACTTCCTTCTTTGAGATAAAACCCATAAGGCAGATACGAAAAACCCACCTCACGGGTGGGTTCGATAAATAAAACGCATCCAAAAACCCACCATTCCTAAGGAATGATGATAATTCGTTGGTTAGATGGCGCTAAATTCAGTTTCATATAACTACTTTTATATATTGTTGTTTAGTTGTCAACACACTGACTAGTAAGCAATATCATCGTCATATTGCACCCATTAATAAGCTTAATGAGTACTTATTGGACTTTGCTATTTCGCTTTCGCCACTGTCGCTTCTGATAGCTTGCTTAGTACACCAGATATTTTCTTAACTACCTCGTCACAGCCATTAATCGCGTGACGCTCTACCAAGTAATTAGGATCGTTGTAAGACAACCATACTTTCTTATTAGAATCCTCTGTGACTAGCACCTTCTGCGGTAAATCTATCGCGACTTCTTGAGCACATTGCATTAATGGTGTGCCTACTTTTGGATTACCGAAAATAATAACCTCGGTTGGTCTAAGTTCGAGATCAACGTTACTCGCGTTTTTCTGATGGTCAATTCTCGCAAACAATGTCAGGCCTTTGCTTTTCGCTATCTCTTCAAAGCGGTCGGCTGTCTCTTTCACTGAATAATTACTTTGGTACTTTATCAAACCGTCAGAAGCGGCGACTGAAAAGGATGCCGAAAGTAAAATAGCGCATAGGGGTAGTAGTTTTTTCATTGTTACCTCTGAGATTTAACCTAGTAAAGCTTACATTCATAGCGCCACTTATAGAGGAAGCGACGTAACCAACCTCAGTATAGACATGTTCCCATTCTCAGTTTGCAGAGAGGATCACTTTTCTAATGCGTCTTATTATCGCTATGTGTTCTTATTTTATCTCCGAGCAGCTCTACTTGAGTAATCCCTGCTCCGCAGCCCCTTCAAGTTGCACTTCTAGCTCTTTCCATAGAGCACGACTGCCTTTAAAAATACGCTCGCCATTAAAGGTCATTACCTTATCTTTGGATATGTTGTGCTTCTTCCAGCTGTGACCGCCTCCATGGATGTTATGAAGTAAAGGGGGCACTCTATCAATCGCTTTACCAAATCGAGCTTCTGGTGACTCTCCCGCTTCGAATTCAAGCCATAGTTCTAAATACTCGGTTCTTAAATGGCTAGGTAATGACTTAAGCAAGCGCTCAACGCAGCTTCTCTCTTTGAGTTTGTTTTCTTCGGTCTCACTGGCGTAAATGATCGTGTCGCCTGCGTCGATTTCCCCTAGGTCATGAATCAAAAGCATCTTCATCACTCGCGTAATATCGATTTCTTCGTTGGCATAGTCTTTCAACATAAGCGCGCTTAAACAGACGTGCCAACTGTGCTCAGCCGAATTTTCATATCGATCCAATCCAACCGGTTTTGTTTGTCGATAAACATCCTTTAGCTTTTCGATTTCAGCCATGAATTGAAGAATGCCTTTAATGTCTTCCACGATGGTCTTCCTTGAGTTGAGTTGAGTTGATGAGTTTAGATAGGTAAATGGTTAGCGCAATCAGCCAGAGTCATTAACCCCATTGAACCGCCATTTTGTAATAAGAGACACCCGATTTTTCGAATTCACTTCCCTCAATCGCCATCCCAAACCTTCGATAAAAACCTAGAGCAGAGGTTCGAGCGTCACACCAAAATCTACCTGTTAGCCATTGGATGCTCAGGGTTTAACTGAAGTAGATCCCATAAGTTACCGTAAAGGTCTTCAAACACAGCAACGGTACCATAGTCTTGCTCTTTAGGCTCTCGGACAAAGTTAATGCCCAAAGACGTCATACGTTCGTAATCACGCCAGAAATCATCGGTGTTTAAGAAGAGGAATACTCGTCCACCAGCTTGGTTACCAATAAAATCGAGTTGTTCTGGCTTGGATGCTCTAGCAAGTAACAAGCTCACACCGCTTGAATTTGGTGGAGCAACGACAACCCAGCGCTTATCTTCTTCCGGTAGGTAGGTGTCTTCGATGAGATCAAACTTAAGCTTGGTAACATAGAAATCGAGGGCTTCGTCGTAGTCTTTTACGACCAGCGCAATATGGACAATATTCTGTTTCATAACATACCTTGTTGGGGTTTTAACTCAGTGGAAACTGTTTCATGTTACTAAGCAATTCGCCCACACATGATAAATTGCGGACCTGCTGCGCCACCTAAATACTGTTCATTAGTATCTTCGAAGCCACCTTTCTTATAACAGTGAAATGCTGCGGGATTTTTGCAATTCACAGTTAAGTAAATCGACTCATACGCTGAGTAGTTCGCTTTTAAATATGGAAACAAAGCTTTGACCGTGCCTGTTCCTAAACCTTTACCTTGCTGGTTTTTATCAAGCACAAAAGCTCTTAACCCAATGCTTCCTTCAGGGCAAAATTCATAGTGATCCGCGTAAGCGATATCCAGCTTAAAGAAACCAACAACTTCGTTATCAAACTTAATCACATGTAAGTGCGTAGTTTCACTGCCGTCTAATAAAAACTCTGCTGCTGTGCCAGCGAACTTGACCTGTTCATCGGCTAATTGGATGGCCTGAACTAACGCCACATGTGACTCTTCAAGCCTTTCGATAGTTATCATTGTTCTTTCCTCTATATAACACGCACAAAAACCGACTAGAGCTCATCGCTAGTATCTCGAGAACCGTAGTTTGGGAAGTTGATATTAAGAACGTTATCGTCCTCAAGTGTGAATAGAACACTTCCATTCTCTGCGCCAGTTTCGTTCCTATCCGAACAACCTAGAAACAGCTCCCAGTCAAACGAATATTGAAGTCGGTATTGATTCGCATTGATATGTAGAACGTCTTTGATTTTAATACCGTTCACCACATGTGCCATATCATCGATGTATGACAGGTCTGGGATTAACTTTCCTTCGAAATCACTTTTATGCTTGGTCAAGAAGTTGAGCAGAACAGAACATAACTCAGAGCCATGAACCAATGGTTTAGACAGACTAGAAAACAACATTTCTAAATACTCCAAGGATTGTTTTGATATTGGAGTGTACTCGAATGTTTACCATTCTACTCTCCTTGTATATACGGGGTCTTTAATTGCTACTTTTTGACAAGCGACTTGGTAAGAAACGATAGCGAGGAATCTACAGGGTAATTTTCTAACACCATCTGACATTCATACCCTCGTTTCTCATAGAAAGGCTTCGCTTGGAAACTTAATGTATCGACCAGTGACAACGTACAGCCTTGAGACTGTGCGTACTCTTCAATACGTTCAAGCAGCTCACTGCCGACTTGCTTTCCTCTCATCGAATCATCGACCCAGAGGAACTTAATCAGTAACCAGTTTCCCCAAAGGTCAGCGATAATGCCACCGACTTTGTTGCCTTCCTCCATCGCGTAGTACGCAGCTTGAGACTTGGGGATCCCTTCCAGAAACGGTGTGTTGTGTTTGATTAATCCACCTCTGACTTCATTAATGTCGTCATCAGAAGGCTCGATATCTAATTTATATTTCATTGACTTCCTATCTTTGGATTAACAGCTTATATCTAACTAATATCTTGGCAGAACCTAAAGAGATAACCGTCTGGGGTTTGAACAATGAATTGCTTCTGAGTCGCGATCGAGTCTCCACATTGATAAGACTTCGACTCTAACGCTAAGTAAATAGAATCAGCGCCGCTTTCGTTTACTCTCTGATAAAGAGGTTCGATGTCGATAACATCCCATTGAAAGTTAACACCACGCCCTAAAGGTAACTCCAGATCACCCGATAGCCATTTTCGACTTTTGCCCGCAATCCCTTCAAGCATCACATCAACACCATCAAGCGTTAGATACACAAACTCCTCATCTGGGCGCTCATATTTCACTTCAAACCCTAACACATCGACAAAGAAGTATTTGCTCACATTAATATCGAAACAATAAAGCTCTGGAACTATTCGTAACGTCATCATTGATCCTTTAGTCATTCAATTAGAGATATGAGAAGAATCTGTTTTACTAAGCTAGCTTCCCAAGGATGGCCGGATCGCTCAACAGATTCGTCAGAGGAAGAAACAATGGCTCAGGTAACTCATTTAACTTAAACCATTTCCATTGCTTGCATTTATCAGGTTCTGTTATCTGCGGTTCGCCGCTAGCGTCAGAAGCAACAACAAACAGCGTTATATAATGCTTGTTCTCTTTCTCAAAAATATCATTGGTGAAAGACAGCTTCTCAAATGTACTAACAACTAAGCCAGTCTCTTCGAGTGTTTCGCGTTTTGCACACTCTTCAATGCTCTCACCCCATTCAAGGTGTCCGCCCGGGGTTGCCCAAGTATGAGCCCCATGAGAACCAATTCGTTCTCCAAGTAGCACTCGTCCTTCACGTAGAATAACCGCAGCGACACCTACTCTTACTTCCTGACTCACTTAAAACTCCTTAATACTCTATCGTTTAATCCCAAGTGAGCACTTTGACTTGCTGCCATCGAGCCTTATAACCAGCGGTCATTTTGTTATAGTTCACTTCTGTCATTGCTCGCTTATTCGGTTTAATCAACATATCAAACGCATCCTCTACACCGTATGGTGTAAACAACTTGATATCTCCTGAATCATCCAAAGTAAACCCGATAGCAAACGCAGAAAGCCAAGACTCGATACCTTGTTCAACACAATCGTAGGGGTGAATTAAGCAACCGAACTTCTTAGCGTAACGCTCGTGAATGGTCGCTTGGTTCTTTACGTCCACGTCGACACAATGACTTAACCGTGAACGAATGCGGATTTTGAACTCATCTTCAGTAATTACTGAGGCATTATTGAAATAGACTACATCGAAGTCTTTAACTTGCTCTAGAAGCGGTTTGTTTTCGATATCATTCCAGATCATTTGAGTGATAGCGCCGCCTGCAATATAGAAGTTTGGCAAACCCACTCCACGACATACATTGGCTGTTTCAATTAACTCAGGAACTTGTTGAATGAGGTTCTTTAGTTTTTGTTTATTCATCGTGAACTATCAACGTCCAGTAATGGCGCACTTTTACAAGCGTATCGCCACTTCCCATATCGAATGAGATCTTTAGCGCCTCAGTTTCAATATGAAGTGACAGCCCAGTGCTTACTCTCCACTTTCAAAGTGGGCAAATACTTCCGCACCAGTCATATTTTGTGTTTCATTTTTAAATTCGTAGTATTCAGGCTTTTCATCGATGAATATCTGATGTGTTAGCTTGTAGTCATCCTCTGACATCAATAACCCGATAGGAAGGTGGTACTGATTATTTGGTACCAAATAGTAGAACAAATGAGTGCCACATTTGCCGCAGAAGCCTCTTTCCGCCCAATCTGATGACTTATATCTCACTACATTTGACTCACCTGATATTTTAACTGAATCAGCACAATCAATGACTAACATCGGACCGCCAGACCAATTTCTACACATACTACAATGACAAGCCCCTAATTCATTACTGGCGTATTCTACTTCCAACTCAACCGAGCCACATAGACACTTTCCTTTACCTTTCATGAGTCCTCCAATCTTTGCAATGTGTGTAAAATTAATAGCGGATAACGCTTTTTATACCGATGACTTAATAAGAAAGGCTATTTTTTGTTTCCCTTCTCCGACAGATACGCGGCATACTTTTTAGAGATCCATTTATGTATATGAAGCCCTGTTTTACGAACAAGATACCAATCTATAGCAGCTAGAATCACCAGACCGATTACAGTTCCCATTATAAAACCTCCATGCTCATTGAACTGTCAC
The DNA here is from genome assembly GCF_050337435.1 of Vibrio satsumensis. NCBI lineage: Bacteria > Pseudomonadati > Pseudomonadota > Gammaproteobacteria > Vibrionales > Vibrionaceae > Vibrio > Vibrio satsumensis. The sequence goes on along the minus strand of NZ_JAKJSX010000003.1, from coordinate 572,923 downwards.
TCTACCAAATTGTTCAAGCCATTGCATAACAATGGCTTATGTCACAGCTAATTTCAGGCGTGTCAAAATTGCTTACTTTAGTTCATCTGGAATGCGGCGTTCTTTGTGATAATACTCTCGGTCGCGTTCGTTGATTTCGCGTACCACACGGCATGGATTACCGACTGCTACTACATTGGCTGGGATGTCTTTAGTGACAATGCTGCCCGCACCTATTACTGAGTTTTCACCGATGGTGACGCCAGGAAGTACAACCGTGTGCGCACCAAGCCATACGTTGTTGCCGATGCGAACAGGAACATTGAACTGCGCGGCTTTTAGCCTGAGTTCCGGGCTGATAGGATGCGTGCCAGTGGCAATGGTCACGTTAGGCGCAATCATCACGTTATCGCCGATGAATACGTCTGTGTCGTCAACAAGAGTGAGGTTGAAGTTCACGTATACGTTGTTGCCTAGGTGCGTGTGACGCCCCCAGTTCGCATGTAACGGTGGTTCTATGTAGCAGCCCTCACCGACTTCGGCGAACAGCTGCTTCATGATTTGTTGGCGTTTGTCACCTTCACTCGGGCGAGTGTGGTTGAAATCGTAAAGCACTTCTAAGCATTGTGTTTGCTCAGCGACCAGATCAACGTCGTCACAATAGTAAACGTCTTGGCTGTGCATTTTAGCCTTTATATCCATGTTTGAACCTATTTGATCATTGCCTTATGTCGGCATAAATAAAGAAACAGATGGATAATTTGAAGTTTTCACTGGCCTTAATACAAGTTGGATGAATTAGTGCGGCCTGATGTTTTCAGCCACACGCCATAGCACACCACTTGGGTCAGTGATACAAAACTCAAGCATTCCCCAAGGCTGCTCAACTACCTCGGAAACGGTAACTTCAAATTCCGACACTACATTAGAGTTTTGGATGTGTTGATACCAACTTTTTACGTCTTCGACCAGCAAGTGCATCATGTAATTGTGACAGTGCGCAGGTTCATAAAAATTTTGTAGAAGGAATGCACAACTGCCGTGTCGCAGATAGGCGATGTCGTGAAATTCAGACATCACTTCAAAGCCAATTGATTGGTAAAATCGCTTAGATAGTTCGAAGTCTTTAGCGGGCACGAAAGACTTAATTTCTGAGACTTTGAGGTTTTCCATCTTACATCCTTATAGTGTTGATGTTCTGGTGCTGACACGCTTAACGCTTTAAGTGGTTACGGCGTTTATTCAGAGCCTTGCTGAAATGAGTCGACTTCGGCTTGGGTTAAATAACGCCACTGACCTGCTTCAACATCTAAACGCACATCACCAATCTGTTCACGGTGAAGACCAACAACTCGGTTACCTACCGCAGCAAACATTCGTTTCACTTGATGAAACTTGCCTTCAGTTATGGTCAACAGCACTTCTTTACTGGTAATCACTTCAAGCTCTGCCGGACGCGTCAGATTTTGTTCGCCCTGCAATTTAACGCCCGCTTTGAACTTGTCAGCGACATCGTCTTTGATATCTCGTGACAATGTCACGCGGTATACCTTCTTACATGACTTGGTTGGCAGCGTGATATTGAATGACCATCGCCCATCATCGGTAATCAAAACTAAGCCTGTAGTGTCTGCATCTAAGCGCCCTGCGATGTGCAGTTCTGATGCTTTGTCTATCTCGATGTAGTTGAACAATGAAGGATAAACTTCATCGATATTAGAGCAGATAGTACCCGCAGGCTTGTGCATTAAGAGGTATCGAAATTCTCGCAACTTAAGCGGAGTGCCATTTAACAAGATGGTGTTGCTTTCATGAACCTGAGTCGATTCATCGGTAACCGTCTCGCTGTTTACGTCGACCTCACCATTTTGTATGCGTTCAATCGCTTCAGGCTTAGTTAGGTCAGTGCTTTTACATAGGTATTTATCAAGGCGCATTAATCGTCGGCACCACATTTAGCACAAGGCTTGTACGTTCGTTCACCTTGTTCGATAACCACATAATCACCAACGCACTTGTCACATAAAGCGAGCTTTGGGTAAGCCTCTTTTTGTTTCTTTGCGTTGATGTTGCCTTCGGTGGTATATACGGTTCTCATTTTGACGCCTTTGTTTGAATAACGTGAGAGGCACAAATTGTATCACCATTTACAGGTTCGATTGGAGTGGTGGTGTATAGATAAATGGATTTTAGTCGCCGCAATTCCTCCAAGTTCCCGCCCCGTAATGACTTAACCATGAACAACAAAGTCAACGTGCCATGCCCAACAGTGGTAAAATGGTAAAAGATCACCAACTTATGAAATCGATAATGAAAGATTGTAATCAATGTGGAAAATGCTGTATCAAATACGGAGATGGTGACCTTGCCGCGACTCAAGAAGAGATCGATTTGTGGGAGCTGTTCAACCCCGACATCTTTGAATATGTTCGCGGAAGCGAGATATGGTTTGACCCAGAAACTGGCGAACGTTTAACTCGATGCCCTTTTCTAGAGCTGGTTACGACAAAAGATACCAAGGCTCAAGCCAAGTACACATGTAGCATTTACTTAGATCGACCAGAAGATTGCCGACACTATCCAAGCCTGATTAATGAGATGGTGCGAGATGAATGTGAAATGATTGAAGTGGTGGACTTGCAAGACACGAAGAAAGCTCAAAGGAAACTCGACCTGTTGATGAAAGACAGTCGCCCTTCAAGCTATTCATAAGCGATGAGCTTTTGAAGATCACTCTTCAGCATTAGCTAATAGTAGCTAAAACCTTAGGCCAAATACTGGTTCGCTTCTAACCAATCAAGCGCAACCAGTGCTGCCAATGAGCATACCGATCTGTCGTTACCATCAACAAACTTAAGTTCTTCGATTTCAGCATCCGGAGACAGTTCTCCATTATAATCAGCAATGTAGCAAGTCAATTGCACCGATACGCCTTCCGCTTTACCATCAGCTTGGCCAGTGAACGTCTCAACGTATTTGATTGAATCCGGCACTAAATCGACTGAGATCTCTTCTTTGATTTCGCGAACCAGTGCTTGTTCATCACTTTCGCCAGCTTCACGTTTACCACCCGGTAGATAGAACAGTTCTTTGCCTTTTGATCTCACCATCAACAACTTGCCATCTTTAATGAATATCCAAGCGAGCTTATCAATTACCTTATTCATGTCGTTAGACCTTATTTCTGTTTTAGTTCTCGTTATTACTGAATCTGGCCACACTATTACTCACGACCAAACAAAGCCTGAGTATGTTACACGCTGGAATGAATATACTCTATTGAATCGAATTGGAAATATCATCGCCAAAACGAAAAATGACAGCGTTTGAGACAATGCTCGTCAACTGTCATTGGCGTTGTTTACGGATTGCTTTCTAGTTGTTCGTAGATAGAATCAATCGACTAACCACTTAAGCGCAGAGTCGTGGTCTTCGAATGACTTAATCTCACCAGACACAAACCAGCTCCCTACTTTTGAAGCGAACTCTTGCCAGCTTTTATCACCATAAATCGCGATTTTGTCTATCTTCGAATTGAGCTCTAATCCCAGTTTGAAATCATCCCAAGCAGCACGTAACTCCCAACCCGTTAAGGTGGAGATGTCGACCAGCATCTTGAGTTTAGATGAATCGAGTTCTTCTAGCGTGGTATTTAGAATTGGCATCATTGCTTGATAGTCATCGTGTGTGAGTTTGCCTTTCGCTTTAAACACAACGATGGTTTCACCGCTAACACGTTCAATTCCAACTGATATTCCGTGACGTTCGATACTCATAACCTAGCCCTCATAGTGGAAACTAGAGTTAGCTTAGAGGATTAAACAACAAAGAGATGAGAGGTCGGCGTCAAAACAGACAAGCGCTTGATCTGGGCTTAATATCAGAGAATTAATTGTGTTTTTTCAACAGTTCGCTTAGAGATTGAACTTGAATGATGCTCGGATGCTCGGACTTGAGCTCAACTCCTTCCGCGTTCAACCACACCGCTTGCAAACCCGCTTCAAGTGCTGGGTAAATGTCTTTCTCTAAAGTGTCGCCTACCATGGTGACGTCTTGTGGTGAAACACCGAGCTTAGAAATAATGGCAGGATAGAACCCCGACTCGAACTTAGAAAAGCCAATACTCGCCTTACAAAAGTAACCCAAGATATATTGAGACAGGCCAACGCGCTCAAAGGCACGAATGATGTCCTCTTTACTGGAGTCGCCTGCGTTGGTGGCAACATAAACTTGATGAGTTTTCGACAATTCCGCTAATAATGCACGAGCACCACTCACTTCTTGTACGGTTTCCCAGTCACACATCTTCCCTTGTGCGTCTGGGAAATCAACCATCAGCGTATTGCCCCAGTCGAATAAGACTATTTCTGTTAATTCGATTAGCTTTTTCATCTTGCCTCCTGCATACGATGAGTTACCTAGCGTTTAAGTGATCCTATAAAAATTTCTCGATAAGGATTTCGTCAAAGTACTGATCGCCAATCTTACCGTGTTTCTTAGCCGTTCCGACGATGTCAAAACCTTGCTTAAGATAAACCGCTAAAGCACGCTCGTTGTCTGCTCGTACATAGGCAAACAGCTTTTCATAACCTTTGGCTTCTGCCGCTTTGAATGTGTAATCAAACAACTGTTTTGCAACGCCCTGTCCACGGCTATTAGCATCAACATAAGTACCAATAATACCAACATGATCAAATGCTTTGGTGTAACTAGCAAATGGTTCTACATTCTGAAAACCAAGCAGCTGGTTTGTCGTTTCGTTGACGGCAACACTAAACACACCGCGCTCAGGGAACGACTCAATAAATGCCTTTTCTTCATTAACAGTAAAAGTCTGATCCAAGATCGTATAACGCGCTTCGATGATGATTGGATTCAATACATCAATAATGCCTTGCGCATCATCTATCGCGACTGCTCTGATTTTTAAGCTCATACTTCTCTACCTTTTTATAACTTGGGGCAGATTCTATCTCTATATGCCATCCCTTTGATAGGACAGAATGTTGTCGAAAGCGATATCAAAGTAGAGTTCGTAGCTATTTTGTTCAACATAGCCTAAATGCGGGGTCGCAGTGACGTTTGCCAAGGACAATTGCGGTTCGGCGTCTAGCTATCTTGCTTTAGTCAGAGATAGCCAAAGTGCCATGTCTCGAGATTCAATATGACACTCAAGGTGGCTTTACTATTGATAAACCACTTTGAAGCGTTCAAGTACGAGTAACATGTCTTCAGTTGGCGCAATTTTGAGCTCTTCACATTCTCGTGAAAAGAAGTTCCAGTGAGCATCTCTCCACCATTCTAGTGTTTTATCACCCTCACCTTCTGCGGCAGCAAACTCAGCGGTCACTTCGTTGTATTTGCACAGCGACACCGAGGTTACCTCGACAAGGCAAACTGGTTTGCCATTCCAATCAGTGACGACTTGCAAATGTCCCACGACAGGCATAACTTCTCCTTCATGGCTGTACCAATATTCAAGGCTGCAAGACGCCTGTTTTTCACCTTTGAGAATTAACTGGGCACATAGGTTGGCATTGTATTCGTCAGCACAGTAATAGTCGGAACTAAAAGAGGTGTATTGCGAAGCAATGTCCGCTGGTAATGTGTTGAGGTAGCTATCGAGGTAAGCTTTGCTTCTTTCTTCCATGATGTGTCCATTTTCAATATTCGTTTCAGCCAGAAGCGCTACATATTGAGCACCTGACTGCATTGCGCGTAACCTATCAAGGAGTGTAAACGGTGTAAACCAAGTAACGATTAAAGTGTGTGCTAAGAGTGTAGATTTAATGCAGGATTGTTAGATCAAAAAAAGAGCTAAAAACACCTTCAGGCAGTGCTTTTAACTCTTTGTATTTTATTGTGGATTAACCAATTAACGGTTTAAGAAGTCGACCGCTTTGTCTGGGAAATCGGTAAACACCCCGTCGACTTTCACTTGGTTATAAAACACATCCAACATGCCATCGAAGTTATCGACATAACCTGGAATTCGGCCTGGATCAGCGCGGAATGTGTATGGGTGAACATCTAAGCCTGCATCTTTGGCAGATTTCATTAATGGTTTAATGATGATGTTCTCTTTGGTCGATGCATCGTCCACCAACATTGGCTTCCAAGGGCCTATTCCTTCTGCATAAGTCGCAACTTTTTCCATACCACCCGCTTCAAACATCCAGTCATAACTGTATGGCGTTGCTTTATCGCCCTTGTAAGTCATGGTTTCGTTCCAGTCTGTATAGGCCATCAACTGAACAAGCTTAAGATCCATCTCCATCGCCGGCATGAGTTCATCATTTATGCGCTGAAGTTCATTAGCATCGAAACACTGTAAATACACTTTGTCATCTTTCGATAGGTAACCATATTGCTGTAATGTGGCTAGTACCGCTTTAGATATGTCTTTGCCTTCATGGCGATGGAACCAAGGTGCTTTAATTTCAGGATAGATACCTACGTCATAACCTAAGGTCTTATTTAACCCTTGGATCAGTTCGATTTCTTCTGCAAAGGTAGCGACACGGAAATCAGACTGCCACATTGGGAAGCGCGTTGGGTACCCTACCACTCTGTTACCTTGTTCATCTAGGTTAAAGCCTTCGGTCACTTTCAGGGATTTGATCTCTGCAAGCGTAAAATCAATTGCGTAGAAGCGACCGTCTGCACGAGCGCGTGTTGGAAAGCGGTCAGCGACATCTGTTACTCGATCTAGATAGTGATCATGTAACACCACCAATTGGTCGTCTTTGGTCATTACGACATCTTGTTCGATGTAATCGGGTTTCATCGCATAAGCCAGCGCTTTGGCGGGTAATGTGTGTTCAGGTAAATAACCAGAAGCACCGCGATGAGCAATCACTAAAGGCTCAGCGAACGCTTGTGCAGATAAGCTTAGTGCTAATAAGGTCAGAGACAGTGACGTTGTTTTCATTATTGTTTCCCTTGATAAAACAGAAGCAGGATATACCTGCCTCTGTCGTTTATTAGTCGATGTGGTTTTGTGAATACACTATTGAGTTAGCGCTTCTTTTTCACGTTCGAGGCTTTTCTCTTTATGGTGCTTACGCTCACCAATAAATGCGTATACCAAACAGATGATTGAAGCGACACAAGCGCCAACCAAGATAGTGAAACCACCATCCCATCCATAATGGTCAACCATGAAGCCAAGTACTGCGTTTGCTGCAACTGCACCACCTAAGTAACCGAATAGACCGGTTAGGCCAGCCGCTGTACCCGCAGCTTTCTTAGGAGCAAGCTCAAGTGCGTAAAGGCCGATTAGCATTACAGGGCCGTAAATTAAGAAACCAATCGCAATTAGAGCCAACATATCAACCGTTGGGTTACCTGCTGGGTTAAACCAGTAAACCAATACTGCGACAGTCACTAGCACCATGAACAAGATACCTGCAGGCGCACGGCGACCTTTGAATAACTTATCTGAGATCCAACCACACAATAGCGTGCCCGGAATACCTGCCCACTCGTATAAGAAGTAAGCCCAAGATGATTTATCTACAGAGAAGTCTTTCGCTTCTTTTAGATAAACAGGAGCCCAATCAAGTACACCATAACGAATCAGGTAAACGAACGCGTTTGCGATAGCGATTGACCACAACAGCTTGTTATTAAAGACATACTTAAAGAAGATCTCTTTTGCTGTCATCTCAGTTTCGTGAGACTTGTCGTAATCATCTGGGTAGTCATTTTTGTGCTCTTCAATTGGAGGTAGACCACAAGACTGAGGCGTATCTCTTACTGTGAACCAAACAAAAATAGCAACGAGAGTGGCAAAAAATGCAGGAACATAAAAAGCGGTTCGCCAATCGTCATTGAAAGCCCATAGACCCAACAGGAACATTGGACCAATTAATCCACCGCCCACGTTGTGAGCAACGTTCCATACTGACACTATCTCGCCACGCTCTTTACGTGACCACCAGTGCACCATGGTTCGTCCACAAGCCGGCCAGCCCATACCTTGGAACCAACCATTCAAGAACAACAGAATAAACATCGCAGTAATGCTGCCTGTAGCCCATGGCATAAAGCCAAAGCAGAACATCACTAGCGCCGACATTAACAAGCCACCGCTGAGGAAATAACGAGGGTTAGAACGGTCAGAAACACTGCCCATTAAGAACTTAGATAAGCCGTAAGCGATAGAAACCGCCGCTAATGCAACCCCTAGTTCTCCGCGGCTAAAACCTTGTTCAATGAGATAAGGCATCGCCAAACTAAAGTTTTTTCGGACTAAGTAGTACCCCGCATAGCCAACGAAGATGCCGAGAAACAGCTGCCATCGTAGTCGTGTGTAGGTGCTATCGATCTTATCTGATGACAAGCGATCGATATGCGCCATAGGTTTGAATATTCCAAACATAGGAACCTCATAATTATTGGGCGAAGGAAGAATTAAAATGCTCGAACGAAAAAATTTAGCGCTCATTCGAAATCAAGGGAATTGTATGTGCTTCAGGATTAATTTCTGTGATAGAGGTAGTCATTAACAAAAAATAACTTTAAATACAGCATATTAGTTTCATTTAATTAGACTACGCTTCATATTTTTGTTTGTATCTGCTTGATTAAACATCAGAACTTTCGAGAGTGAACAAACCAAAAAAGAGCGAGCGAACACAAATCAACCAACAACAAATTTATTATTCCTGCGAATGCATAGTGAATACCGAAAATTTTGGTTAAATCTGTGGAGTTAAAAGGGTGATTTGGGCTATTGGTTAAAGAAATTCACCAAAATCAACGCAAACAAAAAGGGTCTAGATTTCTCTAGACCCTTTTAGGTAATAACACTTGGTGACTTAATGTTGACTGATTAGACAAACATTAGCTAATTACATGAAGTATTAACTAGCCACACGAAGTGATTATGCGTCGATGTAAAAAGCTTCTACAGTGCCTTTTAGAGTAATAAGCATTGGCTGACCAAAACGATCTAGCGCTTTTGGAGAAGGGATCTTAACCCAACCTTCGCTGATGCAGTATTCTTCAACATCAGTACGCTCTTTACCATTTAGACGAATGCCGATTGGGTATTCGAAACACTCAGCAACGTGGTGTGGGCTGCGTGGGTTACCTGCAAGATGATCTGGTAAAGCTGGTCTTGAATTAGTATCGCTCATGTTCATTACCTGTATGTACGTAAATAAAAAAAGTGCGTCATTCTAGTCAATATAGGCTTTGTGCTCAACAACTGCTGCAATAAATCGTATTGATAGGTCTAATCAACAGCTAGTTGTTTGATTTAAAGGCGATATCGGCATGAGTTTCAACGAAAATTTAACAGTTTTATGCGTTATGGATGAAAGGGAGAGCTTCATTACTCGAACGGCAGATAACCTAATATCAGGCTTTTATTCCGAGCTTATCGATTAAGCTCAATACTCATCACTTTATGGTTAGGTTCTGATTCGATATCGACGACTGACCAACCTAGCCTTGGTTTATATCAGTGCAGATAAAGCTACTCTTCTTCTTCGTAACTGTCTGCTGGGTCTTCATTGATTTCTTCGCCACAGCCTAAGCACTCCGCTTGCAAATCCGTTGGCATGACAATAATCAAACCACAATGCGGGCAAAGATCACCTTGTTGAAACATCCTGTATTCCTTCTACTTCATGGCTATTGCTTAGGATACTTTTGCTTACTCGCTTCTAACCAATCATGAATAACTTGGCGAGCGGACTCCGATGGCGGAGCATTTCGCTTTCCGCAGATTTGATCAATTTCAAACGGAAATACTTTGCTCGGAACGCGGCGTAAACCTATGGTTAAACGCTGAGGTTTAAGCATGCGGAACACCACATAACGATCGCTCATGATTCGGTTGTGATACACGCCAATACAGTGCTTCTGCTCTATGCCTTCGTGTTCAAGGTCGTAATAATCCGTGAGCGGGTGAATGTTGCCATTACCGAGTAAAGGAACTGGATAAGGGATGTCTTTATCCATTGGGCGATTCCCCTCCAAACGACGTAATTGTCGTTGCTCCGTCCAGCGATCATGGAGTTGTTCAAACATAGCAAAAGAGTTCTGACTGGTAATGGCTCGCAGTGGGTCATCCATTTCCAAATCTTGCCCTAGCAATATCGCATCTTGGAACATCGCCATCTTCGACGGTGCATTAAGTCTGCCCTCTTCCACCATTGCAATTCCTAATCGACTGCCGGTTAGAAATGGATGAACTTGGTCCAAACGCAGGGCTGTGTATCCAACTTTTGAGTAATGCTTAAATTTAAGAACTCGTCTTTGCAACGGTTCGAGAATACGAACAATGTGGTCAAGCTCATCACCAACATTGTAATGCAATTCTAGCTTGTCGATGAATTTGAGTGTCGCTTTGCTGCTGTCTAAGCCCAACTTGGCAAGGATCTTCTTCTGCCCTAAGCGACTTAGTGCCAATGCTTTCTTGTTGTCGACGCTGTATTTCATGCAGATAAGAGCCAAAATAACAGGCCTTAGTTCAAGTAGCTGTGCAGCTTCGTAAGTGTTCGCAGCTAACCACAACATTTGGTATTGATATTCAGGAAAGTCATCGGTGATTTCACGATAACGAGCAGGCAACGAATCTAGCCAACGACCATTCACATCAAACTGCTCAACGAGGTTTAGGCTAAGTCCAATCCCCCCATCAAGCGGTCGTCTACCATCTTCGAACACATGAAAGCCGACGAGCTTTTGAGACCAATCTAGGATCTCAATATCGTAGTCAAAACCTAATGTTCGAGTGGGAATGGTTAGTAGTGCTGTCATTGATGCCTCTTCGTTATTGGCGCATTGAACTATCAAGCCTATCTAAAAGCATAAGCTAACGCTTCAACAACTATATCAACCTTTTGTAAATTTCTTATCAATCAAAGCGATATAAATACGATGGTCCTTAGAAGAACATTGAATGATGATTTTACGCAATATGAGATCTCTTCGATATCATTTGTGTTAACACGAACTATGCTTGTTACATAACTCACAACAAGAGGCTTTAATTATGGATTACCGACATATTCTGGTCGCACTTGAATTGTCTGACGACACCAAGATTCTCATTGATAGAGCGACCTTCTTCGCTGATAAACTGGAGGCTGGCATTTCATTTGTTTATATCGATGGAACGCATGGGGAGATTTATCCTGAACTCGTTGATATTCAAGGAAATGACGGTGATTTACCCATCAATGAAGATGCCGTTAAGCATTTGAAAGAGTTTGAGGCCTACGCTAAACACCCAATCAAACACATTTTCGTGGGTACCGGCGATTTGAACGATAAGCTCAAAAATGTCATCGAAGCAAACGGCATCGACCTATTGCTATGTGGTCATCACCATGATTTCTGGCATAAGCTCATATCCCATTCTAAACAAATCATCGATACGTCTCCTATCGATATTCTCGTTGTTCCTATGGAATAGCTGCTGCAGCTCGACTCCTAAAATCATCATGCATTGCCAACCTCTATCGGTATTAGTGGTTGGCTTGATATCCCCTTATCCCTGCTATTGTCCACTCAGAGTATCCATTTGTGATCTTGTCAACCTATCAACTCGTAAGCGTCTAATAATTAACAATTCACGAGTGTAAGCATGAAAAAGGTTGGTCTCTATCTTTTTACAAATGACTTAAGAATCAACGACAACACACTACTTCATCGGGCATCGCAGCTCGTCGATGATCTACTATGCGTCGCCATTGAACCAAAGCTTTCTACTTATTCTGTTCGACTTTCACAAGAACAGGAAATCGGAGCGCATCGTCACCTTTTCATTAAGCAAGCTATAGATGATTTAGCCTTGAGTTTGGCGCGTCTTGGACAGCGCCTTTTTGTGTTAGACCAAAATACTAATGAGAACTTAGTTCAAATCATCAAAACTCAGCACGTGACACACGTTTTTGTCAGTTCACATTGTGCCCATGACGAGCGAGAGCTAGTAAAGGATACGCTAACGCAGTGCCCTGATTTACTCATCTCTCAGCAGCATCACACTACTCTGTTTGAGAGTGATATGTTCCCCTTCGAACTTGCCAAGCTACCTCGTTCGTTCACTAAGTTCCGCCTTCAAGTTGAACGGCTAGAGATTGAGATAAAAGAGAGCGTGATAACGTACCTGCCACCATTACCTCAAACCGCGACTGACTCTTATAGAGAGCCGATACTTGAATTGGATGATTCAATAACAGGCGACTATGTAGGCGGCGAAACGGCAGCGTTAACCCACTTAGAAAACTACTTTTCACATGACTATGCTGGAACCTACAAACAGACGCGAAACGCATTAGATGGCATAGAGAACTCAACTAAGTTTTCGCCATGGCTAGCATTAGGGTGTGTTTCGCCAAAAACCATTTACCGCCACTTAAAGCAATTCGAAGCGCATCGTGGCGCGAACGATTCTACCTACTGGATTTATTTTGAGTTGTTGTGGCGTGAATATTTCTACTGGAAGTGTTTAACGCTGGGGACGTCACGTTTTGGTCGAGAATCTAGTGATCTGTCCAATGAACAATTGCTCGATACCACTGCGGGATCAAGCTTCGCCAAATGGAAAAGCGGCAACACCAATTATCCCATCGTTGATGCCTGCATGCGCCAGCTTAACGCAACGGGTTATATGTCTAACAGAGGCAGACAGCTGGTCGCGAGTTGCTTGATTTATGAGCTAGATATTGATTGGCGCCACGGTGCTGCTTATTTCGAAAGCCAACTCATCGATTACGATGTGGCGTCGAATTGGGGTAATTGGGCTTATATCGCTGGAACGTTGAATCCACAGGCTCCCCAGAACGCCAACAAACAATGTGTAACCCACCAATCACAATCTAAATCCCGCCATTTCGATCTCGTTAAGCAGACAGAGATGTATGACCCGGAACATACATTTATCAAAAAATGGCACCGAGAAGACGAGGCTTCAGCGTCAATTCGATATCAGGACGTAATATGAAATACAAAACTGTACGCCTAATTTTAGGTGACCAACTCAATATCCAGCACTCTTGGTTTCAACAGGTTGATGACGAGGTCATTTATATCATCGCTGAACTTGAGCAAGAGACTGACTACGTTACATCGCACATCCAAAAGGTGGCAGCTTTTTTCTGTGCGATGGGTTACTTCGCTGACGAACTGACACAACAAGGTCATCAAGTACTCCACCTTACTCTTGACGATACCACGCAATTTGAAAACCTAGATGCACTCCTAAAGCATTATGTACACGAATGCAGCGCAGAAAAATTCGAATATCAAAGGCCAGATGAATATCGCCTTTTAGAGCAGATGAACAAGCTAAAGCTCACTAATGCGACTAAAGGTTGTTGTGATACGGAACACTTCCTCTTTCCATTCGAAGAGATAGAACAACAGTTTCCGAAAGACAAACACATCATGATGGAACACTTCTATCGCCGAATGAGAAAGCGCTTCGACATTTTGCTAGAAGACGGAAAGCCAGTTGGCGGCAAATGGAATTACGATGCGAGCAATCGAAAGAAACTCAAGAAACAAGACATTGAAATCCTGCCTCAAACTCTGATGTTTACCAATGACATAACAGACATTTTGCAGCGAATAGAACGCCACCAAGTGCAAACCATTGGTCAAGTCGGTAACAAGTTACTATGGCCGGTGAACCGAGCACAAAGCTTGTCTCTGCTCGCTCATTTCTGCCAAGTCTGTTTACCGTTATTTGGGCAGTTTCAAGATGCGATGACTACAGAACACGACTCTAAGTGGAGCCTGTATCACAGTCGCATTTCGTTCTCACTAAATAGCAAACTGCTCAGCCCTAGAGAAGTCATTGATGCGACACTCTCCGCTTATCACGCCTCTTCAAAGCAAGGCGCTACCACTATCGATATCGCACAGGTCGAAGGGTTCGTTCGTCAAATATTGGGTTGGCGAGAGTACATACGCGCCGTCTATTGGGCGAACATGCCTACTTACGCCAACAAAAACCATTATTCAGCAAACAACAACTTGCCCCATTACTTTTGGGACGGACAGACCAAGATGAACTGCATGAAGCATGCGATTGACCAGTCTCTTGAGTTTGCTTACGCGCACCACATACAAAGGTTAATGATCACTGGCAACTTCTGCTTAATCACAGGCATCGACCCTGACCAAGTAGACAGTTGGTACCTTGGTATTTACGTCGACGCGATTGAGTGGGTTGAAATGCCAAATACGCGAGGTATGGCACTGTTTGCGGATGGCGGGATCGTCGGAACCAAACCATACTCTGCCAGCGGTTCTTACATCAACCGCATGAGCGACTACTGCAAAGGCTGTCACTACAAGATAAAAGAACGCAGCGGAGAGCAATCTTGCCCTTTCAATAGCTTGTACTGGCGCTTTATGAACCAGCACCGCGATGCGTTAAACCGTAACCCACGCATGGGCATGTTATATCGCTCTTGGGACAACATGAATGAACAAGACCAACAAGCGATACTCGAGATCGCAGAACAACGAATCACAAACTTGGAGAATTTATAATGGTTGAGCAACTCAGATTACACATTTTGGTGGTCGGTGGGAGTGGCGGCATCGGTTTCGCTGTGGTTAAACACCTATTATCTGAGCTGTCTCGGTTTGATTTTCTTGATGTGCATGTAGACGCGACTTACCACTCTCAACAGCCGGAACTTGAAAACACTCGCTTGAAGTGGCACAAAGTCGACGCCACCAACGAAGCTGATATCAAGTGTTTGAGTTCTGAGTTTGAACAACTTGATTGGTTGATAAACTGCGTGGGTATGCTTCACACTCCAGAGCTTGGTCCGGAAAAGAACCTTGCGTCCATTGACCCTGAGTTTTTCCTAAAAAACATCTCGGTGAATACTCTGCCCAGCTTATTATTGGCAAAACACTTCACGCCGATTCTTAAAACGAGCGACAACCCAAAGTTTGCCGTGGTTTCCGCAAAGGTGGGGAGTATTTCAGATAACCGATTAGGCGGCTGGTATAGCTATCGCTCATCGAAAGCTGCCCTCAACATGTTCATCAAAACCATGTCGATCGAATGGCAACGCACCATTAAGAAAGGTACTGTGTTAGCGCTACACCCAGGCACAACAGATACTGCTCTGTCGAAGCCTTTTCAGACCAATGTCCCTGAAGATAAGTTGTTTGAGTCGAGCTACGTCGCCCATCAATTAGTCGATATCATTCGCACTGCGACACCCGATAAAAGTGGGCACTTCTACGCGTACGATGGCGAGCAGTTGAGTTGGTAGTGAGGAATGCCAATCGCTTGCTTTGATGAATGGTAAAATTTGATGAGTGCTAAAAAAGAAAACCCAACAGAGTGGTGCTCTATTGGGTTATTTTTTAGAAAGAAGGCATCAGTTATTTAAGACGTATGGCTGCTATTTAGCTAACGATCAAAACTGATCATCACGATTACTCAGCCCAGTTGAACTTGCTGTCGTCGACGCCTTCTTTTTCTTCTTTAGCTCGCTCGCGTCGGTGTTGTTCTTCAACTCGCGCAGCGTCAATCTCTTGCATGATTGCATTGATGTCGGCCAAATCGTCGCTTTCTGTAAACTCACCCGTTAGTTTGCTATCGGGCTTTAAGTCGCCTTTCTCGTAAAGCGCCCACATTTCCTTGGCATACTCGGTTTTCGCCAATTCAGGAGCAAACTGAGCGTAATAATCACGGATATTATTGATATCACGAGCCAGCATCCACTCGGCATTGTTGTTCGCCGAAGCATCAACCGCTTGAGGTAAATCTATGATCACCGGACCGTACTCATCGACCAATACGTTGAACTCAGACAAGTCACCATGGATCAAACCAACACACAGCATTTTAACCACATAGGTCATCATCACTGCGTGATCTTCGATCGCTTGCTCTGCCGACATCACGACATCGTTCAAACGTGGTGCTACATAGCCTTCGTCATCAGTAACCAGCTCCATAAGCAGTACGCCATCAAAGCAACCATAAGGCACAGGTACACGAACGCCCGCTTCTGCCAGTTTATACAAGGCATCCACTTCAGCGCTTTGCCAAACCTTTTCTTGTTGCTCACGACCAAAGCCAGAGCCTTTTTCCATCGCTCGAGCACGGCGACTATTTCGGACTTTTCGGCCTTCACGATACGCGGTCGCTTTTTTGAAGCTGCGCTGGCTTATTTCCTTATATACCTTGGCACAGCGGATCGTATCGCCGCAGCGCACAATGTACACTGATGCTTCTTTGCCACTCATTAATTGGCTTGTCACCTCGTCGACTAAACCATCGTCAACTAAGGGCTGTATTCTTTTAGGTATCTTCATGCCGCCTTTATACATTAGTTGTCTTACAGATAGAAATATTAACTTAAGAAATGAATGACGAAACTATTAACGTGTTGTAAAAACGAACAGAAATTACGCCAAAGTTGTCTTATGACGACGGCAACGTTCAGAACAGTAAATCACGTCATCCCAACAACGTTGCCACTTTTTACGCCATGAGAAAGACTTTTGGCAAATAGGACATGTCTTAGTTGGTAAATGAGGCTTCTTGTGCATGGCCGTTTCCTTTTTGACGAGTTCACTTCCCGCGTCTACTAGTGATTCCCTATTACGTTCGTTCCTCACTCTAGGGAATGACGAAGGTAATAAGAACAAATCTAAAGTCCCTACTACGTTCGTAACTCACTTTAGGGAATAGCGGCAGTTACTCTAATCATTCTTTACTGCAGAACGTGACGGCGGAGTGATTGATAACAGCCCCGAAACTCCGTCATCCTCGAGAAGGAAACACGACTGAGTCAGGGGCTGTTTATCCGCATCTATATCAAGACTAAGCAACAACCTTGTACTGCTTCTCCATCTCACTCACACCTAAGCCAGAGTGTTTTGTTACTTTAAGCTGAACAGGCACTCGCTCTTTCAGTGCTTCAACGTGACTAATGACGCCAATCATCTTGCCTGATGCATTCAAATTATCGAGCGCGTTTAGGGCAATGTCCAATGTGTCGCTATCAAGCGTGCCGAAACCTTCATCCAAGAACAAAGAATCAATACTGGTTTTGTAGCTCACAAGATCAGAAAGCGCTAATGCCAACGCCAAGCTCACCAAGAAGCTTTCGCCACCTGATAACGTTTTAGTGTCACGCATAACATCACCCTGCCATGTGTCCAGCACTTGCAGTTCTAAGCCATCATCGGCTTTACGTTTTAGTTCGTAACGACCATGCAAACGCTGCAGCTGCTTGTTCGCAAGGTACACCAAATTTTCCAGCGTTAGACCTTGGGCAAACTTACGGAATTTGTCGCCGTTCTTAGAACCAATAAGTGAATTCAGGCGTGAAATATCATCAAAGTCGACCTGTTGCTCGTCTATTTGCTTGAACAGATCTTGCTGGTTGCTGCGGTTCTGGTTATCCGTTTCAAGATTGGCAGAAATCGCGCCGATCTTTGTCGCATGGCTTTGTTGTGCGTTTTGGCATTCAGTTGTCGCAAGTTCAACTTGCTGTTGGTCTTGCTCTTGCCATGCTTTAGCATTTGCGTGGTTTTGTAGTTCCACTTGCGTCGCTTTAGCTGTATTCAACCTAGCTTGCGCACTGACAATCGCTTCGTCTAAAGACTTCTTCAGGCTTTGAAGTTGAGTTCTAACCTCTTCGTCTAACAACGCTGCTTCAAAATTAGCTTCATCTTCGAATGGGCTCGTTTTCAGCGATTCTAACCAGGCATTCGACGTTTGTGTGTAACTTGACTGCTTGCTGGTCAACTCTTCAGAGAAGCTAATGTGTTTGGTTTGCTCAGTTCGATGTTCAAGTTCGCAACGGTTAAGCACTAACTGCGAGGCATCAAATGCATTTACCGCTTCAGTAACTTTTTGCTTCATCGCATTGCTGGTGGCGTGAATGTCTTTGTCACCAAACAACTCTGCCCTTTCAGCACCAATACGAGTCAGTTCTGACACTAGAGACTCGCTCTCTTGCGTCAGTGTCGCGAGCTCTTTCTCAACACTGTTTAGCTTGTCATCTAAGGTTTTCAATTCGGCGTGTTGAGTGATTAGTTGCTTCTCAATATCGGCCTGTTGCTGTTTAGTTTGCTGCCATGTGCTTGATGCTTGCAATTTCGCAGTAAACCAATCATCGATATATTCCAGCTCAGGCGCTTCGATAGCCGTTTGAACAATATTCTCTTTCAAAGAGCTCCATTGCTGCTCTTTCGCTTGAGCTATCTGAGCCACTTGCTCGTTAGTGCTGTGATTTTGCTTATTCAGATCCGCTAAGCGTTGCTCGGCCAACTCAAGGTTAGATTGCGCTTTGTCAGCCATAACACTCACCGATAAGCGTTGTTTCTCAGCTTCGGCATAGTGCGTTTTAGCATTAGCCAACGCTTTGAGTTGCTGCGATCTCTGATTCAGTTGAAGTTCACACTGCTGAGCAAAGGTCGCAACCGTAGCTTCATTGCCTAAATCGTTAATCGTTAGTATCGCTAGTTCTGGAACCGTGCCAACGAAATCCGATAAGCTCTGTTGAAGTTTGTCGACAACGCCTTGCCAATTCATTTGAGCTTGCTGAATATCCGCTTGCGCACGTTGAATGTCATCGTTAAGTGCCGCAATCATAGGGGCAAGAGAATCTAACTGCTGACGATGCTCTTGGCCTTCTTTTTTGATGGCCGTTAACTCTAGGTTTTCCGTTTCTTTTTGAGCAACCAAATTTGCAATATCTTGCGACTGCTCAATCGAATGGTCTGTTGAACCACACAGTGGGCACTCAGAGCCTGATTCTAGAGCTGCACGGTATTTCGCCAACTCGCCTTCTTGATCAATCAAACGTGTTAATCGCTCAAGCGAAGTCTCTTTCTCTTTATATCGCTCCACCAACACTTCACGTTCTTTCGAAAGCTTGTCGACCAACTGAGTGTTAGTTTGATGTGCCTGCGTTTTTGCATGCAGCTGTTGCTGGGCATTTAGGAAACCACGATTGATCTCAAGTAATGAGTGCGTATGGCGATTCCAAAACTCCAATATATCTTTTTGCGAATTCAACACTTGTTCGCTGGTGTTGCCTTGCAATGCTTCCCACTGTTGCTTTGCACTACTCTCTAGCACAACCAATTCAGCTAAAGTTTTATCTTGCGTTGCTTTAGCTTCTTGCGCAGATTTGATGATCGTTTGCTGTGCATCAACCGCTGACAAAGCTTGCTTCGCTGAGTTCAACTGTTCTGCATGCTGACGCTCTAGAGTACGAACTTGCTCTACCTTTGCTTGCCACTGACCTAGGTATTTTTCCAGATGTTGGTCAGCTTGATGCGTATTTAGGTACTCAGTGCTAAGTTGATCTTGTTGCTTCAGTGCATCTAGTTTTTGGACCAAAACGACCGGTTGATTACGCAGCTGCGCGTGTTGTTCATTCAGCGTATTCGCGGCGTTAACCGCCGAAGCTTTCTTGTCTTTAAGTACCGACATTTGATTGTCGAGTGGGCGGACTTGTTCAATGATCTTCTCTTGATCTTGTTGCTCGGCTTTAACGTTTTCAACCGCTTCGCTACTTTGAGCCAGCTTAGTTTGGGCATCTAACTTCTCGGCCTCGCGTACTGCAAGCAACTTAGTACTGTTATCTAGGTTAATTTGCGTAAGATTGAGCTCATGCTCGCAGCGTTTTAGGTCTTTGTGCAGCGGTCGCAATTTCTCAGCCGGTTCGCTGTTTGCCAAACGCTCTAGTGAAGGTTGATTACGGTCTAGTTCATCTTGAGCTGTTTTGAGATCGTGCTCACTGGTAGCAATAGTTTGCTCAGCTTTAGTCACGTCTTTCCACCAGCTTAGATGCGCTTGCCACTCTTTTAACTGCTCGGCTAAACGTTTCTGTTCAGTTTCTAACGTGTCACGCTCTGTTGTCAGCTCTTGAATCTGCTCATCAGACAATAAACTTACACCTTCGGCTTTCGCTTTCAGGTGGTTAAGTGACTCTTCACTTGACTTAAAATGATCGTATATACGCTCAGAGATCAGGCTATAAACTTCGGTTCCAGTCAGCTCTTCAAGTAGCTCTGCACGGTCGTTAGCATTGGCATTTAAGAAGGCCGCAAACTCACCCTGAGACAACATTATGGATTTAGTGAAACGTGAAAAGTCTAAACCTGTTACCTGCTCCACCAACTTGGTTTTCTTGGTCAACATGGTCTCTAAGACTTTGTCGGTATCAGCATCGGCAAATTCACACGTTGGCGTCTGTAATGCGCCATCGTGTTTTCCGCGCGCTCGCTTTTGATGGAAGTTAGAACGGTACGTTTTGCCCTGCACTTCAAATTCAAGCTCGGCGAAACACTCACCCGTACCGCGAGTCATCAGCTCGTTATTGCCCTTCGCTATGCTTTTCAAACGAGGCGTGCGGTGGAATAGCGCTAAACAAATCGCATCCAGAATTGTGGTCTTACCCGCACCTGTTGGACCCGTAATAGCAAACAGGCCGTTTTCTGCGAACGGCGATTGAGTAAAATCGAGCTTCCAACGCCCTTTCAAAGAGTTCAGGTTTTCAAATTCTAGGCTTAAAATCTTCATACTGGTTACTCTTCTACTTTGTTCGGCGCTTGAGCGCTATCAGACACTTCAACCATCACTTGTTTAAACTTCACCGTCATGCGCTCTAAACGCGCTTTTTCAGAATCGGTTTCAAACTCTTCTAAGGCAATACGCTTGCTAAATACGTCCATCGGGCTCAGTTCAGATAAGGTTTCTGCCGACTCTTGCTCTAATGCTTGATTGCGACGTTCTCTTGCTCGGCGTAATTGAAGTACTTCCACATTCAAACCTTCGGTTAATGCGCGCACACGCTCTTGTAGATCCGACAAGTAATCTTGCGCTTGCACTTCTATCGATAACCACACGTTTTGTTCGCTATCTAAACCTATGTATTGGTTCAGCTGAGATTCAACCTCGCTCAAGTCACCTTTGATTTCGGCTAGGGGTTGGAACGTTGGAACTGGCAATTGAGAAATCGTGCGCTCACCTTCAACAAACTCAACTAGACATACCTGCTTTTGAGATTTAAGTTCATCAAAGCTTAATGGGATTGGAGAGCCTGAATAACGAATGTATTCACGCTTTGCCACCACTTGTGGGCGGTGGATATGACCAAGTGCAATATAATCGGCATCTGGGAAGCCATCAGCGGCGAAACCATCAAGGTTGCCGACATAGATGTCGCGTACCGAGTCCGATTGTTGAACCCCCATCGCCGTTAAATGACCAGTAGCGATGATCGGCATGTGCTCGCTGTTTTCAAACGTCGCACGTTTAGCAACCGCCGCATCATAAACACTTTGGTAGTGCTGTTTGATCGCATCGCCGAGTTGTTTTTGGCGCTCAACGCCGGTGACACCCGCCTGACTGGTCAACACATCGCGTGGGCGAATAAAAGGAATGGCGCAAACCAGCGCTTCTACATCGCCGTTTTTACCTTTTAGTTCGACAACCTGAGTCGCATGATCTTGGTTGGTATTAGGAATCACGTCTGCGCCCATATATTTGAGCAGCTGTTGTGTCTCTTTAAG
Organism: Vibrio satsumensis; assembly: GCF_050337435.1. NCBI lineage: Bacteria > Pseudomonadati > Pseudomonadota > Gammaproteobacteria > Vibrionales > Vibrionaceae > Vibrio > Vibrio satsumensis. The sequence continues at coordinate 551,416 of NZ_JAKJSX010000003.1, read as the reverse complement.
CACAGACACCGAATCGTGATTTCCACCTAACAACACCAATTGACAGCCGATCTTGTTCGAATCGACCACGAACTTGTTATACATCTCACGAGCGTAACTCGGCGGTGTGCTGGTATCAAAAATATCGCCAGCAACAATGATCGCGTCGATGTCGTTCTCTGTAACTTGCTCAAGTAACCATTGTAAAAACCGTTCATGTTCATTCTTACGGCTTTTATTGTAGAAGTTTTGGCCAAGGTGCCAATCGGACGTGTGAAGAATCTTCATTGCTGCTCACTGGAAGTCTGTAATACCTTTAATCTACCAAAATAGTCGAGATAATTCCCTTTTATAAGCTTGTGAAAACCAACTAATTTCAGGCTTTAGAGCAACTCCGCCCATAGCGTGACCAATCGTTATTTTTGACATAAAAAAACCGCTCAACGTTAGAGCGGTTATAGGTGTCCATGACATTAGCTGTAAGTTATTTCACAGGGGTCATTAAAAATTGTACGAAGCACCCAGAGTTACAGTGCTAAACGCGACATCACGACTTGCCAGTCTATTACCATTAGGGCCGAAGAATTCGATATTTACAGCGTCTGCTTGTGAGATCAAACGTAATGTTAGGTTTTCTACTGGCGTGTATTCAACACCAATACCGAAATGAAAGCCGGCACCAGAATCATCATCAAAAGAGCTAGCGTTGTTTGAGTTCAAATCTACGTAGCTCAAGCCCGCTAGTACAAATGGACGAATTGAGTTATCAAAGGTGTAGCCTAGGTTTGCTGCAACAGAAAGCGATGTTGGTGAAAACACCTTAGTACCAAATGATTCATAGTCAGCATAATCCGTGTAGCCAAGTTCGATACCTACAATGCGGTTAAATTGGTAGCCACCGTAAAGGCTGTACCCCATGCTTTCAGCATCTAGACTGCCTGCGCCGTCAGTGTCTGAGTCTTGATACACACCAAGGCCTGCGCCAATGTATGGACCGCCCTCGATACCAGCAGCAAGTGTAGGAAGTGAAACTAAGCCAATTAGGCCCAATAGAAATGATGATTTAAGCATGAAAATACCCTTTTTAGTTTGTTCCACAGTACCGTTCATCAACTATCAATAGGTTTCCGACACTATTCCAACGGTTGCGATACTGTTTAAAATAAATTATTCAAGCGACTCCTAACAAACAATAAAACACTGTTCATTTGTGAGGTGACAGAGAAATTAACACGATACTTTTTATTCACCAAGCGAATAGTTAAATAATTTATCAGCATCTTATTTATGAGACACAATAAGAAAAACAGATGTAAAACGAAGCGCACCCACTATATTACGACCATTAAAGTCGATTTAAATCAACAGGTTAGAAAGCTATCAATCTTAAAAGTAGCGTTTATATACATCAGCTATACCTTCCTCATAAATAAAAAACTCACGCTATCGATTAATAGGGTGAGTTTTATTTTCCAGAAGACTTATTTAGAACAACCTGCTATTAAAATATATTTAAATTTATTCCATGTTATTAACAAACTTCTGTAAGACTAGCCAAATAGTTATTCGTTAAATAGAAGCCACTGAACTTCTCAATAAAGTCCGCAGGAACAGTTTTATCGGTCAAGCCAGATTCAATCAGCGCCGCTTGCCACTTCTGTACTTTCGGGAAGCCTTCAAGCATGTCAAAACCTGAGCCCTCTTTGATTACTGATGCTCGGTGTAACAGTGGTAGCCAAGCGATGTCAACGTTAGAGATGTAATCGCCTTTAAAGAAGACGCTATCACCCAATTTATTCTCGGCTTTTTGGAAGGATTTTTGAAGAATCGCTAAACGCGTCTCAAAGGTTTCTTTATCTTTACTACCCATCGTTCCGCATTGTGGCATGTAATGTTTGCTTGCCTGATAAGACCAAGCGCGATCTAGTGCTTTTTGCTCGGCAGACACCTCTTCTATTGGCGCATACTTATCATCTAAGTATTCAACAATTGCATCTGATTCAAAAATAACTGTGTCATTTTCTGTAATCAATACTGGCACTTGTCCGTTTGGCGAAATATCTAGGAACCATTGAGGTTTATTATTTAGCTCAATGTATTCAATTTCAAATGGGACATTTTTCATTACTAAAGCACCCATTACACGTTGAACGAATGGGCAGTTTTTAAAGCTAACAAGTTTAATCATGGTTGACTCCGAATTAGGTCATTATTTTCTATTCATACCCCTAAGACGAACGCCAAAACCGAAAGACGAAAAATAATTCCATTTTTGTGGAAATAATTAAATACGAAGGCAACTAAAGGCAGTCACTTTAGGTAGGAACTTTAGATAATATGTTTGAATGCCTAATTACTAGCGGCTAAACGATCAAAGATATTGCAATAGACGCCATGATCATGCCAACGAAAAATTCCAACACCTTCCACGCTCTAGGGTTCTTAAACATTGGAGCCAAGAAACGTGCGCCATATCCAAGTGAAAAGAAGAACACAAACGACGCCGATACTGCACCAGCGCCAAACAACATTTGATTAGGTTGATATTGCGTTGAGATAGAACCCAGCAATACCACAGTATCCAAATACACATGCGGATTAAGCCAAGTAAACGCCAAACACATCGCAATCGCTTTGGTTAACGAGTCTTTGGTTTCAGTAGTGGCTTCTAAGGCGTGGTTTTCGGTAAATGCAGAGCGGAAGCTTAAGAATGAGTAGACACCCAAAAAGATAGCGCCGCCATAACGAGCGAGCTGCTCAATTTGTGGGAACTGTTTAACGATTGCGCCAAAGCCTGTAACGCCGAAGCTAATTAGTAAGGCATCAGAAATGGCACATACAGCACAAACTGCCAATACGTGTTGATTCTTAAGCCCTTGCTTTAAAACAAATGCATTTTGAGAACCGATTGCAAGAATCAGCGAAAGCCCAAGGGAAAAACCAGCAAAATAAGTCGTCATAGAATGTACTTCGAATCGGTTAGAATAATCATAAGTTACTATAAAATAGCGTAATTTTTCATAAAATATACAATATGATCACATACGTGTTACACAGCACAAAACCAAAACCCTCAAATTGCAACTGAGTGCATATCAAGGCTATTTTCTGATTTCGATTTTAGGAATGTAATCAAAGGAAGAAACATGATCAAAAAGCTGTGTTCAACACTGATACTTTGGGCAATAGCCAGCCAAGCACTCGCAACATCACTTTACTATATAAACCGTACCGACAAACCCATATTAATAAACTTTTCTATAGATTCCAGTACGCCCGTAAGTAACGGTTACCAATATAGGCTTACTACAAATAACTTAGTTATTTGGCCTTATCAAAAAGCTAAAGTAGCTGATTTTAATCGATACTATGGGCTTGTTAATGGCGCAACGTATGACTACTTCCTAACAATTTCACGATTAACAAACGAAGGTACTTGGGCACGTAAGCCACAAGAACCTGTAAGTCAACTTAAGTTGGTTGGTCACGGTTCAGGCTCAACGTTGTCTTATGGGTACAAAGATCAAGGGATGGTGACCGACTACAACCCATATATTCTTCATCGATATAACCAAGATGGATATCACTCTGAGTTCGGTGTTAAGGCTATATACACGTCAGGCTTTGACGACGTTGAATTTGTAGTCTCAGAACATACGATCAATGATTTTGATCAAGACCCAAATACCTTGAACGTTGGCTCATATAATCTATGGATGCTCCCCGGTGTATCATCAAACATTACAAGTCGTGCAAGTGTCTTGGACCACACTCTCTCCGGATATGACGTACTCACACTTCAAGAAGCTTTTTCTTCAGACCGAGAGGTCCTATTCAACGCTCTAGCAGAGGAATATGCATTTAGAACAGAGGTGGTAGGAGGTGGCACTAGTGCGATGTACGACGGAGGCGTGGTCACTTTTAGTCGCCATCCAATTATTGAAACCGACAGTATAGTTTTTGAACACTGCTCTGGGACGGATTGTTACGCAGATAAAGGCGTCGTCTATACCAAAATCGACAAAGATGGTCAGATATATCATATATTTAACACGCACCTAGCATCATTCAATACGCCTGCTGCCAAAAGACTAAGACGCTTGCAGCTAGGGCTGATGCGAACCTTTATGCTGACTAAAGGCATACCTTCCAACGAAGCAGTTATCTATGCTGGAGACTTCAATATCGATAAAAATAGCGACTTCGTGGAATACCTGCTAATGCTAGCTACGTTGGATGTTGATCCTCCAGAATTCAAAGGCTACACCAATGCAACCTTTGATCCGACGATTAACCCGTATGCCGCTTATAAGTATTCAGGTGGTGCTGATGTAGAGTATCTGGATTACGTTTTTGTTAGCAGAATGCATAGACGAGCAACAAGTAATAATAATACGGTCAAGCTTCATCAAAGGTTGAGCTCTGACACTTGGGGAAGTTGGCACCTTTCAGACCATTTTGCCGTCAACGGAAACTTTGAATTTGGCTCTCACGACGACTAACGTCCTTGATCTTGGCTCTTTCAAAAGCACTTCAATGCTGAATGAGAGCCAAAACCACCCCCTGCAATTAACAAACTAATCATTTGATTTTAAACGTTTTTAATTCCAACTCTTAATTTTATAAATATTGCTTTTATTAATAGAATTTAGCTCAAACTTTGAGACTTTAAAATCAATCACAGTGAGATCTTCCTACCATTTCATTGATCAAACGAATGATACAAGTCTGATTGCATATTACCTTTTGACTGCTTTTTGAGCGGGCATTTCCCTCTCACAGAACTGACTGCGTGTTTTCATAAAGCTTCGCTGAAGAGTCAGTTCTAGTGGCACAACTATTTAGTCGCACAATGATAAGGATGCAACACACATGAATCACGGACAAAGACTCACCACGCTTGCTTTGGCTATTATGGCTTCGGCTCACGTATCAGCTACAACTCTGAATGAGAGTAGCCCAGAGCCACAACCTGCCAACTCACCTTTCATCCAAGATGTAAAAGGGACAATTGTTGAGGATTACTCGCGAGAAACTATCCAGCCTTCATTTTTCTCGATGAGAATGATGAGCAACGCTGATGAACAACGCGGTGATTGGTTTAACTTAACAGCAAGCTACACAAGAATTCAGGGTGTGGGTTCTGATGTGGTATATGACTACTTGATGCCTCCTCTTCAACCACAACCTGTCATCGTTGCCGTTCTTGATTCGGGTGTCGACGTTGAACACGAAGACCTCAAAAACAAGCTTTGGACCAATGAAGGAGAGATCCCAGACAACGGTATCGATGATGATGGCAATGGCTACATCGATGATGTTCATGGTTGGAATTTTCTTGGTAACTCATTAGGCATTAACGTTGACCAGGACACGCTAGAAGTCACTAGAGAATACAAAAAGTACCTTGAGTTAAAAGAGAACGGACATTGGATTCCGCGTAAGAAACGTAAGTACTATCAAGGTGTTGAATCCGATTACTTGTCATCTCTAAAAGATGACCAAGATGCGTTGAATCGTGTAACAACAGCAACTGACCAAGCCAATGAGTTCAAAGAACAGATTCTTCAGTTCGTCGATCAAAAAGACTTTTCTACTAACGGTTTAAAAACACTATTGGATAGCGAGAACGCTAGCGTTGTAACCGCTGCTGAAGGGCTTTTGAGTCTGTTTGATTCATGGTATTCATTTGAATATCTGGAATCACGTCGTAGCCGTTACCAAGACTCTCTGGATTTCCATCTCAACCTAGATCTCGATACGCGTGCTGACATTGTTTGGGACGACATCAACAATCCTTGGGAAAAAGGCTACGGCAACAACGATGTAAAAGGCCCTGTCGGTTCGCACGGTACACACGTTGCTGGAATCATCGCTGCTGAACGCGGCAATTTTATTGGTATTGATGGTGTGGCGGATCATGCTCAGATCATGGCGGTACGTATGGTGCCAAATGGCGATGAGCGAGACAAAGACATTGCTAACGCAGTGCGCTATGCCGTCGATAATGGTGCTAAGGTCATTAACATGAGCTTCGGTAAAAGCTACTCGCCACGTAAGTACATCGTCGACCACGCGTTTCGCTATGCTGCGCGTAAAGGTGTGCTAATTGTTCACTCTGCGGGGAACAGCCGCAACGATAATGACATCAAACCAAGCTTTCCAAACCGCTACGCTAAGCACTACCGCTCAAAGCCTATTTCAACATGGTTAGATGTGGGTGCATCAGCGAAATACGCCGACGAAACATTAGTGGCGAGCTTCAGTAACTTCGGTCAGAAATCGGTTGATGTATTCGCACCTGGGTACCGCATTTTATCAACCACTCCGGGGAACACTTACGGTTCGAAAAGTGGCACAAGTATGGCTGCACCAGTGGTTTCCGGTGTCGCGGCCTTGGTTTGGTCACGCTACCCTGATTTGTCAGTCAAAGAGCTCAAGGCAATGTTGATGGGCGAATCGAAAGTCTACCCTGAGCTGCTTGTTAACAAACCATCTAGCCCTGAAGATTTGGTTCCGTTCAGTACCCTTTCTATCTCAGGAAGTGTTGTGGATGCTGAAGCCATTTTCGCGGAGCTAGAAACTCGCTAACGCTTTAGCCATTATCGTTACCTATTAAAAAGGTTGCTCAGAGCAACCTTTTTTTTACAACAGCAAAACAGAAGTACAAGTCATCGAGATACACCCCGCCCGTCATTCCCTACAGTGAGGAACGAACGTGATAGGGAATCTTTCTTTTACTCCGATCTACAATTTCGATCGCATCTAACGCAACTCAATACTCATGAACTGGCTGTGCGGGTCCAACACATAATCAGCAAAGGGTTCACAGTATCCAAAGCCAAACTTTTCATACAGGTTACGTGCGGCCTTAAAGTAGTCTTCTGAACCTGTCTCTAAACTGATTGTTTGATACTGGCGAATGGCTGCGGTATCCAATACGTGTTGTAAGAGTTGGCTGGCAACGCCTGACTTTCGAGCAAACTGCGAGGTTCTCATTGATTTGAGTTCAGCGTGTTGTGTATTTAGCTCTTTAATGGCAACACACCCAAGCAGTTGGCTGTCTTTCCAAGCACTGAAAAAGGTAATATCTGGCGACTTCAGCCCTTCCAGATCCAATGCATGAACGCTTTCGGCTGGCGAAGTTGCATACATATCAGCGAGGTGCTCTTCAAGCAACTCAACGACTTCCCCGCCCGATAAGTCATCAAGCTTAATTTCTATCGATGTGCTGCTTTTCAATGCTGTTCCATTTTCCATTGAATCCTGTGCATTTGTTGCTGGCTTCATTGCCTCAACTCTCCTTGTTTGGTTCGCTTATTTAATTTGAGTGATTTGGCGTTAATTACTGGCCTACTTTCCTGAATTGTTTCCTTTTCAAGAACTCGGTTTGAATCAGTAAAATTACTGATTAATCATAAAATTATAAATGTCACACTGGGTTTACCTAGATACCATATTTTTCCTATCTAGTCTCGTCATAAAAGCGTGCCGCAAAGCCCGTAGGTCGCAGCAGCGAGGGAGCAACAGCTGTTTCAGTTTAACGAATAAGTAGTCCGGTCGATATGAGCATTCAAGTAGATTTAACCACCACAACACCCTGCCAGAACTTCGATTCCGCGCAAGGGCATATGACTCTACAAAATCACCGAATTATTGATGTCGACAATGAGATCGCCCGAATCTTTGGTTACCGAAGCCGGGAAGAACTTTTACTGAACGTAGAATTTGTTTATGCATTGGTCCCTGAGAATTACCAAAACCTAGCAAAAAAGCGTTATTTAGAAGCAATAAAAGGTAAGCTCAACAAAGGTAAGTTGTATACAGATATTCCAGCCAATGACCGCAACATCTCTATCTTCTGCCTATCACATATTATTGAACTCAATGGCAAACCCGCGCTCAAAGTGACTATCATTGACATTACATCCGTAGTCGAAGCTCAGCGCAAACGTAACGAAACCGATCGTATGTACCGCAAGCTACTCAGCACATCAAAACAAGGGATCTTGATCCATAGAAACTTCAAGCCTTTAATGGTCAACCAAACATGGGTTGAGCAGCAAGGTGCAGGATCTATAGAACAAGTGCTTGCTATGGACTCTATCATATCCATTGTACCTGAAGATCAGCGCGAAGCTGCGATAAGACGCTGTGGCAATATTCTCGACGGCCATACACCGAACTTTAGTTCCGTGGTATCTAACCAGTGTTTCGATGGCTCCTATAAATACTTCAACCTCTATGACAACGTGATTAACTGGGAAGGTGAAGACGCCATTCAAGTTATCCTTGAGGAAGTCACTGATAAGGTGTTGCTAGAGAAGGAGTTACTGCATCGTGCGATGCATGACGATTTAACACATGTGCTCAATCGACGTGCTATTTACGATTGGTTAAAAAAACCGGTTAATCAGCATATGGTGATGTCATGTATGTTGATTGATATTGATGACTTCAAATCGATTAACGACAGGTTTGGGCACACAGTCGGTGACACGGTCATTAAGCACTTAGCAGACACCATTAAAACTCACGTTGAATTGTTAGGGGGTGTAGTAGGACGATGGGGTGGCGAGGAGTTTATTGTGTTCATTCCAAAAGCGAAGTCCGCGCATACCAAAATCATTGGCGAACGAATCTGCCACACCTTCAATCAACATATCTTTTTTGGATTTAATCGCCACCAATTTACATCGAGCGTGAGTATTGGCGTCACCAACCAGTGCGAGTGCCACTCATCCAACACAATTAACACATTGATTCGCGTGACTGATGAGGCGCTTTATCTTGCGAAAACAAGGGGGAAAAACCAAGTCTCAGTTAACGGCGACACGGTGTGCTATGAAGCACTTTCGTAATCATAGCGACCTCCTCTCATTCATAATCCGGAGATAGTTTAAATATACGTAAAGTCAGTCGACTAACTGCACGAATTGAACTCCACCGTCCACAATTAAAGTACAACCACCAACAATTAAAGCGCTTATATTGATCGATATTTGATTGCGTTCTCTGCATTTCGGTATATGATGCGCCACCCTAATTTTTCAGCTTATGCTGCAGGCAAACATGTCCGCTAACGCACTCTATACCGACCTATCCGGTTACTATGACTTAATGTGTGTAGATATTGACTACCAAGCGCAAAGTAACTGCGTCCGTAGACTCCATCAAATCTTTGGAAATGAAGGAAAAACACACCTCGACTTAGCTTGTGGCACTGGCCCACACGTTCGTCATTTTATTGATTTTGGTTACCAAAGCGGTGGCCTAGATCTTAACAAGCCGATGTTAGACATCGCAGAAGTTCGCTGCCCAGAAGCCAAGTTCTCAGTACAAAACATGAGTAACTTTGAGGTCACTGAACCACTCGATCTTATCACTTGTTTCTTGTATTCCATCCATTACAACGATGGCCTAGAGAAACTTAAAGAGTGTATTGAAAGTGTACATCGCGCATTAAAGCCTGAAGGCATTTTCTGTTTTAACGTGGTGGATAAAGACAAGATCAGTAACGACCTATTTGTTAGACACACAACAAACCAAGACAAAGACGATTTCACGTTCCGTTCTGGTTGGTATTACTCTGGTCAGGGTGATAAGCAAGCGCTAAAGCTTAGTATTGAAAAGACGACCGCGGGTGAAACTCAAGTGTGGAATGATGAACACCCGATGGTGGCATTCTCGTTTAAGGAATTAATCGAAATATTGAAGCCCTACTTCGAGGTTAATATATTCGAGCACGATTACGACAAACTGATACCTTGGGATACTCAATCCGGCAATGCGCTGATCACGTGTGTGAAAATCTAGAGAAGTCGATACGCAGCAAATTAGTCTAAACACATAGATCAACAAAGAACCCATATTTGCCTTTATTTTTATCGCGTATCCAATATCACATTGCGTCATAGTGTTATCTAAGGTGATATAAAGTACCGAGTTTGAGATCAAGACGGTTATCAAAGTTCTAAATCAGAAATGTTTAAACATAAAAAAGAGAGGCACAATGGCCTCTCTTTGATCGTCTACTTTATATTGCTATCGTTAAACTATAAGACTAAAGCTTTGTCCAAGCGTCCTGCCAGTACTGGCTGTCACCAGGAGCATAAGATGCGCTTGCACACCAAGCCGTGTATGGCCAAGGCTTACATTCGTATAGACCATTGTCGCTGCCTACCACAATGTCACCTGCTGCGTAGTTTGTGCCGGCTTCATATGGCGGGTAATCACCTGGAGGTGGCGTTGTACCGCCCTCTTCTTTGATAGCGAATGAATTATCGACCATCACCATTTCACCGTCTGTCGCAGTACCAACCACTTCAAGCTGGTACTGACCTTCTGCAACATCACTCAGCTCCATAGTAATCGTGCGGCTATCAGTTAGATTCACGTTAGTCTGTTCAACAACAGTATCCGAGCTATTGCTCACCGTTGCGGTGACATCAAGCGCTTCGTTTGACGCTAGTGTGAACTGTAAACGTACATTGCCATTATCTAGAATGTATTCCGACTGAAGACCAGATACACTTAGCTCTAAATCACCACCTGGATCAGGGTTGCCGCCACATGAACTGTCTGACGCTTTTTTCCAAACGCCCCACTCACCTGTCGTTCCCGGCTCTTCGCCACGAGTATACCAACCTGCAACCCACGTTGCTCCATCATGCGATACTTGGTCACCTTCAACATAAACGGTGTCGGCATCCCATGCAGCAGCACAGTTAGAACCATCCGTCACAGACACTTTACGGTCAGCGGTTACAGTTTGGTTCGCGCTATCTGTTACGCTATACACAAGCGTGTAGTTACCTATCTCATTCACATCGACACTACCAGTGTGTGTTATTGAACTTGTTAGGTCACCGTCTTCAGCATCATTTGCTGTAACACCCGCCATTGGGTCAAATGAGTTACCAAGCACTACAGTAGTATCCGACACGCCATCGAAAACAGGTTTTTGGCTGTAAACTTCTATCGTTCTTGCCTTGGTTGTTTCATTGTTGTCGCTGTCTTTTACGCGGTAAGTCAGCACATAAGTTCCAATAACACTGGTCTCAACATAGCCTTCAACATCGATAGATGAAGTTAAATCGCCATCTTCTTTATCTGTTGCTGTCACGCCTTCCATTGGGTCAAAAACAGTGCCGTGAAGAACACGTGTATTCTCAACACCTTTCAATACAGGCTCACCTTCAACCGGTGGCGGTGTCACTTGCCCGTGAACAAATGGACCGTAGTCTTTGATGAATTGTTCGTTGTATGCTTGTCCGGCTTTGTTGGTGCCCATATCCCAGTTGATAGACCAAGTCATTACGCCGCGTAAAGGCTGCCCCTGCGCCGTTAGGCTATCAAACGCGTCGTATAAGTCTTGTGGCTCTTGCACAAAACCCGTCGCTGCAGCATCGATACTTGAAGGAATACCGAACACGAGCTTGTCATGTGGGATCTTATGGAAACCACGAGTACCGTTGATTAGAGAATCAGAGATGTAGTAAATGAACTCTTCTTTCAGCTCATCGTTGTTTTGAGCAATCCAGCCTACGCCGTCAACCCAGATGCCGTCGCCACCTTGGTTATAAAACTGCGGGTTGATCCAATCGTAGTAACCTTCCAAGTTATCGATGTAAGGAACATACTTACCACCCGTCGTTAGGTACGGGAACTCTGGCGCCATAGTAATAAGGAAGTTTTTGCCTTCAGCACGGTAGTGATCTTTCACAAGCTTCAGCGCATCTGGAATCACAGTTTGGTTGTTTGCAGCGGTAACGGCCGCTTGCTCGAGGTCGATATCTAGACCATCAAAGCCATAGCGCTCCGTGAGACGAATGATCTCATCAGCAAAGGCTCTTTCATCACCTGTTTCTAACTCTACGTGTGCATCTGCACCACCCAAAGCCAACAGTACAGAGCGACCTTGCTTGTTGAGTTCAGAGATTTGGTCAATAAATTGTTCTTCTGAAAGCCCAACCGTTGGGTCCAGTTTAAAAGTTGGGATTCGACCATCCGCTACATCGTACACTTTCATGAATGATACATTCACGATGTTGTACATTGGGTTCACTTCATCTAGCGTCACACACGGCGCATTACCACCTTGGTAGCCGCCACCGTCACACCAGTTATGCCAATAGCCAACTACGACGCCTGAATCTGGATTCGTCATATCTGAACCATTCGCATAAACAGCGCCAGACATAGCCGCCATGCCGACCGATACTGCTAATTGTAGAGCTTTACGTTTTAACATTAGTCCCACTTCCTTACTTAACAGCTGTGCCAATCACAACCGAACCAATTCATTTTAATCATGAATATTTATAGAGAAGTAATGGAATTTATAGGAAAAGATGACCTTTGATTTAACTTGTGATTTTAAGTCACAGATTGAATATCAGAATCAATATGATTTTGACTTTTCATTCAAATTGAAATGCTAAAATCTGTTATTTTCAACCAAATACATTGACTGAGCAAATATTTAATCAACCTTAATTCACTAAGATAATTAACCAAAAACATAAAAAATAACCAATAGGAAAAAACGAACTTTAAATCGGCAAAAATCACCCCAAACATGCCGTAATCACTGACCTAAGACCAGATACCATTGCGAGTGACATCACTAAAATAGCTTGGATATAATCGTCATACATGTGCTAGAAATACACACGTATAACGGAATATAGGAGTGAAAATTTGTGGAATTTTGGATGTATACCTCAGGAATTTTTCAGTTAACCCTCAGCACAAGATGAATAATATGCGTCCAATAGTGAAATAAAATTCACCTTATCAAGTTCATTAAGTTGATTAATTCCAGCCGCTGCTTTTCTTCCTCCACCAGTTGCAAAACTTGAGCAAATTTCGTCCGCGCCTATTCTGTTTGATAATGGTGCCCGTAAACTCACCGTGTAAGACTTTCCATCTTTGTTTTTCGTTAATACTGCTTGCGCTCGGTTTGGATCTTGATTGACGATTTCATTACCAAATACGCCACTGATGCGCCTTGCCCAAGTCTCACCTGGCAGTTCAAACACACGTGCGACTTCACTTTCATAAACAGGAACAAGGTTTGATAGCTGCTGGCGATCATTTTGATAGGCAGTTCGTAGTCGATAAAACACAGAGTTTTTATCATCCAAAAGATCAAACGGATTCGGGTATTGATAAAGGGTTTGGTAGACCTCAGCTGGCGTGAAATGCAAATCACTGAGTGACGAACCGTAACCGTTGTAGTTAACTAAGGTACCTAGCTCTTCTAAAAACTCTGTTTGCGATTGATCGAATCCATTTTCATCCGCTAGCCGTGTGGCCACAGTTTTTAGATTATCACCAAAGGCAGCCGCGATTGCCCAAGCCACATGCGCACCATTCAGCTTCTGGTTGATCAGCAAGCTCGTGCAGCTCTCTGGCGCGGTATCAATCAGAGTATCCAAATAGCTAGAGTCAGGTACCTCACCAGTTCGATGATGATCGCAATAAAATACATTAATATTGGCGTCTAGCAGTGAGTGCAATGCAGATAAGTTTTTCTCCATCGACACATCTAAAACGGTAACGGATGAAACGTCACCTTGTTTGCCCGGCTCCGTAATTTGAGTAACAACTTGAGAGACCAACTTAATATCACGCTTTACACCAGTAATGAGCACGCTCTCTCTCGGCTCACTTAATCGCAGTTGTAACAACGCGATTATGCCATCTGCATCTCCATTAAATACGTCGTAGTGCATGTTGTTCCTCTTCCTATAGATTTAACCGTTTGCCAGAAACGCGCCAATACGTTCGTTTATTCGATAGTCTGTCATTATTTTAGTTATATTTCACAGATACTTAAGTCTATTTTGGAATGCCTTATTCTTATTTATACCTGTCCATGAACTTGCCTATCCATCAGGTACAAAAAAGGCGCAGATAACCCGCGCCTTTCTATTAAGTTGTTTGGCTGCTCTTCCTTAATGCAACTAGGTTGCTTCTAAGAGGTCTTGAACTGCGCCACCGCTTTATCCATCTCATGGGCTTGCTCTGCGACTTTATCCACTTCAACTAAGCAATGTTGCGCCGAAGCGTTGTTATCACTTGAAATGGTGTTTAACTCGGTGATTGAGTCGCTCACTTGTGCCATAACAGCACCCTGCTCTTCAATCGCTGATGCAATACGCTCAGAGTTGCCCTGGATGCTTTCCATGTCGCTTAAGATAAGCTGCAGGCTTGCATCAAGTTCTTCTGAATCTTTTAGTGTTAATTGACCTTGTTGATTGCACTCACCAATTTCTGTCATCGAAGCATTCATTTGGCTCTGAATTGCCGTTACTACACTGGTAATTTCAGTCGTTGATTGGTGCGTTCTGCTTGCCAGCGCTCGAACTTCATCGGCAACCACCGCAAAACCACGACCTTGTTCACCGGCACGTGCTGCTTCAATTGCAGCGTTCAGTGCCAATAGGTTGGTTTGTTCTGCAATACCTTGGATGATGTTTACTGCATCGCCGATTTGATCAACATGATGGTTCAGTGAACTGATCGAATCTTGGCTGCTTGAAAGGCGTTCAGATAACTGGGTGATGTTGCTGATGGTTTCAACCACCACTTCACGTCCTTTATCGGCATTCACTTTCGCTTGATGTACACCTTCCGCTGCAACCGATGTACTTTCAGAGATCTCGCCAATGGTGAGTACCATCTCTTGCACTGAGGTTGTCATGGTTGAGGTATGGTTAGCTTGCACTTCAAACTGTTTGATTACTGACTCTAGCTCGTCATGCATGTTCGACGTGCTTTGTGTCAGTTGCTGTGACTTAGATTGAGATGCCGCGATCAAGCCTTCTAGCTGATCAAGCAATTGGTTGAAGTATTGGCCTAAAGTGCCGAGTTCGTCTTTGCCATCAAGGTGCGAACGAATAGACACGTCGTTAGAATCAACGATGTTGCGAATCACCGAAAGCAGTGACTCAATCTTGCCGATAATAGAACGGACAATTAACCAACTGAACAGAATGATCGACACGAGTAGCGTGACGCAAAGGATGTTGTTGATCAGCGATAGTTTGTCCATCTCTTGTTGGGTTTCTTGGTCTAATACAGCGGAAAACTCTTTAAACTGAGTTTCGATAGCGTGTGAACCAGAGCGGGCTTCGCCTAGCAGACCTTCGTTGTGCTTCAAGCCAATCACTCGCTTCTGTTCAACCACTTGACGAGCAGCATCTATCAAAGCAGCTGAGCTAATCATATTCGAAGTTATAGAAAGAACACTCGGGTCAAACTTCCCCTTCTCAATTAAGTCATTAAACAGGTAAAGCTCGATTTTTTGTTCAGCACTGGCTGTCGCGCTAATGCTATCGAGCAAAACATGAAACTCGCCTAGCAAGCCTTTGTCTCGCGCTAACCCATAGACTTCACTTGCTTTTACTAAGTTAACAAAGCTTGTGTGGTAGGTTTCGATGTCTTCACGTAGGTGTGTACTGTTGGCTAAACCTAAATCACTGAGCACCGCATTAAGCTCAGATTCAGACGCTAAGAATTTATTGTAGTTTACGTCGAACTTGGCGAGGTACTTCATATCACTACGTAATAGGAAATCTTTCTCGTTACGGCGAAGATTGAGTAGTCGCACTTCAAGTTCTTTGGTGATTTGTTTGGCTTCGCTCATTTGAGCGGTGGTGTCTGCAAATTGCGATGTGGTAAACAACAGTGAAATCATGCCGAAGATGGAGAACATCCCCAACGAATAGAGCTTTTTCTTTATATTCATATACGTGGCTCGTCTTTACTAAATTAACTATGAGTATCTAATTGATCGCATCGAAGCATGGAATACAACTCGTGCGACCTGGTTATTGTTATGGTTATGGTTATGGTTATGGTTATGGTTTTTGTATCAGTAATGAGCACTAAACCTAGCGACTGTTTAGTCCACCAGCAGTGACATTCTCAATGGTATTCAAACAGAGAATGATTCTTCCCACTAAAGATAAATGCATCAATAACACAAATTGAATACATGTACATTAGTTGAATGATAAAAGTGAGAGACAGCTATTTGACGGAGCGTGAAGGCCTGAACACCCCGCTATATAAGACTTTGAATTAAAACACTTTGGACCATTATTGACCGAAGGGTTAGAAATGACGTTTTTTTGGCTCATAAAAGGAGCAAGAGCGAAGCGCAATATTGGAGATTTTGACTTGTTTTTTTAAACTGTGAATCCATCGATTGGTGATTGTACTGTCGAGCGTAAACGACGAGAAAAATGGACCGACTTAATTCGAGTCAGGTCCATTTTTGGATTTCTTAATCAATCGCTTTGCCGCTAATAAGTTAGGGTGCGAACTTAACTAAAACGCTTTTACCATCTTGGTTAGGCACTTCAATAACACCACTTTCTCGTCTTCTTCGATGTCTTGCGTCAACTCATTAACCAAATTCAAGTGGAGTTGGTTATGATGAACGTGGATTTTTTGGCCTTCATTAGTTAAAGCAACCACAATTGCTCGGCGGTCGGTTGGGTGTTGATGGCGTTCAATCAATTCTGCTTTAACCAACTTTTCGATTTGAACGGTAAGTGTACCCGTGGTGATACCCAACTTTTCAGCGAGCTCTTTCATTCTTAACGCGCCATGCATACCAAGTACTTCAATGGTGTGTACTTGAGCCAGGGAGTAACCCGTCTCTTTGACAACAGACTGCTCCCACGAAGACATTTTATCGTAGAACTCAGTCAGTATTTGGTTAAGCTGTTCTATATTTCGCATGGTCATTTGAATGTACTTCAAGAGTAAGATGATTAATCTTATCAAACTTGGCGAGCATTTGTTTATATTCAGAGACGCTTCTGTCGCTGTTTGATTCAAGAGTAATCGCCGCTGAGTAGTGATGCCCACTCACCTTCCACATATGTAAGTCGGTTACGGCTGCATAAGGAGCTAAAGCTTCAGTTATGCCGTTACGGTACTCATCGTCAATATTCTGATCGAGTAAGATTGGACTTGTCTGTTTCATGAGGTTCATTGTCCATTTGGCAATCACAACCGCACCAACCATACCCATTGCGGCATCCAACCAGTTCCAACCGTAAAACTTACCAAATAGCAGAGCAACAATCGCCAACAGAGAAGTCAATGTATCGGCCAAGACGTGCATGTAGGCCGCACGCAAGTTGTGATCGTGATGGTGCCCTTTGTGCTCAGTGTGTTCTTGATGCCCATCATGTTGATGATTGTGGTTGTGTCCCTTATGTTCAGAATGAGAGTGTTCGTGTCCCTTATGTTCAGAATGAGAGTGTTCGTGTCCATGATCATGTCCGTGGTCATGATGATGATCCCCTAGCAAAAACATACTCACGACATTCACTGTCAAACCAATACACGCAACAATAATCGCTTCATTAAACTGAATAGCCTGTGGGTTGAACAAGCGATGTACTGACTCCACCAGCATCAACAACGCCACAATACCCAATGCAATCGCGCTGGTGTACCCGCCTAATACGCTGACTTTGCCCGTACCGAAAGAGAAACGTTCACTGTCAGCATGCTTCTTCGCATAACGGTAGGCGAACAAGGTGATACCAAACGCTGCAGCATGCGTTCCCATGTGCCAACCATCAGCAAGTAACGCCATAGAACCGTAAATAGTACCTGCAATAATCTCGACAACCATGGTGATGATGGTTAACAAGAGAACGTAGAAAGTGCGTTTTTCACCTTGTTGATTGTGTGAAGAGAAGTTGTGTTGATGACGTGTTGGAAAACTCAAAATGGCGTCCTTAGATTGTGTTAGTAGTTAGACGATCTTTCTTATTAAGATAACTTTGATTAACAAGTAATTTGATCATCAAAGTAATTCTTTGAAATTTAGTTTGATAGTCAAACTTTGTCAACGATGAGTTTTGAGGCTCTGATTTACGGAAGGAATGGATGATGAGAGCTTTAAGTTATCTCTATAGCCTACTGCTCTGAGCAAGAACGGTACTTTACCGACACACAAAAGCCCACACGCGGCGGGCCTAGATAGATCTAATTGAGATATGGAATTATTGGTTTTGCAACAGGGTAATCTCATCATTCACCCAGCCTAACAACTGCTTGGTCGCTTTAGATAAGACTTGATTCTGCCTCACGATGTAACCAAGGCTAGTGCTCGAGAAGTTGGTTAATGGTGTCACTTTCGAATTCAAGTGCTGCTTCGTTGAAATCGCAAACTCGGGGACAATAGCCACACCAAAACCCGCTTCTGCCCAGTCGATTTGAGCGTCAACACTCCCTACTTCCATCACCCTATAACTTGGTAGATTAAGGCTTGGTAAACCCTCATCAATGAAATCACGCGTTCTCGTATCGTGGCCAAGTAAAATCAAAGAGAGCTCTGCACCTGAGTCTTGGATATCAAACCCATCGCCAAGCGCACACCAAGAAAGCTCTTGCAGCTTAGTGAAATAGAGTGACTCGTTGTGCTGTTCTTTGGCGATAACAAAACCAATATCCGCTTGTGCATTTTTAACTAAACTCGATGCCTGAGATGAGGTGGTATTCAATAGCGTAAGGTCAATACCGGGATACTGCGCTTTGAACTTCTGGAACGGACGAATCAACAAGAATCGAGAAATGATGTCACTCACAGCAATGGTTAACGTCCCTATTTTAAGGTCGTTGATGGCATTGAGATCGGCCTGACAAATCTGCAGTTCGAGTAGCGTTCTTTGGCTTGTTTCCAATAGCCGCTCACCCGCTTGAGTCAATTGAAATGGGCTTCTCTCTATTAACTTTATACGTGTTTGTTGCTCTAATTGTTTCAGGTGCAAACTCACATTGGGCTGTGTCATATGAAGCGCATTGGCCGCTTTCCCAAAATGCTTGTACTCCGCAAGCGTCACAAACGTCTTCAACAAATTAATATCGAGCATCATGTCCTCTCTCTCGTGTCACTTATATCATTCCCTAAAAATGAAGAATGCCCCTTCCGTCATTCCCTACAGTGAGGGACGAACGTGATAGGGAATCTCGCTTGTCGGTTTAGACTTTAGAGCTATATGAAATCCTTATCAAGATAATAAAGATAATTAATTTCTCTTATCCACCTTGTAGGCCTAACATGATTTCTCAATCAGTCAGGAGAAAAGTTATGCCATCTATCGTTGTTGTGGGCGCAAACTGGGGTGATGAAGGCAAAGGCCGCATCGTCGATTTTTTAGCAGACCAAGCTTCTGCTAGCATTCGCTTTCAAGGCGGAAACAATGCTGGCCATACCGTAGTAAATGACTTCGGTACATTCAAACTGCACCAGCTACCAAGTGGTATTTTTAATCCTGATTGTACGGCGGTTCTTGGCCCAGGTATGGTGATCAGCCCTGCTGCGCTAACTGAAGAGATTGCAGAAGTACAAGCGGCTGGCATCAAAGTGAAAATGGCGATTTCAGACCGTGCGACACTGTGTCTACCTTTACACGCCCTTGAAGATACGCTTGAAGAAGAACGTTTAGGCGATGGTGCTTACGGTTCAACACGTCAAGGTATTGCGCCAGCGTACGGCGACCGTGTAATGAAGAAAGGCATTCTTGTGGGTTGGTTGAATCAACCTGAGATTTTAGAGCAGCGCATTCAGTTCCTGCTTGATTGGAAGATGCCTCAGCTCAAAGCGCTATACCCTCAATGTGACTTCACTCAAACCGCTTCTGAAATGACAGAGTGGCTGCTTGAAGTGACTAAAGCTTGGCGTCCGTTCATTTGCAACGTGACTGAGCCGCTTAAAGCACTTCAATCACAAGACGCAAACTTACTATTTGAAGCTCAATTAGGTGCAGGTCGTGACCTTGTCTACGGTGAATACCCATGGACGACCTCTTCTAATGTAACTGCAGCTTACGCAGGTATCGGTAGTGGCTTACCAGCCCTTCGTCCTGAGCGCGTTATTGCCGTTGCTAAGTCATTCAGCTCATCAGTGGGTACTGGCACGCTTGTTACGGCAATGGAAGAGCAAGACAGCTTCCGCGAAAGCTCTAACGAATACGGTGCAACAACAGGTCGTCCACGTGATATGGGTTACTTCGACGCAGTAGCAACTCGCAACGGTGTTGACCTGCAAGCCGCGACTGAGATCGCACTGACTAAGATTGATTGCTTGTCTGGTTTATCTGAACTTAAGATCTGTACGGCTTACTCAGGTGAACATACAGAGAACCCAATTTGGCCGCAAACTGCCGAGCTAAAACCTGTTTATGAAGATATGGCAGGTTGGGATGAAGACATCACGGGTTGCCGCACGTTTGAGAGCCTTCCTCAAGCAGCACAAGATTACGTAACTCGTATCGAAGAGTTGATGGGCGTGCCAATTGTAATGGTATCGGTAGGTCCTGAACGCGAGCAAATGATCATTCGAGCTTAGTTAAGAAGACGGTACAACATCTACATCAAAGCCCACATTCAGTGGGCTTTTTTACGTCTGTCACAAACGGCTAAATCTTATTTTTTTTATTGAGGTACATGTTTTCATCGGACGACTTTATTAAATTAATGATATTGAAGTTCCGAGAGTCAGCGATACCACAACCATATGAAAAACCGAGTGGCACCTCATCATCACAATGAAAACTTTTAATGAAATCATGAAATTCAGCGTGAATTTTTTTGACCAACTCAGAAGCATAACCCGTCTCTTCTGAGTGTATGACGACGATGAATTCATCACCACCGACTCTGGCCGATATAGTGTTGTACTTTGAATTGTTTTTAATACATGACGCAAAGCCAGATATGTAATCATCACCTTTGAAGTGGCCATACGTATCATTGATATATTTCAGGTTATCCAAATCAAAATACAAACAAACGATCTCTCCATCGCTGATGTTTGCTTTGTTGAATTCATGGAAAAAGCCCCTTCGATTAAGCAGCGTCGTCATGATATCAAAGTGACTGTTTTTGTATAAAATCCTGCTCTCTTCTTTTAACAAAATTTCAGAACGCAATAGAGTAGATATGTTCTCAATCAAGTTAACTTGGCTTTCGGTATACCTTGTTGGGCTTAAATCAAACACCAAGAGCACCGCAAACACTTCTTCATCAATATCCCTAACAGGAACCCCGCAAAAAGACTTATAGGCATCCTTACCATTCGCAGAAACGGAATCACCACCAGCGTGACCACTCAAATAGACCGTGCGATTTTCGTTATGCACATACTCACAAAAGAGGCTAATTTTGCTCTTATGTTGGTTACACGATATGTTTGAGGAGCTCCACACGCTCTCAGAACCAGAGCAACTCAAATCAGAGATCATGATGATGCCCGCATTCGATGCGTCCATTATGTCTCGTATGTTATCCAATATAGATACCCAAGTATCGACATCGATATTTCTTTGCATCCCTTCAGAAGAGAACTTATCAAAAAGCATTTATATTTCTTTAGTATCAGACAGTTAAACTTAATCGAACATTCATTAGTATACGTTGTAACAAAAATCCCGAGAGCTATCATCTAGGGCGGTTATTGCCTACCACTCAGCAACAACCAAGCCCTACATCCTAATTTTCTAATTCAGAAGCATCATTCGTAGAGGCCCAAATTTCTGAGCGTCGATTCTTCGCTCTACCCTCTGGCGTTGCGTTAGACGCGATCGGTTCACTTTCACCAAACGAACGAATCACAAGGCGATTTTTCTCGACACCATCCGCGATTAAACCGTCCGACGTAGTCAGCGCTCTTTGAAGCCCTAACGCTTGGTTGTAACCTGCTTCGCCAGTGCTGTCAGTGTGGCCATCCACCGTAATCGCGCTGCCGTTAGTCTTTAACTCGCCTGCGAGTTGGCTCAATGCTTTACTGCCCATCGGCGTTAAGTTGTGTTGGTCAAAACCAAAATGAAGGCGAGCCAATAAGCCTTGACGCTCTTGGTTACTGATCCAAGTCTTACATCCTGACTGGTTCATACCTAGATTGGATTGACCAGCTAACGCTTGTTTTAGCTCACTGCTGTCAGACGACTGCTCTATTTGTAGAAAGCCCTGCCTGTGTTGTGCGATACCAACGACATCATCAACCGTGACACTGTGTTGATACTCACTGAACAAAGTATCGCAATAAACACTGATGCCTTCTTTTGCATTGGCGATAAGGCTAAATTGCAATGTCGATATGACGATTGAACCGATCATTAACTTTTTCATATTTTCCTCTAGTACAACTTAGTTATTCCGCTTGTTTTTGAGCCTTTACGGATGAGTTCTTCTATCTTTTCAATCAATTCATCTAAGTTAGATACATCGATAATGTCTTCATTTGGGTCGACAACGCAGTCTTGAAAACCACTTTGCTGAGATGCTCGAAAATCAATTCCGATAACACCTATGTATAAGCCTGGTATCTCTTCTCTTGCTTTGTCACACATGCCTCTATCGACTAACCCTTTGAGAATGCCGTTATTTGGGCTTTCCTGCCCATCACTTAAGATCAGCAGCATCTTGATTTTCTTGTTGTAGACTTGCTGCTCTTCTTGATCGGAACTGTTCGGGTCACCGTCATGGAGCACCTGAGAACCTCTCAAAATGCCTTGAAAAGCAGCCGTACCACCATCTGCCCACATCGAATTAATCGGATTCAAATCTGAAAGCTTGTTCGATAAGCGAATGTTGGAAAACTGCGATGAATCGGAAGAGCCATGCGCATTAAATAGCTCTGTTCCACTCACACCATAGAAATCAGGCTTTAACCCCGACTTATCAGTAAACATCGTCGACACTGATGTCGGTAAATCTACATAGTTGTATACGTCAGCAACTCGGTAATTATCTTGATTAATCACATCCTTAATACGTTTGGCGTACTTTTGATTGTCCGCCTTTGGATTATTGCAACGTGACTGTCGATCAGCACATCTGATTACGTCATTTTGAGAGTACGTACGCCAGTAATTCCAGTTAACATCGTTATAGGAATAAGGTGATACGTAGGTTTTATAGTTATCTTTGTAGCTTAATTGGCTGGTTGCGTTGGCTCTATTACCCGAGACGATTTCCCTCGTTCGAACGTTAAATGGCACAAAGCCAACTCGGTTAAGCAGCTTGTCTCCGGTGGTATCTTCTCCGGGCTCATCACAAACGTATTTCCACTCTCCATCGACATAGTCCTGTTTAATCGATGTGCAAAGAATTTTACTGGATATTTCATCGATGGCGGTTTTCAAATCGTCGATTTTTCTGTTTCGATTTGAACCCCATCTGTCGTTCATTGAACCGGAAAAGTCCGACACAAAAACAATGTCGATGTTGTTATCACCAAGATACACCGGATACTTTCTCGCTAACGAACGGCCCGCCAGGTCTTGCTGCTGATCAAAAGACGGGATAAAGCTACTCGCAAACCAAGAGTCGTGTGTCGTCTTGGCATTCACTGTGTATTGGATGTATTCAAGAACCCCAGCACCCTCGTCTTCCGCTTGGTGGAAACGGTCTGCAGAAAGGTTGGTTGATTTGATATCACGCACATAGTTTTCGACATACTTGGTCGCAAGCGCTCGAGCCTGATCCGGTTGATCTTCAATAGTCACTGCGATGGCTGCAGCCTCTGCGGAGTCTCTTAATCGACTGGTCTCTTGAACATAACGTGTGCCTTCCACCGCCCAAAAAGTCATGCCCATGATTGGAACAAGCAATAAGCCCATCCACACTGCGGCAACCCCTTGTTGCCTTTGGAGACTGATATGCTGGCGATTGATATGACGCCCATGCTGCATTTTCATTTCACTATCTCCCTGGCATTGTTGAAGATGAGCCAACCTTGACCGTGGTACTCGTACCACCGTTGAAGAAGGGTTTGAACCAAGAGCTCTCCTCTTCACAAAGACTGATGCGGTACAATGGATACACGACTCCCTTCTCTACGGGCGTCAAATCTGCATGATCTAGAATCGAATCGGTTTGGCAATTTAAGCTTCGATACTTGCTGGTTGAGAATTCAGCGACATTCGTTTTATTGGTCAGTGACTCTATCTTGATGGCCACGTTATCGACTGGTGTATTGAGCATTCGACTTGCCACTTTCGCCATCTCTTCTAACTCTGTATTGGTTACGGGTAGGTTTTGTCCTGCCAACACGTCGGCTTCAAAGTAGCGAGTACGCTCTTTAATGACATTCACCAAAGCAAAGCTGGATCGATCGAGCTTGGCACGCACGAGCAGCTGATAACTCAGGTCTGCAGCAAACAGGTAAACGCCCCATAAGGCCACAAGAATGAAAACTAACTCAATGGTGTAAGAGCCTTGTTGACTACGTTTCGCATACACACCTTGATTACGGAGAATCATCTTCCCACCCCTCGTGTTCTAAGTTCAAAACCATGGTGCTTGAAATATCTCTATCCGCAGCACCGGCCAGCTTAATGACTGTGGTATAGCGGTAGGTCACGGTGATCTCAGCCAAGTCGTAATTGAAGTTCAAGCCTTGATCAGAGTGCCCCCTGTTCGCGATGAAATCGTCATAGGTTTTGAAGTACTGACCTGCGATAGAAAAACGTGAGCTATCAATTAAGAAACTCCAAAGATTGTCATCGTCTTCAATTAACGACCTAAACTTATTCTCGTATTGCTCGTTGATCCCTTTACCTTCATATATTTTGGTGTTCCTGATGGTTTCTCTCAGCGAATACTCGGTCATGTTCACAACGTAAATTTGATAACTCGATTCGAAGATCGCAAAGGTGGCAAAAAACAGAACAAGCGCACCTAGTACAAACTCAATCGCCGTCACGCCCTTCTGCTTATTAAGACGCTTCATCATTAACTCCCAATTGAGTTAGTTCAGCAGCGATGTTCTGGATCTCTTCTGCAGAGAAGTCGCCTTTAAGCAACTTTTTCGCCGAGTCGATTTGCTGGGTTTTCATCAGGGCAATCGCCAGATTCGCTTTAACGGTTTTATTCGCAGGATCTTCTTTTAACACAGGGGCTAATGTTTGAATCGCTTGTTGATACTCACCATTGGCCATTTGAATCATTGCGATATTGTTCTTAACAACGACATCGTCATAACCGCGTAAACGAGCTTGGTTGAGCTCTTTCTGTGCTTCGTCGTATTTCCCAACTTTGGTGTAAGACACACCGAGCAAGACGTGAATTTGCCCTGTTCTGTTTCCAGCATCGATAGAGGCTAAGTAAGCAGAAATGGCACTTTCAATGTCATTTTTTGCATCAAACACTTGGCCTTCTAATTGGTACAAGTTGGGATTTTCGAACCCCTGTTTTTGCAAGTGTTGGACATAAAAGTCAGCCGATTCAATATCCCCTTTGTAGAAATAAGCCCATGCCAATTTTTCTTTAACTTCTGGGGCTTCGGAGCCTTGCTCTAATTCAGCTTTGTAATAGCTAATCAAGCCATCATAGTTGTTCACTTTTTCCATGCTAGTCACGTCGCCAAGCTGCTGGTCTTGTGGTGAAGGGGCCGATTGACAGCCCGCCAACACACTCAACGTGAGCAAAATGAAACCGATGCGTTTTCCAACCATTCGTAGTTCTCCCTAGATGCTCAATGTCATTTGCATGATGCTCGGCGCGAGAATCAGGATAACGATCGGGAACATGATGAAGAGGATCAAAGGCACACTCATCTTCGCAGAAAGCTTGCCCACCTTTTCTTCGACCGTAAGAATCTGGACCTTTCGCATATCTTCTGCGAGATCACTTAACACATGCGCCACGGATGTCCCGTATTGCAAGTTTTGGATTATAGTCAGTACGAAGCTTCGTACTGGTGGCGTCGGGATACGTTCACTCAGATCATTGAGCGCTTTTTCAAGTCCGTGTATTTTCGCAGAATCCGATGTGCGCTTAATTTGGTAACAAAGGTCTGAGTCAAATTCAGCTAACTCTTTGCCCAAATAAACCAGCGCGGCTTCAATCGTCATACCGGTTTGCACACATACCGACATCATGTCGAGCAAATACGGCAGTTGAGCCGAGGTTCTACTGATCAACATCTTGCGTCGCATTTGCAGCAAGGTATCTGGCACAACGATGACAGCAATCAACGAGAAAATAACCACGAGCAGTTTGTTGGTTGATGTCATATCCCCTAATAACACCAACCCTGAAATCAACGCCAATACCAATAACTTGGCTGGGAAGTAGAATTTAGCCCACTCAGTGTTGTAATAGCCGGCCTCAATCATTTTTTGCTCGAGTTCGTGTCGATGTTCTTTACCAAAACGAACAAAAAATCGGTTTACACGTGAAGGTGCACGAACAGCATCGTCTCCAATGTAGAGTGCAACTTTCTTGTGTCGTTGCTCTTTACGAATCGAATCGACGATTAAAAACAATAAAGAGAAAAACAGCACAATAAGGGAAGCCAGTAACATCATGCACGTACTCCTCTTACTAATAACCAAACAATGAACAAGCCAAACAGCTCACTACCCAGTACATAAAACAATACGATTCTTCCCTCAGGGTCATAGAGAACGAAATCCACATTCGCAGGGTTAACGTAGTTAAGAATAATCATAAAAATCAGAGGAATAGCTGCAACGATTTTGGCGGAGATTCGAGCTTCCGAAGTCATCGCCATCTTCTTTTTCTCTAGTGTACGAGAGTCAACCAAAACCCTAATCAATCGTGCTAACACGCCCTTAAGTTGGCCACCTCGAGCAATATTCGCCCGGATAGTCACGGTAAAAAACAGAAACTCTGGATAAGGGTAGTTTTTACACGATCGTTGAAGTACTACTTCTGGAGATTCGCCTAACTTCAGTCGCTCTCCCATTAGCTTAAACTCGCGGCCAATCGGGTTGTGCATGACATCGCCTACATAACTGATAGCTTGCATTAAGCTGTCACCCGCGGTGACGGCACTCATTAGAATATTCAACGCGTCAGGGAACGTATTCTCAAAATCTCGACGCCTTCTTGTTACCAGAAAACGATAGCCGAAGAAGGTAAACATCAAAGAAGAGCCAAGCACCAACCAAAAGTTGGTGATGGAGAGTAGATCGGTAACGATGTACCAAGATGCAATCAGGCTGCCCGTAATATAGAGCGCGATGTATAACGTCGAACGTGGACCCAACACCATTAATGTTGGTGAGATGGAATCTTTGAACTTTTGCCAGCCCTGCTTACGCACTAATGACTTCACGTTAATCGCATTAAAGTTTTCAGCCTCCGCTTCTTCGATATTGAAAAACTGGTAGACCTTTTTGACCTTTGAATCTCGGATCAAAAGCAGCACAAACGCGAACAGGATTAATGAAACCCAAAGCATATTATGCCCCCTTAAACGCGGCGATGAGCTCGTCATAGAGCCCGAAAAATTGCGCTTTTTTGACTAGCTCAGAACGTTGCATGATGCCGTCAGTAACAAATTCGCCTTTAACGTTTTCCCCGTAATGCGCATCGTCATAACGAAAGCGATAGATCTCTTCCATCACTACACTCTCACCTTCAAGGCCGACAATTTCAGAAATGCTCGTGATCTTACGAGACCCATCGCGCATTCTGTTAACCTGAACAATCATTTGAACGGCACTGACGATCGTTCTACGAATCGCATCTAGAGGTTGATTCAAGTTCGCCATCATCACCATGGATTCAACACGAGCAATCGCATCGCGCGGTGTGTTGGCGTGCAATGTAGACATTGAGCCATCGTGTCCCGTATTCATGGCTTGCAGCATTTCAAACGCTTCAGAGCCACGACACTCACCCAGAATAATGCGGTCTGGACGCATACGAAGCGCGTTGATCACCAACTCTCGCTGGGTAACTGCTCCGGTCTGTTCAACACTTGAAGTACGTGTTTCCAGTCGAACTAAGTTGGGTTGCTGGAGACGCAGCTCGGCCGCATCTTCAATCGTGACGATACGTTCATCTTCAGCGATGTATTGAGACAAAGCGTTGAGCAAAGTGGTTTTACCTGAGCCAGTACCGCCAGAGATCAATACATTGATGCGGCAGCGCGAAGCGATCATCAGCACTCGCGCCATGTCAGGAGACATCGACCCAAAGCCAATCAAATCTTCAAAGCCGATGTTCTGCTCTCTGAACTTACGAATAGAAATCGCTGTGCCATCTAAAGCAATCGGAGGGATCACGATGTTCACACGGCTGCCGTCTTCCAACCTGGCATCGACCGTAGGAGAGAGTTCATCGACACGCCTCCCAACGCGTGATGCGATACGCTTGGCAATAGCGAGCAACTGCTCTTCGTTCACAAACGAGACTTCGGATTTTTTGACCTTGCCATGTCGTTCGAAAAAGATGTTGTTTGGCCCGTTCACCATGATGTCGGAGATAGACTGGTCTTCAACCAAAGGCTGTAAAGGACCCAAACCAAATAGCTCATCGATAAGGCTTTTCACCAAGCCTGACTTCATCATCGAAGTGATCGGCCTTTGGTAACTGTTCGCTAGTAGATCAACCGCTGCTTGAATCTGAGATTCGAGGTCTCGGCGGCTCATTTTCTGAACCGCTTCTGCATCTAGGGCTTCAAATATTTGGCCACGAAACGCGAGGTATAAGTCTTTATTAGAACTCATTTAGCACGCACCTTTTTCAGCCAAGAATTCATGCCTTTCTGATCCATAGGTTGACCATTAATCAGCTTCACCAATTGCTCCATAGAACGGCTGATATGGCGGTCATGCTTGTGCCCGCGTTTACCATCAATAATGATGTGCGCTAGCGCTTTACAGTAATCCACTTCTAGATCGACATTGGCACCTAAATACTTAGTCAGGTCGGGCTTTTGTAAAACGTAAGCATTTTCCGGACGGTGATAATTCACCACAGTGATCACGCGCGTACGAGAGGATAACGTAAGCTGCAAGCTAGAGATCTTTTCAAACAGTCGCTTCGCACTTCTTACTGAAGATACCGAAGCATCTAAAATCAGAACCACCACATCAAAGTTTTCTACCAAGAGTTGAGGTTCAACTTTGAAGTCCACACCACCTGAAAAATCTTCAATAATGAAGTTGGCGTTGCGCGCTAACAACTCACACAAAGTTTGGTTGTAATTAAGAACATCGGTTTGGCTCATGTCGCCATCAATAGCCAACAGACGTAAGTTTTTTCGTGCGTTAATTAAGTAACTCAACGCCCCTTCTTCATCCATTTCATGCAATGGCGCAGTAAACTCATCAATGGTTCGCGGTTTAAAGTCTTTGAGGCCGAGCAAGACATCAATATTGGTATCGGCATATTGATGGTCGACAAGAATCGTGTCCGAGCCTTGCGTTGATAACAGTGATCCCAACTCAGTGGTGATAAACGACGCGCCAACGCCGCCTTTGGCACCAACAATTGCTACGCGCTTCGCTTTGCGTTTCTGGCTTACACCAGAGAAAGTTTTAAGGTTCTTGCTAACGTGGTTCAAGAAGTCCGCAAATTCTTGTTTGTTCACTGGCCAGAAAACGTAATAAAAGCCCATGTCTTTAAGCGAACGAAGCGTAGAAATGGCGTCTTCTTTACCAATCACGACCACACCTTTGTGGGTAGGCAGTTTGCTGGCAAAAGATTTAGCGTCTTCAACAACATTGGTCGATTCATTAAGTTCCAGAATAACGATATGGCTACTCTGTTGCTCTGTCAGTTTGGTCAATCCCGCTTTGGCTTTGACGCAAGCTGGATCATTCCACCCTTCAAATCGAAAGACTTCTTGAACAAGGTCTAAACACTCTTGAGATTGATAAAACAAAGTGCACCCCGCAACACCTGTTGTTGCGGTCGGAGTTGGCTTGGCCTTTGTTGTTAATGCTTTAGTCAGGTCAAACATTATTGTTCTCCTACCAATCGAGACTTGTAAGCCACTTGCTTCAAACGCATCGATTCAACAAAACAATCTTGCTGTCTCAACCGAGCGTGAATCTGTGCTGGCTTGCACTCTTGAGTCTTCAAACGCGTTAACGTCACCTGAATATTTAGATCGCTAGGCAACAATTGAGCGTTTCGATACGTCACTCTTTGTGGTGCAATAAGGTGTGAAGGATATTGTTCGAAGATCGCCTGCAACATCTGTTTGCTGCGAGATGATTTGTAATCCACAACATAGGTCGCTTCTTTGTCCATCGACTCAATATCTTGAATCAAGGCTGTAATCTGTTTAGTCGTTTCAGAACGGTTTTTCATCGCAAACTCAAAACTGTGGTGCTCTTTGTACACAAAAGCTTCAGAACCCTGTCCGACAAAATATTGCTCAGAGGCGCAGCCAAAAAGTGACGTGGTAAATAACGCCATCAGTAATAATTTCTTCATTGGATAAACCCTCCTTGCGACAACAGACGAATCGTTGCATCGGAAGACGTCACCGACTTACCATCCCACTTAATGTTTAGCCAACGCGCTAATGTAGAAGTCTTTTTGATGTAAGGCAGTTGAATGTCTTTCGGCTTGATCGGTTCCACAAGATTCACGGTCGCAACGATGATCAATTCAGTTCGTTTTCTTTCTGTGGTCGCTTTTCGGAATGCGGCACCGAGTACTGGTATGTCGCCAACAAAAGGGATTTTTTGCATTTTTTCCAGATCGGCACTGCTCATCAAACCACCAAGGACGAAACTATCGCCATCGGCTAGCTCAACAGTTGTCATGGCGCGTCGTGAAGCCAGTTGCGGAACTTTGATGCCTGCTGCTTCAACATAACCTTCTACTTCACTCACTTCAGGCGCTAGCTGCATTCGAATCTTGTCTTGGCTAAGCACTTTTGCTGTAAGGTCGAGTTTGATGCCGAACTCTTTGAATGAAATGTTTACGTTGCTACTGGTAGAGACGATAACCGGCACTTCGCCACCAACGAGAAAGCTTGCCGACTCACCGGATAACACGGTTAAGTTAGGCTCAGCCAGAACCTCTGCAATCTGGTCATTGCCTAATGCAGTGATTAACGTGCTTAGGTTTGCAGCGTCGAACTGGTCGAAAACAAATTCACCAACACTTGAACCGACGGAACTCCAATCTACACCAACAGTTTGTCCAAATGATTCGGTGACTTGCGCTACTGATATTTTGACGTTCACTTGCTGAGTCGTTGCAACTTCAATGCGTTCGATGATCCCTTCCCACGTCATATTGCGGGCAAACACCATGCTTTCGGGCTCTTCATAATTTGAGCTATCGGACTTAAACTCCAGCTTCACCGTTTTGTCCCATTTCTCTGTTTTTTCTCGTCCAAGCAGAGTGGCAACCAAACGATAGATGTCGTCACGAGTCGCTTCGGAATCAACGAGACCACTCACGGCGACTTGCTCCCCCACAGACTGAACCTTGACTTTGGCATCAGGGAAATGAAATTTGAGTTGTCTTCTAATATCCGTTAAATCCAAATCAACAATAATGCGGTCGGAAAGCAGAACATCACCATCAATGCCGTAGACGATCAGTCGTGCTTGCCCAATAGCATTGGCGAACACAACGATCGTGTTGTCGTTGATTATTTTGTAGTCGACGATGTCAGGGTTATTAATAAACACTTGGCCAATCGGATTTTTTAACTGGATGTGCTGACCATCGTTGAGCGTGATGGAGCGATCGGCGGCAAAAGCGTTTGTTATAGAAAGTAAGCCAATCAGTGGCGCTAGAATGGAAGCAAACAGTACTTGTTTGATTCGATGGTGAATCATCATCACAAAGCCTCTCTCGGATTGTTCTCGTTACCACGTAACTCAGCAATCCCTGTATAGTTATCGATAATATTGCGCACCTCCGCGAACTCGGGTTGCGTGTAGGTTTGGCTTCGGTAAATTTCGATGTGCATTGTTCGTTGTGCTAGCGCAAGTTTTGGTAACTCGTCGGGGCTAACTTCGATGACCACCGTAGTCAGTCCATCCTCTTTACTCGGAGCGCGAGCGGTAATAGAACTGTCGCCAGTGGCGTCATTGCCAATGTTGAGTACTTTGACGTTTTTAAGGAACATTGACGCCTTCACACCTCTAAAGCGCTTCGGCTTATCGATAATTCCGGCTAAGTTATCGTTTGGAGAACTCACAGTGAGGATATCGATGGACGTTCCAGGGCGGATGTAATCGTTGATTAGGTTTTTGTCACTGACTTTAAGTGGGTATAACGTCATGCCTTCCGTGACCAAAAGGTCGATGTATCCGGGCTGGCCTGGCGTCACTTGATATTCAGGCAGTACAACCTCACCTGCGTTAAGGCTGCGATTGAGCAAAATGGAGGGCGAAAAGCTGATTTGTGCATCTTCTCTAACACCCATCGTTAATGCTTCACTAAGAGGGAGTTGTTGTTTTACGACACCTTGCGCATCAATCGCACGTCCTTTTTCATAAGGTTCCGTGGTCATCCAAACGGCAACATGCTCTTCATTTTTTTCTTCCACCACTTCAGTGGTCGTTGTCGGCTGAGGTTCACTCTTCAACAAATCGACAACGCCTAGTGCGCCCACAATTAAGGCAGCAATGGCAACAAATAATACCAGTCGAGATCTCATAATGTTCTCATTCTTGGAGGTTTAAATATGTGGCGTGTTTTGAGTTAAAATTACCAAGTAGAATCCAACGCTAATTGCTATCCCATATGGAATACCTTGTTGGTCGTTCGACGTTTTTCTTGTTAGCTTTTTACTTATCAGCTTGTTCTTTACGAGATAAATAACGGCTACAAAACCGCCAGCAAAAGCCGTCATAACAAACACCCAAAGTAAATCGTTGAGAGGTATAGTAAGTGATAGAACTGCGGCATATTTAATATCACCGGCTCCAATCCAAATCAGGGCGTAAAGAATCAGCCCTCCCCCAAACACCAGTAAAAAACTCATAATTTGAATGTCTAACGGTGACAGAAAACATTGCAAAAAGAGTAATATCAGCAATGCGTGATTTTGTATCTTGCGAAAGAGAAAATCGGTAACCGATACATAGACACACACGATTGCTAAAAGCAGTAAATATACTTCAAAACTCAAAATTGGAAATATTGCCTAAATTTATATGGATTGACGTAAACATGTATTAATTGGTATTTCCAATTAACTGAGCCAGACCAATGAAAACATAGGTCTGGCACAAATATCTTTCGATATATTCTACATTAGCCAATAGGCTTGATGTTAGCTGCTTGCAGTATCGATAGCAGTAGCTACATCTTCAAAAGCACCTTCAAGTTTGCCAATGAAACCATCAGCGCCTACTGCAGTAGTTACTAATACAGCCATTGCTACTGCAATAAGACCATATTCAATTGCAGTTACTCCGCGCTCATCGTTCTTGAATTGTGATAGAAACATGCTTGTTTTAACGTATAGCTTAGTAATCATTATTATGTCTTCCTATAAGGGCTGTTTAAAATTCGTCGCTATTATAATTAGCACCACCAATCTATGGAAAATACCCCCTATCGATTCAATCTATAGGTCGTGTAAAAAATGATCAAAACAAACACCTTAAAAAATACCAACAGAAACACAAAGTCCATATATGACAAACACTTAGATTAATAATCAGCTAAAAAACAAAATGAATATTTAAATTTATAAACTTGAAAAAATAAGACATACGTCAATGTTTAACTTAATCCAAATTTATATAAGCTTTGGAACTAGCTTAATAGATAATTCATCGATCTTTATTACCCCTTATAAAACATGTTGAAATACAATTATCATCACGCTATTGTTCTTCGAATCAACAAACCATAAAAAATATAATTTCTTTGTGTCAAAAGGTTAGTCGAATCATGAAACTACATTTCGAAAATATTGTTTCGTTCATAGCAGTAGTTGAAGAAGGTTCATTTAGCTCTGCTGCACGTAAGCTTGGCAAGTCTCAGTCAACGGTTAGTACCGCTGTGCAAAACCTAGAGTCAGACTTGGGTTTCAATTTATTTAATAGAGAACACTCTAAAGTCTGGTTAACTGAGAAAGGAAAACGCCTATTCCAATTATCTTTACCTGTGGTATCAAAATATCGTGAGTTAATCACTATTGCAGAACAAATGAATCTATCCGACCAGATAGTTTACCGCGTGGGCATCGATCCATTAGTTTTCAACAAAAACGTAAAAAAGGCATTGTTGGCATTTTCAGAGGCTTTTCCTAATGTCGACCTACTTGTTGTGACTAAACCAAGTTTCGTTTTAGGTAATTACGTTAATGAAGGAAAGATAGACTTAGCGTTAGGTAACCCCTATCACAAGACAAATTACGACTTCAACATCGAGGAACTATTCCACGTTAACTGTTGGTGGGTGGCCCATGAAGACTTAGTAACCTTAAAGTCCCAAGCACCATCACAGCGAGTTCTATTAATGGATGGTTGTGAAGAGCTACTTAACTTGTCAAACATCGCAACATATAACCTATGGCGACTCGATGATTTAGGAACCATCATCGATTTATGTAAAGCTCAAAAAGGCATCGCCTTTCTGCCAGGGTTTCTCATCGAAGGTAACATCAAAGAACATAAGCTTAAGGTTATTACCGATCACCCTGACTTTTTTGGTAAACGAGTTATCGCATCACTTTTCTGGCAAATACATTCTGACTTTAGCTTGTTTAACCAATGGATAAAAAAAGAGCTACAAACCACAACTAATTACAAACAAACATTTGTTGCTGATCTAGCTCAATAACGTTCTATTAAAATCATGACGATCACACTCTATTGCACTCTCCAGCTTTGAGTGTGATATTTCAATCCTGATATTTATCCGAATATAAACGCCAAGCAAAGCATATAAAATATATATATTTATTATCAGATGCATCGGCTAATATATGCATTATCATTTACTTCGAGTCTTTCATTACCTACCCGTTCATAAATCTGTAATAAAACCTAGATAGAAACCAGCCTTTAAGATTATTCAGCACTTAACTAATACTTAGTGCGTCACCAAATCTCGAACAACATCTCTCAAGCTATGAACTCAGAAAACCCACAAAAGATAATGGCATTGGTTAAGAGCCTTTCTTTAGATACATCAAACTAATCCCAGCTTTCAGATTTTTTTACTATAATATCAACAATATTCGCAAGTTCTTTTCCTTTTTCTGTCAGACCATAATATACAGTCACAGGAACGGTTTCTTCTTGCCTGCGCCAGATAAAACCTTCTTTGCTAAGTAACTTCAGCCTCTCACTAAGTACTTTACTAGACACTAAAGCCAGTTGCTTTTGAATTTGTCCAAAGCGTATCTCGCTACTCTGACCTAATAACCAAACGATGTGAGCAGTCCACTTCGTAGAGATCAAGGTCAAATATTTATCAGCGTTACAGTAACCTTCAGGTTGCTTACCCTGTTCACTCATATTTACCTCTCAGATTATCAAGATTGTAAAGTTACTCAAAGATAGTTAGTTACCTTAAGGTAATTAGTTACTTTTAGGTAGCTAATTTCTTTTAGTAAGCATCCTATCTATTATGGCCTCAACCCAAAACACAAACAAGCAGGTGGTTCCATGAAGATATTTCTATTCCTAGCTTTAAACTTTATAACTTTCTATTCTTACGCATCAACAGATTACAAAAAACCGCAGTCGCCAACTGAACTGCACCAATTTTTCGCGGAATACTTTTCAAAACAAGACATAGAAGGACTAAGTACTCTGTTCCATGAAGACGCCATATTCGTCCTGGATGCTCAAGGGAACCTTGCTAGAGGACCAAAGGCTATCAAGCCGATATTGAAAGGTTACCTTCAAGGTGACGTTGAAATGCTAACCCATGATGTATCCATCCATATTAACGGCGATACGGCTCTTATAAGGTCTGAATGGGAGATAGTTGGAGGCCCTAAAGGAACCGCTCTGGAAGTGATGAGATATGTAGATGGAGGCTGGTTATACGTAATTGATAACCCGAACGGGTTTTAAATGACCATCGCACTTTAGATCATTGAAGGACGAAGTCTGAAAGCTTTGCTGGCAATAAATTTCAGACACAAAAAAGCCCACACTAGGTGGGCTTTTTGCTTGTTCATGAAGAACGAATTTGGTGCCCGCTACTGGACTCGAACCAGTGACACCTTGCATGTCATGCAAGTACTCTAACCAACTGAGCTAAGCGGGCGATGTTCTAATTTCTTATTACTACCATTGTGACAAACTCAATAGTTATGCAATAAAAACTAAAGAAGGAATGGTGCGTCCGAGTGAACTCGAATCACCGACCCCCGCCATGTCAAGGCGGTACTCTAACCAACTGAGCTACGGACGCATTCCTTTAGAACGAGGAAGATATTAACGACTGATTTATTGCGGCGCAAGTAGAAATTACACTTGAATCAACCGTTTGCTCTTATTCGCACCAATACGTTGAATTTTTAGACGTGAAACGCAAATAAAGTTGAGTTACATCACACTAAGTATTGAGTGTTACTTTACGTTATTCCTCATCTACATCGAACACGACGTTGTAATTCTCGGTATACGTACAGTTAGGCTGGCGGCTACAAGTGAAGAATCGTCGACCTTTGTAATCACCTTGGCTTGCCAGTTTGATGATCATCGGGCTGCCACATTTCTTACAGAATCGAACTTCTTTTGATGGCTCGATCAAATCGATGTGGGCTGCCAGTAGCCTCTTCAAACGGCTCACTTGATAGCTGTGTTTAATAGATGCACCAATCAGTGGCAAGCCTGCTGATTTACAAACGTGAATCAGTAGCTTTTCGCGGTCGACTTTCCCTTTATTGAGCTCTTTACCGTTATCGAGTTCGATGATCACACGGGGTTCTAACGTTCGTGGGTCGCAGACGACAAAATCAAAGTAACTACGTGAGATCTTGTTGTTGGCGATAAACCAATTCTTCTTGTTATTCGTCTTAGCTGGAACAAGCACGTTCGACATGCTGACTTTAGCAAACACTTCCCCATGGTTACCCACAGCAGATTTTAGCGCATTATAGAATGTCGCCTGTTGCGCCGACATCAACGCCCCTTTCTTCTGGTAAGCATGGTCTTTGGTGTCATCGTGTTTCACTACATACTTTTGAATAAAGTAAAAGAACACTACCAGAACAATCACAACGATAAAGATATTAGTCATTTTCCAACACAATCAAGTCTGTATAGGGATTAAGAGAGTGGCTAGCGTATGTAGAAATACATCACCTGGCAAGCAAAAGAGCGAGAGTTACCAACCAAAATCACGACCTTTGAGCGCTGTAATCACCAAGAGCTCGCTCCCGCGCTAGACACATCTCTCCTATTTTGATAATCAAATCATCAATTACACTCTAGATTGATTTAGATCAATTTACTTGAATTTGTGATCAACTAGTCTGAAAAACGTTAGGCAAATGTTAATAAGGAAGTTGATATGGAACTTAAACAAGACCCAAGATGTTATACCGACGTATGTGTAGATGGCAAATGGTTCCACTATGACCACTGCGGAACTCGAGCTTACATGTTAAAAGGTGGCGCTTCCGCTGTGATTGAACTAGCAAGAGAACCTTCTACAGAAGGCGAACTGGTTGAAATGCTTCAAGGTGTCGCTAAATAATTCACCAAATCAAAGTCTGAATTAAGCGAATAAGAGTAGATAGCTGTATTATTTCAGATAAGCACTCTTATCGCTTAGTTATGGAAGTTCAGGTTTCCTGATTACAGGGGATTAACCAAGTTTGGGTTCTCAAACGATAACGACTTTATTACGCCCTGACTGCTTAGCTTGATACAAAGCGTCGTCTGCCGATTTTAAGTGTTTCTTATAGGTACGACTATTTAACTGTTGTTCCGTTAGATGAGTCGTCGCACCAATCGATGTAGTTAATTCTAGTGAGCCAGAATGCGTTTCAATCGGTTGGTCAGCGATCGCTTGCCTTATCAGCTCAAGTTCTTTATCAGGTTCTTGATTCCCAGCAAGCAACAAAACAAACTCTTCCCCACCCCATCTTGCCACAACATCATTTGTTGATAATATTTTCTCCAAACGCTTAGCGACTTCCACCAGCACTTGGTCGCCGATATCATGCCCATAAGTGTCATTAACTTGTTTGAAGCGGTCCAAATCAAGAATAGCGAGCGTATACCCGAATGGCGACAAATGGTGTGGTATTGGCTGAGTTAACAGTTGTTCCAAGTAACGCCTATTGTATAAGCCTGTCAGTTCGCATCTTGTTGATTGCTTGAGTAACTCTTTGTTGGTCTTCTGGATGGAGCGCAACCTTATCAAAAGTAACGCGGCGCTGAACATCACCATGATACCCAACGCGACAACAATTCGATTTCGTAACTGCTGCTTATCTAAGGTCAGCTCACCCAATTCTTTCTCTGCATTTAGCAGTTCATTCTCTTTAGCTAATGATGCCGTAGCAAAATCTTGTTCGAGCAAGAAAATATCGCTCTGACGCTTGTCAAACAACAGTGCCTTGTTACCCTTGTAGTAGAGTTTGAAGTAGCGAAGTGCGTTCTCGCTGTCGCCTCTCGAGTCATAGTATTCTGCAAGTGTTCTTAAACCGAGAACCTTCCAACTTCGAGAGCCAACAATGTCGAACATTGCATACGACCGCTTAAGATCTGCAAAGACAAAATTGTCTCGATTCAGACCAATATTAGCTAAGGCTCTGTTTAAATAACACTGACCCAGTTGAAGTGTGTATCTGTCCACTCTCGGATATCTAAGGCACAGGTTTGCGACTTGCCGTGCTGACTCAAAGTTCTTTTCCGCCAACAACACATCACTCTCTGCTTTTAACAAGATGATTTTGTATCGCTCACTCACGTTATCGCCATTGAGTTTGGCAGCACTTTGATACGCCTCTCGGCCTTTCACTAACTCACCACTGCGCAGATAGGCAAAAGACTCATTCACATGCAACACACCTATGGTAGACGCTTCTAGTAGCCCGCTCTTGTAATAGAGTTTTTTGGCTCTTTGAATCAGCTCTAGCGCTTTAGGCCAATCTTCCAAATAGATATAAAGCAGTGCCATGTTAGACACTAACTTGCTGTTGTAGATGTGATGAGGATACTTCTTGCCCAGATCCAAGCCTTTATGGAAAAAGTATTGAGCTTCAGGAAAGTCATTGCGGATATTGTTGATGACACCAGCCGTGTTATAGGCCTTAATCAACAACTCTTCATAGTGGAGCGATTCTGCGATATCTATCGCTGCTCTGATTTGGATTTCAGACTGCGCTAACTCACCCTTACTGATGTATTCGATCGCCAACTCAACTAGAGATTGGGCCTTTAGCCAACCCATATGTTCGTGTTGTGCGAGTGCTTTAATCTGTCTGACGTATTCGGAAACCGCTTCGGTATCCAGTTTGTGTTGGGCGAGGTTCGACAAAATCATCAATTCGTAAGCACGATAGATGGCTTTATCTTGGTTTGGGAACTTGACTTGCAGAGCTTCGAGTTGTTTGGAAGCTAGATTAGGATCACCACGGGATATATCGAGAATATCAATCAATGCAGATCCATATTGAGAGAGTAATAACTCTTTCTCTGGACTATAAACACTCGGGTTTTCAGGGCGGATATGCTTTAAATCGTCGTCATAAGTTGGATAGAGCAAATACAGCCCAAGCACAACACTCATCAGAATGACGAGAAGGAATGAACCTAACACATTGTTTCTATTCATTTATCTGTGCCATTATTGATTGTATTCCAATTTCATCGAAGTTTTTCAAAGCGGCTAAACATTATACCCGACAGATATACAGATTAAAATCCTGTGCACTGGTAGATCTGAGTAGTGTTTTTCTCATTAAATAGAATAATCAGGTAACTTTCTTGATTTAACTCAGACAATCATCTACCACATTGGCGTTATAGTAATTTTCCTGTTCCTACCTCCGCGGCTTCTTTAGAACAAGCGGAAGCATAATGAGAATTAACAATGACCCAAATTAATGAACAACGTCTTGTAGAACATTTCTGCGATCTAGTGAAAATTGATAGTGAATCTCGTAACGAAAAAGCGATTGCTGAAGCTTTAGCTGAGCAACTCGGTGAACTAGGTTTTGAAGTTCACAAACTGGCGGTTCCTGAAGAAGTGTCTAATGGTTTCAACATTTACGCTCGTCTTGATGGCACTCTTCCAGGCAGCACAGTGTTCAGCTGCCACATGGACACTGTAACGCCAGGCATCGGCATTGAGCCAATCATCGAAGACGGCATCATTCGTTCAAAAGGCAACACAATTCTAGGTGGTGATGATAAGTCTGGTATTGCGGCTATCATGGAAGCAATTCGCGTAATCAAAGCTGAAGGCCAAGCACACAAAACCATTGAAATTGCATTCACAGTATTCGAAGAAGGTGGTCTATTTGGTTCTTTGAACTTCGATATGTCTTACATTAAATCTGAGCACGCTATTGTACTAGATACGGGCGGTCCGATCGGCACTATCGTAAATGCAGCACCTGGCCAACAGAAAATCGTTGCTAAGATTAAAGGTCGCCCTGCTCATGCTGGTCTAGCACCAGAAGAAGGCATCAGCGCGATTCAAGTGGCAGCAGACGCTATCACTAAGATGAACCTGCTTCGTATTGATGAAGAAACAACAGCAAACGTTGGTATTATTGAAGGCGGTCAAGCGACTAACATCGTAATGCCAGAGCTTAAAGTGGTTGCGGAAGCTCGTTCCCTAAACGGCGAAAAGCTAACAGCGCAAGTCGAACACATGATCTCGACATTCGAAGAGAGCGCAAAGCAGTTCGGCGCTGAAGTTGAAATAGAATCGACTCGTGCTTACGATGCATTCGTTATTGCAGACGATCACCCGCATATTCTTTCGATCAAATCAGCGTTCGAAAAGCTTGGCGTAACGGCAAACACCAAACGCACTGGTGGCGGTAGCGATGCAAACAACTTCAATGCTAAAGGTCTAACAACGGTTAACCTTTCTACTGGTATGGCGAAAGTTCACACCACTGAAGAGTACATCGCAGTGAAAGACATGGTTGCTATCACTGAGTTTGTTGTGGCTTACGTAACACAATAATCTTACTTGTGAGCTAGATGGAGACTACCATTTAGCTCATAACGAAAAGCCGAGTCCACATATGACTCGGCTTTTTTGTGTCTGTACTTAGTTGAAAGTTCGAACCTAGAAACCTCTACGTTTCCAAAACTGCCCTTCATCTTTTGCCACTAAGTCGAATGTCTTATCTGCGATGATGCTGCCTTTTAGCTCGACCGTCATACGCCATTTACCGAGTTTGTTCGAGACAGGCGCCCAGATAGTGTCGCCTAAGTAGAAATCCCAATCGTTGTTGCCGACATACTCTTCACCATCAAACGGCTCTAAGACTTCACCTTTGTCTGTCGTGATATCTGGGTGGTAGATGCAGTAACGGATCTTTTCACCCTTGGCCTTTTTGATATTCAAGATATAGCCAAACTCGACGTCAATTTCTGCGTCGACAATAGTGGTGAACTCTTGGATTTTTGGTAGGTCTTTAGATTTTGAATCCCATGTGGAGTAGATACCATAAGAGGTCATGTCGACCACAACAGAGCGCTTTGCCATTTCAATCTTTACCTTGGAGTTATTCTATTAACTTTATGTTATTTGCCATTCAGCCAATCAAGCTCGAGGCTATTCTTGCCAATCTTTCGCCATTCGCTTGCTCACTGAAGGTTCAATATTGTGAATAGTGCCATAGTTCTCTCGGCAAACTTCAATCACCAAGTCAGCGTTGTATTTAAGTGCAAGTTGACGATAAGCCTTCATTTCCCATTGTTTGATGAAGGTATTTGAGACCACGACATCAAGGCCTTGCTTTAGACCATTTTCAGCCGTGTTCTGACACCACTCATGTGCTTGTTGCAGCTGTCTAGGGTCAAAATGGTACTCACCTTGCTCATTCACATAATACATATCGGCTTCAACATGAAATGCATCGTAGGTTTTTGCTTTTGTTGATTTGCCAGAACCGGGCAACCCTCGAATGAGTATTAACTTCATCTGTCACTTTACAGGCTAATTCGAAAACATGAGTTTATCGTAAATAA
The DNA here is from genome assembly GCF_050337435.1 of Vibrio satsumensis. Lineage (NCBI taxonomy): Bacteria > Pseudomonadati > Pseudomonadota > Gammaproteobacteria > Vibrionales > Vibrionaceae > Vibrio > Vibrio satsumensis. The sequence continues at coordinate 509,525 of NZ_JAKJSX010000003.1, read as the reverse complement.
TAAAGAGTTTCTCTGATAACTGCCTTTACTCTGCGTCCGAAAACCAAGTCCTTACACTAGAGTCAGGTAATCACTGAATACTACGAGACTCCCCTCGAAGCCCGTGGATTGCTTCTGATAGAAAACACAAATAATTTACATCTATCCATTTTGCATATCGACAAGCGTATCAAACTACTATAGATTTAGATGTATAGACGTCTACATATCTAGCTTAGGGAGAAAGCTGTGCCTATTCGCATTCCAGACCAATTGCCAGCATCTGATGTTCTTCGTGAAGAAAACATCTTCGTTATGCCGTTATCAAGAGCATCGACACAGGAAATTCGTCCACTTCGAGTCTTGATCCTCAACCTAATGCCGAAAAAGATTGAAACTGAAACTCAATTTTTACGCCTACTATCAAACAGCCCATTGCAAGTGGACGTAGAGCTGCTGCGCATTGATGACCGACCAAGTAAAAACACACCGACTGAACACCTTGATAACTTCTACCGCCAATTTGAAATGGTCAAAGGAAGAAACTTTGATGGATTGATCATCACTGGTGCGCCGCTTGGCTTGGTTCAATTTGAAGATGTTATCTACTGGGATCATTTAAAAACCATCATGGAATGGGCAAACAAACACGTGACTTCAACTCTATACGTATGTTGGGCGGCTCAGGCTGGTTTGAAGTTATTGTATGATTTGCCTAAACGTACTCGTAAAGAGAAGCTGTCTGGTGTTTATAACCACGAGATACATAACCCATACCACCCTATTTTACGTGGCTTCGACGATACATTCTTGGCACCGCACTCTCGCTATGCTGACTTCTCTCAGGAGTACTTAGCTGAGCATACCGACCTTGATGTTCTTGCGACTTCTGATGTTGCGGGTGTATATCTAGCGGCGACCAAAGATAAGCGAAACGTGTTTGTAACAGGTCACCCTGAATACGACTCCCATACACTTCACAATGAATACATTCGTGATTTAGGTGAAGGCATGGAGCCTGTTATACCGATCAACTACTACCCGAACAACAATCCAGACAACAAGCCTGTTGCAAGCTGGCGTAGCCACGGGCACTTGTTGTTCTCTAACTGGCTAAACTACTGCGTTTACCAACAAACGCCTTACGACCTGGATCATTTCAGCGAAGAGAATTTCACTAAAGACGATTAAGTTCTTTGTTCCGATTCAAAAACACATAAAGCCGTGTTCAGTAGATTGTTGATAAAACGACAAATTGGACGCGGTTTTTTTATGGTGGTTGAGTCGCATTCCATAATAGATTTAACACTTCAATGGGTTTGATTTCATATGATGGGTTGGTGTTCATAAGGAGCTTCACATGCCTGCCAAGCCGTCATTCTCAAACCCGATTTCGTCATCCCGACTCCGTCCATTATCAAGCGTGGTTCTACTCGCCTTGATTTCGTTGGTCGGTTGCGTCTCTGTTACTGAGGGGCCACCAAAAATTGAAAGTGACCCTATTGCGATGTCTGAATCTCGAATCGAATTAGGTTTGGGCTATATGGGACAAGGCAATATGGTAAGAGCGCGTGAAAATCTTGAGCTCGCAATTAAACACGCACCTAGCTACTACCGTGCTCGGCTTTCAATGGCGCATTACTACGAACAAGTGGGCGAAGTAGACGAAGCGAGAACCACTTACCGCAAAGCGCTCAGTCTCGATTCAAGAAACGGCAATGTATTGAACAACTACGGTACATTCTTGTGTAAACAAGGCGAATACGAACAAGCCGATAAATACTTTAATCGTGCTATCGACCAGCCCTACTACTACTTGGTGTCTGCAAGTTATGAAAATGCCGCGTTTTGCGCATTTAAGGCTGGCAATACCGACCAAGCGAAGTACTACTTCAGCAGAGCGATTGACCACGATCCAAACCGCGTAAAATCGATACTACAGTTATCAAAAATTGAAGTGAGTGACGCCAATTACAATGACGCTCGACTCCGTTTATTCAAATTCCACCAGCGTTATGGCTATCAAATTCCATCGCTTAAAATCTTGGTCGATCTCGAAAACAAAGCAGGTAACAGAGCTCTAGAACAGAAATATCAGAGTAAGTTAGATGAGTTGCTTTCTGCGTAGATTATATGCAAAATTCAAAAAACGGGCTTGTTGCGTTAACAACAAGCCCGTACGTAATTTCAGCTAAATGTCTTAACTAAGTGCAGCCGTTATTTTAGCGCAATCCACTCTTGTCTTTGTTCATCGTCCATAAAGGTCCATGCGATAAAGCGGCTTACCTTCTGCCCTTGCGACATCTCCACGACTTTTACTTGTTTAGCTCGTAGCTTACCCAGCTCTGAACGAACCATATCAACGTTATCTTTCTTAGAAATCAATGTCGTAAACCACAAGACTTGAGTAGCAAAAAGTTGACTCTCTCTTGCCATCTTCATAATGAAAGCGGCTTCGCCACCCGGGCACCAAAGCTCGGCTTTTTGACCACCAAAGTTTAAGGTTGGTTTATCTTGCTTTGTTGATTTATCTAACTTAACTGGCTTCTTGTTCGTTTCTGGCTTGAATGACTGACCTGCTTTCTTAGCACGGTTTGCCGCTAGATTATCCAGTTTACGTTGTGACCCCTTTTCCGCTTCTTCAAGAGAGCTGTGGAATGGAGGGTTACAAATAGTGACATCGTAACGTTCATTATCTTTAATCACGCCCTTAAAGATAGATTCAGAATCCGCTTGTAGGCGAGCCCGGATCTTACCTTTTAGATTAGGGTTACTTTCCGCAATGAAGTTCGCTGTTTTGATAGAGACTGAGTCGACATCAGTTCCCGTGCAGCGCCACTTATACTCTGTCGCACCAATGATTGGGTAAATACAGTTTGCACCAACACCAATATCTAGCGCTTTCACAGACACGTGGTTATAAGGTTCGCCTTGGCCATCGCTATTAAGGATGTCAGCTACTCTGTGAATGTAGTCTGCACGACCAGGAATTGGCGGACACAAGTAACCTGCAGGAATATCCCAATGTTTAACGCCATAGTGATGCGCCAACAAAGCTTTGTTGAGTAGCTTAACGGCTAATGGATCAGAGAAATTAATGGTGTCTTCACCCACTGGGTTCTTTATCAGATGCTCTTTTAGCTCGGGCAAGGCTGCAACCAACAACTCAAAGTCATAACGACCAGTGTGCTGGTTTCTTGGGTGTAACCCACCTTGAGGTTTTTCAGCCGAACGTCTTTTCTGGGCAGCGTTCTTGTTAAAAGCCGTTTGATTGAAAGAACCCTTGTTCGATGATCCTTTATTTGAACCCGGTTTGCCTTTGCTATCTTTTGCAAAAGGTCGCTTTGCTTTGTTATTGCCCGCACCTTTCGGTGCACTATTCTTGCGGCTTTTATCAGATGTGTTCTTTGTAGAAATACGCTTGTCGCTACCTTCTTTATTTTTATTGTCTTTTGTTTTTACTGATGAAGTGCTGTTTTTCGACAGGCTTAGCGTCGTTCTATTTTGTGATTGGCTCATTGGGCTACTTCTTTAAATCTAAATACATCATGAATAAACGGGCATCCAGCTCAAGTTGATGATATTCCGGCTCCATGTGACAGCATAGTTGGTAAAAGGCTTTGTCGTGCTCTTTCTCTTTGATATGCGCCAGTTCGTGTACCACCAGCATTCTCAGCAAAGGTTCTGGTGCATTTTTAAAAACACTGGCGATACGAATCTCATTCTTTGATTTGATTTTTCCACCATGATTCTTGGCAACGTAAGAATGCAGACCCAACGCATTGTTGATTAGGTGTATCTTACCGTCGTAAATCACTTTGCTGATCGGTGGTGTTTTTTTCATGTAGCGATTTTTTATCTCAATCGCATAGTCAAACAGGGCTTTCTCGCTTTTTATTTCATGATTCTTTGGGTAGCGAGCTTCAAACCACGGCACTAATTTTCCCGACTCAACAAGTTGCGTCACAGGATCAAGTATGTGCTTTGGATAGCCTTGAATATAGCGTAAAGAAGGATGCATGCTGAAAGACCGTACAAGTTACACCACGACAATACGTTGTGGTCTTGAAAATTGAGCCGCATAGTGTAACTGATCACACTTTGCTAATCACCTAGGATTCGTTACACTTTAGTGAGATTCACCAAGAGCTAGACTCAAAAAGAGATTGTAAAAATGAAACGTGTTGTATTGTACGTCGCAGACAAGTGCCCGCACTGTAAAGATGCCCAAAGGTATTTAGACTCTAAGAAAATTGTTTACCGCCTGACGAATGCAAAGATGCAGCGTGGTCGTAAAGAATTACAAGCGATGGGTGCTCGTTCTATCCCCGTGCTTAAGATCGGCGATCAAGTGATGGTCGGCTGGAATCAGAAGAACTTCGATAAGATGTATAACTCAAAGAACACTTAACGTGATTTAAGAGACTTATATTTCTACAAACAAAGCCCGAATGTCCAACCTAGGATGTTCGGGCTTTGTTTTGTCTATGACATTCTAAATCACACATACCGCTTAACGAAATCGATAAAGGTTCGGTCTGCTTTTGACAGATACCCTTCTTTTCTCCACGCCAAAGATAGATTCAGCTTCACAGGGTCTTTAAATGGCACGCCTACTACGTCTTCCTCGTATTCTGTAACCAAACTGAGCAAAGCGGTGATGGCAAACTCTCGCTTCACGATAGAAAGAATCATCGGCAATAAATTGGTTTCGAACGCGATGGTCATATCGAGGTTGTACTTCTTGCAAGTAGCATCGATAAAATCACGGTGGAAGTAGCCTGATTTGAACATGATGAGTTCTTGAGCAAAAAACTCTTCAAAGGTGATGGATGGTTGTGTTGCCAATGGGTGATCTTTGCCAACGACCGCTAGCATTTCTGAGCTTAACAGGTGGTCAGTTTCAAGATCATCAGGGACATTCTCATGGTTGATTACGCCGATATCGAGTTCGCCGTTTAACAACATTTCTCGAATCGATGCGGTGCCGGCATCAATCAAGGTCAACTTTAGGTTTGGGTATTGGCTTTTAAATGCCATCACAACTTGCGGGAAAAAATAACTCCCCATCATGCTTGGAGCGCCTAACCGCACCTCGCCTTTCTCCAACCCCTTTAACTCATTCATCGCAAGCTGCGCATCATCAAACTGCTGGGCGATTCGCTTTGCATGCTCAAACAGTACCTTTCCCTCTTCCGTTAAGGTGACGGATTTATCTCCACGACGAAACAGAATCAACTCAAGCATTTGTTCGAGTTTTTTTATGGAGATACTCAATGCGGGTTGAGCGATATGCAGCGCTTTGGCGGCCTGAGTGAAATTACCAAACTGCGCAACAGCCAGAAAATGTCGAAGTGGTTTTGATTCAAGCATGACGATATATTTAATATATAGAGGTGATATTTTTAATATATTTCTTTAATCACACTTGTGCTGATAACTTGTTCACAAATAGCTTACTAACTCGTGCAGGCACAACGTAAATGTTTGATAAAGGCAGTCCTCAATACAAACGCATCACCCAATCATTAGCGATTGGCTCGTTTATCATTTTCTGTAACCTTTACCTCTTTCAGCCAATCTTGCCGCACATGGCGGAGCACTTCCAAGTATCTGAAACTCAAATCAACTGGCTGTTTGCTGCAACAACACTTGGGCTCTCCATCAGTTTGGTGCCTTGGGCAATCGCTTCTGAAACCTTTGGCCGAAAACCCATCATTCTGTTCAGTCTGTTCGCTATTCCTTTAATTGGATTGAGTATGGTGTTCACAACTACCCTACTACAACTGGTTATTGCTAGAGCACTCATGGGAATTGCTGTTGCGGCATTCGCTGGTGTGGCGGTTGCCTATATGGTCGAGGAGTTATCACCCAAAGCATTCGCAGTCGCGATTGGTGGTTATATTGCGGCTAACTCACTAGGCGGTATCTTCGGGCGTGTATTGGGTGGCTTGATTACGGATTATTTCGATTGGCATGCGACAGTTTTGTTTTTCGTTGTCGGCTCTTTGCTTGGCGCACTCTATATTGCGTATAGCCTGCCTGACCAACAAAACTTCAAACCACAGAAAGGGCTGTTCTTTCACCATAACCGTTCTGTAATGATGCACTTAAGAAACCGTACCTTGTGGCTCGCGATGTTAGTTGGTGGGGCTAACTTTGCCCTGTTCGTAAACCTGTATTCAGTAATGGGCTTTAGGCTAGTATCCGCACCTCATTCAGTGCCTGTGGGTTTAGCATCGCTGATATTCTTATGTTACTTGGCCGGAACAGTGAGTTCTAAGCTCTCAAACAAATGGACACTTCGTTTCGATCCGTTAAACGGTATATTGATGGGCGTGTGCATTAGCCTAATTGGAATGCTGGTTTCTGCCGTCGACAAAGTCCCGTTCATGTTAGCGGGCTTGTTATTGATTAGTGGCGGCGCGTTCTTTGCCCACACTCTAGCCTACTCTTGGGTGAGTCAAAAAGCGCCGAGCGCCAAAGCGACAGCAACGGCACTTTACTTAGTCCACTACTACATCGGCGGCAGTTTAGGTGGTTTCTTACTCTTATATTGCTGGCAACTGTTCGGTTGGAATGGCGTGATTGCAGGCGGCTCGATCTTCTATGTCGCGATATTTGCTTGGGTCTACCAGTTGAAACAGCTACAAGTATCGGCGTCCAAACTCGCACAAGCATAACTACGGCTGAGTTTGTAACTCAATTATTGCTTTTGATTAACGTCCGTTCTGATATCCTACGCAAAATTTCATTTCGGAACCTGTTATGTCGAACACTCAAAGCACAGATCTTCAAACCATCCACGACCAAGTAAAACAGTGGTTAGATGATGTCGTTATTGGTATAAACCTGTGTCCATTCGCAGCCAAGCCACAACGTAACAAACAGATTAAGATCTTTGTGAGTGAAGCGAATACGGAAGAAGCGTTGTTGGAAGACATCATGACGCATTTCGTAGAGTTAGATAACACGCCAGTCGCTGAGTTAGAAACAACGCTGGTTGTCGTGCCAAACATGCTGCAAGATTTCTTCGACTACAACATGTTCATTGATTGGATTGAAGCATTGATCAAGCAAGAAGATTGGGAAGGTGTTTACCAAGTGGCGACCTTCCACCCAGACTATTGCTTTGGTGGCGCGGATCCAGAAGACGATGAAAACCTAACGAACCGTTCTCCGTATCCGGTTTACCATTTGATTCGTGAAGCTAGCATGGAAAAGGTGTTAAAGCATTACCCTAACCCTGAAGCAATTCCAGATACTAACATCGCTCGAGTTGAATCTTTAACGCCAGAAGAACGTCGTAAACTATTCCCTTACCTGTTCAGTTAATCACTAACATGCTGGCTCATATTCCTGAGCGCTCTTGATGATATGGACGAGAAATGAACTGATCTCGTCCATTTTGTTTCGCAATATACAGACATTCATCGGCAACTTTGATTAGCTTATCTAACGCCGACATCCTTTCCCCTTTGGTATCCCCTGTGCTCAACTCAAAATGACACGCACCGATTGATATAGTGACAGGCTTTCTATCCAGTGTGATTTTCTTCATCTCTTGCAAAAGAATCATGAACTTATCTTCAACACAACTTGGTGTTTTATTTGGATACCAAAGAATGAACTCCTCACCACCAAAACGCGCCACAAACTCACCTTCTTGGGTATTATTGTTCAGTACGCTTGCCACTTTCTTTAATACAACATCACCCATTTGGTGACCATAAGTATCATTAACCTGTTTAAAGAAATCGATGTCTACAACTGCCAAGGTTCCCTTCCCTAAAGATCCTTTTAACTGCTCCACTTCTGCGTTCAACGTTTTGAACAAGCAACGTCTATTTGGCAAATGTGTCAGAGGGTCATACAGTGCTTGGTACTCCAATTTCTCATTCAGTTCTTTTAGCTTTCGTTCTTGCTGTCTTCTAACCAGTTCCACTTCGATCCATGAAGCCATTAACCTCATAACGTCGATATCGAACTCTTTAAACTCACGGTGATAAGGGGCTGGGCTTGAGAAGTTTAAGGTGCCATAAAGCTCATCATTAACGAAGATCGGGATGCCAATGTAAGACTCTAAACCAAAAGATTGGTAGGCAGGGTGAGTCGCATACTTATCATGTTTACCGCAATGCTCAATGCAGATAGGACCAATCGATTTACAAGTAATTTCGCAATAGGTAGAACGATAATCGAAGGTATCTCCGCTATTGAGCTCAACCTCTTCAGGTGTTACGCAGTGTTCAACCAAATAAGTATTACCATCGACTTTGGATAAGATTCCAATATCTAGATTGAAGCGTTCAAGCCCCATGATAAGCAGCTGAACGATCTGGCTATCGAAGCCCTTTCGATAATCATTGGTGATTTGATACAAGCGTCGTATCACAATTTCACTTTCACTGGCTTGGTTCATAACTGGGATCCCACTGCTGCCGAGTTTAATGACAACATCAATATTTGGTATATTTAGAAGAGTAAAGGGTAATAAAACATAATAATCAATTGGTTTGTATGCAAAATACCTCATTGGTCCAATGAATAAAAGTCGACTTCTTCGACTTTGCGTTAGCACCCTATTCCCGCCTTTGTTAAAATGCCCCATTAACGAAACAGAATGGATAGGAATATGAACCTTTCTCAACTAAGCCAAGAAATCTACGATCACCTTTACCGCGACATTGAAGAGTTCCGCAGCACTTTTGATCTGCCTGTTGCTGCTCCTGAAACAATGGACGAAAAAGGCGATACGCTACACACCTCTCTAGCGATCGAAGAACTAACAGAACTTGCAGAAGCTGACTCTAAAATCGAACAAGCGGACGCTATTGTAGACAGCGTTTATGTTTTGATGGGACGTTTGGTTCACCTTGGTCAAGCTAAGGTAGAAGACAACCTAGCAATCAGCTACCTGATCGACCTACTGTTGAATGTTTCAAAAAACCGCTCAATCGATTTCCTACCTTGCTGGGATGAAGTGCACTCAAGCAACATGAGTAAAGTGTGCCGTAACGAAACAGAATACGCAGAAACTGAAGCTTTCTATGCTGAGCAGAACATCAAACTGATGGCGGTTCAAAAAGGCGAGTACATCATCGCGAAGTGCGCGGAAGATTTCGTATCTGAAGGCAAAACCGTTCGCCAAGGTAAAGTACTAAAATCTGTACATTACCGTCCTGCGAACCTTGAGCCTCTAACGGCTTAAGCCAGGTTAAGACTGGTTGTTTCATGCGACCAACGGACTAAAATAGCAAACGCCACGTTTAAATAACGTGGCGTTTTATTATCTATTAGGGAACTTTGGCTGTGTTAATTGTAGCCGTGTGTTAGAAGCCGAGCGCTATACCAGTCGCGCCATGTGGTAAGCCGCCACATATTCGCCATTTCTAAAGGCAAACCCAGCAGACTCCCCTTCAATGACAAAACCAAATTTCTTATACAGGCTGATCGCTCTTTCGTTATCGGTATACACCGTTAACTCCATTCGCTTGATGTTAATCCAGTTATCACACAAGTCGATTGCTGTTGCGAGCAGTTGGCTACCGACACCTTTGCCTAATACATCATCTTTAACACCCATACCGAATGAAGCAACATGACGCCTTCTCGGGTTTACACACACTTCCATTCCCAAATTACCAACAATCTCATCGTCGATCATCGCGACATACGAGTACACGTTGTCGGGGATATTAGAGATTCGTTTCTGCCAGCTTTCCAGAGATGGATTTGGGAGTTGCAGCGTACCGGTATAAGCATTAGTGCATTCGTAAACTTCTTTTATTCCCTTTGCATCTGACGGTTCAGACCGTCTCACTATAATACTCATCGCAACTCCTAATATTTCTTCGCTAAATATGAAACACATCCTTAATGTGCACCTAGACACACTATCAAATAGTAAATAATTAACAATAGGTTAGATGAAATTGTTTTTATTGGGGCTGATGTGGGGAATGTATGTGGATGATCTGAAGAAGTACATTTGAGGAATCAAGGTTAGTTAAACTGGAGGTAATTCGATATGGGCACCTCGGGTGTGCCCACACCGACAAATCTATGGTGTTAGTTAGCTTTGGTTCATCATGATCTAACTAATTCTGTTCTGGTTAATCATGAACTAGTTCATCTTGATCTAGTTAATCACGCTCACATTGAACTTGCATGACTTTAAGGTCTGTTGCATTTAGCTTCTCAGCTAGCGCTGCGCCTTCTTCATTACATTGCTCAAGAGTCGTAAATTGGGTGTTAACTTCCATTTCTGCTGTGCTGTCAGCGCCACCCATCATTAGGCTTAGAATCAGTGTTAGTTCGTACATAAAATAATCCTCTTTCGAGCTTTCAAAGCATCCATTCGAATAAGATAAAGTGACTAGAATCCGCCCTAATTCACTTGTTTCGTTTGAGATAATTCTACTCAGACACTTGATTTAAGGCTTACCATTTTACGCCAAGTGACGACAAACTAAGCCTAAAAAAGAGCACTATATCATTGTAGTGCCATTTACATTTATATGAGTATTGACTAAGTCCTAACTAGACCGACGCCGTACCAGTTTATGAAAGTTAGTTGGTGTAGAGAACAACTTCACCACCTAGATAAATCGCAGATGTGCATGAACTGGAAGGAGGTTTATCTAACTGACAAACATGAATTTCACCCAGAAAAGAAATAAGTGGTATCAGGCTTTAATAGCGGCTATTCATGCCCATACGGTGTGACATGTCATCGTCCATGCGACCGCCCTTCCAGCCTCTGCCACCTAAAAGGTTTAGAACGTCGCGTGCGTTGTAGCCTTCACCACTAAAGAAATCGTTAGATACATCATTTCTCAACAATTGAATGGTGGATGCCAGCTCAGCATCGAGATCTTGTGGATCAGCAAACAACGCCAATGCAATTTGTTGTTGGCGCTTGCTCAGCTCTTTAGAACTCGTTTCGACTTGTCCGATAGAGAAGAAGTCACGGCTTCCGTAGCTCTTTACCATCTTTGCAGATAGCAGCTTAATCACCTTTTTGATTCTTCGTCTTTGGATGTATCTAAACATATTTGATCCCTTTACTAGCTCGTCTTTACCCCAATAATCAGCTGAACCAGATGACCTTTTTAGCAAATACTCTTTCTAGCCAAACGCCCTCTCTAACCAAACAGCAGATAGGTTTGATTATCGACTGAGATACTTTTGACTTCGGTATTGAACACCGATTCTAGTTGTTCTGGAGTAAGCACTTGATCAGCTGTACCTGATGCTTGAAGTACGCCTTTATCGAGCAGCAACACCTGGTCGGCGTGTCTTAAGGCGCGATTCAGGTCGTGGTTGGCCATGATCACGGTAATACCCTTCTCCGCCACTCGTTCAATAAGCTTGTACAATAAGGCTTCTTGAGCAATATCCAGCGGAGCTGCGGGTTCATCGAGGATCAATAGCTTTGCGTAAAGATTAAGCGTCGGCCAAATTTGCAAGCACATTCCCGCCAAACGGACGCGTTGCCATTCACCACCAGACAGTGTCTGAATTGAGCGATGAAGTTTGTCTGTGATGTCCAACATCTCGCTTATCTCTTCCAAAGCTACGTTGATTTCAGTATCAAGACCATGCGACGAACTTGGCAGTGACAAAGCAAGATATTGGAACACTTCTAAGTTGAAAGCAGGTCTTGCGCTTTGACACAAGTAAGCGCGATGCAGTGATAAATCTTGTAGAGACAGTTCCGACAAATCCTGCCCGTCGATCTTTATATCGCCTTTATAGCCATCTCCAATGCCAGATATCGCTTCGAGTAAGGTACTCTTACCACTGCCATTAGGCCCAATCACATGAGTCACTTGGCCCGGCTTGAGCTCAAATGATAGGGGTAATAAACGAGCGCCGACGCTCAGGCTCTTAATTTGAATCATGATTTTTAATTAACATCCAAATGAAGATAGGTGCACCGATACTTGTAGTCATCACACCCAAAGGCAGTTCTGCAGAATCGAGTAATGTACGCGCGCAAATATCAGCAAACACCAACAATGCAGCGCCAGCAACGGCAGATAAAGGAAGAAGGTATCGGTTATCGGTACCAATCGCTAAACGCAATAAGTGTGGCACAACCAAGCCAACAAAGCTGATTACGCCGCCTAATGCCACGGCGCAGCCGACTAAAATAGACACAGCGAAGATTAAGCGCCAACGCAGTTTAGGCACGTTCACACCCAGTTGCGCAGCATGAGTCTCGCCAATCATCAACTTATCCAACTTGCTACCTTGCAGGCACAGCCAAATAATCACGGGAATCATGACTAACGTGAGCGAGTGTTGATACCAAGTGACGCCACCCAAGCTGCCCATCAGCCAGTACATCAATAAACGTAGACTGAGGTCATCACTAAAATAGAACGCCCATGTCACCATCGCGCCAGAAAGAATGCCTAACGCTACCCCCACCAGCAGTAATTTAGCCGTGGTGAGTCGCATCGTTTTTACCATGCTCACCAGAATCACGGTGAAACAGAGCGAACCTAAAACGGCGGCAATCATGAAGAGTTCTGGAGTCGGAGCAAACGGCAAGAAGAACAGTACAATCACCATCGCCAAGCTTGCGCCACCAGAAATGCCAAGCACACCAGGTTCTGCTAATACGTTACCCAATAAGACTTGTAAGCTTGCGCCAGATACGGCTAACCCAGCCCCGATAGCAATCGCTGCTAATAATCGAGGTAAGCGTAAATCAATCAGTAGTTTTTGTTCTAACGTGGACAATGTGCCCAGAGGTGAAATGAAAAGATCGCCAACCATTAGGTAAATCGCACTCAGCGCGACAAGCAGTGCTGCCATCAAATAAATGGCTCGGGTCCATTTGCGCTGTTTTTGGTGAAGAAGTTGTTGGAAATCCATATCAAGCTACTTTGAAAATGTTCGCGTAACCTTACCTGTATCCCCAAATAAACTCAAGGCTCACACCGTAATGTGAACCTTGATATTTCAACCAGTTGAGAGGCTGTTTTGAACAAACGAAACAACGTCTAAGTATTAATCGTAAACCAACTGACCATGGTCGAATCGAGTTTCAACTTCGCACACCATTAAGGCAGCTCGTTGACCGATAGCAACGTTTCGATTCGGGAACACCACGGCTTCGTTTTCATTCTTCGCCATTAATGGCTTATCACCATCATGACCGAACACTTCACCGTGTTTGAACGCCGTAAAGTTCTCAACGGCATCAGAGAACATGAAATCAAAGTCATCGTGCAAACGAACTATGGTTCGGCTTACGCGATAAGTAATGGTTTTCTTTGGTAAATGCTCTGGTTCTATTTCAGCAATCAGATTGCGCATCGCCAAATCGAAAGCAGTAAGCTTATCAAGCTGGTTCTCACCAATTCTTGCTACCTGCCCTAACTCCATTGTCAGTGCTTGCGCTTCAAAGTTTTCAGCGCTGTACCAGCTGAAGGTGCTGGTTGGCGCATTCGACAACAACACAGCTTCAACGTGAGCACTGTTGATAAAATCGAACAAGGCCTTGCTACGTACTTCGTGGCGAACCTTAGGGCTCACGGCAAAAGAGTAATGCTTAGATAAACGGATTGCACAGTGCAGGTCTAAATGCCAGCGAGTGGCAGGTACCGTTTCTTTGTAAAACTCCGTAACCAAGTACTTTAGATTCTTCGCGATATCCACTTCTCGATTACTCTCGTGCTGCTTATCATCAAACAGACGATTCATATTCACATCAAGAAAACGAGTATGCGCGTTGGTCGCTTCAGGGTGTGCGATGATGAACAAACATCTTGCTGTCACCACTTGGAAGCCAGTTTCAATATCCTCAATGAGCTTATCAATCAGCTCCATTGGTGAGGTTTCGTCGCCATGAACACCGGTTGAAAAGATGATGTTCTTGGTTTCGGAATTATACTCCGCGGGAATCACTTCCAATACACCGCGTTGATGAAGCTTAATTTGAACACCGTTAGTCAGTACGGTCTGTCCTGCAACCACTTCTTGCTCAAGATCTAGGCTGTCAAAAAGAAATGATTGGCGAAAGAGGGTCTTCGTCATGCGCTACTCCTTAATTACACGGCCGTATGTTAATAAATTGTACATAGAAATTGTGTTGCTAGGATCGCACTTATCAATAGAAACTCCGTTATCACTCACAAATACTACCCATATATTTTTATATTACCTGCTGACTTTACTAACCGACATCTGTTCCAAATAACTTTCTCTATTTAAAGCAACTTTTGGCTGTCTCAGCTTTTCTCAAGTCATGTCAGCAAGATAAGAGCCACGTAAGCTAACACAGCTCTTACCTGCCATGAACAGATTGAGATCAATTAATCTTCCTGATCGAGCAATCTTTCAAATTCATCGATTTGAACTTTGACCATGTCGATGCTTTGTTGCCAAAAATCAGCTTGAGTCAGGTCCATTCCTAAGTGCTTTTGAACGACTTCTTCCGCCATCATGCTGCCCGTATCACGAAGCAACGAAACGTAATCGCCGTAGAATTGCTCACCTTTCGCATCGCGCTGAGCGTAAACACCTTTACTGAACAGATAACCGAACAGGTATGGATAGTTATAAAAGCTCACTTGAGAGATGCTGAAGTGCAGCTTGCTCGCCCAGAAGTAAGGGTCAGCTTCTGTCATTGCCTCGCCGTACCACTCTTTCCAAGTGGTTTCCATCAGGTCACACAGCTGCTGAGCCGTGAGCTCGCCTTTTTCACGCTGCTCGTAGAAGGCTTTTTCAAATTCGAAGCGAACGGGAATATTCACCATTAGTGCCAAAGAAGAAGAAAGCTCTTCCCACAGCATTTCAAGTTTCTCATTACGTGTTTGTGCTTGTTGTAACAAGTGGTCACGAACGATGTTTTCAGCGAAGATTGAAGCGGTTTCTGCTAGTGTCATTGGGTAGCGAGTTTGACACAACGGCATGTCTTTCATTACCCAGTTATGGAATGCGTGGCCCAACTCGTGTGCCAGTGTCATTAAGTCAGAGCGGCTACCACTCCATGTCATGAACACAAGTGGCGTGCGTGTCGCGGCAAACTTAGTGCAGTACGCACCTAAACGTTTGTTGGCAGCTGGTGCGGCATCAATCCAACCGTTCTCAACCATTAATGCGACAAAATCAGACATCTCTGGATTTACTTCAGCGAAAGCGGTTTTGATCACTTCGATCGCTTCATCAAATGGGTAAACCTTAGATTCAGCGTCACCCAGTGGCGGCATTGCAGCTAAGTGATTCCAAGGCTTCATTTCATCTAAGCCGTGAACTCTTGCCATTAATAGACCCGCTTTTTGCCCAACCTCACGATTAGCTTTAGCGACAGACATCATGGTGTCTAACGTTTCTGGCACAATGCGGCTGCCGTGTAGGCTTGGATCAAGGAAATGCACATCGCTAATTTTCGAGCGCTTTTTGTTTTCTGTCAGTCGCCACCCAGCCAATGCGTTTAGGATCGAAGCAAACGACTCTTGATGCGTGTTCATAGCACCTTGAACCGCGCGCCATGCAGGTTCTTGTTTGTCGAATTCGCTGCCATACAACAAGCTCGCCGCTTGTGAAAAACCTAAAACTTCGTCTTCACCTTCCAGCTTTAGCGACAGTTTCAAAGAACCAGTTAAGTTGTCGTACAAACGTCCCCACCCGTCACGGCCATCAACTTTCATCGCAGCTAACAACTGCTCTTCTGCCACACTGAGTCGGCTGCTTGCTAATTTACGTGAGCTCTCAATCGCAAAGCGTTGACCTGTTACGTCCGCACTCTCATGCTCTAATACTGCATCAATAAACTCTGGTTCTGCATGAATTAGTGTGTCTTCGTAAGGGCTAAATGCTTGAGACATTTCAGAGTTCAGTTTGGCAACTCGACCAAGCAGTGCTTTGGCTTCTGTGTGCGTTGCGTCTACCGATGCGTGGCAGTTAGCGAAGGTGTTGATCGTGCTTAGTAGCGTGCCAGCCGCTTCAGAAGTCTGAATCGCGTTTTGCATCGCTAGAATAATGTGACGCTTTTCAACGTGTAGGTTCAACAGCTCAATGCACTGCTGAATGAGTTCAATGTCCTGTTCGATTTTTGCATCATTAAGATCGCTATAAGCAATGCTTAGATCCCAACTTGGTGTTGTCATGACTAAATTCCTTTCACGTAGGTAGTAATACCAATCAGGTATAGCGGCTGTGAACGCCGCTTTATACTTCTATTTATATTTCTGTTTCTATTTCTATTTCTATTTACAGTTCTAATAGATTGTTAATTCTTAAAACTGTGTATTTTTAACACTCAGAGAACAGGCAGGCCTATCGCTTTGACGCTGATAAAGCTCTGTGCAAACTGAGTGACTTGAATATGGGTTATTGATGCATTCTCTATCGATAACTTCGAGTACAAGCTCGGATTTTTCCAATCAATATCAAGGCAATGCGCCAATAACATTCGAATAACGCCACCATGAGTAACCAACAATAGATTGTCACTTGGATTGTTCAAAAGTTGCGACCAAGCTTGAGTTACTCTGTCATGGAAGCTCTGTAAACTTTCCGCACCAGTCAGTTGATGATTTGCGGGATCTTGCCAAAAAGTGTCTAACATCGCCCACTTGTCTTCAAGTTCATCAAATGGGACACCATCAACTTCACCGAAATTCATTTCTTGGAAATCAGGAGCGACTGACAAAGGCACCGACATGCGCTCTGCATACAGGGTTGCCAGGTCACTGCATCGTCTTAATGGTGAGGTAATAACACCATCGAAAGCGATATCATGCTCAGCCAACGCATCACAAATCTGTTGTTGAAGGTTTGGGTTAACCAACACATCAGATAAACCATTCAGTGCAGCTTTTCCTTCAACCTTGCCATGTCTTAGCATATAGATGTTTTTGGTTGTTCCATTGACCATGAGTGCGACCTAGCCTTGAGTATCAAGCAAGTGATTAGATGGTTTTAAGTGCAGCGGCAATCCGGCAGCGACCAGTGTGACGCGTTCAACGACGCAAGCTAGCGCTTGGTTCATTCTCCCTGCATTGTCCACAAACAAGCGCGACACTTTACCCAGTGGCACTACGCCTAAACCGACTTCGTTAGACACCATGATAATTTGCGCAGGGCTTTGCTCGACGCTTTGCACCAATAGTTCCACAACGGCTTCAACCTGTTCATTGGTTGTGTCATCGCCCAGTTCAAAGATGATGTTGTTCAGCCAGAGTGTTAGGCAGTCAATCAGTACTACATCATCTTGATTAAAGGACTGCAGTTTCGTAGCCAATTCGACAGGCACTTCATGCTCAATCCACTGTTTACCGCGACGCTCTTTATGATGGGCGATTCGTTCTCGCATTTCGTCGTCCAAATAAGTGGCCGTCGCAATATAGTTGAGGCGTCCACTTGAACATGCTTCAAGCGCACATAATGCTTGTTGCTCTGCAAAACTCGACTTGCCAGAACGAGCCCCGCCTAAAACAAGATGGCAATGACTCTGATGTGCTTGGTTATTCGTTGTCATGTGTTCTCCTTGAAGTCCTGAATGCGTTACATAAGGCCGTTATAAAAAGCAGCAGCGAACGCAACATAAATCAGCAACTCCATCAACTGTTGAGCCGCACCCAAGCAGTCGCCAGTAAAGCCGCCAATTCGAGCCATTAACCACTTTTTAAAACCCATTCGAAACAGAAAGGCAATAACGGATAAAACAAGCGAGAATGCCAAACCAAACCACAAGCTTGGCAGCACGCCAATAATAAGTAGAAAGACAAGCTCGCCCTTGGTTTGTTTATTGGCTAAAGGCTTACTCTTGCTCGTGTCCAAATCGCTGACATAAGGCATGTCGTAGATAAGGGAAGCCGCGATCGCCCGGCTAAAGGTATAACTCGTGACGATAACCATAAACAGTCCAGTCATGCTTATGAGTTCATTCAATAACACCCATTTACCGAGCAAAGCCATAATCAACGCAGACGCGCCATAGGTGCCGATTCGGCTGTCTTTCATGATGGTTAAACGGCGTTCCAATGTCATGCCGCCACCAATGCCATCCGCCATATCGGTTAAGCCGTCTTCATGGAAGGCACCAGTAAGCATCAAGCTAAAACTCATCATCAAAAAGATCGCAATCGAACTTGGTAATACAGTATCAAGTAACAGGAACAGACCACCACACAAGACACCAAGCAACAAACCGACCATTGAAAAATAACGACCCGAACGGTTCATTCGCTCCGATGAATAGGGTGTATTCTTCGGCATTGGCAAACGAGAAAAGAAGCCCATTGCCAATGAAAACAGTTCCCATTGATAAGTGACTCGACCTTTCAACGATCTTTCTGGCGCATCACTCATTAAACCGTGACTCCAGCACTTTCGAAGCTCGCCATCTTGTTATAGAACTCGGCTGCCGCACGAATAATTGGCATAGCTAACGCAGCACCAGTGCCCTCGCCTAATCTCAATCCAAGATCGAGCAATGGCTCAGCGGCTAGTAACTCTAATAGGATTTTATGGCCAGACTCTTCTGATCGATGAGCGAAGATCATGTAATCACGACAATTCGGCTCTATTAAGGTTGCGGCATACGCAGCGACTGACACGATAAAACCATCGACCAATACAGGGGTTTTGTTTTGATAAGCGCCAAGGAAAGCACCGACCATTTGAACGATTTCATAACCGCCGACCTGAGCTAGTACCTCTTTAGTGTCTTTAACTTCTTTCGCATCTATGCCTTTGCAGCGAGCAACACCTTGCTCAACCACAGCCACTTTTCGCGCAAGTTGATCATTGTTGATGCCGGTTCCTAGGCCAACACATTCAACGGCAGTGCGGTTTGCTAGTGCACTTAAAATCGCTGAAGCGCTGCTGGTATTACCGATGCCCATTTCACCGAACATGATGATATTGGTGCCATTCGAAATGGTTCTAGATACAAGCTCTATACCCAGTTCAATCCCGCGTTCAACCGTTTCTAAACTCATTGCCGCTTCGTTGGCAAAGTTATTGGTTC
Organism: Vibrio satsumensis; assembly: GCF_050337435.1. Taxonomy (NCBI): domain Bacteria; kingdom Pseudomonadati; phylum Pseudomonadota; class Gammaproteobacteria; order Vibrionales; family Vibrionaceae; genus Vibrio; species Vibrio satsumensis. The sequence continues at coordinate 490,552 of NZ_JAKJSX010000003.1, read as the reverse complement.
GCGTACCTAAGCGCTGAGAAATCAACATGTCGCTGTCAGATTCAACAGGCAAAAAAATCCCAGTATCCACCACCGTAATATCAATGTTGTTCACCGCACAAAAGCAATTGATCGCCGCGCCACCATTTAAGAAGTTCAACACCATTTGTTGTGTGACGGCACTTGGAGCAATACTCACGCCTTCATCAGCAATACCATGATCACCTGCAAAAATGATGATACTCGGCTTGTTCAATTCGATGTGTTCAACCGCAGCTTCTTTGCCTTGGCTCTGAATCAATGCCAGTTGATGTGCGACTTTTTCTAGTAGGCCAAGCGCACCGAGTGGCTTGGTTTTTTGGTCAATGCGATGTTGGATGTACTGCGAGTATTGGGTATCTAACATAGTTTTTAAAAACGCTTATTCTGGGTACGTTGATTTAGGGACTGCTACTTAGGGATTGCTACTTAGGGCGTGCGACAGAGAACACATTGGAAAGCGTCGCGTATTCACCGCCACCAAGTCGAGACAAAGGGTCCAATGCCAGCGCGTCAACCTTAAGACGCTCACTCTCTTGATCAATCACATCTTCGGAGATGTACACGGTTTCGACTTGAGCAAAGATGAGGCTTTGTGGCACCTCTCCAACTTCTTTTACTTCGTACAAGGTGCAGCCAAAAGCAACCGCGCACTCTTTTACTCTTGGTAAAGAAAAGCCCTCAAATTCAGCCAACTCAATATTATTAGCGGTGACTTCAGAATCACCGTGATCGAGTGTGGCTGCAGTCGCCGTCATTGTTTCTGCAGAACTTGAAGAAGCAATGTGAATCACCAGCTTACCCGTTTCAAGGGCATTGCGGGTGGTATCTTTGATTTCGCCCGATGGCTTCTTCCCAACCGATAACATCAGTAGCGGCGGATTGCTGGAAACAGGCGTGAAATAAGAGAAAGGCGCTAGGTTGTACTCTTGAGCAGAAGATTCCGTCAATGCCCACGCAATAGGGCGAGGAACAACGGTTTGTGTCATCAGGTGATAAATCTGAGTGGGAGCAAGAGTATCAAGCTTGAGGTTCATAGCACGTCCTTGGTCTATGTGAATTACGATTCAGTTTACGTGTTAAGCAAAGCCGTATCTATGCCTAAGTAACAGAAACCGTAGAGAGTGTTCTTAATTTAAACAGATGTCGCTGATTTTTTATCAAATTGACAATCAAATTGACGAACTCGAAAACACCGACAATACTGATAACAGATTTATCAATAACTTACATTTTGGCATCGTTTATGCTTTGTAAATAATAACTTATTAAACCCTCTCCGTTAGTAAGTTAAGTAAATAACTTGTCGGTCTCTCTCCATCGAGAAGTTAGCAACAAAGCAAGTTCAGTAAGACGTTAACAAAAAGTGACTCCCCTCACTTAGTAACAAAAAAGTAGACTAGTAACACAAAAAGAAACAAAGATTTAGGAGGTGTAATGATTCCGAACTCAAGCAAAAGAAAACCAAATAAATCAAATAAGAAAACGAGTAAAAAGGTAAGGAAAATCCCACTCTCCTTTACCTAGCAAGTAACAAAGTAAGTACCAAGCCCGTCGCCCAACGGGCTTTGTTACTTTAGTAGTCCGAATACGCCCCCCACATACCGCTGTTTAAAACTTATTCAAACAGCTAACAAGTCCAACTAATTAGACATTTGGTACGTAACAAAAGCACTAAGTGAATGAATCGAATGCCTTCAGTACAATTATCGAACAATGTAAATTATCCCTTACATTTTATATATTTACACAAATACCAGCCCAGTTTACATATTCAATCTTATTGATAATACTACCCTGTCAATTACTAAGGGGATTTATGGAAAACAAAGGCTTCACGTTAATTGAAATGGTGGTGGTTATCATCATTTTAGGCATTCTTTCGGTGACTGCGGCACCACGATTCTTAAGCCTGAATTCTGATGCGAGGATAGCCACCCTCGATGGATTCATTGGCGCTTTCAACGCAACCAATGAAATCGTTATGGGAAAAGCGACCATTGAAGGTTTAGAAAAAGAAAAACTGGCGAAGCTACCAGACCAAAATATCTGGATTCGATGGGGAGCCATTGCCCTCGATTCAGACAACGTCGAAAATGCAATGCAAACGGATAACTATCAACTCTTAAGCTATGGAAACCCTCAAACCCCTAGCCTGATTGTTTATACCGGAAAAGAACGAAACCTGAGAGAGCTAAAGGACTATAACTGTTTCGTGCAATTCACTCGTTCATACACGATTGTCGGAAGTGAGATCGTGAATATAGGTGACTTAACCACAAATAAGTTCTATCAGGGATGCTAGTGTAACAATCCGAACTATTACTGAATATGTAAATCTCGACTGCAGTTACCTTCATTAGTTGCCCACAATCGTGGGCTTTTTAATCTCCCTTCTACTGTACAGACTCTTTTTGACTATCATTCGATGCTAATTTGCACACACCTTCACATTAACGACGATGAAATTACGTACATTCGAAAATAAGGTTTAAATTAAAACAATAACTTAGATAAGTGTTAGAGATAATTATGAGCATTTCAGGAGACAAAGCATCAGTCATTGTTGCAGGGGCAACAGGTCTGATAGGTTCACATGTTCTGGATTTGCTCATAGACGAGCCCGCGATCGAGCATATCTATGCTTTGTCCCGAAGAGCACTTGATTCTCACTTTAACTCCAGCAAACTCCACACGCTCATCCACAGTAACCTGCAAGTAACAAGTTGGGACGACACCAAAGCGACACCTAATCTCGGTATTATCTGCTTAGGAACGACTAAGAAAAAGGCAGGATCAAAAGAAGCGCTACGCAAAGTCGATGTAGAATTAGTTAGCCAAGTCGCGCAGTCAATGAAATTTCTTGGGGTTCAACGCGTCGCGGTCGTTTCTAGCTATGGCGCTTCACCAGATTCCTATTCACACTACCTGCGTTGTAAGGGACAAATGGAGCAAAACTTAAAGCGGATAGGCTTCAAACAACTCTTCATCGCACGTCCGGGGCCATTGGTTGGTGAGCGAGAAGAACCAAGAGCCGACGAAAAACTGCTACAAAGCGTGTTTCCTCTGCTATCGCCTTTTATGTTTGGGAAATTCAAAAACCTACGCCCTATTCAATCGAAAGACGTAGCCAAAGCAATGTTGTTCCGATTATTCGAAAATAATTTCCAAAATATTGAAATTTACTCGTCAAGTGACATGCTCAATTTATTGGCAAAATATCGCTAAAAAGCTCACCTATTCATCACAATGTTGAATATCCACCCATCCTATTGAGGGGATATTACCTATTGTTCTATTTAATTACTTTTCCTTATTTTACGTTTTGTTACAGGTCGCTACTGTAGCTAACAGTACTCGCGCCCATATATCCAAGCGCCCTATCGATTTAAAGAAATTCATAAGGAAAACAAATGTCACTTTCAGCTATCGCTGCTTTAGCGGTATTCACTGGTATCCTCTTTTTTCTCTACGGACAGCAGAAAAAAGAGAACACACTTTCTCGCCTCGTTTTACTCGGTTTAGTATTTGGTAGCGCATTTGGTCTTGGTTTACAGCTGTTATTTGGTGAAGGCAATCCGATCATCAATGAGACACTAGACTGGGTAAACATTGTCGGTCGTGGTTACGTTGGCCTACTGAAAATGGTGATCATGCCATTAGTATTGGTTTCAATGATTGCAGCAGTTGTGAAGCTTGAAAAAGGCGGTTCACTAGGCAAAATTTCTGGCATCACCATTTCTGTATTGCTAGCAACAACCGCGATTTCTGCAATCGTTGGTATTGTTGTAACTCAAGCATTTGGTCTGTCTGCTGAAGGCTTAACTGAAGGCGCTCGCGAAACAGCGCGTATCGCAACACTTGAAAGCCGCATCGGCAGCGTTTCAGACTTAACGATTCCACAAATGCTGGTTAGCTTCATTCCAACTAACCCATTTGCAGACCTAACAGGCGCTCGCTCTACGTCTATCATCGCTGTGGTTATCTTTGGTGTACTAACGGGTATTGCTGCTCGTAAAGTGATGGCTGAGAAAGAAGAACTAGAATCTCCAATTCGTACGTTTGTCGAAGCGGCTCAATCTATCGTGATGCGCTTAGTTAAGATGATCATGGCACTAACGCCATACGGAATCGCAGCATTAATGGCGAAAGTAGTAGCAACATCAAGCGCTTCTGACATCTTAAGCCTACTAGGTTTCATCGTCGCTTCTTACGTAGCAATTCTATTGATGTTCGTTGTTCACGGTATGTTGGTTTCTTTTGTTGGTGTAAACCCGAAAGAGTACTTCCAAAAAATCTGGCCTGTTCTAACGTTCGCTTTCACTTCGCGTAGTTCTGCAGCAACGATTCCACTGAACGTTGAAGCTCAAATCACGAAGCTAAACGTGCCACCAGCAATTGCTAACCTATCTGCATCTTTTGGCGCAACAATTGGTCAAAACGGTTGTGCGGGTATCTACCCTGCAATGCTAGCAGTTATGGTTGCACCTACAGTTGGCATCGACCCTATGGACATCAACTTCATTCTGTCTCTGATTGCAATTATCACAGTAAGCTCTTTCGGTATCGCAGGTGTGGGTGGCGGTGCAACGTTCGCAGCACTTATCGTACTTCCAGCTATGGGCCTTCCTGTAACCATTGCAGCACTGCTTATCTCTATCGAACCACTTATCGATATGGCTCGTACGGCGCTTAACGTATCTGGTGCAATGACAGCCGGTACTATTACAAGTCGCCTATTAGGTAAGAAAGACAAGCAACAAGATCTGGAACAAGCGAACGCTTAATTCTGAATCAAACAGCTCGACCAACAAAAAAACCGATGTTCATGCATCGGTTTTTTATTTTCTGTCTTATGTCAGAGCCACTTTCTGAACAGTAGAGCTTAAAGCACTAATCGAATCACTTTCTCAGCTAATGCTTCATCGCCCTCTTCACTCAACCCACTGATACCAACCGCCCCAAGCACCTGCCCTTGATGTTGAATAAAATGTTCATCAGGTTTACTCAGAATTACTTTGATAGCTTGAGTTGAGTTGAGTTGAGTTGAGTTGAGTTGATGAATTTAAAAGATGAGAAGTTGATAAACAAATAAACTAAATAACACGAAATAAGGTTTAAATGACACAAAATAAGATCTAAATAATCCTCCTGATTTATATGCCTATATTTTAAGAGGGATTAATCGAACAATAATGAAGCATTTTAGTTACTACTATCGCGAACATTAATCGCTAATAGAGAGAAATCGTACATTTGTTCAATAATACAATGAGTTAACTATGAATAATCATCATGATTGATATATGATGCAACGCTTCAACATGCTACACCACCTTGGCACCAGTTCGACAACGGGATCCTCATGAGCTTTATTATATTATTACTTCTTCTGCTATTCGTAGGCTTTACACGTTTACTTCAGTGGCGAAAAACCTCTCTGTTTTTATCTCTTGTTCTTATATCGTCATTTGTGTTGATTGGCTCAGGTTTGATCCCTCGTTATTTATTAGACGACCTACAGGCGAATTACGAAAGTAAGCCTGATATCCAATGGTCTGACAATAACGCCATTGTTCTTCTAGGCGCAGGCACGCAGTTAATTAAAAGCACGCAAGAGTTCGAGCCAGCCTTTTTCTCTTTTGGTCGAATCAGCGAAACCGCAAGCCAATATAAAGATTGTGCAAAAGCGCAAACCACATGCAAAGTGATCATCAGTGGTGGTGATGCTCAGAATAACGGCGTTACAGAGGCTGAAGTTTATCAACAGCAACTGCTTAGGCTTGGCGTCCCAATGGCCGACATAATTCAAGAACCGAACAGCGTGAACACGTGGAAAAATGCACAGCTGACCAGCGACCTGATGAAGCATCATAAATTCGACAACATTGTGCTGGTTTCATCTGGCCTGCACATTCGCCGTAGTGAACTCTATTTCAACCACTTCGGGTTGGACGTGATTCCGGTTAGAGCTGATTACATGGCGGCTCAAATCTCATGGCTGCCACTGTGGTACAACTTTGCGGTAACAGACTTTGCTCTGCACGAACAAGTCGGCTTTGCTCGATACAACATCTATAATTTTATGGGCTGGAACAGCAAACGGGAAAAGCCTGGGGATGCTTAATCGCGTTCAATCAAGTTAATTCGAGCGATACAAACAAAAATGCAGCAACAATCGAAAGGTTGTTCGCTGCATTTTTTGATCCTACCTATCACAACATCATTTCTTATTCTGGCTTACGTTCTTACTCACCATCCAGTCAACAATATATCTTTCTAATCAATCTTGCTGACTTATTTTTCCAAACCCATGCCCTAGATAACGAAGTTACAGAAACACAAACGTTCAACAATTAACCGCCCATTAATTGGATGGTTGAAAGTAATTGAAATCACTCAAGATAAGTCTTTATCAAACGACAAGTTGATCAGTACAAGTCTCTGATATTTATGAGTATTTATTTTCAATTCATTTCAGTACTTTTGGCTTTGTTTTATATGACAGAGTACACCCCGCTAGAGACCCTCGGCTAGAAAATACTTATAAAAACACATATAAATCGCATCTAAAAATAATAGCCAAATATTGGCACCTAGGAATTTATTCATGCTCAACGTCAGTAAAACCATGCTATTTAGCACTGCCCTATCATTAATACCTTTGACGGCTCATTCAAAAATATACTCAGACCAAATTGTCTTAGACAAGCTTGGGGAAGATGTTTGTCGCTCGGACTATCGCCCACTTACTCATACCGAAGCACAAGAACACAAAACAGCGCTAATCTCTCGCATGAACGTGTGGGACATAGCAGGCCTTCAAAATGACTGGGGGATCATGGGGTCTGGCTACCACGGGCTCATCAAACAAGGACAACCAAGCGACAATACCTGGTGTTACCCCAATACCCCAGACGCAGGCCTCCCTTACTACGAAGCGCAAGCCATCGAAACGAACAATAACCTTGATGTTCAACGCGCGTTAGTCAGCGACAACACGAACTTTATCAGACCACTGAGTTACTTGGCCCATAACCTGGGTTACGCTTGGGTTGGGGGCGACAACGGGCGTTATGTCGGTCAAGATATGGCAGTCAAACAGCTTAATAATGGTTGGGAGATTAAAGGGGATAGCGATAGAAGCTGCACTGGTGATCGCTGTGACGAAAAAACAAAAATCACAATCGACAACTTCTCTTACACGCTCGATGGCAACGCATTTTGGCATGGTTTAATCACAGAACCAAACCAAGAGCTAATCAAAACCGTTTCTGCCTACGCAATAAACGAAAGTAATGAGCCTAAGCAGATCATCGTTGACCTTCAGTTTGAACAATCAACTCGTTGGCAAAAAAACAATAGCTTTGACCTTGCTGATTCGGTGATCATTTCTGATAACTTTAGTTGGCCACAAGTCGGAAAAACGGACGTAAGAGTGTTGCTAGAGAAAGGCCAACGCTTCTCTGAGAGCAATAATGGCTCTCATTCTGAATCGAGTGAACTGCAAGCTATCATTACGGTTCCCGCGAATTCAGTACTACCCTTTCAAGTCGAGTTCTTACGCTCGACCATCTCTTACCCTTACCGCATAAAAGCCAACATGAGTTATGACGTTAACTTTACTGGCTTCCTTCGCTTTAGCGGCAATGCACTAAGTTCACACCCAACAAACCGACCAACAATCTCACACACCTTCACCATGGGGACTAATAGCGAAGAACAAGCGAACATACGCTATCAATGGGATCACCGTTATATTCCTGGTGAGATGAAATGGTGGGATTGGAGCTGGGCGATTAACGCGAATGGATTGAGCAGCATGCAATATGCAGCAGGAGCAAGTTTGCGTCCGTTCTACACTCATGTATCAGGTCAATTCAGTGCTGAATCTCAATATTCAGGCCTGATCGATATCGGTGAAGAACACTCTGTCGACTCATTTGATGCGATGACCGCACTGAACAATCATAAAAACTACTATGTCGGCGATGTTCAGGTGGTAACTGACTTTGATTCTGAAATCCTCGCGCAGCTGGGATATGAAGATGCTCAACTTATGATTAACCCTATACAGCGATAAACAAGCTCACATTTCCCCCTATCTAAGCTCATCACACTGGTGATGAGCTTTTTTGTTGATGACAAACCCAAAGCACCTATTCGCCACTTATGCCCACACTGATCTCCTTTTTGTCAGTAAAAAGCTAATCGAAAAGTGCTATCCACCTAACCGCGATAAAAAAACTAGTATTTGAATATGACCAAAAAAAACGATCTATGGTGGCTCACAGCTATCGTATATAGTCCTTTATCAGCCGCACTTTGCTTAAGTGACGGAGTTCAAGATACACAATCACTACACACAATAAACAATAATCGGGCCGCTTTATGGTCTCAAAATGAGCTTTATGCAGAGCCAGATTTTGGTACTGCGTTAGGCGAACTTGAACTCATTGCGCACGCGCAATCTTTCGCATCAGCATGGCCACAAACAGAGAAAGCGTTAGCTAATGTCCCGCAGACATTCGAAAGCTCGTTAAGCCAAGAAAGCCTAATAAACCGACTAGGTCAGGCTGGTTCTTCGACGTTGGAAGTATTAGGACCAATCGGAGATGCAGTCGCAGTCGGCTTTTGGGTCGACAACATGGTCCAAACATTCTCTCAGGAATCCTCAACTCGGCTCGATAAAGCGGCCTCTATCTTTTCCTTAGTTCCTCTAGTTGGTGATGAGCTAAACCTATTATCGAATGACATTAAGTACTTCGCAGCCAAAGAAAAAATCACCGAATTTGAAAACCAATCACATTACGTGTTTACCAACCACTCCTCAGAATTTTCTCGTTTCCACCACAAAAAAGAGGACGCAATTTCTCTACTTAACAAATACGACAATCACGTATTACACAGTGCCTCAATGTACGTCGACCACCTGCTTCTTGAAGCAGACACCGAATACCGACGACTCACCTCTGCATACGATAGGCAACTTTCTAAGCAAATGGCTCGAATTGATTTAGAACTGTTGAAGTCAATCGGACACCTTTCCCCTGATTCAAATCTAAACCAACCTCTATGCCAAAACGGTCGATCCTCTTTAACAGAGATCGAACGCTGCATTCGCACTGAAGGACCAGCACGCATTGATGATCTGATTAACAACCTGAACGCAGATAACTATCACGTGCTCGCTTTAAATATACATAGCAAAAAAAGAGAACTTGTTGAAATCGCTTTGCGCCGACTATCCACACACAGAGAGAACATAGTTAAACGGCTCATAGAAAGGCCAAAGCCTCACGTGGCATCGATCATTACACAAAGCAAAATCAACCGAAGTATATTGGAATTTCAAGTAAGGCAAAGTGGATTGAGAGAGTATGCGAAAGAAATGTGGGATATCGATTACCTGAGCGAGGAACAACTCAGTACAGCAACTATAGAAGTCCGTCCCGCAAGAACTTGCTGGGGTGTTCCTTCCATTGCCCCAGGCGGTATTCAAGCTTCTCTAGATGCATGTAAAGACTCTGGCCCATTGTATGATACTTACCATCCTAAAAAAGACGCTGAGTTATCCGAGTTGTTGCTAAAAAAGGTAGAATTTAATGTCGAAAAGCATATTGCATCAAGGATTATTAATGGTTGGCCCACTGGCTTATTTAGAACTCAGCTAATCAACACCGCTAGCGCTTACATATCAGGCCAGTCATCGAATAAACTATTTGAAGAGCTAGTGTCCGAGTTAGCGAACATCCAGATTCTTAGCTACCAAACGCCTTTCAGCGAATACTTAGATAGCAAAGGAATTGACAGCTCTGATCCAAATGTTCGTAAAAGTTGGTATCAGATTAGCCGTTGGTATGAACTGCTGCTAACAGAGCGACCGAGCGGCGGAGTGTTAGATCAAATCAAACAATATGAAATTTTTAAACATTTTATTCAACCTCAATTCAAGCTCGCGATTTCAATGTCTTACATCCGCTCTCTCAACTACTCGTTACCGTATCCAAGTGTATACTCTGCAGCAAACCTTAGGTTTTATGCCCCTGAAATGGCAGACATACTCGATGACGTGATGTCGCAGCCAAGCGCTCACTTTGAACGAAACTTTCAAAGCGCTATTGAAAGCATCATTGAAAAGGCAATGAAGACGACGAATGCCAACCAACTTCAATATTTATTAGGCGACCTTTCGCTCTATCTACAAATCGCACAACATCAGCAGTCAGAAGTCAATGTATCACCTAACAGCAAGCATCAGCTGTTTAACAGTACGCTTTCAACTCCTCACCTAAACTACCTTTCCAATGAGTATCAAGATGAAATGGAACAACAGGTAGCTTATGTAGCTTCGCATGCGCTATGGAGCCAGCTAGCGGACATAAAAATAGCGTTGAACGAAGGAAACCTTGAGTCTGCAATTGACCAACTTGGGCAAATCATTAAACAAGAAGAGCTGACTCTGCTTCCACATATCACCCATTTTCTTCTTGTAGAACTCGAAGATTGGATTGAATTACAAATAGCGTTAGAGGAGTCAGTTTATGAAAAATAGTATTATCCTAGCCCTATCAGGGTTTTTAATGCTTGTTAACTCAATAAATACATACGCAGGAAAAGGGTCAGAATTTGGTCTTTTTTACGATGCTCCGGATGGCGTAAAAGTCATTGCTGGCTACAATTCAGACACCTACGGAAAACTCTATCGCATGTCGAGAAACCTCTATGTACAAACAAAGAGTGACGCCTACCTCTCCGATATGAGCGTATTGATCCGCAAACTGCAGCTATCGCAAACTGGACGAGAAATCTTACGACAAATAGCAACTTACACACCGGTCAATGCGCCGAATGATGGTGTTGCCCCATTAATTGAACACACGATAGGGGTCGAACAGTCTAAAGCTACTATTGTCACTGTGATAAGAGAACCAGAAGGACCAGGAAGACTCTTTGAGACGATACCCTCTATATTTGAAGATCAACAAAAGGCCTCGCTTGCTTGGCAGCGACAATTTAATGGTAAGGGGGTCTCGAATACGGTTTACTTCTCCACCACGGAGATAGTCAATATTCCAGGAACAGAGACACCGTTTGATCAAACCGTCGCATTAGGGCATGAACTCATACACGCGAGAGACTTCTCTTCTGGTGCCGTCCCTCAAGGTAATGCGCCTCTGTCTCACCGACACCCAGACACCAATAAAGCGACAGAGTATGTGATTCCAAATTATGAATATCAGACCACAGGAATTACTCACTACAACAATGCTGAACACGGTCGAGATCCCGTTACGGAAATCAGTAATGCCAGGCAGTCAATCATCAACCTTCGTGAAGAGATGTACTTCCAATGGAAAGCGCTAGGACAAGAAAAACCTAAGGCGTATTTAAAAAATGAAAAGCTCGTGAGTGAATTTCATTTGGCTGACGATTTGGGAAAAGTAAAAAGAAACACCTATTGGCCGAAAGAGCACTACGACTACAAGCCATATACGCTTGAAACAAGACCATCCGCAACACCTCAGCATGCACCGAACTGGGATACTGTAGAAGGGAAAATGGCACATATCGAAATTAGACAAGCACTAAAGAAATCGTTAAGTGAAGGTAACAAACCTGCGATTGTTATCGTTGATGCTACCGAACAACGCTTATCTCAAAGCTTGCAAAATTCACCAGCGCTGACACGCAGAGGACTCGGAAACCAAAGTTCAATTCTGAAATACGCTGCTCAAAACGATATTAAAGTGGTCAATATTTATAGCAAGCAGAATGAGACCCCACTTAGCTCCTTAAAGAAACGTAAAAAGAGCCTTCTTTATCGTTCAATTTCAGGCAAACAGACAGACGCAGACCAGGGTTACAGTGATGTTCAATACAGCAAAAACAATCAAAGCACGTTAGTCTCAGCGCTTGAAGAAAATGATGAAGTTTTGGTCATGGCCTACTCCGATGGAAAAGTGACAACTAATGTAATCGATAGCCTATCTGGTGGCATGGATAAACAAGTGGTTGTATCCAGATACGCTAACTTAGATTACCAACCTTCAAACCTTAGTGCGGAAGAAAGTACTGCATGGAAGGCACTTAGCAACAAAGAGAATGTGAAAATGTTAGGTGGAGGTAGCCGCTCTCGCTTCAATATATGTAGCATCCAGTAGAACTCGAAGCACCTAATATCACTGCTCCTTTCTGTGGCCAAGCACAGCAACAAGTAGCGAGTTTATGACAAATAAACCCGCTACTTGACTTAAAAATGAAATCACAACGAAACAAAAGTTTGAGTTAATGGGGCCGTTTATACACTGGTATTCCATCAGGAGGATCTATGAAACACTGCCCATCTTGTTCAACTGAACTGGTCGCAAGAGACGATGTACAAATTTGCCCGCGCAATGAAATCGGTGACTGCTATTTTGATGGCTATGAGCAATATCAGCTAGAATATCATCAACTTAAACATAGCCAACAAGACTCAACTTTCGACATCACAGACATTGTTGCCGATTAGCAGGCCAAAGCCGTAGTCGATAACCTACCAGTAAAGCGGTCGTAAGTGAGACACTCGCAATGAATTATTTCTCGAACATAGATACATGACTGGTTCAGATGAACCCGTAAATAATTCTATGCAGTTGCCAACATTGAAAAAGCCCCGATGCAAGACACATCGGGGCTTTTTAATACTTCTTCAACGCTACAAGTAATTGACGAATTAAATAGTGGTTTAGTCGAGGACTACCACATTAAATCATCTGGGATCACGAAGTCTTTGTACGGATCATCTTCGTCTACTTCGTCTGTGCTACCTGCCTGCGTATCAACAATAGATTCTTCGTCACGCATGGCAATCTTGTTCGCTACCGCAGTAGGGATAACAACATAGCTTTCGCCTTGACGCGCGATACTTAGGATACCTTTACTTAGTTGCTTTTGAGTCAGCTCTTCTACGTAAAGGTATTTAACTAGCGTACCGTCAGTAAAGTTGTATTTAATCTCACCGTTCTTCTGTTCGAGCTTGTTCATCTCGATCAATTGCTTCACTTGAGCTTTAATTTCTTTGCTCAACTGTTGTTCTTTCAACTGTTGGTTTAGCTCTTTGTCTTTCGCTTGCTGCGCCAGTTTAGTTTCTTCAGCTGCCGCTTTTGCTTCACGAGACTGAACGCGAGACTTTTTAGAGCCTTTCTTCGCCTTCTTTAATTTTTTCTCATTTACCAAGCCAGCTTTAAGCATTTGCTCTTGGAGTGTTAACTTTGCCATGACTTTCCCAGTTCAGGATTAAAAACGACACTATCATACCTGTTTTTGAGGAATCTGTTTACTGAACAATGGCAAAATTTATGCTGATAGAGCAAGGCGGTTAACGTTATCCCTTATCGTGATTCAGAGCATCCATTTCTGGTTATTTCCCGACCTATGATTTCCACGAAAATACACCGCTAGTGACTTACCCTCAAATCCAAATCGTTCCTCTGTTTGTTAACGTGCGCGCGTATCACTTATCATTCCGATAAAGCAATATGTTAATTATCAATGAGTAATCGAATTTATAAAACCATGGCATATATCTAATATTTGGATAATTCTGATAGAGTTATAACTCCAATGTCACAACTCTTTACTACGTTATTCTTTAAACCAATCAGTAAGGATAACGTGAAAATGAAAACTCAATGGACTTGCCTGAGTGCATTACTTGCATCAGCTTCATTCATTTCAACCTCGGCTATTGCAGATACCGATGTGTATCTAACCAACAACACCAACCAAGTGATGACGATTCAAACCAATCATACCGGTACCGACTTACTGCAACTTGGCGATGAGTGGCAACAACACGTTGAGCAGATTGGCCCGTGGGAAACCAAAAAACTGATCAGTTTCAATCGCTGGACAGGCGTAAAGTCCGGTAAGACATACAAGTTTGACACAGTGGTATCAAACTCTATTGGAGAAAGTGTCACGCTCAATCAAACCATGGAAGGACATTGGTATAATTCGACACTGCAACATGGTTTGAGTGCCGCAGACATCAACCTAACTTTGCATGACGATCGTAATATTCATCGCAGCACAACCGATGCTTTTGATGTGAATACTGAACTTGCCTTCAAAGCTGATAACACCGCTCGCTACGATGATATTTACTACACCATCACCCCACAGAAAGTGGATGAGCAACCAGAGCCAGATGCCAACACATTGAAAGTGATGACCTACAACATTTGGGCTCTACCCGCTATCGCTTCGCACATCGGCGATCGTTACGACCTCATCCCTCAATACGTTAAGGGCTACGACGTGTTAGCGCTTCAAGAAGTGTTTGCCAACGGACGAGATGAGTTCTTACGTGAACTAGCGAAAGAGTATCCTTACCAAACCAAGATGCTTGATAAAGATGGCATCAACATCTATGACGGCGGCGTGATCATTGTGAGCCGTTACCCTATCGTCAACGAAGCACAGTACGTGTTCCCTGATTGCACCGGAACGGATTGTTTCGCTGACAAAGGCGTGAATTACGCTGAAGTCATCAAGAATGGTCAGGCTTACCATGTATTTGGTACTCACACCGCATCATTTGATACCGATACCGCTCGTGACTACCGACAGCGTCAATTTAAACAGATGCGTCAGCTTGCTCAATCACTGGAAATACCAACTTCAGAGACGGTTATTTACAGCGGTGACTTTAACGTGAACAAGCTGAAGTTCCCTAGCGACTACCAAGAGATGTTCGCTAACTTGCAGGCCGAAGAGCCACAATATTCAGGTTACACCGCGTCTACTTTTGACCCTCGCATCAACAACTTTGCAGGCGAACCTATGTCGGGTGGCGAGAATGTTGAGTATCTCGATTATGTAGTGGTGAGTTCAGAGTATGCTGCTAAAGCTCATAACGACAATCGTGTGGATGTCCCAAGATCAACAAGCAGTGAGTTATGGAAGCACTACAACCTTTCAGACCACTTCCCTGTTAGCGCCCTCATTAAGTAACTCGGTGAACCCATAATGCATCGAGTCATCTTAATCCTAATGCTCGTCTTAACGACGGGCATTATTGGCTATTCTTGGTCATCAAAATCCACTGAAACACCGCTATCTTCTGCTCAACACACAGAAGCAAAACAGCGGGTTTCTACGACAACTGATGACGACAATTCCACGCCAACTGCAACCGCCAGTTCGGAAAATGCAGCATCGCAGAACAAACAAGCCGAAGCAGAATCATCGGGCGGAGAAACGCATGTTAAAAACTTAAGCGAACTTGAAGGTAAAGCTCTATTCGATGAACTCGATGGGTTCTGGGCGCTTTGCAAACAACGCGATGACTGCACTGAACAACTCGTACGATTGAAATCAGAATTACCGAGCATATGGTTTGAGTTACTGAGCGACTATCCGCAGCTATTCGTCGATTGGCAATTAACCCAAAGTACCATCCCTCTTGAACCCATAGAGACTCTTGAAGAGCGTGTTGCCCTATTCAAACAGTCTGCACGGCAAGTGTGGGGAGAGTTGGCCCACCAGCTATTCGCAGACCAATTTGCTCATCTAGATTTTACGCTTGACGCCAATACCCTTGAAGAGAACGAAGCGAGCCAGTTTTTGGCCAACTATCAAGATTTGCTTAGTGAATGGCAAAACAATACAGCGACATTAAACGCCGAAACACAGCTTCAAAAATATGAACTGGCAGTCTCTTTGATACCCAGCAGCTATAGCCCTGCTGAAATCGCATCAGTCAAAGCCGACCTTCAAGAAACCTACTTAGATGAAACGCAGACCAGCAAAATTACCGCGCGAGAACAACAAATCGCACAACAGCAACAAACCGTGATGACTTATCATGAGCAACTTGATCAGCTCAAAGCGACCTTGGACTCTCAGCGAAGCTCAAGTTATGCCACTTGGACTCAACAAGATTGGGACAGTTACTATCAGCAGCAAGTATCCGATTTCAGGGAGCAGTTTTTTAGCAAGTAACGCTTTAACTTAAACCGTTACGGAACTGAGCAGGCGTTTTATTGAGCCACCCTTTAAACGCCCTTCTGAAATTTGCAGGGTCGCTATAACCAAGCCTTTCACCAATATCATCAATGCTCATGGATGTGCCAAGTAATAGCTCTTTGGCTAGTTCCACTCGAACTTCGGTAAGCAATACTTGATAACTGGAATCATGAGTAACCAGCTCTCTCCTGAGCGTGCGAGAGCTACAACCAAATTCGTCTGCGAGCTGTTCTATATTCGGGAAACAGCCTGCGGTTTGATAAAAAATCGTTTTGATCTGGTTAGTTAGCAAATGTTCCGAGTCCAATGTCTCAACTATCGACTGGCAAGACGCAAGGTAGCGCTTCAGTGTCGCTGCATCATGAGTCAATAAGGTTTGTGACAAAACCGAGGCATCAAAACGCAGTTCACAATGGCTCTGCTCAAAAACTACAGGGCACTGGAAACGCTCGTCATAGAGCTTGGCGTAATTAGTGCGAGCATAAGGCAAAGCCAAAGTGTGAATATCCAACTCATGACCAGTCAGTTCTTTGAACAAAGAGACGATTGAACTCAAGAAATACTCACTGCAGAAAGGAAGCAGATCGCCCACTTCCAAGGTGTTCTCAATCTGAATCACTGCTTGCTCGGAATCTAGAAACAATTTAACCGAGAAGATAGGTCCATTCAGGCGCAAATACTTGAAGCCCGACTTGATGGCCTCCCCGACATTTTGACTGGTCGATAGCGCATAACCCAACACACCAAAGTGGCTCAAGCTAGCGTGCTCCCCCAACCAAAGCCCCAAGCCATCATGAGGAAAACTCTGATTAGCCGCGCTAAACAACGAAAGCTTGTCAGCGTAAGTCAGCTTTCCATTCGGGTCTCGCCAATCCATGGTTTCTAAACCCACATCCATGAGTAGTCTTTCAATATCGACGCCTCGTTGCTCTAGCGTATTTAACAGCAGCGCAATATCTAATGTACCCAACTGATACCGATGTCCGGTTGGCTTATACTCCGCGATAATCTCCAATCGTCTCTCCTTATATCGAGCACATTCCCATAAATATGACTACTCAGCCTCAACAACACATGCTGACAAAATCGTGACTGGTAACGCGCTCTTGTCCGAATATGACCTCCCAATTCTACGCGACTCATCGCACAATGGCTTTAGTTGTTAAATTTATGTGAACCATCGCAATGATAAAAACCAGCCCAGCCCCACACAGTTTGATTGATTCGAATGGTCAGCCGACCATCGGACATTTCGATGGCATCCCTAAACACCTGAACATAGAGAATTTTGACTATCGAAACTCGATGGATGCAAAAGCAAACTCTTGGCAGAAGCACTTCCACTACAAACAATTCCAGTTTGTCAGCATCGTCACCGACACACACATTATCGGCGTCGCTATCGCGGATATTCGTTACTTAGGCTCGGCATTTTGTTATCTGTACGACATAGAAAACAACCATCTGGAAGAGTCATCTTGGTTGAGGCCATTAGGGTTTGATAAGCATGTAACGCCTTCACCATTTGAAGGAAAGACAAGCATTGCAGATCAAAGCATTACTTTCGATATTGAAGGCGGACAATGGCGAGTTCGCTTGAATACCAAACTCATCAAGGCCGATATCGCTTTAGAGCCTGAAACTAATAGCTTGCCCATGGCGATGTGCAGCCCAACCGGTTATTCAGGTTGGACTTACACTCAAAAGCACAATGCTTTGCGCATCACGGGCGACATCCAAATCAAAGAAGAATCACTCGATCTCGAACCAGCTCGTGCTGGGTATGACTTTTCAGCGGGTTACATGAGATGTGAAACCAGTTGGCGCTGGGCAAGTATCAACACGCAATCCAATGGCAGTGATATTGGCCTGAACCTCGCGGCGGGCGTGAACGAAACCGGAGGCTGCGAAAACGTATTATGGGTGAATGGAACCCGGCACTTACTTAACCCAGTACAGTTTACGTTTAGTCGCCAAGACACTAATTTACCTTGGCAGATAACATCGCAAGATGGGCGCATCAACCTGACGTTTACCCCTATTAACCGACGCAGTGAAAAACTCAACTTATGGGTACTTAAAAGTAACTTCCGACAGTTCATCGGCCACTTTTCAGGCTCAATTCAAGACAACGACGGGATCATCCATCAGCTAGAGAATGTGCTTGGTCTTACTGAAGATCATTTCGCACGCTGGTAGCACACCTCGTCGGGAAACAAAAAGAAAAAAGGAACCGGAAATGGATATCGACTCACTGATCAATCACCCAGAATGGCTACTGCTTGTTTTAGCTCCCTTGTTCCTGCTTTGTATGTTGGCCGAGTATTTTATCGGCCAGAAGCAAGGTCGATTACCCGACAACTCGAGTTATAAATTGTCTGAAGTGCTCTGTAACTTTACGTTGGCGGGTATGCACCAGCTCTCCGATTTGTTAACCGGATTACTGATTGTTCAACTGTATCTTTGGTTATTCGGCTGGCACTTAATGGATATCGAAATGGGTGTGCTGAGTTTCATTGTGTTGATGGTGTTACAAGACTTTTTCTATTACTGGTTTCACAGGGCAAGCCACCGCGTTCGCTGGATGTGGGCGGCACACGTGGCACACCACAGTTCAGAACAGATGAACTTTAGTACTGCGTTTCGTCAGAGTTTAATGTACCCATTCGCAGGTATGTGGCTATTTTGGGTACCGTTGGTCATCATAGGTTTTGACCCTAAATGGGTCATCTTTGTGGTGCTTCTGAATCTAGGTTTGCAGTTCTTTGTCCATACACAATGGATACGGAGCTTAGGGCCATTTGAATACATCTTTAACACCCCTTCGCATCATCGAGTACATCACGGTCAAAACCCGCAATACATCGATAAGAACTACGCTGGCGTTCTGATTATTTGGGATAAGTTATTCGGTACGTTCGAGCCAGAAGTTGAAATGGTACGTTACGGCGTCACTAAACCAGTAAACAGTTTTAACCCGATAGTGGTCACCTTTCAAGAATGGAAATCCATATTCAAAGATTTAAACAACCGAGAGTTAACCATGAAACAGAAAGTTCAATTGATACTCTCGCCTCCTTCAGACTAATCAAAGCGATCAGGTCTAATACACCTTATGAAAATCAATGAGGTTGAATGTGAGGTCGCTTACCCAGAAATCTCCGTTCAAGTCGGCACCTTGCACGTATCGCTTATCTCCCATTTCTAAAGTCACAATGTATTTGCCCGCGATGAGCCCCTCTACCATGTAAAAGCCATCGCTCTCAATCTCGCTCGAATACTCAGTACCTTTCTGGATATGTTTAAAGTGGAGATAAGCACTGTTTTCTAGGTCACCTTTTACCGTGCCATCGACGCCAAATGACACCACCATTTCGATATGAGCATGAGTCAGGCCTACCTGTTTAGTATTTACAAACACAGGGTTTTGAATCGGTGTCAGGTTAAGATCGAGTGCCCCTTCATCAATATAGATAGGCAGATTATCTCGAGCTGGAACACTTGAGAATTCAAATCGGCCTTTTGCATCACTGACCGCTCGTTGGTCCAAAATTTGTAGGCTTACGCCTTGTATGGGCTGTTTGTGGTGATCGTAGACAATGCCCGTCAACTTAGAATAGTTGTATCGATTCCACTCAACAAACTCACCAATGCTTTCATCAAAGTAAGTTTTAGCACCGAATTCGGTCGTCATCTCGACACCGTATCGGTCTTCTGTTCCTTCCAGTTTAAAGAGTAAATAAGGATTCACACGAGCTTCTAAAGAGGCAGTAAACGAAACCTCATGCTTTTGATAGCGAGCCGATACGTTCGTCGTGAGCTCTTGAAAAACCTCCAGCGGATCGAGCAGGCACTCTTTACACGCATTCCTTAGGGATAGTTCCGTTCGTTCATGATGACCCGAGCCATCAACAGTTCCTGAGATATTCCACGATGTATCTGAGAACCCACTTTTGGCCAAACCAATGGTATGTAGATAGTCTTCTTGATGAGAAGCTTTGGTGTATCGATAGTCGCCAGCATATGAGACAAACAGATTACGAGCCACTTTCAAGTTGAGCTTAGGTTCAACGCTCAATTCGTCATCATCATCTCTTACCGCTAAAAAGGCTGTTAGGTTTGCAAGCGACAGGTTGTATTTGAAAACATCGTACTCCATTGACTCTAAGTCCAATTCATCGGTTTTATTAAGCTCTATCGATGCCGACTGATCGCCGTTGATCAAGATATCAAACTCCATTGGAAAGCGATTGAACTCTGGTAACCAACCGATATGACCCGCAAACCAGTGCGCTGGTAAATATCGTCCTTGAAAGCCAATCAGATCTTTGCCATGTTGCCTCATAAAGGCGCTACCCACGGTGAAGTAATCGGCAAGCCCATATTCAAGT
Organism: Vibrio satsumensis; assembly: GCF_050337435.1. Classification (NCBI taxonomy): domain Bacteria; kingdom Pseudomonadati; phylum Pseudomonadota; class Gammaproteobacteria; order Vibrionales; family Vibrionaceae; genus Vibrio; species Vibrio satsumensis. The sequence goes on along the minus strand of NZ_JAKJSX010000003.1, from coordinate 470,129 downwards.
GACACAGCGCCCGCTCGGTCTGCACCTTCGTTACCCACCACTTGTACGCCCCACTCGTTTCTTGGCAGAAATGCATCTTCTAAACCGGCAACGGTGATCTCTTCTTCCTGCCAGACACCTTTAGATAGGTAGTAGCGAAACTTGATGGTGTCACCGGGGGAAATATTGTCTTCTTCAACAACGAAGCGCCCAAACTCATCAGAGCGATAAGTGGTTTGATAAATGCCATTGACCAAAACATCGATGCTGATGTTTGGTTGAGTAGTTCGTTCGAGTTGAAGGTTGCCGAACTCTGTTTGTCGCTTTCGATTGGTATAATAGAGCCCATCTTCGAGGGTTTGATTCACGGTAAAGACGCTGCCATCTAATAACACATGGCCGACTTCCAGAGAGCCTTCGCCGTCATGAGCTTCTACCTCAATGTTGTAATAAACGATAGGGTTATCTTCTCGTGAATCAATCGACAAGCGAGACGAGGAGTGCTCAGTGCTTAATATGGTGTCTGAGATTGCGTAAACATCACCGCCAATTTCACTGTCATGATAAACCGAAGTCGCTAACCGACTCGCCAAACCCACGGCGTCAACAGGCTCGAAAATTGGCGTGTTTTCTGCTCGCTTGAGATCCTCAGCCTTCTTACGTGATTCATTTTTCATCTTAGAAATAGCGGCTTCCAGTTCAGTCAATGAACTGAATTCTGGAGTAACGGTGAGCCGATAGTCATCAATATCCCAACGCACTTTAGCCGGTATACAAGCTTGTAAGCTATACCAATGGATGTAAGTTTCTGAGTCGACGACTTGATATTTGATCGACTGGATATTGTTGTCATCGCGATAACAGATGGCTTGTTCGGTATCTAAAATGTACGGAGGAGATTCTCTTCCCACATCTTGGGGCAAATACAGTTCACAATATCCGCTCTCATCACACTGACCATTCATTTCGAGCAGATAAAAAGCGGCATTGGATATCGAAATAAAAGGCTCTTCGTAATCATCCATCATGACACGATAAAAGCTATCCCCCACTTTCCCGACTCGAACTTCAACATGGGCTGGATAGAGTTCACTCGCCTCGCTCTCTGCTTTAGATTCCGAATACGCAGCAAAAGGAAACAGTGAAGCGAGTAACAAAAGTCGCCAAAGCATGCGATTGAACACTAGCCTTTAAAGAGTCTGCGACAATGAAACGAGCACTACAGAACACATTCGTACAGAGGCTGTTCGTTCTGAACCAGTGAGATCTTCGACCCTTTTGGGAAAGGCTTAGTTAATTCAGCATTACGAAGTAGCACCACTTTTTCGCTATGCTCGTCGACATTCAATTTCGCAGTAAACTGAAAGTTACCATCGTTGCGAATCTTGATGCTTTGGCTGTCACACGCAAACTTAACATCTTGTACCTGCTCACCTTTCTGAACATAAACAGGTACATAACTGTTGATGTGAAAGTTCAATTGAAAGGCTGAACCATCACTGTTGGTTTTGCTTGAAGACAACGCAATGTCTGATAACTCTATGGCTTTTGCTATTGGGGAAAACCACAAGTAAGCACGATATTCACCATCAGCCATGTCAGCAGGCAGAGCATTCATACGTAAGCGAACCGTGCGTCTTTGATTGGGTTTAAGTTCTCGAATTATTGGTGGTGACACTTTAATCCAACTCGCGATATCTTCCGATTCAGCAATATTAGCGTCAGTTCGAACCAAGCCACTCGCCTTTACAGGGCGATAAATCGGTTTTATCTCCAAGCGAATCGGTTGATCTGAGTTATTTTCGACGACGATTTTTTCAGTCACCGAAGTGTCGGCATCCAAGACAAAACGAGTCGGAGCGATAAGTAGCTGAGCATAGGCTTGTGTTGTGAAGATTAAGCCGAGAACACATGAGATAAACAACTTCATTTATAATTAACCTCAAAAGGGATTGTACCGGTGTAAAGTCCTTCGGGGTGGTTAGCACCGATTTTCACTTTGGCGCCAATACACAATAATTTGCTTCTTCCATTCCCTTTGATTTTGGCTCGACCTCGCTTGGATAAACCGCAACCAAAATAAAACTTTCTAATACGCAGGCGCTTGGATTTACGAGAATGGTTTAGGTATTGCTTAGAAGGGAGGGAAACCACGATTTTTTTACCCGGCTCACCTTCAACATAAAAACGCACCACATAAACCTGACTATTGGCTGGGTTTGAATCCGCATTCTGACCCGATCCAGAGATATACATGCCTGCAAATTTGACTTCCATATTCTCAGGAATAATTTCTAGCGCATGAAAAGGGCTAGAATAAAAAATCAGACCGATATAAATCGCGTATTTGAATAGAATACTCATAGTAAAGACGGCTGCTTTGCAACAGCCGTAATATTATACTGGTTTCATTTATTGGTAAGTAACATCTACTGCAACGTTAGCAGTATATGTACCAGCAACTAATGTCGCACTTGAAGTACGTGCAGTACCACCAATATTAAGATCCGCAGTACCACCCGTAAGGGTAATAGCATTATTAAAGTCAAATTCAGCTGCAATCGTATTTACACCATTCACCAAGTTAGTATCAGAAATACTTACTGTTACTGCATCACCAGCCTCCCCAGAAAGAGTAAATGCCGCAGCTCCTGCATCACCTTGAGCGATAACAACATCTGTTGTGTTGTCTGAAGTGATGATACCGAAGTCCAAATCACTCGTTTTTGTCATTGTAATTGCTTGTTTTACTTCTAGTGTTGCATCAAAAGTGTCACTCACAGCGAAAACATTCGCTGAAGAGATAGAAAGTGCAGAGACAGCAACAACCTTAAAGACTTTATTCATTTCTTTAATCCTTTATATAAAATCGGTTTTATTATTAGGGTTACCTAACAGTCAACCAGAGTTAACAATTAAGTAGCAATAATCCTATTTAGAAAATATATATATTGACACTTATTTATAAAGAAATGGGACGCAGTGAGAATAAGATCACGCAAATTGATAGAAATAACACTAATAAAAATAATGGTATTGGAGCATTTCATCCAACAATATATAAAACTTGTTTTACATCCTAATCAGTTAATTAATCTATTTATTTAATCAAGCACGCCTAATTTTTTAGAACATATTAAAAATACAATACGAGATAAATTTGAAGTCAGACTAAAAAACGAAATATATAGATCAGCATGTTGCAATATAGTCTCAAATTTGAAACAAACTGGAGAAACCTTAACCTTGTAATAAAATTGAAATAATAACTGGCCAGGGGTTAATTATTTAACCTCACTATTGATAGTGTATTAAAAATAAGACATATCAAATCATTATTTATTACGGTGATTAAGACTATTAAATAACGTCCAAAAAGAAGAATAATTTGATATTAATGACTGATTCTGTGATTTGCTCTAATGACCTATTCAGTTTCATTTCTCACGAGCGTTGAATGCAGAAAAGCGCGTGACATTGAAAGCTTGATGTAAGGTAAATACAAGCGGTAACACACTCATTGCTAGACTCAGAGCGCTTTGGCTGTCCAGAGCTTACTCGCCTCTCCAAATTGTGTCCGCTTCGAGTACTTTAACCGCAGCACTTTGTTAGTTCATCTTGCCAAGAAATAATCAATCTAAGGCTCCATTCCCCCGATAGCGGTCTGATTGAATAGGAATGCAGCACTTTCCTGCAATTTATTTGTGATCTGGGTTGCACGCGTACCGCATACTATCAGATACTGAACAAAACTAACCTTCAGCCACAGTAAACGTTCTGCGCTTGCTGTTCAGGAATTTCAATGAGTTCAGATAATCAGCCGACCTACTTCTTTTTCGATTACGAAACGTGGGGCGTTAGCCCAGCAAAAGACCGTCCGAGTCAGTTTGCGGGTGTTCGTACCGACCAAGATTTCAATGTTATTGGAGAGCCTCTGGTTATCTATTGCCAACCTCCTGCTGATTACCTCCCTGCACCTGAAGCAGCACTGATCACCCGTATCACACCACAGAAGGCTGCCTCACAAGGTCTTCCTGAGCCAGAGTTTATCGCTAAGATCCATGCTGAGTTGGCCAAACCAAACACCACAAGCCTTGGCTACAACAGTATTCGATTCGATGACGAAGTAACGCGTTACACCTGTTACCGAAACTTCATTGACCCATATGCGTGGAGCTGGCAGAACGGCAACTCACGTTGGGATCTGTTAGATGTAATGCGCGCTGTTCACGCACTGCGTCCTGAAGGCATTGTTTGGCCAGAGAACGAAGAAGGTTATCCAAGCTTCAAACTGGAACACCTATCTGTGGCAAACGGCATTGAACATGAGAACGCGCACGATGCAATGGCCGATGTTATTGCGACCATCGAGTTAGCGAAGAAGCTGAAAGCAGCACAACCTAAGATGTTCGATTACCTCTACAACATGCGTCATAAGCGTAAGCTGAATGACCTGGTTGATATCGTAAACATGACACCATTGATGCACGTTTCAGGCATGTTTGGCCGAGACTGCAACTACACAAGTTGGGTTGTGCCTATGGCGTGGCACCCAACCAATCAGAATGCCGTTATCGTGGTTGATTTAGCTAAAGATCCAAGCCCGTTATTAGAACTGGATGCTGATGAACTCAGAGACAGGCTCTACACCAAACGCAGTGAACTGGGTGAAGACGAGCTACCCGTACCAATCAAATTGGTCCAACTGAACAAGTGCCCTATTCTTGCGCCAGCCAAAACACTGACGGCTGAAAATGCCGAAACCATCGGTATCGATCGCCAACAATGCTTAAAGAACCTAGCACTGCTTCGTGAACACCCAGAGATCCGCGAAAAACTGATCGGCCTCTACTCGCAAGAGCGTGAGTACGAGAAGAGTGATGATGTTGATACACACCTTTACGACGGTTTCTTTTCACCTGCTGATAAAACAGCAATGAACATCATTCGCGAAACTGACCCAAATAACTTAGCAGCTTTGGATATCACCTTCAGTGACGAACGTATTAAACCGCTACTGTTCCGTTACCGTGCTCGAAATTTCCCATGGACGCTCGACGAAGCTGAACAATTGAAATGGGCGAACCATTGTCGTGAATTTTATGAGAGCCGTTTAGAAGAGTACATGCTCAACCTTGAAAACCTCGCGCACGAACATGAAAGCGACGAGAAGAAAATGGCTATCTTGAAAGCGGTTTATCAATACGTAGAAAAGTTAGCTAGCTAATTCCATTATCAAGAGACGTAACACTTTGAAAGAAAGATTGATCCAACTGGTTTACTGCTTAATCTCCTTCACCTTAATCATAGGTGCTCTTACAGCAGGTAATGCGTTACAGCACTTTTTGGATACCTCAATCCCAGGCAGTATTTTTGGCATGTTGATTCTGTTTGCCGCCATGGTGATTGGTATTGTTCCTTCGCACTGGGTACAGCCCGGTGCAAGCTTGATTATCCGCCTAATGATCTTACTATTTGTTCCGATCAGTGTCGGGTTGATGGATCACTTCGACATGCTCATCGCGAACGCATTGCCAATTATGGCGAGCGCCGTTGGTGGCACATTACTGGTGTTGGTGTCCTTATCATGGTTCTTAGACCGCTTGCTTTCGAGAGGTAATTGATCATGTGGATTCTACTCACCATCGTGGTATTCCTGTTTGCTCGCTGGGTAAGCCAAAAAGTAAACTCGCCGCTGTGTAACCCGCTGCTTATCAGCATTGGTATAATCATTCCGATTCTCACGTTCTTCAAAGTACCGTTTGAGACTTACTATGCTGATAACACCTGGATTACCTACATGCTTCAGCCTGCGGTTGTTGCACTTGCCTACCCGCTTTATGAACAGCTACCTCAAATCAGAGCCAACTGGCGCATCATTACCTTTGCTTGCACGCTAGGCAGTGTAATGTCGATGACAACAACGGCATTAATCGCAGTGGCTTTTAAAGCGGACTTAACTTTGATCGCGAGTTTGTTAGGCAAATCAGTCACCACGCCAATTGCGATGGAAGTATCAAGCCATTTAGGTGGTGAAGCAGCGATTGCGGCAATACTGGTATTGATTGTTGGTCTGTTTGGGGCAATTTTTGCTTATCCAATCTACAATCTCATTGGTATTAAGAGCCCTATCGCCCGTGGTTTAACCATGGGTACTGTGTCTCACGCTTTAGGCACTGCAACCTGTGCTGAAAAGAATCAGGAAGATGCTGCATTCAGTTCTTTGGCTCTTGTACTTTGTGGCGTCATTACCTCAATCATCGCACCGAGTATATTTTCGCTTGTAGTTTGGTTTTATTCTTAACCACCGTGAGTGCAGTTTAAACGCTGATTGTTCATTGGTTACCTGATAGATATAGCTAGTGGTTTAAAGCGTGACAAATATCCAATTAGCCCAAGCAGAACTCTGATTATTTCAGTGTTGGCTTGGGCTTTTTTTCGCATTTAGTCAGCAATAGCAGACAAATCGCGCTCTGTTTAGCGCCAATAAGTGGGATATCAATGGTAGTTTTTGCTCTTGCAATCGATTTCATCTGTGACCTCACTCTAATTATGCAAACCAATGTAACAACAACAGCACAGTAGTGATCGATATCACAGAAAATTCCTGAGCATTGCATAGAATTAAAGCCTAAGGTCAATTAAGGATTCAACATGAACAGTCGTATTACCCTGGCGCTGGAAAGTGCTCCAACAGCAATCAAAGCACTTTTGAGTGACATCGTATTAGCAGACAACTTTGACGCGACATTGTCTCCAGAACAATTTGCTAGCTTACTGCAAGCAAGTGGTTTAGCGGATGACGAGTTACGTATTGCACTACTTCCTTTTGCCGCAGCGTATTCTTACGCTCCGTTATCTGACTTTTATGTTGGTGCAATCGTGCGCGGTTTGACCGGTACTCTGTATTTTGGTGCAAACCTTGAAATCGCTGGTGCTCAACTTGGCCAAACAGTACACGCAGAGCAATCTGCAATCAGCCACGCTTGGATGAAAGGCGAACAAGGTATCTCAGATATCACGATCAACTTCAGTCCTTGTGGTCACTGTCGTCAATTCATGAACGAACTGACAACAGCAAAAGAACTTAAAGTTCAGCTTCCACAACGTGATGAAATGTCTCTTCAAGAGTACCTGCCAGACTCATTCGGCCCTGCTGATTTAGGTGTGACAACTGGCCTAATGACGAAGCTTGATCATAAATACACGACCGAAGAAACAACGCCTATTGTTGTGGAAGCGCTAGCAGCACTAAACCGCAGCCATGCTCCTTACACCAAAAACCTAAGTGGTGTTTCACTACAACTGACGTCAGGTGAGATCTTCACGGGTGCTTATGCAGAAAATGCCGCGTTTAACCCGAGCCTACCCCCTCTGCAAGTGGCGTTGATTCAACTTAAACTGGCTGGCTTCGATTTTGAACAAATTGAAAGTGCTGCTTTGGTTGAAATCGCAGAAGGTAGCATCAGCCACCTTGCGGATACGCAATCTACATTAGAAGCGATTAATCCAGACATTCCAGTGACTTACTTAGCAATCTAAGCACATCTAATTAACAAAAATTTAAATAAGCAGCCCCATTTAACGGGGCTGCTTTTTTTATCCCTGCAATTAACGAAACAGCTCGCGCAAACGTTTGCTTTTATCGTTAAAATAAGTATGATCTCCCCGTTTTCAATCAATCGTTCAAAAGATCGGAAGGAATTTCTATGTTTGGTACTGCTACTCGTGAAAATGCTACTCGTGTACTTCTATTAGGTTCAGGTGAACTCGGCAAAGAAGTTGCTATCGAGTGCCAACGTTTAGGTTTGGAAGTTATTGCTTGTGACCGTTATGCAGACGCACCAGCGATGCAAGTTGCGCATCGTAGCCATGTATTAGACATGTTAGACGGCGATGCACTTCAAGCCATCATTGAACTAGAAAAGCCAGATTATGTGGTTCCTGAAATTGAAGCTATTGCCACCAGCAAATTGGTAGAGCTAGAAGCGCAAGGCTTGAATGTCGTTCCAACAGCTAACGCAACTAAGCTAACGATGAACCGAGAAGGTATCCGTCGCCTAGCCGCAGAAGAGCTAAAACTGAGCACTTCTCCTTACCGCTTTGCAGACACCTTTGAAGACTTCGCTGCCGCGGTTGAATTTGTCGGCATGCCTTGTGTTGTTAAACCAGTAATGAGTTCTTCAGGCAAAGGCCAGAGCGTTATCAAAACCGAAGAAGACATCCAAAAGTCGTGGGACTATGCACAAGAAGGCGGTCGCACTGGCGCTGGGCGTGTAATCGTTGAAGGCTTCATCGACTTTGATTACGAGATCACTCTTCTCACTGTTCGTGCAGTCGACGGTGTTCATTTCTGTGCACCTATCGGCCACCGCCAAGAAGACGGAGACTACCGCGAATCATGGCAGCCTCAGGTTATGTCAGACAACGCGCTTAAAGCCGCACAATACACGGCTGGACAAGTGGTTAATGCTCTAGGTGGTCATGGTATCTTTGGTGTTGAGTTGTTTGTTAAAGGCGACCATGTGATCTTCAACGAAGTATCCCCTCGCCCACACGATACTGGTTTAGTGACATTGATGTCTCAAGACTCATCGGAATTCGCACTGCACGTACGTGCCTTTACTGGTATGCCGATCAAATCAATCACGCAATACGGCCCTTGTGCATCAGCGGTTATTCTAGGCCAAGGCACTTCAACTAACATTCGTTTTGAAGGTCTTACAGAGGCGCTAGACGCACCACAAACGCAAATTCGCTTGTTTGGTAAGCCTGATATCGATGGTCGCCGCCGCCTAGGTGTGGCGCTTACTCGTCGCAACAGCACTGAGACAGCGATTGAAGATGCAATTGAGAGCGCGTCAAAAGTAAAAGTGATTTACTAACCTGCCATTCAATTCTGAACAATCACGAGTTCAAATCTGAACAATAAAAAAAGACGGGCTATCGAGCCCGTCTTTTTTATTGGTGTTATCTGTTGGCTTAACTAAGCAGACTGAACTTAAGCGTCTGACTCAATCAAATACACTTCTTCACAGAAGCGAGACAAACCTTTCTTAACAATCTTCGGATGTTCATCGTCCGCAATATCTTGATTCAACAATGTGATTTTGTACCCAGAGAACAACTGATCGATCTCTAGTTTAGGTACGCTAAACGGAGGCCCTGCCATCTCACTTTGGTCATAATCCAGAGTGACCAGAAGGATCTTTCCACCCGGTTTCAGCAGTTGTTTTAAACGCTCTACGTACTGCACTCGCATCTCTTCAGGCAGTGCGACCAAAGACGCGCGATCATAAATGGTATCAACAGGCTGGATAGGTGCAGTGAAGTAATCGCCTGTATAGATGTTCAGTTCATCAAATTGATACAGCTCGTGCTGACCGCTAATTTGAGTCACAGTCGGCGTGTAAAGGTGCTCTGCAAAAAATGCGCGAACCGCAATCTGGCTTAACTCGACACCTTGAACATCTTCATGCTTTGAAGCTAGCCAAATCAGATCTTCACTTTTGCCACAAAGTGGAACAAACACACTCTTCTCGTAGCTAGTCTCAGTCTTTTCCCAAAATTTAATCAGAAGTGGGTTTACATCTTCGAGGTGGAAACCAATTTGGTTGGCTGCCCATTTATTGTGCCAAAATTCAGGATTATTCATCTTTCGTTCATGTTAAACAGTCATAATGCAAGGGTACAGTATAGAGAGGTAAGAGCAACCTTAGCTTGGTTTAAAGTACCAAATTGGTTTCGGCAGAATCAGAAACTGGCTAAGTTCAAAGTTCTTAAAATTGCGGAACCAACGCTTGAATTATTTGTCTATATGTTCACATTTTAAAGCAATATTAAACGTTAGAGTTGGTTTCTGTCTTAGCTAGCCCCATTTAATATGTAGTGAGTTTAGTTAAGCTGTTTTTACTCTTATGCGTTACTGGTTACCCCTTTTGACTACCCGTTTTTTGTAACCTTGTATTTTGGAGTTTGAATGAGTGTATTTCTCCGTACGACGGCCCTAATGCTTCTAGTATTGAGTCGAGCGCCTGCATTCGCAGCAGCACCTGTTTCAACAAGTTCAACTGATCAATCACGCACAGCGTCATCGCAAAACCAAGTTTCATCAAATGTATTCCGCCATAGCCTAAGCGGCTTGTATGGCATAAAAGCATTCGACTCACGCCCGACTCAGCCTTATACCGACTTCGATATTCTGTACAGCAAAGCGCATCAAGGCCAAGCTGAACTAGAAACTATCTGTAAAAGTACTGCCCTACTCACCAATTCTGAAGCGCTCTTTGCTGGCGTTAAATCTCAAGCTCGTGCAGAAGAAAAAATCGCTCTTGAGCTTGATGGTGACGTAACAAAAATTACCGACTTAGCCCGTGCAACTATCATCGCGAACGATGTCGAGAGCTTGGTTGAAGTTTACGAAGCGCTAAGCCGTGAAGCAGACGTTGTTAAGCTGAAAAACAAGTTTAAATCGCCAGCTGACTCTGGTTACCGTGACCTTAACTTGTTGGTTCGCTTGCCTAAAACCAACATCATTGCAGAGGTTCAACTTCACTTAAAAGCGATTGCTGATGTGAAAAGTGGCCCTGAACACGAGCTGTACGAAATTATCCAAGGTATTGAACGTCACGCAATTGCAGAACATCGCCCAATCAACGATATCGAAGCGGCGCAAATCAATAGCCTAAGACGCCAATCTTTAGAGCTTTACCAACAAGCATGGCAACCTTACATTACCACGCACATCAAAGCGGCTTAACGCGAACCTTACCGCTACTACAAAACAAAAACGAACAAGGGCTGCTCTCGCAGCCCTTTTTAATTTCAGCGTATCTCTTATCAATCATAAGCGAACGCTATTTGTGATAGTACTCCTGAGAGCGTTCATACAAGTCCAACCGCTTTAAGGTGCTATAGAAAACAGCGACATCCTGTAAATCCTTATCAGATAGAGACTTCACGACTGACTGCATGTATAAGTCCTGACGTACATCACTTTTAAAATCACGCAATTGTTTAAGGATGTAGCTGGATTTCTGCCCCTTAATATTCGGGTAAGACTGCACGAAAGGGATGATCTTATCACCGTGACACTGGCTACATAGGTTGTTAACGAGCTTTTCTCCTGCCGTCAAGCTTGGTATGTAAGGTACTGTTTTGTCACTTTGTATTGTCAGTTTTGGCGAAACCTTTTCCACCGTTGCAGTGTTTTCGTCAGTACATGCGGAGAGTGACATTACAGCAAATAGAGCGGTGTATTTAAATTCAATTAGAATTAACTACCGTTCAGGAGAACTGAACGATGATTAGAGATTGTGCGAGAAGATAAAAAGATTGAAAACGAGTGGCAAGAATAAATACGGTGATACAAACAAAAAGACCACGCTAGGCGTGGTCTATTGCTTGGCTACTTCTCGATTTTAATATTTTCGACACGGGCCTTTAGTTTTTGTCCCGGTCTAAAAGTAACAACACGTCGAGCAGAAATTGGAATGTCTTCACCAGTTTTCGGGTTACGACCAGGTCGCTCGTTTTTCTCGCGAAGATCAAAATTACCAAAACCAGACAGTTTTACCTGTTCGCCATTTTCAAGTGCCTTACGAACCTCTTCGAAAAACACTTCAACCGTTTCCTTGGCATCCCGCTTGCTGTATCCGAGTGTCTCAAACAGGTTCTCAGCCAAATCGGCCTTCGTGAGTGCCATAAAACTTTCCTCAAAGCTATGTTATACATTGCTACCATCGCCAGTAGCGCCAAAGCATTTACCCTATCCAATCAATAAGATAAGGCCGTTTACAAGGAAAGTGTATGCCAAGCTTCTGATTTTCGCCAACTTTTTTATCTCAACTATTTAATTATTCTTTCAAATCAGAAAGATAACGCGCTTGTAAATTTACATATATAGCTAAAAAACATCTATTCCCAAGCCACCAATCAGAATTAAACTCCAAAACAAGACAATAAATAAGAATTAAAAACTTTAACGATATAAATAATAAATTTTGAGACTTTTCTCCGATACTCAATAAAATCAGCTACTTGATTTGATATCGAACTCAACAGAGGTTACTAAATGATCAGTATTAAATATGAGATTTGTATCATTTCAGAATTTAATTCGAATCGGCGTGAATAGTTTATACCGACATAGCTAATATTGCACATGAGGCGTTGATGCACCATCAACATACCAGTTAGCTCCCGAGACAAAACTCGCAGCAGGACTAGAAATAAAGGTCACCACGTTGGCTACTTCTTCAGGGGTAGCTAAGCGACCCATTGGATTTCTATCGATAACTTTCTGGAAAGTGTCCGGATCTTCACGCTTACACCGCCCCCATAAACCATCAGCAATATATGTGTCTCCAGGCGAAACAGTATTGACTCTCACCTTAGGAATGTAAGTCAAGGACAAGGATTTCATATAATGGGCTAGCGCGGCCTTCCCTGCTCCATAAGCATTGGCGTTACAAACTGTATATCCACTCGCTTTCGACCCAATATAGGTGATTGCTGCGCAACGCGACTCAAGCAATTTAGGTAAAACTAACGCAATGCCCTGTTGCGTGGCTGCAATGTCTTTTTGCAGAACATCTTCCCATTCATCAGAGAGTGCACTTACATTGGGTACAAAAATATCGATATTCGGAATTGACTCGATCCAAGCTTTCATTTGTGCCAAATCATGGACATCGACCACTTTTCCGACAACTTGCTTTGACGCTTTTCCAAGTTGTTTAAGCAGCTTATCTATCCGATGTTGAGAACGGCCACAGAACCAAACATTCGCCCCTTCGTTAGCAAAGCCTTCAACTATTTTCGCCCCAATTCCACTAGAACCGCCAGTGACAACAACATTTATATTCTCTAACCCTAAATTCATCTTAACCTCTCAAATAGCACCTACTACCGAAAGGAAGTATCAAAAATGATCGCTTATATTTCAAAGAGAATTATAAAAGTGACATTTTGTGCTACCTTAAGTGCATAAAATAGTGACGGTATAGAGTAATGGGCGCACTTGACGACGAAATTTGCACAACAATCAAACGCCATTTAAAAAAGGCGGGTATCTCTTATAAAGAAGTTTCAGAATTCACAGAAGTTTCCGAAATAAGCATTAAACGATTGCTGAACGGCCATCAATCGCTCTCTATTTTGAAGTTACAGAAGATATGTAAATTAATTCAGCTTCCTTTATCAGCCATTATCACAGAAGCAGAAGAAGCATTAGCTTCAGCTTCGGTGTCATTATTTACGGATGAGCAAGACACAGCCTTCTGTAAAGAGCCACCGTTGTTTACGATTTTCCACGAGATTGTCAATGAAGGAGCAAACGCCCAGCAGTTAATGGCCAGTTTTGACTTAAACGAGCCATCACTGTATATCTACCTAAGGAAACTTGAACAGTTAAAACTAATAACAATGTTATTAGGCTTAAAATTCCATGTCATTGTACCTGCCAATATAGCTTTCTCTGAACAAGCGCGATTTAGCGTCATGTTCAAAAACCAAGTCATAGATGCTCTAAAACAGGCCGTGCAATATATCGATGTAAGTAACAAACAAGCTTACTTTATTACGACCAAACTTAGGCTGACCGAAGGCGAATTTAAAGAATATAACACCAAGCTTGAGGAGTTAATGTTCGAAACCCTAAAGATCAGTCAGTCGCATAGCCGAATGACTGAAGGAGTCAACGACTATGCCGTTGTCGACATGGGCGCCAAAGGTATCTTCCACCCAAAACTCAAAGTACCAGTAAACTTAGTTTAGGTATGCCTTAACAGTGCCCATTGTTCTAACAACATTGTGCAATTACTGTTTTACGAGTTTAGTTGCCTTATCGGTTAGAGCCGCACTCGCAGGTTTCACAATCAAACCAATCCCGACAAGAAACAGTATTGATGCAACAACCTGAGCCACAGACAGCACCTCGTCATACATAAAGTAACCACTGATCAATGCAAAGATTGGCACGAGCAAGGTTAACGGTGCGGTAGTGCTTAAAGGGTATTGGATTAGTAATTTGTTCCAAACCCAATAACCAAACAGCGTAGTTGGGTAAGCCTGAAAAAGCACTGCAATCGTCGTGTTCGAATCCCATTGTTCTATGCCCTGCCAGATAATTTGGTCACCGTGTAACATGACGGCAAACAACACTAATGGAACTGGCGCAAACAACATTCCCCACACGTTAAACGCAAAAGCTTGAGTGGTTTTTGAAGCTTTAACAATTACACCCATCAGCGTCCAGCTACATGCCGCAATCATAATCAATATCACGCCGTTAACGGTGACATTACCTGTTGCCGCTGATACCAATACTGCTAAGGCACACATGGCTAACATCGCTCCCATTAATTTGCGCATAGAAGCACTCTCCTTGAACACCCATACGCCAACTGCCATGCCGATTAATACGTTGGTTGACAGTAATACCGATGAAAGCCCAGAAGATAACCCAGCAGTGATCGACCATGAAGCCATACCCCAGATACCGACACCGAACACAAAGCCGTAACTGACTAAATAACGCCAAGCGACATTCGGTCTTGCCACAAAAAATATCACCGGAATAACCGCTAACGAGAAACGCGCAGCCGTTGCCAGCAAAGGGTGAACATTGGTTACGCCCATTTTTATCATCGAGAAATTGAATCCCCAAATTGCCATCACAAATACCGCTAACAACAAATCATTTCTTTTCATACTGACCCCTCCTTTGTTTTAAAAGAGTATCCCTTGAACAATAAAACCAGTACAGATACAATTTTTACAATAAAAACCAGTACAGTTAATAACGGTCGTGATAATGAGCATCTACAGAAAGCTAGCCAATCAGTTTATCGATGAAATAGAAACAGGTAAAAGACCGGAAGGCGGACGCATGCCTTCACTTCGTCAATTGGCTAAGCAGCAGGCCATCAGCATGTCGACCGTGGTGAGCTGTTACCAAGAATTAGAATCGCAGGGTTGGATACACTCGCGACCGCAAGCTGGGTATTTTGTCTCGCCTCACAAGCCTATTCATTCAACGCCTGAGTGGGCACAGTTTGAGAGTAAGGTTTCCAGAGTTAAAGAAACGTCATCGGCTCACAACTCAATCAATGGGCCTTTAGGGGTTTCGAGCACCACCAATGATGAACAATCGATTGTTGAGCTAGAACGCAGTTTCCGCCGTTCAATCAAACGGATGGGAAGCAGACTCAACCATTACCCAGATACACAAGGTGAGCCGATGTTGCGACAAGCATTATCCACTCACTTTGCCAAGCTCGATGTGCACTTTTCACCTGAAGAGATGGTGATCACGGCTGGTTGTATGTCGGCGATTAAGGCTGCACTTGAATCGTGTACCAAAGAAGGCGACACCCTTGCGATTAGCTCACCTTGTTTCAACGGCATTCTGGAGTTGCTCGGAAAGATGTCACGCCAAATCATTGAGATCCCATCTTTGGATGATGGTGTCGACCTACAACAACTGGAAACACATCTGAAAAATAAACGTGTGGATGCTGCTATCTTTTGTACCTCACATATGAATCCTCAAGGGATCAATATGTCGGCCAGTCAAAAACAAAAACTGGCTGAATTGGCGAATCACTATCGAGTACCAATCATTGAAGACGACGTGTATCTAGAGCTCTCATATTCCTCACACACACCACTGCCTGCAAAATACTATGACAAAGGTGGATACGTGCTGTGGTGTGGTTCGGTATCGAAAAGCCTGTCGCCAAGTTACCGTTTAGGCTGGTGCTTACCGGGAAGGTACATTGATGAGTACAAGGCTCAATTTTCTGCCGCGAGCTACGGTGTTGCCTTACCGACTCAGCTTGCGGTTGCTGACTTTATCGAATCTGGCCAATACGCCAAACACGTTAGAAGAAGATGCACTCAGATCCTTTCGTTGCGCCAGCAATACCTCAGTTATTTAGCCCAACATCTTCCTCAAGACGTGAAGATAAGTAACCCACAAGGTGGCATGGTACTTTGGCTGCAAATCCCAAATTTGAACCAACCACTTTTCGCTCAAGCCGTAGCTGAACAGAATCTTGATATCAGGCTCGGACATCTCTTCAGCACACTCGATCTCTACAGCAACTGCTTACGTATCAATATTGGGTATTCGTTAGACGGTGAAGCTAAGCAACAATTGGATGCTTTAATTGAGCTTATCCACATTCACAGCTAACAGACCGTAACTTTTCAGAATAGACTTTTCATAGCCATTCGAACGCCGAATTTTAATAGCCTTTTGTCATAAAAAAGAAGGCTATTATTCCTATCTTGATTCGGTTAAAGCCCCCGAACCGTAAGGAAACCCACTTACCTCAAAACCCTTAAATGCTGAGTTTGCAAGCACCTACAAAAATATGCAACTTGGCTAATGACACATCACTTTTTATTGTCAATATACAGCCGTCAGCGCTGGCGTTTTCCTGTATTTGAAGAGAACTATTATGAGTGATAAAACAAAAAACAAACCACTACCTTCCTTTATCGAAGAGCGCTTGAACTTCTACATTCAAGACCTGATTACCCAGAACCAAAGCCAAAAGCACTTAGTATTGGGTAAACGCCCCCAGCGCAATGCCGTTGTGATGCAGAGCAATGATTACTTAGCCCTGTCACACAACAAACAGATCCAACACGCCCATCAAGCGGCGATCTGTGAGCACGATGACAATGTGGTGATGTCTGCCATTTTCTTACAAGATGATCAGTCTAAACCCGCATTTGAAACCAAACTCGCTAACTATGTCGGAATGGAGAGCTGTTTGCTTTCTCAATCAGGCTGGGCGGCCAATATTGGGTTACTTCAAACTATCTGTCCGCCAGATACGCCGGTGTATATCGACTTTTTTGCACACATGTCGCTATGGGAAGGTATTCGCGCTGCTGGTGCAATCGCCCATCCATTTATGCATAACAATATGAGTCACTTACGTAAGCAACTAGAACGTCATGGCTCTGGTGTGATTGTAGTCGACTCGGTCTACAGCACAATTGGCACCATTGCTCCGTTACGCGACATCTACGAAATGGCGCAAGAGTTTGATTGTGCCGTCATCGTTGATGA
Organism: Vibrio satsumensis; assembly: GCF_050337435.1. Classification (NCBI taxonomy): domain Bacteria; kingdom Pseudomonadati; phylum Pseudomonadota; class Gammaproteobacteria; order Vibrionales; family Vibrionaceae; genus Vibrio; species Vibrio satsumensis. The sequence continues at coordinate 453,064 of NZ_JAKJSX010000003.1, read as the reverse complement.
ATCGCATTCACTGGGAACACATGGGGAAAATGGTGCAGGCTTAGTTCAAGCGTTAGGGCTCACCAACCAAGTCGACTTCATCACCGTTAGCTTGGCAAAAACCTTTGCTTATCGTGCAGGTGCAATCCTTGGCCCTAAGCAACTATCTAGAACCTTGCCGTTTGTCGCATACCCTGCGATTTTTAGCTCAACCGTGTTGCCGCAAGAAGTGATTCGTTTAGAGAAAACCTTGGAGGTAATTAAAGGTGCAGAAGATAAACGAAAAGCATTATTTGAACGCGCTAAATCGCTCACCACAGGCCTCAAGCGGATTGGCTTTAACATCCGTAGCGAATCTCAAATCGTTGCGTTGGAGTGCGGTAATGAGAGGAATACAGAACGAGTACGCGATTTCCTTGAACAGCGTGATGTGTTCGGTGCAGTGTTCTGCCGCCCCGCTACGGGCAAGAACAAGAACATCATCCGATTTTCAGTGAATGCCGACATGACACCACAAGACATTGACCATGTGCTCACGGTTTGTCACGAAGCGTACCATCATCCGGAGTTAGAGTTCGTATAACTCTGTACACACCCATTCTATAACCAACAAAACGGCAGGACTGAATGGACGCTATCATGTCGCGAAACAAAAAGAGCCCAGCAATTCGCTGAGCTCTTTCTTGTGTTTGTGTTCGCTGACAAAATGGCCGTGCGCTTCAACCTATGGCATTCACTAAATCCAGTGAGCAATCTTATCGAACAGTCGGTTTTTATCTGCCGGTTTGACGATAAAGTCTGACATGCCTGACGATTCCATTTTCTCCAAAGTGACGGGGGAACTATCACCTGTGTGAGCAATGATTGGCACCGAAGAGTACGCTTTATTAGCACCTCGAATTCGGCGAGAAGCTTCCACACCATCCATGATGGGCATTTCGATATCCATGAGAATCAAGTCGATCTCGTCGCTATCCAACGCGTCTAATGCTTGTTGGCCATCTTCTTTCTGCACAACATCAAAACCCTGCTTTTCCAGTAACATCGCAGTAAAACGGCGCAAAGACTCGTTGTCATCCACCACCATAATCGTTCGCTTATTTGCAGCCTCTAGCGGTTTTGTAGGCGCAGCTGGCATCACGTAATTGGAATCGAAAAGTAAGCGGTCAATGGTCGCTTTGGTATTCAGTAGCCAAACTTGCGTTTCCACCCAAATAGGCTCGAAAGAGATGTTATGCACACGCTTGATAGGATGACGCTCATACAGGTAAATGATTCGCGCCTCAGTGAACGAAAGTAACGATTCAATCCTATCGAGGCAATTAGCTCTTAAATCCAAGCTCTCCATATCAACGAAAATCAAATCGAACTCAAACTGATATTCCTTATTCTGTAGCGCTGACGCCACATCCAAAATCTCTAGGTCAAAACCCATAAAGCGAGATATTTCAGTCATTTTACTGGAAAGCACTGTCTGATCACTGATCATCAGCACCGTCTTGAGTTTAGTCAGTTCGCTCTTGATTTCCTGTACCGAATTGGAAGACAGAGATGGGAAAATCATCGTGAACTGTGTCCATTGATCCACTTCAGACTGGCATTTAATCTCACCACCAAACGAGCGCATGACCTTCTGACAAAATGGCAAACCTAAACCGTAATTTCCCGATTGGCCCGTGGTATAAAAATCTTGGAAAATGCGTCGAATTACATCACTTGAGATACCCGAACCGTTATCAGTAACCATAATTTGATTGGTCACTTCATCACTGCACATTGTGACATGAATATGGAAATCTTCGGGGCTGCGATGATGGAATGCGTTCTTGAACAAGTTATACATTACGTACTTCAGCAAGGTATCACTACCTAAGAACTCAAAGTTACTCTGTACGTCTAAAGATATCGCTAATTTATCTGTCGCGCGTTTGTAATTAAAGCTGCCTATCGAGTCCTCAACCACTGCTTGCGCTGAATGCTTCTTAAACGTAGAACGAGATACTCGGTTTTCATCGATTGAAGTCAGCAACAGATCAATCGTTTCGTTACCGGAGTGAATGATCTCCATCGCTTCATCACCCACTTCACGCAACTGTATAACTTCTTCACTGCTTAAAGCATATTGCCCTTTGTGATCACCACTTTTAGGGTTCGGTAATATGGATTGCATAACATCAATAGAGGTCAGTAAACCACTTAGAGGGTTTCGCATCTCATGGGCAATGCCAGCCCCAAAAGATTTCGCCAATGATACCTTGTTCTCATGTTCCACCTGATTGCGGAAGTAGAACAAGTTGCCGAATAAGTAGATAAACAAAAAGATTGGCACGTGCGTCCAATCCATTGTGAGTTCGAGGTAGAAGCCTTGTGCAATCCAAGCGCACAAGGTCGCAATCCCAATACCGGCAAAGGTTTGTGCAAACATCACTCTGGTGACGTGCACCAATAAAATGTGGAGGAAAATGGCCGACATGAATGACATAACCCAAACGTTAGACCAATTGTTCATTAGCAGCATGTAGAAAAAGAAACCTGGCAAACAGATAGTTACAGCGACTTGATAATAAGCCGGAAGGTACTTTCGCCATTCAAATGGGACACGATTGCGAAATATAATGCCAAAGAACAATACCGAGCAAAACAAGCGAAGCGCTAAGTTTTCGTAGGGTTGTGGAAACAAAAACTCCCACACAATGTAGTAAATTGGAAAGCCGACAAAGCCCATCCAACCCACGAGGGTTAGATTCGGTTCTGCGTATTGGTAAACTTTACGAATCGCGTTCATACGAAATACTTTGTTCTCTAAGCCCTGACGTTTATTAATTCTATGATTTAGTTTTTATACTTATATTTTGGCGCCAATTATATTACACATCACCTCCGAGCAGTGAGGTTTCAATCAAATATGTACCAACGCATTTGTTTTTATTTTTAAGCGTAGATAAATAATGCACCCTGCCGACACTTAAATTTAAGTACGAGAGTTTGGTTCAAGGGATGGGCATGCACGGTGTTCCTTTGATAACTGTGTTCAGCTTACCGTTATGTCACTGTTACTCGATGCATTTTCCGTGGTGTATCGCCGTAATCAATCACAGCATAATGTTGAGTGACTCTGTTGTCCCATATTGCCATTGAGCCCTTGTTCCATTTGAAACGCACTTGATATTCTGGTTTTCGTGCAATTTCAAACAGCTGGCTAAGTAGCGAATCACTTTCTTCACGCTCAAGCTCATTGATGTAACGGGTAAATTGCTCGTTGATATATAGCGTCTCTTTGCCCGTTTCTGGATGAACTTGTACTAAGGGATGCACCACAGGCGGATTTTCTTGCGCGGTTTTCAGCAGTGACTTATGCCAATCTAGCTCGATTTGATCCGATTCAATACCTTCAAACGCGACTAATGAATGCGTTGCCGATAAGCCTCTTAGCTTATCTTTCATGCTTTCATCTAATGAATCGAACACTGCAGTCATCGAACACCAAATCGTGTCGCCACCGACATCCGGTATATATTGAGCATGTAATAGAGAGGCTTTCGATGGCAATTTGCGCCAGGTTAAATCGGTATGCCAATAACTCTCCATTGGTGCATTGCCTCGAGTGGTTTCTATCACACTGACTTGCGGTACTTGTTCTACACGTGGGAAGAAAGGATGAGCGGGTTCAAGCTCACCAAAACGCTTTGCAAGCACCAAGTGTTGTTCCGGCGAAAGGCTTTGCTTATCTAGGAAAATGACTTGATAAGTAACAAGTGCCTTATACACATCATCAAGTTCGCTTTCACTGCAATCCGCTAGGTTTAATCCATGAATACGAGCGCCAATGTGAGGTGTAATGGGTTCAATTTTCAACATACTTTCGCTTATCGGTGAGGTGATATTAAGGAGGTTCATTTAGCTACTCGTTATTAAACCGGACAGAACCGGTTTTTATTTCCTTACTACTCAACATAAGATGAGGTTATTCGAAAAACAAAAGAAAAGAGCCCCTACACTGGAGCTCTTTTTGTTTGTTGATACTTCCTGTATCCGTAGACAAGTCCAATCTGTAGTACTTTCACCGAAAGCCAGATCATCGATATCTCCAGTTGTGTATCACTACTAAATCTAGCATACAAACTTCAGGTTTTTCTGAGACGTAGTCGAAAGTTCGTTTAAGTAGCGTGAATTCCTGCTTATCAATCTAAGAAAACAACGCCATATCCTTTTGTTGCCTGCTACAAACCCAAAAAGCCCACAACGAGGTGGGCTTTGGCTATCTGGCTTCTAAACTTACCAAACTAGTGAGTAACTTTTGAAACCATCATTAAAACCTAAACTTAAAAGTTTGCTTGGAGCGTCAAACCACTGTAAGCCGAGTATGCATTCAACATAACGTGGTATCTGCCGCTTTGGGTGACATTCACCGTGCACGTCTCGTTGTTGCCCGATCGGTAAGGTCGGCAGTCCCACGTACTAAGCGTTGGTTTATCCCCGAAACGTAGATACAGATCCGCATCGCCTGTGCCACCAATGGTGACCACTGTCAGCTGTTGGCCCTGTTCTAAGTCCATGTAGAAGTAGTCCTTTTGTCCTCGGCTGCCACTCAGTCCATTAACCGGCACGCCAGAAACTAGTTTTCCATCTGGATCTGGTCCAGGTGTTGGACCACCGCAATCCGGTTCACAACCACTATCAGTCAAACTATACAGCAGTTTATTGGTGGTTCCTCTTGTGTCAGAAACCTTATTCTCCGAGGCTCTTGAGTTCAGTAACCCTGCAAGCTGAAGCGGTGTTAAGCCGTTGTTTTCTTGTAAATACAAGGCAGCAACGCCGGCAACATGTGGTGTCGCCATGGAAGTTCCGCTAATCGTTTTATAGCCGCCATCATACCAAGCAGACTTGATTTGAGATCCCGGTGCGAATAGATCAACACAGCTGCCCCAGTTCGAGAAACTTGAACGCGAATCAGAGCTGGTTGTTGAGCCCACCGTCACACCACTTGGTACACGAGCCGGCGATGAATTACACGCATCGGCATTTGAGTTACCCGCCGCCAACATAAAGCTCACTCCGGATTGAATTGCACCTTGTACCGCGCTATCCAATGCAGTTGAACGCCCGCCACCTAAACTCATATTGGCGACTGAAGGCCCTGATGCATTTTGCGCTACCCAATCCACACCAGATATCACGCCAGATGTAGTTCCTGAACCCGAACAGCTAAGTACTCTTACCCCAACAATGTTAACGTTTTTAGCCACACCGTACTGGCTGCCGCCAATCGTTCCTGCAACGTGGGTACCATGCCCATTACAGTCACTCGAATCAGCATCGTTATCTACGAAATCATAGCCAGAAACCGAGCGACCGCCGAATTCCTCATGATTATTATTAACGCCCGTATCAATCACGTAAGCCGTTACGCCAGAACCATCAAAATTGGCATTATAGTTTCGATCCAAAGGAAGACTTCTCTGGTCTATTCGGTCCAAACCCCAAATCGCGTTACTTTGGACGGCTTCATTTGAAACAACAGGATCGATACTGAGTATTTGGTCTTGTTCAATGTATTCAACGCGAGAGTCACGTCTGAGTTGCTTTAATTGAAGTGCGTCTAGATTTGCCACAAAGCCAATAATGGAACTATCAAAAACATCGTCTGTTTTGATTGAAAACGAATTGGCCATCTGACCCACCGTTTGTTGAGTGAACTGCTGTAATCCAACCGCATCATTCATTAGCATCTGCGGTTGTTTCAATACAACAATATAGCGATCGGTGATCGCATCATCTGATGAAGCCAACATCAGTGGAGCAATAGGTTGTTGTGAGTTTTCTATCGAATTTAAAGCAGAACCTTGAGCCAAACTTGATGCGGAGTAAATACCAAATGTGGCTGCAATACAACAACTTAATACTTTCTTTAACATAGCTTGTTCCTTGATATTTTAGGTTTGTTGGTTGTTACCTACGACAAACACGAAAATGCAGACAGCTAGCGTTATACGCTCAATACGTGAAGCAACAGTGTTACAAATTCAACCTAAGACAGTACGAATCAGATTGCTTATTAATTTACATCCATCACATTAAGAACTTCGAGTCGGGACAAACTATTTTGAAAAGCTTATGCAATCACATTTTATATAATTTGATCAAAAGCTCTAATTTTAACAAAAGTCGAATGGTTGGATAAAAATGGTGTATGTAAGAGAAATGATCTTCACTATTGACATATCACACACCAAAAATCCCGCAAAAACTAAAAAATGCAGCATCAAAATCACATACGATTAGTCGTACTTATAGTGAATAAATATTATTAATTGTACTCGCCGACAGCTTATCTCTATCTTGGCTACATTACCCAACACCATAAAACAACGCGATTGCGCAGGGAAAACGATGACCGCCATTACCGATTTAGACATTCTGTTAAAGTCCATGTCACCTGATCTCATTGAAGGTGATTATGTTTTTTGTACGGTAGAGGGAGGACTAGCCGACTATGCCCACCTCAATCCGATGGCGACCTTTCGAGAAAAAGAAGGGTTAACTTTAGTACTAACAAAAGAAGTTGCGACTCAAACGCAGTTAAGTTTCGACGGTGTGTTTAGCATGATCACTTTATCGGTACACTCGAGCCTAGAAGCCGTGGGGCTAACAGCCGCCTTTGCGACTAAACTAGGCTCGTACGGCATCAGTGCCAATGTGATTGCAGGTTATTATCACGATCATATCTTCGTCCAGAAGCACAAAGCTGATGCAGCAATAAGTGCGCTGAAAGAGTTCTCAGAAACAGATTGATAAAGAGTTCTACTACTAACAAATACAAAAAAAGCGACGTAATGTACGTCGCTTTGGCTTATTGCTTAACGCAAGCAGACTGAACAGGCATCAGTCCATTAGACGCTTAAGCAAGCTTAAAAGTAGCCACTTTGTCACTTAAACCAGCGGCTTGGCTTTTAAGTTCGTTTGACTCAGTTAAGCTGTCCTGTGCGCCCACAACCAAGTGGTCAGTGACATCTTTAATGGTCGTAATGTTTTGGGTAATTTCACCCGTCACGTGTGTTTGCTCTTCTGCTGCAGTCGCAATTTGAGTCGCCATGTCGCTAATCAAGGCAACAGACGTATTGATCTCTTCTAGCGCGAGAGAAGCTCGGTCCGCATCTTCTACGGAATGCAGCGCCAGCTTGGAGCTTGTTTCCATCAGTTCTACGGCTTGTGCTGTTGTGCGCTGTAGAACATCGATCGTTGCCTTGATCTCTTCCGTTGAAGAGTGAGTGCGTTGAGAAAGCACACGAACTTCATCAGCTACTACAGCAAAGCCACGACCTTGCTCACCGGCACGAGCGGCTTCAATTGCAGCATTCAAAGCAAGCAAGTTCGTTTGTTCAGCAATGCCTTGAATGGTGGCTAATACAGTCGATATTTCTTGAGCGTGTTTATTCAAATCGCTAATCACACTACCCGCTTCGTTCACTTCATTGGCTAGGTTGTTAATGGAACCTTTAGTGTCGACAACCAATGCATGACCGCTGTTGGTGCTCGCCGCTGAGTCTTGCGCTGCTTTTGCCGTTTGCTCTGCATGCGATGCGATCTCTTGCGTTGCACTCGCCATTTCAGTGACTGCCGTTGCAACCATAGTGATTTCTTGCTGTTGGTGGTTAAGCTCGTCCACAGAACGGTTCGCACGTTGAGCACTTTGCTCTGACTGGCTATTTAACTGTTCTGACTGGCTACGGATATGACCGATTAACTGCTGCAAGCTGCCCACAAAAGTATTAAAGTTATGAGCCAACTCGCCTACTTCGTCTTGATTTTCAACATGAATACGTTGAGTTAAATCACCACTACCGTTAGCGATTTGCGCCAGAGCTTGAGACACATGATTTAGTGGACGGAATAGAATGGTACAAAGTAAGTTAAATAGTACCGTACAAACCACAACCACTAGCAATGTCACCAACACTTGCCCGATAACAGCGTCAAAGAGTGGTGCCACTAAAGAGTCATGATTCAACACGCTAATCGTAATTAGATTGGTTCCATCAATTGCGCGCGCATATAGCACATAGTCGGTACCTTTCAACTCAATAGAGATGTCCTTACCGCTTACCAATGCCTTTTGCACATCTGAAAAATTCAAACCAAGTGAACTGATATCCTTGTTCAACAACTTAGTGTCAGCATGCGTGTAGACCGTACCTTTATTGGTCGCGATGAACATGTAACCTTCACCCGGAAGGATTACTTTTTCAAGGCTATTTAGAATGTCGGTAATTTCAACATCCGCGCCCAATACTACCTGTTGGCCATGCAGTTGCATTGCAGTGCCCAGAGACACTACATTCGCTCCCGTTGCCGCTGCAACCGTAGGGTTATCCATGAAAACCTTACTTGGATTGGCAACCGCATTGGTATACCAGCCCCACAAACGAGGATCATCATTGCCCGGCGGCAGTACTACTCCGTTCGCATTCTTTTGCGAACCATCAGGAAATGCCAAGAAGACATTATCAAAAGAGGCAGAATCACGAACCTGTTTTAGGTGAGTCACCAAGCTTTCTTGCTTAGACTCTTGCGACAAAGAGGTCAGCGCACGTTCTTTGGATAAGATCCAATCCGATACATATTGATTGTAAGAAGCCGATGCGCCCTCTAAACGCTGTTCAACTTCAATATCTAGTCGTTGCAATGAAGCACGAAAAGACAGTGCCTCAACCAAAATCCCCCCCAGGATAATGGCCATACTGGCTGAAATCGCCAGCTTATTTTTAAGCGAGAGTTTCTTGAACATAGGAAACCTATAATTTGGAAATAAAAGTCCGTGGCAACAAGTTTGTTGCCAAAACGGCTTGCAAGCGCGATATATTTTACGCCTTAAAATAAATTAAGAAACCGGCTAACGAATTGAATTATTGATATATGTGAACGAGGGCACGTATAGGGGCACATTCATCGAGTAAATATCATCCCCCTCTACGCCAAATGAGATCAGGCAACCTTTTGGCTGCAGCACTTATTGATTGCGCTCTATTTTCTCGGCATGCTGTAAACCTCAAAATAAAAAGGACTAAACATATGACGTTCAGTCCTTTTTATTTATCTCAAATCTAACTAAATAGAATCTTCACTTCCTCTCAAGTCAATATTTATACTCGAATACTTAGATTGCTGAAATTCTTTAAATTACTGGCCTATAAAAACAGATATTTTTAATGAGTAGACTATTGAACCATCGATTATTTATACAGCACGCTTTATATTTATCAGCCTGTTTTTTGGGGTGTTACCTACGAGAAAAGCCAATCGATAATAAGGCTTAGACGAATAAATGTGTTTGGTTAGCTTAATTCGATTAAGTTAATTGAGCGGTTTAACCTGTGTTACCAACGTGAGCGGTATGAGCGATGACAGCTCTTGCAAGTATCTTGTGCTGCTTCTAATCCTGATTCCGCAAGCGATACATCACCTTGTTGACTGCCTTGGAAAAGCTCCTGAAACCCCTGGTCCATTTGTGTTAACAGACGATGGAATTTTTCAGGTTGCCTCCAAACACTCTCTTTTGCTTTACTCCCCTCGTGACTGCCTTCCGGAAATAACGTCAGCAATGATTGGCTGTGACTCGTTAGCTCTAAGCTCGTTTCTTCTAGTGTCTGCCAATTCGTATCATTGCCATCTAAAGTGTCGCTGGCTTTCTCTACTAAAGTTTCGATTTGCGTAAATGCGTGTTGACGCTGTTCAATTTGGTTTGAGTAATCGGGTAAATCATCGCCTTGTTCAGCGGTAGCATAGGTACTGAGTAGAACTGTTGTAGTACACAGTAGGCCCGTCATTATCTTGTTCATATCTCTCTCCGCTACGTTTAGCTTTTGTTGTCTAGTTTCAATAGTTCGTTTCTATGTAGTGTCTTGCTTTGACGAACCTAATTTACACAACAATAGTTGCGCGTGCAACTATTGTTGTGTAAATTAGTGCAAGTCAAATTGATGCTAAGTAAATAAATACAACAGAGAGAATGACGTTATGAAAATTTGGGATCTATCAACTCGCCTATACCACTGGGCTCAAGCAGCGCTTTTCATCGGGTTAATGGCGTCTGGCATTTCAGGCAATGGTCCACACGTTCAACTAGGGCTAGCACTGATTACCTTAATTATCTGGCGATTAATTTGGGGATGGGTTGGTAGCGAAACGAGCCGATTCAGACAATTTTTGCGATCCCCAAAATCAGTGGTTCGCTATTTACTAGGAAAAGAAAGTGCTAAACCTGGTCATAACCCTGCTGGGGGTTGGATGGTTGTGACGCTACTATCAGCTTTATTCATTCAATGTGTTTCTGGCTTAGCCTTAGCTGGCCTTCTTGATCACTTACCCTATGCAAGTATCTGGTTGAATGATTCAGTTTTTACCTTGCTAGAAAACATCCACCTAGCCATGGTAAAAGTGCTCCCGGCTCTGGTTGCTATACACATCTTTGCCGTTCTATTCTACAAATTACGTTCAAAGCCATTAACTTGGGCAATGATCACTGGTTTTCAAACACGAATGCAATTTGATGGCCGCGTAGCATTTGTTTCGCAATGGCGAGCGTTGTCCGTACTTACTTTAGCTGCAATGCTTACCGTTACTCTGGTTGCATTAGCGTAAATAAAAATAGGTGTAATTTGGTACACCGGAATGAATCAATGACTAAAATATTTGATAGCGAGCACACCGCTTGTTGGTTGATCCATGGAATCGCAAACAGCACAGCAAAGAGATTTGACTTTGAGCTTAAAAAACATGGATTAACTGTCGCGCTTTGCCCCACCTTGATGTGTTTATGGGAACAGGAAGGAATAACTCAACGAGCAATAGCTCAGAAATCCAAGGTAGAAAACTCGACTACAACTCGAGCCTTGAATAAACTCGAACGTCTTGGTTTGATTGAACAACGACCCGCCCCAAGTAGCCGTCGTTCTTTCAATATTTATTTAACATACTAGAGCCGGATGAACGAAAAGAGATGATCCATCTGCTTAAAAAAATAGTATCTCGAATATAGCGCAATTAACCAAAACGCTGCGACACCATGATATTAAGCTGCTAAGAGGCTGATAAATAGGACAAGTAAAGTCCTGAATCGAACGTGAAATAGGCTCATAGATGTCGTTGATGTCACATGTCGTTACACTGCATGATACCTTAAGGCTTTACATCTTGGGCGAGGTAAACAACAATCCCTGAGAATAAATCCATAACATAATGTATTTAGAAATTATGAGTAGTACAGAAAATAAAAAATCGAGTCCTCTTTTCGAAGTCGTCTTTAACGTCCTTCTTCCTTCATTCATCTTAATGAAATTCAGCGGAGATGAGCACCTAGGAACGGGCTTAGCTTTGCTTGTTGCCCTTGCCTTCCCTATTGCTTATGGTGGCATGGAGTTAATCCGCAATAAGAAGTTCAACTTCATCGCTGCGCTCGGCTTTGTCAGCGTGCTATTAACCGGCGGTATTGGTTTCTTCGAACTAGACACTCGTTGGTTAGCACTAAAAGAAGCATTAATTCCTGGTCTAATTGGTTTAGCGGTACTTGGCTCAACGTTCACTCGCTATCCGTTTATCCAAAAAGTTATCTTCACGCCAGCTCTGTTAAATATCTCTCTTATAGAAGAGCGCTTGAAGCAGTTTGGTAAGCAGGCTCAGTTTGATCATTGCCTAATGACATCCAACTACCTATTCGCGAGTACTTTCGCATTTTCTTCAGCTATGAACTACTTCCTAGCGACTTGGATTGTGACAAGCCCTGCTGGCACCGCTGCCTTTAATGAAGAACTTGGCAAGCTGACACTTTACAGCTACCCAGCAATCGCTATCCCAAGCATGCTGATGATGTTAGGTATTTTCTACTACATTTGGCGTCAAGTTCGCACGATGACATCACTAGAAACAGAACAAATTTTTATTACTAAATAGTTCTGAATGAACAAATCGCTCTGACTGCACAACAAAAAGCCCAGCAATTAAGCTGGGCTTCTTTGTTTTTGCTGTTTCGTTTGTCAACGTGATAGATGACAGCCTCAATTTGGATTATGAATCGATCGGGCAACCCTAATGCTCTTTTCTCACGTAAATTTGGGCAACATGTCTATAAACCAATAATAATCAATGAATTGCATTGATTGAACCGACAGATGCTTTTATAGTCAATTCTGTTGGTTACTTTACAAAGCTCTACCCAATCACTGACATTATTTCAGTTGCTGTTGATAAGATCGCATAAGCTAGGTGCTAAAGGTAGACGCCAGCCGTACTCAATAAGGAATATAGATTATGAACAAATCTCAATTAGTTGAACACATCGCGACTTCTGCAGACATCTCAAAAGACCAAGCAGGCACAGCACTAAATGCGCTAGTTGAAGGTATCTCTACTTCGCTTGCTAACGGTGATGACGTATCGATCCTTGGATTTGGTAGCTTTAAAGTTAACTCTCGAGCAGCTCGCACTGGTCGTAACCCGCGAACCGGAGAAGAGATTCAGATTGCTGCATCAAAGACGCCAGCATTTAAAGCGGGCAAGGCACTAAAAGAGACGTGCAACCTGTAACACAGAAAACACAAGGAAGGTTACGATGACGACTAAGGAAAAAGCGAAAACGAGCCGAAGCAAAAAAGCAGGTAAGTCGACTAAAGCGCAAGCCGAAACGCCTAAGACTCGTCAACGCATTGAAGAGCTTCTCGAAGAGCGTGAACTGGCCAAACTGTTAGAACTTTAGTTTATGTAAGTACTATAGTTTATATAAGAACTAAAGTTTAGGTTTAAGCAAAGTGATAGTTTGTTATCGTTCTAATGCCACTGCATATTTGTAGTGGCATTTTTGATTTAGGAGCAAGCGCCTCCAATAAATAACATTGATACCCATACCCCTTCCCACTAAAGCGACAAACACATCTGCCCAAAATCTGAACGCTAAGTAACTGATTGAGTTACATAGCTATACATATCCATACTTACCCAAATCACCTTTTTCACTATCATCATTTTCTTGTTATTGGTGAGATTATTGGAAGGGTTCATGACACGACTGTGTTCGAGCAATCCTTCTTCTTTGAGGTGATTATGAATGTCGTTCGCATGGGGATTGAAGCAAATACCCATAAAAATAAGGGTAAGTACAAAGCGATAGTTAAGTTTACTATTCGAGCCCTGTTTTATTATTCAGCTACTCGAAAAATGAGTGATAATTTCAACTCTGAAGAGAGAAAGTTGTTATTTATCAAGCAACCCAACTTCCTTTCTAAATTTGTCACTCCCTACTTATGTACTGGCTTTAGCAATAAAGAAAAGATCGATATCTTATCCAAACACTACGACTGGTTTGAAAACACCTTCGCAACAGAAGCTAGACACCAAATCTATAACGAAAGGCTCAATCTTTTAAAACTTGAGATAGATGACAACGTTTATCTAGTTAATCTCAGCTTTGAAAGAAACGCGAGAAAAGAAGGTGAACTCACAGTTTCATTGACCAATTCTCAACTCGAAAAAATGTATACCATTTCGTTTACTGTTTTCGACAACAACATCTACATCGGCGGTATACAGGGTGGCGCCAATGACAATGGATTTAGCCGCACATTCACCAAAGCTTTTTACGGTTTAAGACCTAAATCCTTCATGGTAGAAACACTACGACTGCTCGCTATTAACTTGGGTATCGACAATATCTATGCGGTAAAAGAATCTGGTCATGTGTCGAACTCATTACGCTACGGTAAGAAAAACAAAGACATCAGCCTTAAATACAACAGTCTGTGGGAAGAGCACGATGGACAGCCGCATGATGACTATTTTTATCGTATCCCGACAAACCCGAACAGGAAAGATCTTGAAGCTCTAAAACGTCAAAAGCGTAAGTTGTATCGCGAACGTTATGCCTGGCTAGATCAGTATGAACAAGATCTGAAGAACGAAATGAGCCGTCACGCCCAACCCTTCATATGTAGTACCAACAATTGAACTAGCGACGGCCAGTTAATTTAGCGCAGTGACTTAACCCGGCATCTGATCTGGCTGTTAAGATGCCCCATCCAAGTAAGCTCAACCGAACAAAAATATAAAACCTCGCAATTGCGAGGTTTTATATTTGCGAGCAAAGCTAAAACTAGTTCAAATCTGAATTCACAGTTTAGCCTCTCATCAAAGTAGCGAGTCACTCACTCTATGAGTTTAAAATCGAGCCACTCCTTTTCTTAACTCATTCAAGCTAAGTACACTTTGTTCATACTGCTTTTTACTGTCTTCCATTAGTTCGTGTGAAGCTTCAGCTTTACTATGGATGGAAAGAATATTCTGGTTAATCTCTTCTGAGACATTCACTTGCTCTTCAATAGCGACGGCGATCTGGTTATTCCTATCAACTACTCCCTGTACCTTTTCACTCAACAAAGTGAGGCTTTCTAGAGTCGATTTAATCGTTGTTTGAGTGCGTTTCGCTTTTTCAGTGCCATTATTAACGGCCGTTACTGACTGACCACTGCCTGTGCATAGCTTTTCAATAACCGCTTGAATCTCTGTAGTTGCTTCCTGTGTTTTTTGAGCTAGCACTCGTACTTCATCCGCCACTACCGAGAACCCTCTTCCAGAGTCGCCCGCTCGTGCAGCTTCTATCGCGGCATTGAGGGCTAACAAGTTAGTTTGGTCTGCAATCGCGTTAATCATCTCAATAACGGAGCTTATTTGCTGTGTCTCTCTCTCTACAGACAGCGATATTGTCGATATGTTGTCTAATTCATTAGTCAACTCGACAAAGTTTTCTTCTACTTGGTTTAGTTCGTTCTGACAAGATAATAGTTCTTGTTGGGTGCTAAAGGTGGAATCTAGAGTCCCTTGTGCATTTTGAGAGATTTCACTTGAAGCCGCCTGCATTTCATTAATAGCTGTCGCTGCCATATCAATTTCTGTTTTCTGACTTTCAAGATTTTCAGACACCGTTGCGTTCGACTCAGCTGTTTTATTCGCCTGCATTAGGGTTAATTCACATGAATCACTCACCGAAATTCGTATTCTGCCTAATAACGCTTTCGCATATTGTTTCCGCACCTTCATTCCTAAAGCAATTTCGGAGAGATCATCCACCTTACCAAAATAAATATGCTCCATTAGGGGATTATCGAATTCACTTTTCGCTATTTTACAAATACTCTCCAAACGACGCGTGAGAATATAAATTGACACAGTCCCTCCGAAAAAGAGCAATGAGAAACTTTGTAGTACAGTTAGAAATTGGGTAATATGGAGTGCATAAACAACTCCTATTAATAATAAGGATATAAAAGTTTGACGCTGCCAAAGCCTTGTTTTGGGTAATATGAGTTTGAGTGGTGTTTTTCCTTTATTTAAAATTCTATACGCTTTTTCTGCTCGTTCAACATATTCTCTTTTTGGTTTAAACCGAACCGACTGATATTCAACAATCTCGTTGTTTTCTTTTAACGGAGAAGCAAAAGCATCAACCCAGTAATAGCCACCACCTTTTCGTTGGTTTTTTACCATACCCATCCAGTTATTTCCTAACTGAATATGACCCCATAAGTCTTTAAATGCGGCTTTAGGCATATCACCGTGACGAACTACATTGTGATATTCACCTATTAGCTCTCCTTCTTTGTAGCCTGCTACTTCGTTAAAGTGTGGGCTTGCGTACTTGATCTTGCTTGAAGGGTCTGTCACTGAAATTAAATTGTACGACTCTGGGTAATCATACTCTTGCTCTACCATAAAATGCTTCCCTGTTTAAACTAGATAACAATCAACTTGTTGTGCGGCCATCCATATCACACGGTGCTGAAAGTAAAGGCACTTGCTGCTCACCTCATTAACTCAACGGCAATTCGCTATTGAGTCAACGAAATTTTCACTCAAGCAAGACTAATACCACTAACATCAATGCTATCAATTTCATAACGATGTTAGATAAGACTAGCTTATGAAAAGTAAAGCGGGGGGCGTTAAACATCTCCCCCTGCAAGAATGAAGCGTATTTACCTACACACTACCTTGCTCACAAACTTTATCACTAAGAAAGCAGTATCTATGTATAATTAAGCTCTAATATAGCAATAAAATAAATTTTTTTATTTTAACCTTGATATTTCGACAAACTTGAGATTATTTACCTGTTACCCTGAACTCGATCCTTGTAAGATTAATGAAATCAGCCCCAAAATGGTATTAATTATCAATTAGTATTTATATAGGCTCTCATTATGAAATGAGACTATTAAAATTTATAAAAATCACTAAATTAAAAGATTATCAAAATCACCTTGATTATGAACACAATCTATCCTTTACTATGCAACTAGTATCAAAACATATCAAAGGAAACTTATGAATGTATTAGATAAGGATTGCTTATTACAATTAGTCATTGATAACTTTCAAGAAGATGTCGCAAAGTCTGTTGATTTCAACACTGGTGAAGTTGGTATAATGTATACCAACCTTGATCATAACCTCATTTTTTGCATGGACTTATCTATTGTGGAAAAAATATATTCGACGAGATAAATTCCGAATAATCATGAACTCATGAGCAATGTTATCTTTGAAGTTGATAATTTCAAATAAGTTGTATACTTCAAAGATAATAACTTTTTCGTCAATCAATCCCTGCTTTCAATTCGCTGGTAATCTAAGAGACACTGACATAAATATTTTAAACCATTTCCACTCATATACGCTTCGCTTTATAGCTGTATCCGGCAGAACAAACCTCTTCCAAAAACGAAACTTTAGCTTACTGGTTTTAAGCGGATATTGCATTGACGACTATTCTTGAGAAGCGCATGCTTTTGTTTCCGAGCAGAACCGTTCTTGGTCGCATTGATAGTGTCAAATGCCCAAAGCTTGTTCTGTGTAACGCACCTAATAGAATGGCAAGTCACATGAATAAAATTGTAATGTTAGTAATGGGGTTGCTTTTCACAAGTCGATTGTTTGCCAGTATTGTGCCGCATGTAGGCCAACTTGAGCATGATGCTCCTATCTTAATTCGTTCGGCACTTATTGTCGGTGTTGCGGCTTATCTGGTTTGGACAGTATTCAAGTACTTCAAGAAAAATAAAGCCGCTGGTTCTGAGCAACTCTAGCAGAAAGAGCTTAGAAGCCCTGGTGTATCTAATTTACTTAAACTACTTATCCGCAAAGTATTCGACCAGTATTTTGCGCCACTTCCGTGACTCACGAATTTTCAATAGTGCTCGGTTTATCTCTTCTTCGTACTGGTTGTTTTCAGTGATGATAAAGCCATAATTTTGCTTTTCTAACTGATAAGGCAGCACCTCTAAATCCTCAAATTGCCCGCCTACCCTACCATTACCAATCATGTATTTGAGCACCACATCATCAGCGACAATCGCTTCAACCTCGCCATCCTCTAAAGCTGCTAATAGCCTTGGCATATCAATGTAACTCTTGTGTCGAATACCGAAGCTTGTGAGCATCAGAGAAGACGTCGTGGCAACTTTGGCACCCACCTCCACACCCGCAAGATCATTCACACCTTTGATATGGGAAGAGCCTTGGCTTAGAGTCAGTTTACTGGCTAACACAGCAGTAATACTGGCGATAAAAAGCATACTAAATACGCCAATAAACACCGTGGCAATTCGTCCAGTTAGGCTCTTAAACTCAAAGTAATTGAATGGACCTCGAGTGATGAAAAGTAAACCCAGTATGAAGCTTTCTAGCCAACGGCCAGTTCGGCTTTTCATCGAGTAAAGCTTTTCGTTCTCTCCATGCTCCAATAAGTAGAAAAACGCTCCAATCACTCCTGAGATCATCACGATGACTCCAATGATAATCCACAGTGCAGGGTTCAAGAATATAGCGTGTAAGGTATGAAGATAACCCTGCTTCTTCACTGCAATGGCAAGGTGAGTTTCGTAAAAGGAATGGGAAAAATCAGCAAAAATCTCTCGCTCTGGCGTGATTGAAATGCAAGACACGCCGATGTCGATTTGCTCGGTTTCAATCGCATTGAGTAAATCATCCAAGCGGTGGTTTTCTATCGTGTACTCAACGTCCATTTCTTTTGCAATTCTCTCCCAAAGTTCAATACTCAGGCCGTTCCATTCATTTTCCATCGAACTAATCACAAATGGAGGACACGGATAGACACCAACTTTCAGAGGAGAAGCCGACGATAAAGCGCTGAACAAAGGACAAAGAAATATGACTAAAGTTACACAATAACGAAGTGACGATTTGAAGACCAAAAGCATCAGCAATCCTCCAGAAAGAGGCAGCGATGAATTAGATCAAGTAAGAAGCCTAACCTAACAAATGAACGTCAGTGGCTCAGAAGTGAAAAAAATTTATGATGAATTCAGTACTGCCCTAGTATTATTCTTTACTGCTTTAACTATAGAAAACCTCTACTTGTTGTTCAAAAAAATAGAGCAGCAGTTTTAACAATTGAGGAATCAGCCAGAATTAAGTGCAATAGATGACACACAAACTCCACCGCGACCTGGTCGCTATGTGTTTTTGCCTGAAGTCTCGCTACAGGCTTTTTCATTAGCTCTAAACAAAACGACTTCAATCACTGTTTTGCTAATTCAGTATCGCCTTTATGAACATCATTTAGTACCTGTTTAAGCAGCAAGTTAGCGATGGCGAAAGTACATCCATTGGTATTATCGATTTACAAAAGATAACCAAAATAGCTAAAGATAAGCCATGAGAAGCGATACAATACTAACGTTGCAAGAACGCAGCTTAGTAAACCCATTCACAGAAAACATTAAAGTAGCCAGACATGTCTAAAGATCCCGGTTTCACCACAGAATACACCCTCGACAAAACGTTTTTCGCAGAGTGTTATGATCAAACTAGCCTTCCGACTCAATTTCCCAAAGCCTATTTGAAAGGCATACTGTTTCTAATTTTTGGTGTGGTTCTGCTGGAGTTTGAACTATTACCTAACGGTTACGTTGGCTGGTTCTTTATTGTTTTGAGTGTCATTGAAGCGTTCAGTGTGTACTGTAAAAGAACATGGTGGTTATGGCGACAAAGAATCAGCTCTGGCGCTGGCAGCAAAATAGTCTTTCAAGGTGACACGAACGGTGTGAGTTATAAAAACCATAAAGCGACCAACACTATCGCTTGGAGTGACATCGACCAGCTTGAGCAGACCGATCTCGGCTTTATCCTTCATGTCGGCAAACAGCGCCAATACGTCAGTAAATCTTGCTTAAGCGATGAAGCCATTGCCTTCATGATTGAACACCACGCCGCATCAAAAGCTAACTAACACCAATGAATGCCTGCCAATTTGCAGGCATTTTTAATTCACCGTAAACGGTGTGTATGGAATGACCGGACTATAACAATGAACACCGTATACCAAATCAGTGATTGTCACCTTTCAGATAAATCCAGCTATGAGAACCTGCGTCGAGCACTGGAATACGTCAATGAAGACACAAAATGTAAGACCATCTTTCTGACTGGTGACATATGTTGTAATCCAAAACACGGCGACTACGTTCGATTAGAAGCGTTCATTAGGCGACACATTAGCGATAAATCTATTTACGCCATTGCCGGCAACCATGATGACTCTTCACTAATGCGTACAGAGTTAAAAGGATCGACAATTTTCGTCACTGATAAAGCCACTATCTGTGGACGAGAGGTTTTGTTCCTAGACTCAAGCTTCAAGCCGCTCGATGACCAGCATCCACTCGGGTCTGGGCGTATTGATAGCCGTGGTATGGCTCAGCTAAAACAACAGCTAAAAAAGACCAACAACCCTATCGTAGTTGTTCACCACCCTCTCATTCCAGTCGGTGCAGATTGGATGAAAGCCATCCGTCTAGAAAACGATGCCGATGTGATGAACGTGCTGAGAAAATATCGCGTACGTGAGGTTATCTGTGGTCACGGCCATGATGGGATAACGGCTACACAACAGGGCATAACTCAATATATGGCCCCTTCAACAGCCTATGGGTTTAACCACTCTATCAATGAATACAATCGCAGTGAGAAGGTCGGGTTAAATAGAATTTCATTCTCGGCACATTCTATCGACTGCCAAGCTATCTATTTTTAAAATTATCTCGCTTTAATCTTGTTGCTACTTTTACCCTTGTGTTCCCCCATGCTTGTTAGAAAACAAAGACCTAGCGGCATAAAGCTTCAAAATTTACTTTTTAAAGTTTCTTACCACCTGAAGACACAATAACAAAGCTTAAACCTCTACTTCATAATAAAAATTAGGCAGCTCAATTGTGTATGGTCTTAAAATGGCAAGAATAACTTTTAATCAGGTCTATAGTTAAATCAAAGGGAGATCGACGCTAAAATCAAACGGGAAGTTTATATGTTTCTACAATCGATAAGTAATTTTAGAGGAATTACAATAGTTCTAATCGTCATGGGACATTCGTATACTTACGGACTATCGAGCACCGATGAGATTGGAAATATTCTAAAAAACATAATAACTGGAGGTACATCGCTCTTCGTTTTTATATCAGGTTATATGTTTTACCACGTCTTCTACAGCCGCTATGGCTACAGTAAATTCGTTCTTGGGAAATTTAAAAATGTTGGTGTGCCTTACTTAATTCTCGGAAGTATTGCCACCCTCGCTTTCTATTACCTTAATTGGGGTTACTTTAATCCTATTGAGAACATGGTTGATCCGGAAAGTGCATACCGCAATGGTGTATTGTTCGAACAGTCAGATCCAGACATCATCACCGCAATAAAGTATTTGTTTACAGGGCACTTCCTCACTGCCTATTGGTATATCCCCTTTGTTCTTTTGTGCTTCTTATCTGCTCCTATGCACATGCGTTTTATCAAATTAGCGCCTAAGTCACAGCTTATGGTTATTTGTTTCCTTTCGATACTGTCTCTGTTCGTTCATCGAGCGGTTGAAGGGACTAACCCACTCCAGTCTCTGGTGTATTTTACGCCAATATATTTGATAGGGATTAGCGTGTGTATGAATAAAGAGAAGGTCACTGAGTGCTTAAATAATAAGACACTACTTCTGTTGCTATTTATCGTTGTCATGCTGTCTATTTATCAAAATCACACTGGTATCAATGGTAATTCACACAAGCCATTTTTTGAATACGATGGGATAGATGTTGTTTTTATTCAAAAGGTTGCCCTCATCTTTTTACTGTATGGAGCTCTTGAAAAATTGAGTTTTAAATCCAAATATTTAGACACCATTTCAGATACAAGCTTTGCGATTTTTTTCATCCACCCGTGGTTGCTACTGATCCTCGAAATCGCAGACGCTAAATATTTTGGTGGCACCTTAAAAAGCGATTTTAACATTACTCTCTACATAGGAATCTGCAGTGGCATTGTAGTCACATCCGTTTTCTGTGCGAAAATAATGAAGATGGTATTTCGAGGCAGCAAAAAAACAAGATACTTAATCGGCTATTAGACTAAAACGCTCTCTATAGCTCAACCTACAAAGCCCTTTTAAAGGTCGCATTCCTTTGAATTACTGTATTTACACTAGCTTCTTATGGTTAAAATGCCGTATGGTACAAAACATAGAATTCTGAAGACTTGCGGCCTTTGCCACAGAGACTCTCCATTTTAAACGAAAAGACTTACTATGAATTTTGATATCAATGCATTAAAACACCACCAACTGGTCGAAGATGGTCAACTCGAGGGGTGTTACATTCATCAGCCAGTACAGGGCAGTCAGCCAGATGATAAAGCTGTTTTAGCAGAGCGCCAAGCGCTGGAAAATCTGGGGTATAAGGTGGTACAGGTTAAAGCTAAAGGCGGGACAACAACGTTTGCCGAGGCTATGCAAGAGCTTGCAAAGAAGACTGGCCACCAGCCTAAATAGTAAACGAGTGAGCAGAGAGAGTTACAACGCTCTCTAACGACTGCTTTTTGAGTCTCTCTGCCGAGTAATCTCAACATGAGCCATTTCATGCTGACAACCAATGGAGCAGATACTTTTTGCGTCAATGAGTTAGCTCCTGCTCTCACCGTTTTCCCCAAAATGAGTCACCGTTATATTTGCTCCCCAACACAAAAATGGGTTGGTACAGCAGAAATTCAGTCTATTACCTAATAATCTAGCTTTATTAGAGAACGTGACTGTTTACTGAATTAATGTTGGACGGTTATAGCACTTAGCTATGTGTCATGAGCTATGAGCAAGAATACAAAGTAAATACATGTTCTCTATTTGTCATAGTTCTAAAACTTTAAAGGAGCCACAATGAGCTCCTTTGAAGTTTAAGTTATCGCTTCAGTTACTACTGCATTTACTCGATTTAGCTACCAATTGTAATTCTATCAACTTCAATTGTGGCCTCTTCCCAGCTATCTTTTTCAACGTTGCCAACAATCGTTATCTTGTCATTTGGAGCAATCGTCAAACCAGCCCAAGCTTCATCCTCTACTTCGATCACAATTGTGTTTTTGCCATCAGTAAACTTGTACTCGTCATCTCCCAAAGAGTGCACAATGTTACCCGTCACCTGAACTTGGGTATCATCTCTTGCTTCTAGGACTTGAGCAACCGTAACAGGAGCGCTAGCCGTCGGGCCATTAAATCCGCCCGTTGCTGGTAAAGTGTTTGCTGTTGCTAAGCCTGAAGCCAGAACCAGTGTAGTAGCAATAAGTACGTTTTTCATAAGAACCTCTAAAGAGTCATAGTTTGTTTTGATGGGTGTACTATGCAGGAGGCGGTATTAATCACGGATGAAAGTAGCGTTCATAATTCATTCATGTTGAAAATACGTAGAATGACAATACCCAAAAAAAACATAACCATATGATCTTAATGGTGATATTAAACGCTATCTTAATCGAATAATTTTACTTTTTACGAAAATCATTCCTTTTCTCGAGCTCTTGCTCTTTGTTATTCAGTATTAGCCCAGTAACAAGTCATCAACAGAGTCGCTTTCCAAGCACCAATTGAATAGCACTCGATGAAGCTACACAGTGAGAGCTTTCTAAAACTAAAGCCTCGCTCAAGCGCGGCCTTAGTTTTACTATTTAGCGGTTATGACTGTCCTATAACGGTTACAGCTACCCGACTTCACTGACTTTTCTCGCTAACCCTTTATTGCTAGCTTTCATTACTGACCTAAGTCACTGAGTGAGCTGACTGAACTTCGGCAAACTCTTCACAAACCTCTGGTGTACATCCATATAGGTTTGCATATAGATCTCGTCAATACGATCGTTACTCGGGAAACTGGATGAGAAGTCGGCGTGCTTACGGTCAATCGACAATTTGGCGGCCTCGATAATATGAGCAATGAACATGCGAGGATCTTCCAACCCAATCGAGATACGCATAGTCGTCGGCTTGATGCCGGCTTCATTAAGCGCTTCATCACTGAGTTCTGAATGCGTGGTCAGTGCCGGGCACAAGGCCACGGTGTTGGTTTGCCCAAGGCTCACTTGCATGCCGATAGCGGGCTCAAGCATATCGAAGAACTGTTTAAAGCCATCTCGATTGATTGGCGCTCGGTCGCCGTTACCTTCCATGTCGATAGTAAACAGCGCGGCTGGTAGCCCCAAGTACATGTTGTTCTGGCAATGTTCATAGTTATCGCTGTCTGGTAAAGCGGGACACGACACATTGATGTCTGGGTGAGCATCGAAGATCTTCGCCAGAGTCAGAGTATTAATGGTTTTCTGCACCACACGCATCTCATACGTTTTCATACCATTGAGCACTTCAAACGCTTTGTCTGCATCTAAGAATGCGCCTTTGATGTAATACACATTCCAAAACAGCGTTTCGTTCCATGGAATAGTGACCTCATCGCCATTGGGTTTGGTACAGGTGACCTCTTCTCCTTTTGGCACAAACATGGTCTCGTTGCGTCCGATGACTACCCCAGCGGTTGTGGTACCTAAACCCGCCAGTTCTTTGGTGTAGGAGTGAATCACATAATCAGGCCTTTCCATCACATCATCACGTTTGAGTACAGGGTGAAGCAATGGTGTACCCACTGTTGAGTCAACAATCACATCCCAACCACGAGAGTGACCAGCCTTACTGATGTTGGCTACATCTAACACGTACCCGTGTGGGTTACACGGTGACTCTAGGTAAACGTAGATTTTCTTACCTGCAGCCAGGCGGTCTGCGTACTTATCAGCAATCTCATCAAGGCGAGCCGCAAAATCATCACCAGAGTAACCATCCACCCACTCTACCGCGACATTCAGATTCGACGGCTTGCCAAACCAATCTTCCAACAACTGGTAAGAACCTCCGTAGATATTGCGCGAGGCCAAGACAATATCTTCATGACCGAGTAAATGGCTCAACAACCCATCAATGGCCGCCATCCCCGAGTTAAAGTTCCAAGCGAGGTACTCGTTGGCTCTAGAACCCGCCTCAATATCAACCATGTGGTTAGCCAGTGAAATTGAGGTTGGGTTAAGCAATCGAGAATAAATATCGTGCAGCGGTTCTTTACCGTTGAACGCATCCTCAATCCATTCTGTACACGCAAACAAATAGGTCGCAGTGCGAGTAATCACAGGGCTTGCAGAAAAGATAGCCGCCACATTGTCGAAGATTGGATACGCACCTTTAGAGGCAAAATTACCATTGTTGGTGGCAATGGATTGGTAAGTGGCACGCATTGGGTTTTGCAGGTTGTCGAGGATCTTAGCGATCTGGAATGACAAGAAACGTTTCGCGTTAAACCAAGCGATTCGGTCACTCTTATCGAGGTCTGAAAGTCCATCAACCGTTATTGCCCAAAGATCGTGTGTCTTGGTATTGGCTTTGTACAGGGTCGTCGCCAGTTCAATCAGCGTGACGCCGTAATCACTATTTGGGTCGATACCAAAGTGTTTTGCTTGCTCAATGGCAAGAGCTTCTGCTTGTTCGTGTTTGGTGGTTTTACGCAGTGGGCTAAGTTGAGTTGAAGTATTCATAATTCCTAAGTCATTCCATGCTTGTTGTTCCTCCTTTAATTTTAGTTTTAGGCAGATGTTAAAAATTGCTATTTGCGAAGTAAGACATACACTTTGAGCAATAATATTGCCAAATAAACTTCAATATTGATGGGATATGCCAATGGATGAGATCGATAAAAGAATACTGGCTGAACTGCAAAGTAACGCTCGCCTGACCAATCAAGAGTTAGCTGATCGCGTGGCACTATCGCCCTCTCCTTGTTTACGCCGAGTTCGAGCATTAGAGAAGCAAGGAATTATTCGTGGCTATCACGCCAGTGTTGACCAAGAAGCGTGTGGCTTGCCTGTGAATGTGTTTGTATTGGTAAAACTTGAAAAGCCAACTGAAGAGAACATGCGAGACTTTGAGCAACACATTGAAGTGATTGATGAAGTGTTAGAGTGCTTTTTGATGACAGGTAATCACGACTACCTATTACATGTAGTGAGCGAGTCACTCAAAAGCTACGAGCAGTTTATCCGCAAGCAATTAACTCGCCTACCCAATATTGCTTCTATCGAATCCAGCTTCGCCTTCGGTCAGGTAAAAACAAAGACCAAATTGCCAGTTAGGTAAGTAAAAGCACCTCTGTGTAACAGGAGAAGTTATTTAGCCTTCGCTTCGGACATTGCCAAAAGTTGCATCACTTTAAAGTTTATTTGTTCTACAACGCCTTTTACAAACTGGGTCCTTTCGTTGACTGACAGCTCTAAAGCGGCAACCAGGTTTGGGATAGCGCAATGGAGTCTATTAGGTACATGTGATCAAACCACATTTACGCATTCAACACACAAATTACACTGCTCATTACTTGTTTGATCACATAGTGTAATCTCGTAATCGACGTTTTCATTGGCCCTTTTGTATTCAAACACCGTTTTGCTTTCGGTTATTATCGACACATCAAGTAGGTTAGACAACTCATCTAAGATAACTTTGGGGGGCTTCCCCCCTTTCTCGTTTAAGATTTATTAGTATTTTTTCTTGACAACAAATCACCCAGTAGAAAAACAATTATTGATGAATATTAATTTATAAAATACATTCATGAAATCAATTGAATGGAGAGAAGCGTGAAATACTTATTAGTTACCCTTTGTGCTGTCATTCTTTCTGGCTGTAATTCGAGTGATGATGGAGAACAGTCTAATCATACAAACTCTCAAGTTATTCTTGAACCGAATGTAGCCCCTATTTCAGCCGGTTCTTGGTATCGTCCACCTGTTTCAGTCACATGGCAATGGCAGATAGAAGGCAATTTAAACACCTCTTACTCTGTCGCTCTCTATGATGTAGACCTTTTTGATACGAGAAATACGACAATACAAAATTTACAACAATCAGGAATAAAAGTGGTGTGTTACTTTTCAGCCGGCTCTTATGAGGATTATCGAGATGATAAAGACCTCTTCTTGCTAAATACCCTTGGAAGCACGCTTGATGGCTGGGCTGATGAGCGTTGGCTTGATATTCGTTCGGCTAACGTTCATTCAATCATGAAAAAACGTCTGGATATTGCCAAGAACAAAGGTTGTGATGGTGTTGAACCTGATAACATGGATGGGTACACCAATAAATCTGGGTTCAATCTGACGTCTCAAGATCAGCTCGCGTACAATCGATTTATTGCAAACGAGGCGCATAAAAGAGGCCTTGCAGTCGGATTAAAGAATGACCTTGACCAAATAAGTGAACTGGTTGAGTACTTTGATTTTGCTGTTAACGAACAATGTTTTGAGTACAACGAATGTGATGCACTGCTGCCTTTTATTAATCATGGCAAGCCCGTTTTAACAGCGGAGTACTTAGATAAGTATGTCAACAACTCCAATGAGAGAGCTGTAATATGCCAAGAATCTAGGGACAACCTATTTAGCACCCTAATCTTGCCTTTGGATTTAAACGACAGTTTTAGGTTTAGCTGTTTGTAAAGCGTGCATCACTATCATAAAAATAACTGTGCCTGAGCAATCTAGAGAAATTTAGATATAACATTTAGGGAGTTTATTGCCTGGGTCTCCAAGACCATTAAGCTATTACAATTATGTCGGCGACATTTTAATTCCGGAAACGGCTTGAACTGTCGTTCAAGCCATATGAGTGCGGGGATCATACATTGGATTCGGAGGGGATATCACTGATTTCAAGTAAGGTATCACCTTTGTTTACAATGTCTCCGGTGACGGCGTTGAGGTGGGAAACAATCCCCGATTTTTGCGCAAAAATTGTCGTTTCCATTTTCATAGCCTCGATAATGATCAGGGGTTGGCCAAATTCAATGTGTTGCTCATTTTCAACAAAAACCGTAACAATTACGCCCGATATATCTGACTTCGCTGTGTTCGTTTGACAGGTTTGTGAGCCAAACTGATTTGACACAGGTGTGACAATGAAAAAAGTCCCCTCGATTTGAATCAAGTAGCGCCCTTCTTCGATCATGGCTTGCCATGTGATGGAACCGACAGTACCAGTCAACAGGTCATCGTTGCGTAAAAGCTCGGGAGAATAACGGACGTTGAACTCTTCTTGCTCCACACTAATCACAGACTGATTTACGCAGACAGAGATCACACAGGGTTGATACGACGTATTTTCTACTTCAAAGTGCAGTTTTCCGGCGTGTATTTCCCCCAACTGACGTGGTAATGCAGCCTCGGAGTTAGTAACCCAAGGTGTCTGAGTAATATGTTTCAGCGAATTGTTAAGTTGGATGCAAGAGGCAACCGCAACCGCAGAGCGGTCCAGCATGTCACCGGCCTTACTGTCTAAAAATGCTGAGGTAAGACACCGGTCCGTTAAGTCAGTGCTGATGTCATTTCTCACAAAGTCCTGATGAGAAAGAATAAAACGCAAAAAGTCAGTATTCGATTTGACCCCCAGAATTCGAGTTTGTGCGAGAGCAGCTAACAGATCGCGTCTTGCCGTGTTTCGATTGAGGCCATAACTGATGATTTTGCCAAACATCGGGTCATAGTAGCTTGAAATCGAGCCCGTTAGGGAAAACGCATGGTCTACCCGGACCTGACTTGGCCATTGCACATTTAGAACCCTGCCAGGGTCGGGCTTGAAAGCCTGATAAGGATCTTCAGCATAAATCCTCGCCTGAATCGCATGCCCATGGGCACTGACATCTTCTTGTTTCAGCGCAAGTGGCTGATTCGAGGCGATGCTGATTTGCAGCTCAACCAAATCAATCCCCGTGACCTCTTCAGTGACCGTGTGCTCGACCTGAAGACGGGTGTTCATTTCCATGAAGTAGAATTGCTCCTGATCGACTATAAACTCAACAGTCCCCACATTGCTATAGCCTGCACTCTTAACGGCATTGACTGCAGAAATGAGGTATTGATCACGAACATGCTTACTTAAGTGAGTCACTGGTGCTTCTTCTATGATTTTCTGGTGACGCCGTTGAATTGAGCATTCCCGGTCGAATATATGAATAGCATTTCCAAAATGATCACAGGCAATTTGCACTTCAATATGTCGGGGTGACTCTAGATATTTTTCGAGCAATAAACGGCTATCACCAAATGCAGTCATCGCGACTCGAAATGCTTCATCAATCGCTTGTTCAAGAGCGTCTGATTCATTCACTATAGTCATTCCTTTACCTCCGCCACCCATCACCGGTTTGATGATCAAGGGATAACCGATACTCCGGGCGTCAGAGATTAATTGCTCTTTGTTAGATGTACCCTGGAGAGAACCAGGCAACACAGGCAAACCCGCGCGAGCCATGATATCTTTCGCGACCGATTTATTGCCCATGAGGCCAATCATTTCGGAGGTCGGTCCGATCAGCGTGATATTGTGATCTTCTATTGCCCGGGCAAACTCTGCATTTTCGGATAAGAAGCCATAGCCTGGATGTACCGCATCACATTCTGTGTCAATGGCGACTTGGAGGATTTTCTGTATATTCAGATATGTGTCCAGCGCTGCGCTACCGTCCAGATGGACGCGTTGCACTGCATGTTCTAGATATTCACTTCCTTTATCTTCATCGGAATAAAGACCGACATAAGCAATGCCCAGCTTCTGACAGGTTCGAGCAATTCTTTGTGCTATTTCACCCCTGTTTGCAATCAGAATCTTATTAAACATAATTACATCCTAAATATACCAAAGTGAGTGTCTTCAATACTCTGTTGCTTACACAGAGACAGACAGATTGCCAGCCATTCCCGAGTTTGTGCGGGTGAAATGACGGCATCAGTATTCATTCTCGCTCCCACATAGAGGGCCGAACCTTGACGCTCATATGTATCGATAATGGGCTGCATGAATTGTTGCCGTGCTAATTCATCCATTTCTTCAGCCATGCGCTGGCGCTTTTCCTGCTCCATCATGAGCATCACTTTTGCAGCTTGAACCCCGCCGACAACCGAAGTCTTCGCGTTTGGCCACATAGCCATGAAGTCTGGCTCCATGGTACGCCCACACA
This sequence comes from Vibrio satsumensis, assembly GCF_050337435.1. Lineage (NCBI taxonomy): Bacteria > Pseudomonadati > Pseudomonadota > Gammaproteobacteria > Vibrionales > Vibrionaceae > Vibrio > Vibrio satsumensis. Next base: position 423,668 of record NZ_JAKJSX010000003.1, on the reverse strand, counting down.
TCGCTAAATTCCCGGCGCCATAACTACCGCCAATCACCAGGCTGATTGTTGGTACCCGCAGGCAAGAAATAGCGTTAACCATTTTAGCACCGTGCTTGGCAATCCCTCCGGCCTCATACTCTTTGCCAACCATAAACCCATTGATGTTATGGATAAAAATAATAGGTAAATTGCGTTTTGCGCAGATGGCCATAAAGTTTGTGGCTTTGATTGCACTTTCAGAAAACAGCACGCCATCATTGATAATAATACTGGCAGCATAGCCACCAATATGACCGGTACCACAAATGATGCTTTTACCAAAATTGGCTTTGTATTCGACAAGTTCGCTGCCATCCAATAGTCTTGCCAAAATTTCACGGGCTAATATTGGCTTTTTAGGATCGCGACTAATGAGATAAGGGATTTCCTTGAGCGAGTACGCGCTGTCACGGGGTTCAATATCTGGGCCGCAATCCGGCTCATTGTGCTGGCACCTGCTGACGAGATCTCTCACCAGGTGAAGAGCATGCGTCTCGTCTTCTGCAAAATGGTCCGCAACTCCGCTGACTTCAGTATGTAGATGTGCTCCGCCGAGGGATTGAGCATCGACTTCAACGCCGGTTGCAGCTTTCACTAGCTGTGGACCACCAAGAAATATCGTACCGTTATCTTTTGTTATAATGGTTTCATCGCACATGGCTGGGATGTAAGCACCACCAGCGGTACAAGAACCCAACACAGCAGAGATTTGAGCAATACCCAAGCTGGACATCTCAGCAATGTTTTTGAAGATTTTGCCAAAGTGGTGTTCACTTGGGAACAAATCGTCCTGTAACGGCAGGAAAACCCCACCCGAGTCAACCAGATAGATGCAAGGCAATTGATGCTTTCGAGCAATATGCTGCATTCTCAGATGTTTTTTCAATGTCACAGGATAATAAGTACCGCCTTTCACCGCAGAGTCGTTGGCAAAAATTGCGCATTTACGACCCTTGACGACCCCTACACCAGTAACAATCGCAGCGCTGGGAAGTGGTTGGTCGTAAACCATGTGTCCAGCAATTTGCCCTACCTCAAAAAATGTTGTACCGGCATCTATTAACTGGGCTATACGCTCACGGGGAGAGAATTTCCCTCGGGATTTTTGCTTGGCACGGCTTGGAATATCGTAAGCGAACGCTTCACTTTGGGCTTCGTAAAAACCCGCCAAAATAGCATTGTAATTATCAAAATTGGCGTTTGCTCCTTCAGACTTTAAGTCCAAAGTGGAAATTAGTTTAGACATGCTTTTTGCTCTTTTCTGGTGAACCCCAGGGCGAAAATACCCACCCCCATAATAGCGATCCAATATGTCCAGCTGTGGCTGTGATCTGCGCTAACCGCCAAGACTGCGGCAACCCCTGCCATTGATTGTTGTAAGAAACCACATAAGGCAATACTGTGCGCGCCGTTATAAGAAGAATTGCTTGCCGCCAGAGACATGCTGTTCGGAAAAATAATAGCTTGGCCAAAAATAATCAGTAGATACAAAAAGATGTAACTACCTACGAGAATTTGGCCTACCAATAATTCACTGAACATCCAGATAACCAGCATGAGCAGCACGCCCGTTAGAAGGATGTATGTACCTCGGTTCATCAGCCGTTGGCTACCGACTTTGGTGACATAGCGTTTTACATACACAGATCCCAAGAAGTAAGTCACGCCAATCGCTAGGCCAAAAAAACCAAAAAGTTGACTGGTGAGTTGCAGGTCATGATCGAAAATAAATGGGCTGACTTCCTGTAATATCACAATCGTGGCAAAACCTAGCCCACCCTGGATACAAGGAATGAGGAATCCCTGATCCTTCACAATCTTCATGTAACTCGCACTTGATTTTGGTTTCTGTTGGTCACTAGGGGGAGGCCCTTGAACTTGCAGCTGAGTGATAGCTAGCAATGAAAAAGCAGCTATGGATGACAAGATTAAAAACCCCATGCGCCAGTCGCTGTATTGGGTGAGCAATGAACCGATAAACTGGCCGATGCCCAGTGCAGCAATAAATGCCATCGATAATAAAGACAGCTTTTGCGTGAGCAAATCGCCATGCCAGTAATCTCTTACGATAATCCGGGCAATGATCGCAGCGCCGCCAGCCCCTGCACCTTGTATAACTCTGGCAATCAGTAAGCTTTCTAGGGACTGGGTAGAATAAAGAACAAGACTGGCGGCAATAAACACGATCAGTGCCATTGTAAGAGAGCTTTTTCGGCCGTATTTTTCTGCAGCATGCCCCCAGTAAATCACAGGAAGCGCCGCGCCAATCACAAAGAGTGAAATAGACAACTCTGCAGAGTGACGGCTTATCCCCAGTTCACTGGCAACTTGAGGTAAGGCCGGTAAATACAGGGTGGTGGCCATCTGTGCCATTAAAACTAACGTACAAGATAGCAGCATGACGAATCGGTTACTTTGACTAAGCATATTTTGCCTCATATTTTTGCTTGAGCTGATTCAGTACCAGTGAAAATTCGCGGATTTCTTCATCCTGCATGTTCGAACGCAACATGATTCTTAAACCGGCTTTTCCGCGTGCAATCACTGGGAAAAAGATCGCTGATGTATAGAAGCCGGAGTCGAGTAAACCACGAGCAATACTGATTGTGGCTTGTTCATCACCCAGCGAGACAAATCGAATCGGTAGGCCATCGGCACGTGCTTGTGTCTCAACAAGTTCATCAAACAAATCGATTTTGGCGGCTAAGGTACTTTGCAACTTATTGATCGTACCGTCTAAGTGAAGTTCAGTGGAGGCAATAATGGCCCCAAGACCCGCAGTGTTGATACGCTGGGACCAAGTGATTGGGCCACCATATCTCGCCAGTAAGTTTCTCACCTTATTATCTGGGTTCTTGCGGAAGAAAACGGCACCGCCAGAGGCTCCGAATCCTTTATTTAGAGAGGCTATAAGTATCGTATTATCATTCAGTTCACCGGCCTCACTTAAAACCATGCCTACACCATTGTGGCCTTTTGTCGATAGACCGTGGGCTTCATCAATCAGCAAAAACAGACCGTATTTCTCCTGTAACTCAAGTAAAGTCTTGATTGGAGCTGCCCCACCAGTGCTGTAGATCGAATCCCCGACAAATGCGACACGACGGTTCTGCTTGCAGATATCCTCCAGAGCTTCGATGTCATTGTGATTAATCGTGATAATTTCCGTTTCATCCGCACAAATTGGCTTCATATAGTTCAAGCAAAAGTGAGCATGCTTATCAAAAACCATGACTGGAGGGATGTTGTCGGTGAATGCGCCTGATGCGAGCAAGGGAAGTACTGCTGCCGCAGCAGCTGCACAGGAGGGCAAAGTTAACACGTCTGAGTTTGTTAACTCACCTAACCGGGATTCTGCTTGGTTTAGTATCTCGTATTGTACTCTAATCCTTGATGTTGAAGAGTTAAGTGCGCCAGTGGACTGAATCCCTTGAATTGCACCTTCGAGGATTTGCGGGTGGCTATCCAGTCCAAGATAGGAATATGAAGACATGTTGATGAAGCGCTGTTGACCTCGAACAGTTTTATGAACGCCATTACCTAAATTTTCACTGATAATATTAGCGAGTCCATTACTGTTAGTGACCTCCCAAAATCCATTACTGATGTCGATTGACTTTTTTATATTTGTATACTTGTTCATAATCACTCCTTGTCAATTGATTGGTGGTGAGTTCTTTATTCTTTTGAATTTATGTTAATCTGACAAACGATTTTTACAGACTTACGGTTAAGGTGAGATTAATTGAAAAATGGAATGCTTCCCTTGCAAGGGTTACTTTATTTTTATAAATCTGCTTCTTTAGGAAGCTTTAAATCGGCAGCTGAAGATTTATTTGTATCGCCAGCTGCCGTCAGCCAACAAATAAGACAACTTGAAACTAACCTTAATACTTGCTTGTTTAAACGAAGCCATAGAAAAGTAGAGCTCACCTCTTGCGGGGAGAGCCTTTATTCAGAAGTGAAGCAAGGATTTAGCCACCTACATGCTGGAATTGATAGATTAATAGGTGATGAATTCCCAAATAAATTAGCAATATCAGCACCAAGTTCATTTGCACACCATTGGCTTATCCCAAGGTTACAAAATTTCAGAGAACAGTATCCCGAAATAACAATATTGATTGAGCCAACCAACCGTCTCGCAGAACCGAGTGATCAAAGTATCGATTTGTGCATAAGGTTCGGAAAAGGACAATATCAAGGCATGCACAGTGAATGGTTAATGAAAGATAGAATTTATCCTGTTTGCCATCCTTATTATCAAGAGCAACATAATATTTATACTATCGATGATTTACATAAAGGAGTATTAATTGAGGATATATTGACTGATATGAGCTGGGAGTTTTGGTTCAATCATAATGGTAAACAAGTGACCAAACCAACCGTTCTGTTTGATGGCTCTCAGTTTGTTGTAGAAAGTGCCTTAGCAATGCAAGGTATTGGGCTTGTTAAACATAGCTTAGCGCAGAGATATATAAAAAACGGAACACTCGTTCGTATTGGAGAGCAAGTCATAGAACCTGACGCATCCTATTTTATATGCTTATCAGAAAAAAACCTTCAACGTCCGAAAGTTAAAGTATTCACTAAATGGCTAAAAGAACAAATACGTACTTTTGATTAGACCTATCATAATTTAGATAATTAAAAATAAGATGAATTTACAATGACTCTGGATTAGGAGTTTTGACTTAAAGAACGTCTGCCCTGCGTTGTTCTACTCGCTTTATAGTATATAGAAAGGCAAAAGCCCATTGTTTCTAGTTTATAGCCGTTATCCAGAAACTACTAGAAGCTAGAGACTAGAAACTACTAAACGACTGAGGAAGGCACTGCTCTTCATCCCAATCTGATAGTTCAATGTTGATTAGCGACTTGCGCAGCTTATTACAAAGTGAAGCGAGATTGATGATAGGCAGTTGGCTGCGAAACTGCGCGGTAAGTATCACCTTTTTACTTTCACTCAGGCTGTTTCGACATTGCGTTAAAATCGCTTCGGTATCTAATTGGTGTGCGTTCTCGATAATCTGAATAGCAACGTTTTTTTTATAGTAACTTGTTAGCCAAGATATAGCCTGCTCTTCCACGCTGGTGAGCACGATGACATCTTTTGTTGCCACCAGATCGTTAAGTTCAAGTTGTTTGAGTTCAGCTTGCATAAATACCCTCTTCGTCAAGTCAGTGACCTACACAATAAAAATCAGCGACCTAACCATTAAAGTCGGTTACCCAGTTTAGTCTGTGCCAAATGGTAGCCTTTATCTATCATCTCTTGTGAGCGATCAAACTCTAAGGTGCCGCAGGCATTACGTGGGATCTCAAGCGTAATATCGGCAGGATAAGCGGCCAGTTTTTGACGAGCAATGGTCGATTGCATCGCATCAAACGCTTGGTTGGCAATGTCGTAGGCAGCAAAATTGAAGCTCATTTTACTTTTTACACTGCTACCGAGATTATCGATAAAGTGAACAACCTTCTCATGCAGGTTACTCTCTTTTGTTGGTAGCGAAACCGGTGTCACTTCCTGCTGAAGCATTTCAGGTTCGCCGCCTAAGTTCACTGCCAGAGTAAAGTCTGTCTTATCACCAAAGGTAGGCGCAATCGGCACAGGGTTAAGTACACCGCCATCAATCAGCTCTTCGCCATTAATAACATGAGGTGTGAAGAACAATGGCAAAGAGATGGAAGCGCGAATGGCATCAAACAGAGAGCCTGATTGCAGCCAAACCTCTTTTTCATCGGCGACGTTGGCAGCGACTGCGGTATAAGGGATAGGCAGATCTTCAATTGAAATCTCGCCGATCAGTCCACGCAGTGTGTCGATGATCTTGTCCCCTTTGAAGATACCACTCGATTGCCATGAAAAGTCCAACATCATAGCCATATCCGATTGATCGATACTGGTGACCCACTCTTCAAATTCATCCAACTTACCCGCTGCGTAAACACCACCAATAAGTGCGCCAATTGAACAGCCAGAGATGGATTTTATCTGATAACCATGTTCAATCAGCCAGCGGATAACGCCAACATGAACTAAGCCTCTAGCGCCACCACTACCAAGTACCAATGAGATCGTTTTTGCCATTGTACTAATCCTTTAATTCATTAGTTCTTTCAAATCTTTGGGTAAAATCCTGTAGCCGTGATACTGATTTGCCCATTTCAACTCACTGAATCACTCTCAGTCCATTCGGGTAATGAAAGTTTGCTCGTCATCCACAAAAGCCACATAGTCGCCGTGATAGATAAACACCCGACCACGCCCTTCAACAATACACGCAAGCTGTGGGTTCAAATCTTCTTCAAGATCTTTACTTTGATACGTGCCGGTATCGGTGATCACACCGCGATGTGTAGGCAAAAATCCATAGCTGCGTTTGGCTTGATCAATCAGGCTCAGCTCGCTGGCGGTAGAAAAGTAAGATGGGATGGGACCAGCATCTTCGATAAACATAGTTTTCAGTTCTTCAAAAGCTGTAATCACCAGCCAGTCGATACCGTTAACGTGATGGATAAACATTGTTTATAAATACCTAATTTCTCGATAATTATGATGCGGAGATTCTATCACTATCAAGTGCAGAACGTGGGAGAAATTAAGGGACTACAAACAACCAGATACATACTATCTACAGAGTCTAATACTAGTCGACTTACTCTACGACTAATGTCTAACCGACTGAGACTATTTGTTTTTTTGGGTTTGGTATAAGGTACTAACAATTAAATGTTAATGAGTTTTTAATAACAAGTTGACGCATTGTTTACGCTTCTGCGTGAGTTAATAACGTTTGTTGGAATAACACACCTTAGAGTGTGAACGAAAGGAATCAACATGAGCAGTACTTTAGAGTCCGTACATATACAAGCAGATAAGCCTCAAGCCAATGAGGATGAACTCACTTATGAACAACAACACAAACCAAGATCGGAATTTGATTCCCGCGAACAATATTTAGAACATGAATTACAAATCATGTCGCCGAAACGCTGGCGTCCCAATTTGCCGTTTAAAGATTATCGATTCGAAATAGAAGACACCATCCCAGCGATGGCAGCCACGATTGGTAAAGTGGTTATGGTGGGCGCGATTGCTGCCACCTTTGCAGGGGCTCTCGGATTAAATGAAGACTTCATTCTAGAAAACGTTCGTTATGAACTCCTCATCGCCTCTGTTTTCATTATTATTTTCTCTGGTTTTTTATTGCCGACCGCGAACCTCGCAGGTACACACGGTCCACTCATTCCTTTAATTCCAATTGTGGTTGCAGCAGGCGGACACCCTATGGCGTTTGGGTTGCTGATTGGCGCTTTTGGCCTAATCTTAGCCATCAGTAAAGGTGGCAGCATGTTGGCCAACCTCACCAGTAAAGGCGTATGTGGTGGCTTATTGCTCTACCTCGGCTTTGTTGGAACCGCCTCTCAAGTGAAAAAGCTGTTCGCTTGGGCAGAGGGAATTGGCATGAGCCATATCGCGTTTGTCGTGATCTTTTGCACCATTATCTTGTACGCGTTATTGGAACATTTCCGTAAGCGTTGGTTAGCTGTGCCTCTTAGTTGCTTACTGGGTGGTACGATTGCATTTGCCATGGGTGCCCCATTTGCTTTCCACACTGAGCCAGGCTTACCTAACATGAACCCTATGTATTGGTGGGGAGAAGATACAGGTTGGATGCTAGGCCTACCGACGATTGAACACTTCATGGTGGTATTGCCGTTTGCGATTCTAGCCGTGGCGATGTGGTCACCAGATTTCTTAGGACATCAAGTATTCCAAAAGATCAGCTATCCAGAACGTACCGAAAAAGTACACATGAACATAGACGACACCATGACCACGGCGTCAATTCGTCAAACGTTCGGTTCTCTGCTCGGTGGTACTAACTTTACGTCTTCATGGGGTACTTATATCGTACCAGCGGCGATTGCTAAACGCCCTATCCCTGCAGGCGCGTTACTAACAGCTCTATTCTGTATCATCGCCGCTGTTTGGGGTTACCCGATGGATCTAGCTATCTGGCAACCTGTGCTTTGTGTTGCGCTCATTGTTGGGGTATTTGTGCCATTGCTAGAAGCTGGAATGGAAATGACGCGTGAAGGGAAAACCACACAATCAGCAGCGATTGTTGTATTTTCTTCAGCGCTCGTTAACCCTGCATTTGGTTGGGCTCTCACCATGCTGTTAGATAACTTAGGCTTAGTCGGTTGTAAAGAACGTAGTAGTGAGCTTAGTAAAATGAGCCGTTGGGTGTTGCCTGGCATTATGTTTATTGTGCTAAGTGGTGTAATGGCGCTGGTTGGCCTTCTACCGGGGATTCCGGCGATTATTCCGAGTTTTCGCTAGACTCGATTAATATTTAGCTTTAGTCGAAATACAAAAAGGCCTCGCAATCGCGAGGCCTTAGTTTTATCTATCGAACAGTTACAACTAATCTTTATCAGCGGCAACGCCCTACTGCACTGACTTCAAAGCTTTCATCAACATTGCGTTGAACGGATCTAGCATCAAAGCCTCTCAAGATCTCTTTAGATTAACGTTCGAGGGGGAGAGCATTCTTTGCCATTGAACATATAGCTATAGTTGTAACGATCGATATTCAGATACTCCCCCTCTCCCATTAGCTTTTACCTATACCAGCTAGAGATTAAAGATGTAAATGACCAATCTGACACTTACAAAAAATGTAAGTTGTCATCAAACCTTAAACATTAGAGCAAAAACTCAGCTTAGATAGTTCAAGTTTAAATGTTAGCGTAATGTTACAGATACATATTAAGGGTACGTGACATGCAGCACGTAAAACTATTGAACCGCAACACCTTCGCAGGGCTCGCAGCAACATTAGTTGGGAACGGCATTGGGCGATTTGCTTATATAGCTTTAATGCCAGTGCTCATTCAAAGTGGGTGGTTCTCAAGCGAAGATGCTTCCATACTTGGCGCTGCGACGCTGATTGGCTATATCTTCGGGGCTCCTGCTTCGAGCTTTTTACAGAGGTATTATTCAACAGGCACACTCATACGCGCCTCTCTGTTGTTAAGTAGCTTTAGTTATCTTGGTTGTGCTTTAAAGTCTGCCCCCTTTGAATGGTTTTTAACGCTTAGAACCATTGCGGGCGTAGCGGGAGCCGTACTTATGGTACTCGCACCACCCGTGATCACCAGCCTTCACCCTCAAGAGATGAAAGCAAGGATCAGTGGCGTCGTGTTTTCAGGCATTGGCCTCGGCGCCATGATTTCAGGAACCATCATACCTTTGCTAATCTACCAAAGTGTTGAAAGTGCATGGTTAGGTATGGGAGCGATCGCTTTCCTCGCAACCGTCCTGACGTGGAACACATGGTCTCTTGAGGTTAAGCCAAACCATTGCGATAAAAGCCCATCGACGTTTAATGCCTTATCTAAGAATGAGCGCATCAGTATTAGTTGCGTACTTTTAGCCTATAGCTTTAGCGCCATCGGTTATTTACCCCACACTCTCTTTTGGGTCGATTATATTGTTAGAGAGCTAGAAATGAGTTTTGCGAGTGGTGGTTTTTATTGGGCTGTGTTTGGCATAGGGGCAGCGATTGGGCCAATAGTAACCGGTATACTAGGTGATAAATTTGGACTTAAAAAAGCACTATTAGCTGCGTTTATTTGTAAAGCTGTGGGGGTTGCTCTTCCGCTATTAAGCACCAGTGAAATAGCACTTTTTGCCTCATCTCTGTTGGTCGGTATGTTTACGCCTGGCACCGTAACACTGGTCTCAACTTATACCTTAGAGATCGTTGGGACACAGCTCCATACGAAATCTTGGGGAGCAATGACAATGGCTTTTGCGATATCGCAAGGAATAGTCGGCTTCGTTATGGCTCATTACGCCCCGCAACTCACCAGTTATAACCTCTTATTTATGATCAGCGCGAGTGCACTCATTTTGTCGGTACTCTGCATTGCGTTTACATCAACCAAACAACAGACTTTAAACACTGCTCAAATAAATTCTTAGCAAAGGAATCGCTCATGAAACTGTATTTAAACGACACCTCCCCATTCTCCAGAGCAGTGTTAGCCACGGCCTATCTGTGTGACGCTCCAATAGTTCTTGAATGGATCGACCCGTGGCAAACGCCCAACACATTGGTCACAATCAATCCATTCAGTACCATTCCGGTTCTAGAAACCAGTGATGAGGTTGCACTCACCGAGAGCTTAACGATCTGCGAGTTTCTTATGCAAGCTTACCCAACTGAAAAACTAGCAGCGACCAAAGCTAGCGACACTCAACGTATGTCGTTATTGGGACTGAGTAAAACGCTGATGGAAGTGGCCTTTCGGTGCGCTGCACTGAGCCGTTTCGAAGCTGAGCAAAACGAGCTAACGATTAGGGGAAAGGAAGGTATTAAAAGAAGCGTTAAAGCGATTATCAGGCAGTTGAATAACAATGATGATTTGCTTAGGCCTGACTTCTCAACATTGTACCTGCATGTCGCATTAGATTACGTTCTATTCAGGCACACTAGTTTGCTTTCACCAGAAGAGCGCGACATCCTCACCACAGCCTTACATAATTCGCCTTTTAAAGACACATTGGCCAAATTTAACCTAGAGTCGCTTTCAAAAAAACTTAGCTATTGCGAATACAAAAATTCTTAATCACTTTGATCAGTGTTGTGTTGAATGAGTCTAGCAAGGCCTCGCACGCGCGAGGCCTTGTTTTATCTAAGTTTCAACGAACGAGCAGCGAAGCAATTGACGATGGTAAACCAAATCAACTAGAGAGCCATTCATCCAGTACTGTGATGAATTTAGGGTTAATGAGATAGCCGATGGAAGCATGCGGATTACTTTTTCCGTTACGAATATTGAGGTTATAGACTGGGTGGATATCTTTCATTCCGCCGGGTATCAGATCCAGTTTCAGCATATCTTTAAAGTCATTTCTAATTTTGCTGTCATGAGAGATAAAATCGTCTTCTGCCGATATGTTTATCCATTGCTGAATGTTTAAGGGATACTTCTTCTCACCTTTCAAGCGGCTCCCTTTTAGCCTGTCTTTTACGTTTTCATCTCCTAACGGTGATCCGAGCGTAAGCAATAAGTTGACCTTCTTGTCTGCTCCATAGTCGTGTCTATACTCTCCGTAATGAGACAGTTTCCACAACACGTCATAGCTGATCATCGACCCGAGACTGTGCGATACAATCATCACATCATCCTGATTATCAAGCGCTTCCTTCAGTTCAACCATTAGCCTATGCCTGACATCGCTGCCAAAATAGGTATCTTCATTCCAATAATGCGTCATATCCGGCGCGACCTTCGTTATAAGTGTCTCAGCCACACCCAGCTTTCCAAATAGCGATGAAAAAGTATCTGCTAACGCCTCTTTCAGAAAACCAATTTTCTATACCTTGTTATACGTTGTTTTATTGAACTGGCTTGTCTTGTACTTTTTGAGTTCAGACAGCGCTTGCTGTCGACTTGCAGGGTCTTCTGTTGGTTTCTCTAACAATGTGTTCGATAGTTCACCGTAATAGACAAACCGTTTATCGACATCTTTAAAAGCTTGTAATGAGCTTGATTCTCCACAATCTCGCTGCAAGCCATGTTCTATAGCCTCGTAACAGAGTGCTTGAAGGTGAGCTTTATCGGGCTTTTGAGCGCGACCATGAATGAATATTATTTTCTTAGCCATAGCAGGACGTCCTAAACACATAGTTGAAGTGATTATCAGTAAAAAGCACCACTAGATTCGGTCAGCCCTTACTAATAACAGTGGCGCTAATTACATATCTAGGGGTGGTTGGTAGAGCATTTATATAACTATGAGGCCGTCGTTAAAGGACCATAAACGAGTGAACGATGCGATCATCACTCGCACATTGGGAATGAAATTAGCTAACAAAACCTCCAACTCACAAAAAGGCTCCGTATACGCGAGGCCTTAGTTTTATCTATCTAACAGGTACAACCATCCTTTAATAACTACAGCGCCCTACTTCGATTTAACCGCTTTCATCAACGTTGCGTTGAACTGCTGTGGTTGCTCTAGCATTGGGAAGTGGCTTGAGCCTTCAATGCTGTAAATGCTGTAGTCTTTGATGTGTTTCTTGTTCGGTTCTGAATCCTCCAACCTAAAAACTTCTTGCTAAAAAGGTAGAAAAGTTTATAGTATTTTTTAGATAAAGTAGAGAATCGATATGTCATTACAAAAAAAACAATCCAAAGTATCACTGAACATCAAAATCTCATCTGACTTAGATGTTCGTCTTAAACGAGCGAGAAAAGCAGCGCGTGAACAGGGCTTAATGTTCAACGTATCTCAAGAAGTTGAAAAGTTTCTTGAGAAGGAAGTAAAGCAAGTTGAACGCCAGCTATCAATCGATGAAGAGATTAAGAATAACCTCGAGGAATTTGGTGGACTTAATATAGATAAAATAATGAAATCAATGGATTAATCATAATACCGACATGTATTGATTCACTTTTAAATGACGAACGATAACTAATTTTGGAGATAACTATGGGCACAATAATCGGACTGTTAATTTTAGCTGGCATCACTGTATTCTTAAAGCGTCAAACGGGACTTCACTTGCATGAGTGGATTGCAAAAAAATATAAAGACTCTCAAGACAAAAAATAAACGGTTCTCATGAGAATGACAGAAGCCATCGTTTACCGATTTGACTTCAGAAGACTTGAACCAAACGTGTAGTGAAATGAGAGCGATCGCTGGTAGCAAAAATCTTTATTGTTACTACTGCCTACCTATTCGAGTTTTGAGAAATGCTAACTCTACAATTATCAAAAAATTAAGGCCTCGCAATCGCGAGGCCTTAATTTTGTCTATCTAAAGGCTATAACTACCCTTTAACAACCACAGCACCCTACTTCAGTGACTTAACCGCTTTCATCAACGTTGTGTTGAACTGCTCAGGTTGCTCAAGCATTGGGAAGTGACCTGAGTCTTCAATGTAGTAAATGCTGTAATCCTTGATATATCTCTTGTTCGCTTCTGAATCCGTTGGCCATAGGCGAGCGTTAACCAATATGACTGGCACATTCACGTTCTCATACACACGGTGGGCTTCGCCTGTTACGTATTGACCTAGATAATGGCGGAACTGGTTTATCGCGATAGCTGGTGGTGCTGATGCCATGTCTTGCGTTACCCAGTAAAGTAAATCCGCGTCTACGTCTTTTGGTAGCGAGTTTTTCACGAACATAGTAATGCCCGCTTGGAAGTCTGCTTCAAACGGTTTGGTCATTGCATCTAGGTCGCTTTGTGAAACCGCTAGTGCGACGTTTTGCGATGTGTCGACACCAATAATGCCCTTCACTCTGTTCGGCATCAATTTAGCAGCTTCTGCGATAACACCACCCGCCATGGAATGCCCAACTAAGATGACTGAATCGAGTTGTTCTTTCTCGATTACGGCTTTGATGTCTTCAGCGAATGCAACCATGGTGTACTCTTCGCGATTAAACGATGAGTTACCGTGCCCTGCTAAGTCCATAGTGATCTCTTGGTACTGCTTTGAAAACTCACCCACTTGGTTTTGCCAAAGCCTGCTGTCTAAGCTCCAGCCGTGAATGAAGATCAACGCTGTATCCCCGCTCCCGCTTTTGCCATACGCAATTTTCTCACCATCGTGAGATATCGCAATACCGTACTTAACCGTTGAATCATGAGCCATGGCATTAATGCTACCAAGAGCCATGAATACCAAGAATGTGATGTTTAGAATTAAACGCTTCATAGTGTCTCTCTACTTACTTTGGAGGGAACACAGAAAGCGCCCCTCTCAATCAATGTAGCCACTATAAAGTGTGAAGTTGTAGACAGGTCAAGGGTGACTTGAGTTATTAAGTGCGTAACAACAGTCTTGAAGATTACGGTGTTCAAAAGGTGTATATAATCTAACTTACTGAATAAAATATGATAATCTATAGAGGCAAAACTGTTAAACGAAACCAAAGGAACTGTCTTAATGCTGGAGCTTAAGAAACTGAATATTTTAGACAATAGCTATTCTGATTTTAATATTTATGAAGAGTTGTTTGTATGTAGTAATAGGTTATTAAATACAAATCATATATTTAAAACTCAAGATGGATGGGCACCACTGGTAGTAAGACGAACAAATGATGATCGCCAACTGCCTGTCATATGGCTCAGCGCAAAAACTGATAACGATGAAGACACCTACATAGAATTAATAAGTGGAAACACTCAAAAATTTTTCGAAAATGAATTTAATTTTGAAGTGACAGAAAATGGTTTTTTAATTTCATTAGGGTCACAGGTTATTTGCGAGGCCGGAGATGCACAGAGCAACAGTCTAGAGATATTTAGCTTAGACCTAAGACCTCTAGGTCTTAATATCTACGGAAGCCATAACAAGCTAAATATCGGTTCAAGTCAAATGTCAAGAAACACTTCTAGTAATTCTGATTGTATGTTTGGTATTTAAATAATGAACATTAGTAGTTTCGAAGTTAACAAGAAGTTAATACATTTCCTCGGGCAGAGCAATTATAGTTCCAAAAACAAGTACAGTGTGTTTCTTGGTGAGAATGGTTCCGGTAAGAGTGAGTTAATTCGTGAATTAATATCTAGCATATTAAGAATGAAGGTTAAGTATATTTCATCTAACTTTGAAGGGAAGCATGGCTATTCTGACCCTTTAGATAATTACTTATCAAATAGCTATAAAGAGGAGAGAAATGAAAGAAGCACTACAACAGAGTTAAAGCTATCACTCGAAAATAATAACAACATAAATCTAAAATTCAGTCGAGTGAACGAAGAAAGAAAGATAAAAAACCATAAGGGTGAATATACTACTGTAACCGAAGATGAATTTCTTTATAAATCACACCTATCAACCAATTCACACCCAGATGATATATACTGGTTACAAGAGCAAATTAAATCAGCAAGCGTAATAGCAATATCTGAAAGTAATCATATAAAGTTTCCTATAATCCAAGATGAATCGCTTCTAAACTATTTCTATCCAGGTTGGTTACAAGAAAGCACAAAGGAAAGTTATTTTGGGTATAGAGCTATCAAAGAAGTACCCTTCAAACAAAAGAGCATACTGCTATCAATATTGAAATCCAGTGATCCTGACAATAGGGCTAAATTACGACTAATTTTTGAACTGCTCAAACTTGACTATAGAGTGAAGATAGATACAACCCTTGCAGACGAACTCCTAAATGATGAAAGCCGCTTGACTGAACACCTATCAAGAAATAATCGTAAGTTCAGCAGCATTGGGGTCAGAAATAAAATAGAGAAAGAAAAAATTAGAGACATAAAAAGGTCACTAGCTTGGTATAAAGCTAACTCTGAGGTAGTTGTTTCAAACGTTTTTTCAAGTAGAAGCACTAAGCTTTCGAGAGGTTTTAATCTTGACTTGAAAAATGAAACTGACAAAGTAAATCACTTATATCGTTTAATTGAAAATAACTTAATTTCAGTTTCCAAGTTATGTTTTCTAAAAAATCAAAACGTCATTCCGTTCAATGAAATGAGCTCCGGTCAGATTTGTTTATTAAGCTCATTTTCTTCAATTTCCGCGAACATAAAAAACAATAGTCTTATTTTTATTGACGAACCTGAGTTGAGCCTACATCCATCTTGGGCATCAAAGTACATTGAACTGCTGCAAACTATATTTTCTAAATTCAACGATTGCCATTTTATTATAGCCACTCACTCTCCGCATATTGTTTCTAGGCTACCTAATGATGATGCATGGGTTATTATTATGAAAGACGATGGCTATACAAAGTGTATTGAATCGAAAAAGTTCAATTTTAAGTCTATTGATTTCCAGTTAGCAGAAATTTTTGACTTCCCAGGCGACAAAAATGAATACTTAGTCAGAATGTTAATGATATTAATTAGTAAGATTTCAAATAATGATAAGCTTTCTAACGATGACTATAATACAATTTCCCGTCTAGAAGGTTATTTATCAAAATTGAAGAGTGATGACCCTGTCAATCACTTGATTAAACAAGTTTCAACGTTGGTTAAGCATGGATAGAGTAACTTTCTCAAAAGCAAGTCAAGATTATATAGACAACTATGACAATCATAATCATAAAGTTTGGAATACGACGAAAGGGATGGTAGCAAAAATACGAAAGGAAGTACGAAACCACTACAAAATTCAGCAACGTTATTTGTGCTGTTATTGTCGTCAACAAACACTGCAAGATCATGGCTTCGTTTGGGATTGTGAACATATACTTCCAAAAGCAATATATCCTAAATTTCTTTTTGAACCACTAAACTTAGCGTTAAGTTGTAAAGCTTGTAACCTAGCTAAAGAAAAGTATAAGCATGAGCTTATTATTAGTGAAAAGGCTCAATATTGCGAAAATAGTAATAATTATAGGATTATACATCCACACTTTGACCTCTATAATAAACACCTAACAATCAAAACTATAGGTGGAACAACTGTCCACGAAGTAAATACCGAAAAAGGAACATTTACCTATAGATGTTGTGATTTGAAACGATTTGATAAAAAATTAGCTGGATACGACACTATTAATGATGATGTCGCTCTAACAGTTTCTAACCTATTGGATTCTGGAATGGATGCCAAACAAGTAGTCGAAGCACTCAGAAATAAAAAAGTTGCTATTGAACGTAACACTGACTTTGCTTAGTAGCCTTAATGATAAGAAACAAAAATTACTGATTAATAGTCTTTGTCTTCACAAAAAAGGCCTCGCAATTGCGAGGCCTTTGGTTTTCTATCTATCAGAAGAAATTAGTCGCGAAGTGCTGCGCCAAATTTCTCTGAGATTGAAGCTACGATAGCATCTACTGAACCAGCGATGTCTGCGTCTTCTAGTGTGCGCTCTACAGACTGAAGAGTCAGTGCGATAGCTAGGCTCTTCTTACCTTCTTCAACGCCTTGACCAACGTATACATCGAACAGTTTAGCGCCTGTTAGGAATTCGCCACCAGCAGCGATACACGCTTCTACGATGTCGCCAGAAGCTACTGCTTCGTCAACAACAACGGCGATATCACGACGGTTTGCAGGGAACTTAGATACTGCTACTGCTTCTGGAAGCACGCGAGTGTTGATAGCTGCCCATTCGATTTCGAATACGATAGTACGGCCGTTAAGACCAAACTTACGCTCTAGTTCTGGGTGAACAGTACCAATGATACCCACTTCTTTGCCGTCTACTACGATAGCCGCAGTTTGACCTGGGTGAAGTGCTGGGTGCTTAGCTGCTTTGAAGCTGTATGCGATTTCGTTTGCTGAAAGCTCAAGAACTGCTTCTAGGTCACCTTTAAGATCGAAGAAATCTACAGTGTTAGTTGCAATGTCCCAGTGCTCTTCGCCACGAGTACCAGAGATAACGCCCGCAAGCATCATTTCTTGGCGCATGCCGTTTTCAGCAGTTGCTTCAGGGATGAAACGTAGGCCTGATTCGAATAGACGAACGCGAGACTGTTGACGCTTCTGGTTGTGAACAACCGTGTTTAGAAGACCTTGGATTAGGCCAAGACGCATTGCTGACATGTCCGCAGAGATTGGGAATGGCAGGATTAGCGGCTCAACACCAGGTACAACAAGTTTTTGCTGTTCTGGTTCTACGAAGCTGTATGTGATTGCTTCGTGGTAGCCACGGTCTACAAGAAGGTCACGAACGCGCTTAAGCGGTTGGTCAGCTTCTTTGTGGTCATTCATTTTAAGTGCCGCTTTAGGCGCTTGGTTTGGAATGTTATCATAACCGTAGATACGACCTACTTCTTCAATTAGGTCTTGCTCGATTGCGATATCAAAACGCCAAGATGGAGACGTTGCCGTCCAACCAGCTTCTGTCGTTTCAACTTCACAACCTAGGCGAGTAAGAATTTCCACTACGTCTGTAGATGGGATTTCGTGACCTAGTAGGCTGTCTAGCTTAGCGCGACGTAGAGCAACTACGTTTGCTTTAGGAAGATCAGCTTCAGATTCGCTGCCGTTTACTGGCGCAACTTCACCACCGCAGATTTCAACTAGAAGCTGTGTTGCACGCTCCATTGCTGCTGCTTGAAGTGTTGAATCAACACCACGCTCGAAACGTAGAGAAGAATCTGTGTGAAGGCCGTAAGCACGCGCGCGACCACGGATGTGATCCGGTGCGAAGAATGCAGCTTCAAGAAGTACGTCTGTTGTTTCAGTAGTAACACCTGAATCTTGACCGCCAAAGATACCAGCGATTGCTAGTGCTTTGTTGTGGTCAGCGATAACAAGTGTGTTGCTGTTTAGTTCAGCTTCGTTGCCATCTAGAAGTGTTAGCTTTTCGCCCTGCTCTGCTAGACGAACCACGATACCGCCTTCGATCTTAGCTAGATCAAATGCGTGCATTGGTTGGCCTTGCTCTAGCATCACGTAGTTTGTGATGTCTACAACTGGGTCGATTGAACGGATACCACAACGGCGCAGTTTTTCTTGCATCCAGATTGGAGATTCCGCTTTCACGTTTACGTTCTTAACCACACGGCCAAGGTAACGTGGACAAGCATCAGTTGCTTTGATTTCAACAGATACTGTGTCTTCAATGCTTGTTGCAACAGCTTCAACTGTTGGCTCTGTAACGTCTGCGCGGTTTAGTACGCCAACTTCACGAGCAAGGCCACGGATGCTGAAGCAGTCTGCGCGGTTTGCTGTTAGGTCTACGTCGATAGTTACGTCGTTAAGCTCAAGAAGCTCACGTACGTCCATACCTAGCGTTGTGCCTTCTGGCAGCTCAAGGATACCGTCAGACTCTACGTCGATACCTAGCTCAGAGAAAGAACAAAGCATACCGTGCGATGGAACGCCACGTAGTTTTGCTTTCTTGATTTTGAAATCACCAGGAAGTACTGCACCAACTGTCGCTACTGCCACAGTTAGGCCAAGACGACAGTTAGATGCACCACAAACGATGTCTAACAGCTGTTTATTTCCATCAAGATCGGCTTCGCCGATATCAATTTTAGTTACTTGTAGTTTGTCTGCGTCTGGGTGCTGACCGCACTCAACCACTTTGCCTACTTTAACGCCGGTGAATTCACCAGCAACAGGTTCTACATCGTCAACTTCCAAACCAGCCATAGTGATTTGGTGAGCTAGCTCTTCGCTGTTAATTGCAGGTTTAACCCACTCGCGTAGCCAAGATTCACTGAATTTCATAGTTTTGACTGCCCCGGATTACTTGAATTGTTTAAGGAAACGAAGGTCGTTCTCGAAGAACGCACGAAGGTCATTTACGCCGTAACGAAGCATCGTTAGACGCTCTACACCCATACCGAATGCAAAACCAGAGTATTTCTCAGGGTCGATGCCAACAGAGCGAAGTACGTTAGGGTGAACCATGCCACAGCCTAAAACTTCTAGCCATTTGCCATCTTTACGTTTCACGTCAACTTCAGCTGAAGGCTCAGTGAACGGGAAGAATGAAGGACGGAAACGCACTTCAACTTCTTCTTCAAAGAAGTTACAAAGGAAATCGTTAAGAATGCCTTTAAGTTGTGCGAAGTTTACGTTCTCATCAACTAACATACCTTCCACTTGGTGGAACATTGGCGTGTGAGTTTGATCGTAGTCGTTACGGTAAACACGACCCGGAGCAATGAAGCGGAATGGCGGTTTGCCGTTTTCCATCGTACGGATTTGAACACCAGAAGTGTGCGTACGTAGCATTAGATCAGGGTTGAAGAAGAAAGTATCGTGATCAGTACGAGCTGGGTGATCGTCTGCGATGTTTAGTGCATCAAAGTTGTGGAATGCATCTTCGATCTCAGGGCCAGACTCAGTGCTAAAGCCAAGCTCACCAAAGAACTGTTCGATACGCTCAACTGTGCGAGTTACTGGGTGAAGACCACCGTTCTCAATGCGACGACCTGGTAGGCTCACATCGATAGTTTCTTCAGCTAGTTTCGCTTCAAGCTCTGCACGTTGTAGTGCGTCTTTGCGAGCTGCGATCGCTTGTTGAACAGCACCTTTCGCTTTGTTGATCTCTTGACCAGCAGTGCGACGCTCTTCAGGTGGAAGTTTACCTAGGCTTTGTAGTTGAAGAGTTAGTTCACCCTTCTTACCTAAATACTGAACTCGCACTTCATCAAGTGCGACTAACGAATCTGCTGTATCAATAGCAGTCGTTGCATTAGCAATGATCTCTTCTAGATGTTGCATCATTTCCTCATCTACCAGTCGGTAGTGTCCGTATCGGATGATTAGTTTTTTTAGATAGCTACACATAGTAATCAAACACGCAACCAATGCCAAATTGAATCGCTAAAAGAACAAGTTATTGCCTAAAAACACGGCAAATTTAACAGGATATTAATGAGGAGTAAGAGGAAGTGGCACAAATACGAGTGCCACTCCTTTGTTTGGAAGTGAATAGCGCTTAAAAACTAAAGTGAAAAGTACTCTCGATTTTAAGTTGCTTGGTTCGAGGTTTTAAGCGAGTAGAGCTCAAAAAATAAAGTGAACTGAGCGCTAAAACTGACAGAGCGATGGTTCTAGGTTTTAAGTGAGTAGAGCTCTCAACTCAAATAAACGCAAACCAGCTCTAAAGCTGAATCGAACAAACGCTGTTTTTGCCTGCGTTTTTCGCTAAATAGACGGACTCATCGGCGGCTTTAATCAACTCGTTCATTGAGCCGAATTCTTCGGTTATTTCAGCGACACCGACACTAATACTGCCAATCCAAGCTTGGTTGCCGGTTTCGACCTCTAATTCAGACACTTTCTGTCGAGCCGTTTCCGCGATGTGCATTCCACCTTTAAGATCGGTGTTAGGGCAAATAACCAAGAACTCATCGCCACCTAACCGGCAAACAATATCATCATTACGAAAGGTGTTTTTCAGTTCACGGGAGAGGGTTTGTAGCACCAAGTCGCCTGCATCATGTCCACTGGTGTCATTAATGCGCTTGAAATTGTCGGCATCAATCATAATGCACACTAAAGGCAAACCAAGCTCTTTGGAGTCTTGCCAATGTAGCGCTAACTGTTTAAAGGCATTACGGCGGTTAGGCAAATTAGTGAGTGAGTCTGTTAACGACAACTCTTCAAGTTTCTTACTCGCTCGTTTCAGTTCTGTAGTCCGTTCCTCGACTTTGTCTTCGAGTAACTGGTTGAAGCGTAACAACTGCTTGTTGCGTTCAGAGACTTGTTCAAACAGGCCATTAAGCGCCGCCAACAAAGGAACAGTCGAAGAATCTTGCTGTTTTTCTTCCGCTTCAAAGGCTTGTAGAGGTGTCGCGCCCTCTTCTATGGCGGTCATTTGTCGCGCCATGTTTTGGTCGATACCGAGGATGTGGTAAGCAAGCCAGTGGATCAAGAAATCAAGTAACTGCCGTGCTGACGACTGATCTTCTTCCAAGATGAAAGCTTGCATACTGTAGATATCTTGCATAAATACACGATGCACTTTGATGTGCTCTTCAATGTGTCGCTCATACACACCACAATCTCTCATCAAAGATTCTTCTTCTTTAAAGTGAAATTCGGCATAGCGCGTGAGATCGAGTAAAGCGATGTTAATATCGTCTATAGAGATAGTATTCTCTGACACAAGATTTCCGTAGTGGTTGATAAAACCAACAAGGTATTGATGTTGTTCATCGACAACACCAATGCCTGTTTCAAAGTTTTTATCCCAATTAAATAAATTCATAGATCCCTTAGGGCCGATACCACCAGCACGATTTACATGCATATTCGGAGGTTATAGATACTCGAAAAATATAACCATCTTACCTGTGGGACTATTCGATTATTTGCTCCTTTTTATAAAAAGACGACGTTAAACATTATAAATATAGCGCGTCTTAAATCTGAGACGCCCCTTTAACAAGAATGCCCCACCAAACCAACATTAGAAATAATATTCCAACGCCATCTCAACAAAGTCGTCCTTACGAGCAAAGAACAACAAGTCTTCTGGGGTTTCGTTCTCAAACAACCACGCGTTCAATCGCCACTTGAGGTTGTTGTTGATACGGCTTGATGCTTCCAGTTTTGCACTGTAGACATCGCTGTTGTCCAAGTCTTGCGTGATGCCTGTAAGTACCTCAGTTCCGTCTTCATCGTTCAAGGCGAAACGCGCCCCAAGGAACACGTCGTTTTGACCGATGGTTTGAGCATTATTGCCTCGGCTGTCATACAGATATTCAGCAATGAAGCCAATGTCCCAATACGATTCGAGTGCCCCCACCCAGGTGTATTCAAAGCCTGTTGCTACGCCTGTGTGGTTGTCGTAGCTGTCGCGATAAATGCTTTCTAGCTTCCATAACCAATCACCGATAATGCCTTGCACATCCAATCCGAAGTGCTGCATTTGCGCGTAATACGGCTTGAGTTCATTGCCCTCTACACGATAATAAGGGTCGCGATTTGTGCCGCCTAAATAGCTTAAACCGACATCCCAATCGCCGTACATTTGGCTATAACGCAGTGCTACATCGACGTGCTTTTCTTCTCTTGAAGATTCGTAAAGCGCATCGTCCGATACAGGTACAGTAGGCCTTAATCGACCGTCTTCACCTGCAAAGGTACGTTCACGAAAATACGGCAGTAACATGGCATCGATGGTTCCCCAGTCTTTAATCGAGGTGAAGTGCACCATCGGCTGACCTAACTTGGATTCACCATCGACCGATTCAATGGCATCAGTTTGGTTTACCACATCTACTAAATGCGCCGATTCGGTCACGCCCCAGAACACTTTGCCAACACCCGCTCGCAGTTCGTAGTCATCCCAATAATTGAGATACAGAGCTTCACGAACGTCGCCATGGGTTCTCTCATCATCTTCGCTGTCTAGGCGATAAAACGGGGTGAAGGTAAAGCTGCCGTTACCCTCCTCTTGCTCCCAGTAAAATTCTGGCTGCAACACCAGTGAGCTTTGTCCTTTGTCTTGCCCTTGCAAACCGTCACTAAAGAACTGCCTGTGTTCAAGGTTCACCTGCCCTGAAAGATCCGGAGTAAGCTTCTCTACTAGATCTGAGCTAACGCTGGCCGCCACACATGGCAGCGACACCTGCATAAGCCCGACTGTCGCCACCAAAGTTAAGGATAATTGGGTTCCTGTTGCCACAATCCTTTTCATATTTCTGCCCTATTTTGCACGTTTCAGTGTGTTCTTTTGGAAATCCTTGTCTTTAAGACCGGTCTGGAAGGCTAAATCTGTCGTGGTTAATACCGTACTTTTGCCTGTTTGATGGTTTTGCATCGACATGGTGTGAGCGCGCCAGTATTGGTTTAGGTATTGTTTGTAGTCTTGGAACGACAGGGTTTTCAGCAATGCACCTTTGCGATCGTAAAATTCCACTTGAACTGGGCGGTAATATTGTTGGTCTAGCCATACTTTCTGCATGGTGTAGCCGGAGTTTTTATCGGTCGGAACTTGCTCTAATACAAAGGTATCCACGCCTTCAATTTTGGCGTCTTCAATGTAGTTGAAGGTGTACTTTCCTAACTCGAACGAGCTCAAGTCTTCGTAAGCAAATTCACTGCCCATAAACGGGCCAGATTTGTTGCGTGAAGAAATGCGTTTTACACGCTTCAAGGCAGGCAAGTACAACCATTGGTCATCCGATTTAGTGATGTGCGAATGGTTTAAGAAAGCCGTGCCTTTTACGTCGCGTGGCTCATCAAAAATGGTCAGCCCTTTATCACCATCGTCATCTACTTCTAACGACTTCAATCGCATTAGGCGTGTGCTGCTTTCGCCCTGTTTATTGCGAAGTAGCATTTCCATGGTTGCGACAGAATCGCCCCACCCGACATCGACCGCTTTACGCTGCTCGGCAATTTCTAAGCCTTTCGCTGGGTCTGCTAATGCTGGGAAAGCCGCGAATGTGCCTATTGTTAACGTGCCGACGCTTAATGAGCTGACAGTAAGTAATGTAGTAACGAATGATTGTTTAACGCTTTTCATAAATTTCTCCTTGAGTCAGCCCACAGCAGCAGGCTGACGATTCCTTATTTAGTCGAAGTAGACAGTTCGCCAGCTGGGTTAGACGGGTTGGATTGCGCTTTAGCGGATGACTTTGGTTGGTACTGGGCTTTATCTGCATAGCGAGTCTGTTTGTCGAAGATCATCAGTAAGCTCGGTAGCAAGATGAAGTCGACCACCAGCGCAATGAAAATCACAATCGCGCTGAGTAAGCCCATGTCGGAATTGAGTCTGAAGCTCGACATCGCTAGTACAGAGAAACCAGCCACAAGTACGACCGTGGTGATCCACAATGCGCGGCCAACGGTGTGGAAAGCATATCGAACCGCTTCTTCCGCTGATTTCCCTTCTAATCGTGCGCGCTGGTATTTACTTAAGAAGTGCACCGCATCATCAACCACGATACCCAGTGTGAGCGTAACCACGACTGACAAACCAAGGTTGATTTCACCAGAGATAAGCGCCCACAAACCAAAGCCGATAATCGCCGGAGCAATGTTTGGCACTAGGCTGATCACCCCTAAGCGAACCGAGCGCAATGCAAAGATCATCAAGCCAGAGATAAGCACTAAGGTGATAGGCAGAGTCGATAACATACTCGCCATGTTGGTTTCGCCAATGTGAGCAAACATCAATGACGGACTGGATGCGACCACTTCATATTGCGGCGCATTAGCGGCAAACCATGAGTAGATGCGCTCTTCGAGTTCAACCAATTCCACACTGCCTAGGTTGTCGACCGTCAGCACCATTTTGATCGATGATTTATCGACGTTGATCTGGTTGTTTAAGTCCAAGCCATAAGGCAGAGACATCTCGTAAAGCAGCAGGTATTGCGCGGCAAGTTCACGGTTAAGTGGCAGTTGGTAGTAGCTATCGTCGTCACCATGCATGTTCTTATTCAAACGCATGTAAACATCGGAAAGTGTGGCGACATGGTCGGTTTCTGGTTGAACGCGTAGCCACTCAGTAAAGTCACCAATCGCTTGCAAAAACACAGGATCGGCAATCGCTTGAGATTCGTTAGTCTTAACAGCAATACTGATGGTGGTCATGCCGCTTACGGTCTCTTCCATGAAATCAGCCGCTTGTCTGAACTCACTTGAGGTATCGAAATACTTCACCGATTCGTCATTCACTTTATTCAATGGAATTAACGCGGCAGCGCCAACAATCACTAAGGTAGAAATCGGCAGCAGAGCTTTACGGTTCGCAACCACAAAATCACCCAGCTTATCCATGAAAGTCACTTTGCTTTCTGCGGCTTCATTGGCTGGTAGAGTCTTTACTGGCAAGAGCTTTAACAGCGCAGGAAGCATAGTCACTGATAGGAAACACGCGATGATCACGCCCAATGCCGACAAGTTACCGAAGTCTCGTAATACTGGAGAGTCCGACATATTCATCATCAAGAAGCCAATCGCGGTGGTGACAGAAGTAATTAAGATCGGCATCGCATTAAGCTTGATGCTGTATTGAATGGCTTGTGCTTTCTCCATCCCACGCTGCATGGCTTGTCTCATGGTCACGATTACGTGAACACAATCAGCAACCGCAAGGGTTAGCACTAAGGTCGGAACGTTGACCGTTGCGGTGCTGAGGAACATCCCTGCCCAGCCAGACAACCCCATGGTGGCAACAATCGAAGAGATAATCACAACTAAGGTCGCCACCACACTAAAGAACGAGCGCAGCATAAAGGTTAGGAACACCAACACCACCAACAGCATTAACGGCACTAGTGTTGAGCTGTCTTCTTGAGCCGACATCATAAATGCGTTGTTCATGGCGATGATGCCCGCTTTATGGAATTCGACATTCGGGTAATCGGCTTGGTACTTGGCGATCATAGTATTGATAGCCGCGATTACTTCTTGCACTTCCGCAGTTTTATCCACTTCAGGCAATTGCACGGTGACGTTCACAATCGTCACATCGCCAGAGGCTGAGACTAATGCGTTTTTAAGCAGAGGTTCATTGAGGGCGATCTGTTTAACTTTGGCGATTCGCTCTGGTGTGTGCTCATATTCTTCATACAGCAGGTCTTCTACCAAGAGGTCATCTTCAACGGCTTCGGTATGCTGATAATTGGCAAGGGAATCTACACGGCTTGAGTACGGGATCTGCCACGCATCGACCGTGAGGTTTTGAATTAGGGTGAGAGTTTCTGGGGTGAAGACATTGCCACCTTCAGGAGCGACAACAATCGCAAGGTTGTCGGTTTTTGCAAAGGTGGTTTGGATTTCATCGAACGCCATCAACTGTTTGTTGGTGCCTTCGAAGAAGATGTTGTAGTCTCCTCTAAAGTAGAGGTTCTTTGCCCCAAAAGCAGAGAGCATGATGATTGAAAAAACCACCAGCAGAACGATAAACGAACGCTTGGTCGGTATTGAGTGCCAACTGTTATTTAGATCAGCGTTTGCGTTATCGACATTACGGTTATCTCGATTTTGCTGATCGAAAGCGGGCTTCTGGCTGTCATGTTTCATCACAGTCTCCATTTGTGACGATTCGTCATATTTGTGTCATAAAAAGCCAGCCGAAGCTGACAAAAGACACAATTCTTAGTCAAACACTCAAGAAACCAAAACTACAGTCGGTTAACCTCAAGTTTGTGACGAATCGTCAAAAATGGTTATTAATAAACCCACATGAGTGGGCTTAATAGAAGCTATCGACCTACTGATTCTAAGTAAGCGATCTCTTCGCTGAACAGTTCTTGTTCTACACGGCGCCAGGTTTTGCGGTAATCCCAATCACTCGAAAGGGGCTGCCAGTTGAGGCCGTCTAAAATCATGTTCGCGTTATGTAATACTGAATACGGGTCTTGTAACCGCTTGATACAATGACTGTTTGAAGCATTCTGAGACAAAGCATTTGAACCAAATGCGATTGACCAGTTAGCGAATACGATGGCATCTGAACCCACGCCAGAAGAGAACTTTAGGTCACCGGCTTCTACTGCTTGATTGACGAGCAGATCCGCTTGTTCGATAACGATCTCTTCTAATTGATTCATCTCGGCCACGCGTGCACTGGAGGCTTTCTCTAGTACCCATGGGCTTTTCGCCATAATCGCGCAAGTTGATAATACCGGTTCCATACGAGCATAAACTCGGTACGCAACGTGCAATGCGACAATCTTTTCGCGTGAGTTGCCTTCAAACTCTCCAGAACGAGCAAACATCAATGCCTCGGTCTTTAAAGAGTGAATACACAAGGCTAAAACGACGTCTTCTTTGCTGCAAAAGTGATTATATATCGTACCTTTAGAATAAGAGCTTGCCGCCGTTAGCCTATCCATCGTCAGGTTTCCGAACCCTTGTTCTCGAACCAGATCTTTTGCTAACAACATCAATTCTACTTCTCGGTCTGCGATAGACTGCTGCTTTTTAGACAACACGCCTTTGCAACCAAAGATACCTTGTTTATCGCCTTTACAACCAAAGCCAAACATAATTTCTCAGTCCGTATATGAGCTTAGCTATTATCTAAGCTTCGCCAGTATTTAAAACGCTCCTGTCCAATATATTAACACGAATAGTAAATTCATGTAGTTAACCATTTTATGACGCTTCGTCATTTCTGACTTATCGTCATAATAGCGCAAATATTGATCATATCAAGGTGTTTTATAAATTAAATACAGTTAATGAATAGATAGGTGGATTGGGAGTCGATAAGACAATCATCAATAGTCGACCTTAAGAGAAGACCCGTATTTTGACCTACAGAATGCAAAAGTGAATTGATCATTCTTAACCTAACAAAGAATATCGTCACTTTAGGCTGCTATGCGCATTCATGCCCAATGATTCCTAGCGTCAACCACAAGAATGAATGACTGTAGGCTCACTTTTTAGGGCAGACCTCTCCTTATGGTCAATATTTGGCTTACTAATGCCGTTTTCTGTTAAGTTGCTATAAATTCGGTAAGGGGTGACTTACAATAGTGACAACGACTTACCTTTTTTGAGAACACAATATTGAGCGCCAAATATTCTTATTTAGCTTGGCAAGTGAATACTTCTAGCCCAGCAGAAAAGCTTGTTTTATTGATGCTTGCAGATGGTGCTGACGAATTCGGCTACACCAATGTATGCCTACAAACAGCAGGTCAACTTTGTGCTCTCTCTACGTTTGGTTTAGCCGACTGTCTTAAGTGTTTAGTCGACCAAGGTTTTCTCGATAAGGTAAAAGTAGATTATCGAGATCAAAAAGAGATTCACGTTTTCAAAATGCTCATTGAGCAAGAGCAAGCTGCGGCTCACGTTGAGGTTCAACCGACCAATAGTATTCCGGTCTACTCTACTGCACCTGCACCTGCACCTGCACCTGCACCTGCACCTGCACCTAAGTTTCAGCCAGCTCCGGCGCCAATGCAAAGCATGCAGCATGCCCCTCGCCCACAAGGCCGAGGCTCAATGAACAGCAACACCGTCTCTACTCATGATCTCAACGAAGAAGAGATACCATCATGGGCAGAACGCGCGTTTAAATTCTCCGGCCTTGCCGGTGACCATAGTTTAGTATGGAAGAAATTTGTCCTCTGGTATAAAGCCAAAGCCAATGAACTAATGCCACTATCTCGCATCGAATCTAAGTTGCAGTATTGGTTAGTTAACGAGAAGCAAAATGAAAGACAACAACAGCAGAAGACCTCTCAATATTCAGGAAATGCAGGACAAGCTCAAGGAAATGGGTATCGACAAAAGCTTAGCCCATCTGAACGCTTCAGGCAGCAGCTCATTCAAAAAGGCAAAAAGCCAACCTTCTGAGCCAGCTCCGGACGTTCAACCTAAAGCTCCACTAGTACCTGAAGTGATTGAAGCACAAAGTACCGATGTGAAAGTAGCGGCGGCACAAGCTGCAGGTTCAGGTGCGTCTCAACAAGTGCCTGTTGTTGATCAAGATCCTGCAGAATTAGAGCTCACAGATTGGTGTGTCCATGTGTTTGGTTCTTTCTTGAGCGTGTACGAAACTCAGTGGGAATACCAATACGGTAGTGAGCCAAGTGGTAAATTCATTGAGTTTGCCAACTCTGTTGATTCAGACGGCCTTAACCGCGTGCTAATGCACTGTCATGAGCGTATTCAACTTGGCAACAGCTGGCCGCCGCAAATGGGTGAACTTTGGATCCTTAAAGATTCACTGACTGAAGAAGAACTGCTGGATAGCCGTATTCGTGTGTTATCGCGTACTGCCGCTAACAAGATTGAAAAGTGGCTTATCCAAAACAAGCTGTATGATTTAAAGCGTACGGCTGAAAACAAGCTTGATGGTCTGTTTAAAAAGTACTACTTGGAAGCAAAGCGTTTAGATGAGAAAGGCATGCTTGAAACAGAATTGCCGCAATTCCTTCTTGCTGCTAACTCAGTGAAAAACCTTAACGACTTGAAGCGCGAAGAGTACGAAAGCCAACACGGCAAAGCGATTAACCCAAGAATCCAGCGTATTCTGAACAGTAAAAAGTAACCCTCCGCTAGCTATCTGTTATAAGAAAACAGAGTGGCGATTACACGGTTAACAGATACAAAAATGCCAGCTATCAAGCTGGCATTTTTTATGAATCCTTACGAACTCTTTAACGACTATCCGACCGATATTTACGATCGTTTCACTGATTAATTACAGTAGGTGGATAGTTGCGTTTAGCGTGAATACGCCAGAGTCGTCATCTTTCATTTTGAAGTTTTGGTAGCTAGCGCCTACAGATAGTGGGCCAAAGATGAAGTATTCAGCGCCGACACCGTACATTACATCTTCTCCTGATTGCTTGAAGCCGTCAGATTTAAGATCGTAAGAGTGAACACCAGCCTTCGCATATACGTGAAGAGGACCGAAGTCGATGCTTGGTTTGATCGCTAGGTAAGCAGTGCTTGCATCTAGGTTTGTAAGGTCACGGTTGCCGTACTTAACGCTGTCGAAAGAACCTAGGTCCCAGTAACCCGCTTCAATACCAATTAGTGGCAGGATGCCTGTACCCACGTGGATACCCATCGCTGTTTCTTCTTCATTGCCTAATGAGTTTTGACCACCCATTACGCCACCGTACAACCAAGAATCAGCCATTGCTGTTGAAGATGCACCTAGCAGTGCTAGTGCCAATAACGTTTTTTTCATATTCGACCTTTTTCGTCCTAGTGGCAGGCCTTGAGTGGTAATAAATTGCCACCAAGTCGCCCTGTATGTAATAACTATTCAATTAGTAATGCAATAAGCAAGATTTATACCTAAACCTTGCTATTGCGTCTAGCTTTATTCCTTTAGCAAGCATCAATCGCGTTTTTAACACGCTTATCTGATACTGGGTAAGGCGTTCCGAGCTGCTGTGCGAAGAAGCTTACACGAAGCTCTTCTATCATCCAACGCACCTCTTTTACATTTTCTGGAACCGCGATCCCTTTTGGAATTTTATTCAGCAGTTCTTTGTAATCATTCATTACTGACTCAACTTTGATCATATGAAGACGATCTTTGTTCGGGTCAATTGGCAGTTTTTCCATGCGGCGTTCAATCGCTCTCATATAGCGTAGAATATCCGGCAGGCGTTTCCACCCACATTCTGTGGCAAAACCCTTAAAAATCAAGCCTTCTACCTGAGCTTTTATATCCGAAAGTGCGAATGCCATAGAAAGATCAACACGGCCTTTTAGCTTCTTACTGATGCTGAATGCCGTGGTTAAGATGGTTTCAACTTGTTGAGCAATCTCAACTACCGTATCACCCAACTCTGCACGTACGTGCTCTTTCAGTGCTTCAAACTGCTCTGGTTCCCAAACCAAACCGCCCTTCTCTTCAATCAGCTTATCAATACCACAAGCGATACAGTCATCGATTAAATCAAGTACCTGTCCGTATGGGTTGAAGTACAAACCAAGTTTCGATTTGTTCGGCAAGTTCGAGTGCAAGTATTTAATCGGTGATGGTACATTCAACAAGATTAAACGACGCTGACCCGATTTCATTGCAGAGATCTGTTCTTGTTCAGTTTCGAACAGTTTGATCTCTACGCTGTCTTTGGTATCCACCAGCGCAGGGAAAGCTTTAACATCGTAGCCGCCACGCTTCTGTTGGTAGACTTTTGGTAGCTCACCAAAGCTCCACGTGTGCAGGTTCTGCTGTTCGATATCATCGTCTGCCACTTTAGAAAGCGTTTCTTGAACTTTGTCTTTCAGGCTCTCTTTCAGCTCATGCAGATCTTTCTGTTCTTTCAGCTTACGCTTGCGATGATCTACAGCGCGGAATGTTACCTTTAAGTGCTCTGGAATCTGGTCTAACTTCCAGTCATCACGTACCACTTCCACGCCTGTCATACGACGTAGCTCTTTCTCAAGAGAATCCAATAGCGGAGCTTCAAGTGGCGTAACACGTGCCAAGAATGCATCGGCGTAGTTTGGTGCAGGCACAAAGTTACGGCGTAGCGTTTTTGGAAGTGACTTAATCAGGCTAATCACCAACTCTTGGCGTAAACCTGGGATCTGCCAATCGAATCCGTTTTGGTCGATCTGGTTCAAGATAGGTAGCGGAATATGGACCGTTACACCATCGTTGTCATCGCCCGGCTCAAATTGGTAACTCAGCTTGAGCTTGATACCGTTTTGGTGCCAGAAGTTCGGGTAATCCAAATCGGTAACGTGGCTTGCATCACCTCTGAACAGCATCGACTTTTCGAAGTTCAGCAGATCGGGGGTTTTCTGACTGGTCTTCTTCCACCATGTATCGAAGTGACGGCCTGAAACAGCCTCTTCGCCAACACGCTGGTCATAGAAATCGAATAGTTCATCATCATCGATCAAGATGTCACGGCGACGCGATTTATGCTCAAGCTCTTCAACTTCTTGTAGTAGCTTGCGGTTCTGCTTGAAGAAGGTGTGTTTGGTTTCCCACTCACCTTCTACTAATGCACTACGCACGAACAACTCGCGGCTGACGGTTGCATCAATCGCACCGTAGTTCACAAGGCGCTTAGGAACAATTGGGATTCCGTAAAGCATCACTTTTTCGTGTGCCATTACCGCCGCTTGTTTCTTCGACCAATGTGGTTCGCTGTAACTGCGTTTAATCAGGTGTTTCGCCAGTGGCTCAATCCATTCAGGTTGAATCTTCGCAATCACACGACCCCAAAGTTTCGAGGTTTCCACCAGCTCAGCAGACATGATCCACTTAGGTTGTTTCTTAAATAGGCCAGACGCTGGGAAGATATGGAAGCGCGCATTACGTGCACCTTGATATTCATTCTTCTCTTGGTCTTTCATGCCGATGTGCGAAAGCAGACCTGATAGTAGTGAGATGTGAATACCATCGTAACTACCCGGCTCTGTATTCAACTTAGTATCCAGTTCACGCATTGCTTGATGAATTTGGAAGTACACATCTTGCCATTCACGGATACGTAAATAGTTCAGGTAATCTTGCTTACACTGTTTGCGGAACTGGTTGCTCGACAGCGCTTTTTGCTGCTGCTTGATGTAATCCCACAGGTTCACAAACGTGATGAAGTCAGACTCTTTATCGAAGAAGCGCTTGTGCTTGTCATCAGACGATTGTTGTTTGTCTGATGGGCGCTCACGCGGATCTTGAATCGACAACGCAGACGCAATCACCATCACTTCGTGTAGACATCGGTTACGTGGCGCTTCAATTACCATACGTGCTAAACGCGGATCGATAGGCAGTTTCGCCAACTTACGACCAATCGCGGTTAGCTTCTTCTTGTCATCGCCGTGGTTCTTGTTTTTATTCGCAGACGGTTCGACTGTCGCGATTGCACCAAGCTCTTCAAGCAGCCTTACACCATCTTGAATGTTGCGCTTATCGGGCGCTTCAACAAATGGGAACGCTTGAATGTCGCCTAAGCCAAGCGCTGTCATCTGAAGAATTACAGAGGCTAAGTTAGTGCGAAGAATCTCCGGGTCAGTAAACTCTGGGCGCGATTCGAAATCTTCCTCTGAGTACAAACGAATACAGATACCTTCAGCAACACGGCCACAACGACCTTTACGTTGGTTGGCACTCGCTTGAGAGACAGGCTCAATCGGTAGGCGTTGTACCTTAGTGCGGTAGCTATAGCGGCTAATACGCGCCGTACCCGGGTCGATAACATACTTGATGCCAGGAACCGTTAACGAGGTTTCTGCCACGTTAGTTGCCAGCACGATGCGTCGACCAGTATGAGACTGGAAGATACGGTTCTGCTCACCTGCCGATAGACGTGCGTAAAGCGGAACAATTTCAGTATCACGAAGGTTACGTTTGCTCAATGCATCTGCGGTATCACGAATCTCTCGCTCACCGTTCATGAAGATCAAGATATCACCAAGGCCTTCATCACACAGCTCATCAACGGCTTCAAAGATACCTTCGATTTGGTCGCGGTCTGAATCACTGTCATCACCACCTAATGGGCGGTAACGCGTATCTACTGGGTAAGTACGGCCAGAGACTTCGATAATTGGTGCATTATTGAAGTGCTTAGAGAAACGCTCTGGATCGATGGTTGCCGACGTGATGATCACTTTCAAATCAGGACGCTTTGGCAGCAACTCTTTCAGGTAACCCATGATGAAATCGATGTTCAGGCTACGTTCGTGCGCTTCATCGATGATGATGGTGTCGTACTGGCTTAAGAAACGATCGTGTTGAATTTCCGCCAGTAGAATACCGTCGGTCATCAATTTGATTTGGGTGTTGTCAGATATTTGATCGTTGAATCGAACCTTATAACCAACGAACTCACCCAGCTGCGTTTCCATCTCTTCAGCAATACGATTCGCAACCGAACGTGCAGCAAGACGACGAGGCTGAGTATGGCCAATTAGGCCAAAGCGGCCGCGGCCAAGCTCAGAACAGATTTTTGGTAGCTGAGTGGTTTTACCCGAACCCGTTTCACCCGCCACGATAACCACTTGGTTTTCAGCGATGGCTTTCGCGATGTCTTCGCGTTTTTGGCTAACAGGGAGAATTTCTGGATATTCAATCGTTGGTTTCTGTGCAGCACGCTGAGTTGCCGTCATCATCGACTTAGCAATGTCTAACGCAATCTCATCAAAGACAGCGTGCTTAGCTTGTTCGTTCTTAATTTTGCTCGCACCAGCAATTCGCTTACTTAGACGGAAGCGGTCGCGCATCATGCACTCATTTAAGGCCTTACGAAGAGAGGCTGGGCTATTTTGAGATGCGCTAGCTTTAGGTGCTTGTTGTTTGTTGTTTTGCTTAGCTTGATCAGCAGCAGAATCCGATGTCGCGTTGGTATTCGTTACATGGTTATTTTTATCTGCTTTTTCCGGAGACGAAGTCACAGCGTGTCCTATTCTTTCTCTTATATAAACTCGCGCGATTGTACCACAAGTGAGCCAGACTATAGAATGGGAAGCCACCCTAGCCTTTTGTTTTAATTATTCAGGTACAGTGTTTAAACATGTACAACATTAGGCAAATACACCACAGCGTATAAACAAAAAGAGATTGGCTCTACCCAATCTCTTTTACTTACCTTCAAAAAATTACGTTAAGTGGAATGTTTACCCAAGATGAACCGTTACTGACTCGGTCGCTAGACTGCTTCCCCCAACATAAACATCAATGTCACCAACCTCATACATAAAACACTCTTGAGAACCATAGAACCTCAGGTCGTCCGCTGAAACCGTCAGTCTAATCGTTTTACGTTCATTCGATTTTAAAAAGCACTTTGTAAATGCTTTTAGCTCTCGTTGAGGGCGAGTCGTCGAAGAGACTTTGCGAGAGATATAGCACTGAACTACTTCTTGCCCTGCAATCGCAGAGGTGTTCTCAACGTCAACCTCAACAATTAGGCTCTCGTTCTCTGTAATTTCAGGCGTTACGGCCGTCAACTTACCATACTCAAACTGAGAATAACTTAAACCGAATCCGAATGAGTAAAGCGGTGTATCTTGCTCATTCTTATATGGCATGTACTCTTGATACGCTCGCATTTTACCAATCGGCTTGCGACCGTAATACATAGGGATTTGCCCTGTGCTTCTTGGTACTGTCATGGTGAGCTTGCCACTCGGATTACTTCGACCAAACAGTAAGTTACCGACCGCATTGCCTGTCTCTGTGCCGCTTTGCCATGCATAAACCAGTGACTGAGCGTATTGCTCAATCTTAGGTGATGGTACGGGCCTGCCAGTGCACTGAACCACAATCAGAGGTTTGCCCGTTTTGCCTATAGCCTCAATCAGCTCTTCTTGGCCCGGTGGCAACACAAGTTCAGCGATGTTACGTGCTTCTCCCGTTCGACGATGACTTTCACCGACACACAGCACAACTACATCACTGCGATGCGCGCACTCCATCATGTCATCACTGAATGCGCTTGAATCAGTAATTATGGTGTTCTCTGGCGCTGCTGCTTGGATGCCATCGGCAATCGTTGCAACGTCGTCGGCATTGCCATCAAGACACCAAGAACCAAGGTGCTGCCTCTGCGAATGAGCATGAGGACCAATCACAGCAATGGTTAAGCCTTGTGAGTCCAACGGTAGTAAATCACCGTCGTTTTTAAGCAGTACCATACTCTCTTCAGCAAGAGCTAACGCTTTACGCTTATGCTCTGCGAGACCCAGCACGCTCTTATGCAGTTCAGGGTCGATGTATGGTCTTTCAAACAGGCCAGCACGGAACTTAGTTAACAGCACACGGTAGACTGCTTCATCTAGATTTTCTTGCAAGCTTGGATTGTTCTTCACCAGCTCTGCAAGGGTATCTTCGTAAGCTTCGTGGGTCATCGCCATATCCACACCCGCATCCAACGCTTTTAACGCCGCTGCCGATGGGTCTTTCGCAACTTGGAAGTATTCCAGATCGGAAATAGAGCCCCAATCACTGACGACCATGCCATCAAACTTATGCTCGCCTTTGAGCCAGTCTCGAATCAATGGACGAGAGCCAGTTACCGGTGTACCACCAAGGTCGTTAAATCCAGACATCATGGTTGCAACACCTGCTTTCACTGCTGCGGCAAACGGCGGCAAGTGCACGTTGTACAAGGTGTTATCGCTCAACTCAGTCGTATCGTAATCACGCCCACCTTCTGAAGCACCA
Organism: Vibrio satsumensis; assembly: GCF_050337435.1. Lineage (NCBI taxonomy): Bacteria > Pseudomonadati > Pseudomonadota > Gammaproteobacteria > Vibrionales > Vibrionaceae > Vibrio > Vibrio satsumensis. The sequence continues at coordinate 387,596 of NZ_JAKJSX010000003.1, read as the reverse complement.
TAACCAACAAAGTGTTTAGCACACGCCACCAGCTTATTTGGCTGCGAAGGGTCATCACCTTGAAAACCTTTCACCACCGATTTTGCAAACTGACTGGTTAGGTATGGGTCTTCACCTGAACTCTCAATCACTCGCCCCCAACGCGGGTCTCGAACGATGTCGAGCATTGGCGCAAAGGTCCAGTTAATACCCAACGAGGCCGCCTCAGCTGCAATGCACTCGTAAGCCTCTTCAACCAGTGTTGGGTTCCAAGAACATGCTTGAGCCAGAGGAATGGGCAGCACTGTCTTTTGACCATAAATCACATCGCGAGCGAATATGATTGGAATCCCCAGGCGGCTTTTTTCCATCGCCACCTTTTGGATCTCATTAAGTTGGTGCGGGTCAACCGATTCACCCGGTGCATTACCTGCCCACGCCGTGTCAGCAAGGATGCGTGAGCCATACGCACCCTGCTCTACTTTCATCAAGCACTCTTGCTTATTGTTGTCATAATCCAGCATTGGCGATTGGCAAAGCTGACCCACTTTCTCGGCAAGCGTCATCTGAGACAGTAAATCTTGCGCTCTGGTTCGGTAACTCGCTGAGCTGTCTTTGTATAGAGCCATCGATTAGATCTCTTTCATTTTGTAACGTGGGAAAGCTTCGGCTAGAAACTCGGTCATCTCTTGGTATAACGCATCATTACCAGACTGTTTCGCTAAGCGTCGCAGTTGGTCGGCCGCCGTTGGCACATATCGAGAATCAAGTTGAACGTAGATCTCGATGAACTCCATTAACTGTTGTTCGTTAAGTTGTTCAATGATCAATGAAGGTTTTTCTAATGACTCGTAGTACGCATCTGGCTTAGGACCAAGCGTTGCGTTTCTCCAAGTTTCAATCACCTGCTGGTAGCCACCCAAATACTCGTCTTCAATTCTGAGTTCGAGTTTGTTCATCCCTTTTAACGCAGTCACCAGCTCACCTGTTTCGTATTGCTGCTCTGCGTATGCAAAGTAGTTTTCCGATAGTGAGTAAGCTCTCAACCAAGCGGAGCCATAAGCGATAAATATAACCGAGGCCAGCACTAACAATTTATATCCTGTCGATACTTTCATTACTTAACCCCTACGCCAGTAAATGCCTTGATGAAGTTCTTCTGTAGGCAGAAAAAGACAATCACAACAGGAACCGCAATCATAGTGGTCATCGCCCACAATTGCTCTAGGTTGGTTCCCGGTACTTCAGTTTTAAAGTTATACAGAGCAAGCTGCAGCGTCATCAGAGACTCATCACGAACATAAAGTAGCGGCCCCATAAAGTCATTCCATGCACCCATGAAGGTCAGGATACCGACGGTTGCCAAAGCAGGTCGCATCATAGGCAGAATGATTTTGAAGAAGATACGCATCTCACTTGCACCATCTATGCGAGCCGCTTCCAAGTAAGCGTTGTCTATTTGCTTCATGAATTGCACCATCAAGAAGATGTTGTACGCACTGATCGCCCCCGGGATGATCAGCACGCGATAGGTGTTAATCCAGTTCCACTCGTACATCATCATGTAAGTTGGGATGGTGAAAAGAATCGCCGGAATCATCATCGAACCAAGAATCACTTTCAGCCAAAACTCTCGGCCAGGTAAGTTGGTTTTAACAATCGAATACGCAACCATCGATGAGAACAATGTGTTCAGTACCGTGACAGTGACCGAGATGAAGATGGTGTTGAAGAAAACTCTCCCCAAGTTCACTGAGTCAAACACCTTGATGTAGCCAGCAAACGACCACTCTTTTGGCAGGCTGTTCGGGCTGTGCATAATCTCTGGACCCGTCTTAAATGAGTTGATCACCATGTAAAAGAACGGATACAACACAATAAGGGTGGCAACCAGAAGAGTGCCGTAAATCAGTAGGTTTTTTTTCTTATCAGCATTCATGATTAGTCTTCCTTACTGGTGATTTTTAACTGCATCATCGTCAGCAGGTAAATTACGCAAGCGAGCATTAAGCCAATGGTTGAAGCTTCACCCATCTTCATCTGCTCAAAACCGGTTTGGTAGAGATAAAGCACAGGGGTCAGCGCCGATTGATAAGGGCCACCGTTTAAATCAAAGTTCATGAACACTTCGATAAACATCTGCAGGCCGTTGATGATGTTCATTGTCATCACAAACACGATCTGTGGCATGATCATCGGCAGAGTGATTTTCTTAGTCTTACGCCACCACGACGCGCCATCAATATCAGCAGCTTCGAACAAAGATTTATCGATACTCGCGATACCACCTAGAAAGATGATCATCTGCACACCGAACCACTTCCATGCACTGAACACTGCAATCACAGGCATTGGTAACCACTCTTCAAACTTCCAGAACACCGGCTCTGAAAGAAGATTCGCCCCCACCATAGTGCTTTGAATTGGACCTGAAGGACCTGATACGAAGTCGAAAATGATCATCGCCACAGTGATAGAGGTCACTACTGGAATGAACATGATGGTGCGGAACATGCTCGACAAGAATTTGATCTCATTGAGCAGTAAGGCCAAACCCAGTCCAATCACGAAGCTCAACGACACGAAGATGACTTGGTTAAACACGACATTGAACAATGACTTCCAAAACAAGAAGTCCGTCACCACTGTAATCCAATTGGTTAAACCGATGAACTTAGTGTTCTCCGGCATGAGGATATTGACGCTTAGAAAGCTACTCTCAAATGACAAGAAAAACGGGTAAATCAAAAAGACCGCGAAGTACACAATCCATGGTGCAAGGAACAGGTAGCCGGTTATGAGGTTATCTTTTTTCATAGTTTCACTTAGACCTATCACACTATTCGTTAATGAGTTTTTCAGCTTGTTTCGCCGCCGCTTCTACCGCTTCCTCAGCGGAAACATCTTGCTTAACCACGGCTTTGGAATACTGCTCTAGAATGACTCCAGCCATGTCTGCTGACAGCGCAAAAGGTTCATTCAGTTTTGCGTTTGGTAGTTGCTCAACAAATGGTTTGGCTTCTGATGTATTGTAGTAAGGTCGGTCTTTTAGCGAGATCAGCGTTGGCAGTTGTCCTAGCGCCACATTCGCTTTGTGGTTAAACTCATCTTCCATCATCAGCTCTAAGAACGCCCACGACAGCTGCTCTTTCTCGACGCTATTTTTGAAGATCATTAGCGCGCGACCATCCAGTGTAGAATATGAGGTGTCGCCTTTGTTCAGCGTCGGAATCGGTGCTAATCCAACATCTTCTCCCACCACCATCGGCTTACCAGCCGCTTCAGTTAAGTTTGCTTTCCAGCCAAAGCCAAACTGTGGCCACATACCAATGGTGCGTGAGAAGAAGTTCTTCTCCATGGTCAGTGGAGCATACTGCTGCGCCTTCGCCATGGTTTCAAAGAACAGCGCTAGGTTCGCTTCTTCTCTATCGAAGTTAGGGTTGGTACCGAAACGATTAAGCAAGCCGTATTGGCCGTCGTTGAAGTTGTAGTACATCTGAGCCAGCATGCTCCAGTACCAGCTACCCCAAGACAGTGCTTCGTTCCAGAATACGGTGCCGTACACTGGGCTGCCATCTGCTCTTGGAGGCAGTTGGCTGATCTTTTCTGCCGCGTGTAAAAATTCGTCCCAGGTTTGAGGTGGGTCCTCTGGATCTAAACCCGCTTCAATGAACAGCTCTTTGTTGTAGAGCATCAGCGTCGTTGTTGCATTCCAAGGGATGTAGTAGTTTCGACCGTAATTTTTCTGCATGAATACAGGATCGATCCTGTCCTCCATCGCATTGAACCCTTCGAACTGCTCTAAGTAAGCGAGCTTACCCATCTTGGCGTATTTCGCGGGTTGGTAACCAAACACACCTGCATATAGGTTTGGCACATCGCCTGCTGCCATGCGGGTTTCCAGGTTTTCATCGTTTGATACGACTACATCTACGTTTGGATATCTTTTTTTGAACTCAGGAACTAACTCAGAACGGACAAAGTCCATGTAGTTACCCACTGGGGTCATGACTTCGATACGGGTATTATCTGCGAGTGACACTTGCGAACTCAGCGCAAGCACACATCCAATCAACCACTTTTTCATAACTATCCTACAGAGTTTCACGTAAAATTAATGACGTTGGCAAAATCGTTAATGCTTGTGAGTCTTTAGCTTTTTCATCAAGCGCATTGATAAGCGTTGATGCTGCAAGCTCCCCCATCCCCTCTTTCTCATGGGTAACGGTCGTTAAACTCGGAATCATTAACTCTGCCATTCTTATATTGTCGAAACCGACGAGCTTCATTTCGCTCGGGATGTCTATTTCAAAACGCTTCGCTGCGCGAATTATGCCGATCGCCATTTCATCATTGGCCGCAAATACCGCGTCGGGCCTGCGCCCCTGTTCCAATAACTCCTTCATCTGCTTGTAAGCGGTCTTTTCTGTGAAATCGCTTTTAATCAAATGATGGTTTTTAACTGGTATATTGAAATAGCCCAAAGCTGAGATGTAGCCATCCAGTCGCTTCTTGCTATCGTATGAGTCTTCAGGCCCAGTGAAGAAGTAGATGTCTTTGCAGCCCTTAAGCACCAACTCTTTGGTTGCACTGAATGCGCCACCAAAGTTGTCGATAAGGATGTTATAGATACCGGGAGCACTTATTTCTCGGTCTAGAACCACCATAGGGAAATCTGGGCCTGCGACCGACTTTAGAAACTCGGTATCAAATGAATTGGTTAAAACCACCGCGCCATCAACAACTCGATCTCGAATATACTTGTGAGCCGTAGAGTCTTCATTGCCATACATGCTACAAGCCACGACATCATAGCCACGCTGGTGACAGACCTTCTCGATACCTTTGACAAGCTCGCTGTAAATCGGGCCAAACCAATTGTTTAAAAACAGGCCGATGGCGTAGCTACGACGCTGCTTTAACTGCTTAGCATTGGTGTTAGCGACATAATTCATCTCGTGAGCAATATTGAGAACATGCTGGCGCGTCTTTTCACTGACGCGATTGCAGTCATTCATTGCGTACGAAACGGTTGCGATGGAGACATTCGCTTTTTTAGCTACGTCTTTAATAGTCACTTTCATTTCACTTATTTCCTTTAAGAGCCCAGCTCTTCACACCTTGCATTTTTCTCATACTCAGCCTTTGGGTTGGGCCCATCGCTGAGCCCAACAGATTATTAAAGGGAGATATGAAGGGTGTTTTCTTCACTACTCAATCTCTGAAGTAACCATTCGCGTGAGATCTTCGCACCACCAGAGCGGTAGCGGTTCTCAGTCAGTTCGAATGGCACCGTTTCACTGTTTATCGAGATAGCTTTTGGCGTGTGTGAACCTTCAACCAAGTCGATAACCAAGGTCACTGGCTTCTCATCAAGCTCGAACTGGATCTTCGTTTGACCAACTCGCGGAGAGATAACCGGGTCAAGAATGAGATCGTTGTGCGCGAATCGAACACCAAATACGTTAGAGATAAGTTGGTTCACGTAGATACCTGGGCCACTTGAGTAAATTCTCCAGCCGCCTTTCACTGCAACTTCACCGTTCTTCACTTGGTCAAAGTTGTCGTATGCCGTTGGTCTGTCGTTAAACTTCGCATCTGAACTTGAGAAGTACGCGTTCGACTGACGAAGCTCAGCATTTGGCACGTGGTCTTGAATACCCACTGGAATAATTTTGTACAGGTTGTCGAATACCGCTTCCGCATCGCCCAACTTACATAGCGCTTCGATGAATCGAATATGAGCGTGACAGTATTGAAGGCCTACCTCGCGTCCAAGGTTGGCTGCCAGTTCTGCGCGCTTAAAGTAGCTCTGCTTGCCTGCTTTGTACTCGGCCATTTTGTCCATCAATCGAACACCGTCAGGGTGCACAAGGTTCTGCTTGATGATGTCCATGTGAGAACTTGCCATTTCTGAATCAAACACTTCTGAAATGATTGAGCGGCTTGCTGGCAATAGTCGGTAGTTGATGCCCGTTTTTTGATCCGATGGATGCAGCAAGTGTTCGATTTGCTTAACACTCCCCTCGTCATCGCGATCAAAATGGATAAAGCCTGCAATCACGCCATCTTTAATCAAGTAATGGTGGTAATCGCTTTCCATCTTGTCGGCCAACTCCATCAAAGAAGCAGCGTAGTCTTGATGTTCACTGCCTTGAAGGGCTTGGTACATACCTTTAAGCGCTTGCAGCGTGAGTGGAATTGTCCAACCACTCACCATGTTCTCACGCAGTGATTGATTCGCTGGTTGTAGCGTATCGTCCCAGTCGCCATCACCGTAGCAAGAGAGCGATGTGCCCGGTACGAGGTTATCAAGCATATGCTGAACTTGAGTTTGTACATGGTGCATTAAAGTGAAGCGGCTTTCGCTCTTTACAAAGCCTTCTTCTGCTAGCGTGTATGGCAGTTCAACATCCAGAATACTGATGTCGCCCGTCGTATTTAGGTAGTCAGCTAAAGCTTTGAGCGGCCATACTACGATGTCACCGTGCGCTTCTTCTTGTTGGATAGTCGCATACTGATCGAACATGAACCATTGAGGCCAAGTGCCCGTTTCTTGATACTGGTGGCTGTAGACCTCTTCTAGTAACGCTTTTGCCTTTGCGTATTCCTGCATCGACATAAACAGTTCGAATGGGCCTTGAGACACATCACGCGTACCCCATGCTGCACCTGAGTATTGCTCTAAGCCGTGTGGTGTTGAGTAGTGAACTAAAGCGTTGTGAGTGAACCAGTTCAGACACGTATTGATGCGCTGGCTATTTCCATTGTCTTCACTGAAATCAACATTGAAGCCTTTAGTCAGCGACTGAATACCTTTTTGGTATTGCTCGCGTTCCGCCTCAAACGCGATAAATTGTGCGGTAGTGTCTAGCGCGCCCGTCTTACCACCAATCGCGATAGAGCAATAGCTTTCAAGAGAACCGTTCAGTACCAAGTACTCCACTGAATCAGACTCCGCACGTCCGATCGTTTCCGCCGTTACGTCCATGCCTGACACTGCAAGACCATAGCTCAGCTGCGGCATGAATTGATCAATCAATTCATTTTTGCCTGTCACTGTGAACAATTCGCCATCTCTTGCAATCTCAACACTGCCTTCGCCTTCGTTATTACCGAAAACAAGTTGGTGTGACATTTTGATTGAAAGCGGAGCCTCAATTCCGTGCTTAGTGATATCTAGCTGGATGATTGGGCTTTGCGCACTTGAGAACGAAACGATCTCTAGGTAGCCGCCAAGTAGTTTATAGATCCAACGCGAATAGTTTTGGCCAGTTTCGTAAGCCGAAGGCATGCCCAATACGCGGTAGGTTCCTTCCACTTCAACCCATACCCTTTGCCCTGCATGAGTGAATTGGTTTAACGGGTTTCGGCACACACCCAATAGTTTATTGAATGAGGTATTGCCAAGCGTCAGCTGTGAGTTGAAAACACCGCCGATATAATGTGTCGAGCTCATGATAGCTTGCTGGTAATCTTGATTATTACCCGACGCAATCACATGACCTGTCATACGCTCTAGATGCTTCTCTTTTTCTGGCAGCGTCACGTATTTGTTGTCGCCGTAGAAGAATGAAAGCAGTTCACCGTCTTTAACGTCTGCGAACGTTTGATCATCACCGAAGAACTCTGTGATCTCTTTCTTGCTCAGCGTTTCGCCCTGCAGGTACTCGCCTTTAGGTTGGTGTACACAAGATAAAGGCTCGCGTTCCATCTCTTCAGATAATGTTAGTTGAGCGTGCTTAGCTGTAATCTCTTCCAGTTCAATAGGCTCGCCCGAATTTGATTTCGGGAAATCCACAGTGACAACGCCGTAGAAAACCACTTCCTTAGACGAGTCTGCTGCAAGCGTGACTTCTTCAGTTTGAAGCGCGATGTAGCCCATCTCATATTGATATTTTTTGTTTTCAAGTTGAGGTGCGTTCAATGCTACGGCCTCACCGGTTAACTTGAACTCTTTACCAAAGAACTGGAAACCATCGGTGCTGTAGCCAACGACAGGTGTAAGAGAACCCAATTGAATGCGCGGGTTGCCTGAAGATTGAGGCAAATTCTGACGGCTACAAACCACATAACCCATTTGGTTTTCAAAGATTTGATGGTCAAGGTACTGAGAGCAGTACAGTTCATTGGTTTTAACTGCGCCTTCATCCGCAAGGCCAACATCTTGACCGTAAATCAAGTCATACGTCAGTGGCTGTGAAGAGAGGTTGGTAATGCTCACATCATAGAAAAACGTATGGTCAGCCGTTTTAATCGACACAACGGCTTCAAAGTCTTCCGTTGTTGTTACCCACTGTAATGAACCATCGCTCTGCTTAAACGTTTCAATCTTGTTATTAAAAAAAAGCAGTGATGTGACATTTAATTTACCTTCGCCTTTAACACGAAGAAATACATTCGAGATAGCCATTTCTGAGTCAGGCGTATCGAACAAAGACACCATTAAACGATCACTGCGAATTGCGCCTAGTACGCCATCTGCGTTGAATGTGAGGTTCAGGCTTTCGTTGCCAACGCTCATTTGTGATCCAGGTTGAATGTGGTGCATAAAGCTTTACTCCAAACTTATTTTGATTCTGTGTAGTGGATATTTTCTTGAGAAGCGTCATCAAAGACGTGGCATTTCTCGACTTGAAGTTGAATGTGACAATGAGTGCCGACCTCAGGTGTTTGCTCGGTATCGAGTAATTTGCAAACCACCGGTTTATCGAAGATGGTAACGTGTAAGTAGACTTCTGACCCTAACTCTTCTTTCGCCTCAACTTTTGCCGGTAGCGTGTTTTGATTCGCTTGATTAGAGACCGACAAGTGCTCAGGGCGAATACCAAGGTGAACACGGTGCCCTACCCACTCTTTCGCTTTTTCTTGATGTGCTTGCGACAATTCGATGGTGTGCTCATTGAGTTGAACGCACACTTTACCGCTTTGATCCAATAGAGTGCCTTCAAGCATATTCATGGCTGGGGAGCCAATAAACTCAGCAACAAACTTGTTTTTAGGGTTGTGGTACACATTCATCGGCGTATCGACTTGCATGATGCGACCTTGGTTAAGAATGCAGACGCGGTCTCCCATGGTCATCGCTTCAACCTGATCGTGGGTTACATAGATCATGGTTGCAGGCTTGCCTGATTCTTGAAGTTGGCTGTGCAGACGAATAATTCGGCGACGCATCGACACACGCAATTTTGCATCTAGATTAGATAGCGGTTCATCGAATAAGAACACATCCGGGTTACGTACCATTGCGCGTCCTAAGGCTATACGTTGGCGCTGACCACCTGACATCTGCTTTGGCTTTCTATCGAGCAGGTCGGTGATTTCAAGAAGCTCAGCGGCTTTGGCGACACGCTCTTTGATTTCGGCTTTCGATTTCTTTGCCGTTTCCAAACCAAATGCTAGGTTTTCGTATGCGGTCATGTGGGGGTACAGAGCGTAATTCTGGAATACCATTGCGATGCCACGGTCTTTTGGCGGCAGGTCATTACACTCTCGGTCACCAATCACAATCTGCCCATCGGTAATGCTTTCCAAGCCCGCGACCATTCTCAGCATCGTGGATTTAGCACAGCCCGATGGACCAACAAGCACCATGAATTCACCATCTTTGATGTCTAAACTCACATCGTGAATAGCGTGGAAGCCGTTGTCATAGACTTTGTTTACATTTTGTAGCGTTACTTTCGCCATGATTCTGCATTCCTATTTATAAATGCGTTCACTATTTAGGTCACACCTTCCTTCGCGGTATATCCAAACAATAGTGCAAGTGGTTAAGTGTGGGATTATCAAATTTGCGCCTTTTTGTGGCTAATCAGTAATCCCACGGTAACTAAAGTTGCTTATTAGAACTTCCAAACAATCCCGACTTTGGAGAACCATACCAATTGGTCCCCAGTCCAAGGTGCCGTATCTGCGTGGCGATCTTTAACCTGAATATCAGCCAAGAAGGAAAAATGTTCATTGATTGGAAGATCCGTGTATAGCGCATAAACATCATAGTCATAATGGTCGCGATTACTTGGATCTGAACCCATATCTAACGTACCTCTTTCATAACGCAGCTCTAAGTAATTGCCGTTATCAAAGTTAAATTGTACTAAAGGCTTAACGGCAAACTCGACATAGTTGAAGTCGTTATGCTCTTCAACATAGATGACCTTTGCACCGATATTGATGCCGTTATCTAAGCGGTAAAGGTACAAAGGCTCAGACTCAATGAACGCTCCACGGCTGCCCGGACCTTGCCTTTCATCTTTGTAGCCAAGCTCTGCACTTAAGTGTAAGAAGTGACGGCCAAAGCTTAGGTCAATGCCCGGTTTTGCCATATACTTGTCGTAGTGCCATTCGCCAATTGTTTTTTCATATGACAACATCAGGTTGTAAGCAACATTGTCATTTTGACGCCAGTAAAAACTTGGAATCAGCTCGGAATAATTACTCAATCCAGTACTTTCACCACCTCGGCTATGGTGTATTTCTTTAAATACGTAACCCATGCTGAAGTTATCAGTCACACGGGTAAAACCATCAGCGTAGATATAGTGAAGAAGCTCTTCATTGGGTTGGTTTTCGTTGTCAATATGCTCGTACTCGATACCCGTTAGTGCACGAGTTCTCGGGGCTGCATTACTGCTTTGTGCTGATTCGGTACTTAAAATAAGGTCCCTATACTCATGATCACTCCATAATCCAACTTCTGTTTCTATTTCAGCTTGTTCTTCTGTTACAGGTTCATCAGCATTGGCTGTCAGAGGAATAGCTAGCGCTAACAAAGGAACGAAGCTTGTTAGTTTTATTGCGTTCACTGCTTTTTCAAAGTTCACGGTTCATTCCTCTGTCTATTTATTATTTGGTTCAAAGGTTTCATACATATCAACAATGGCGGCGTAGTAATTTTTGCTGTCTAGGTACTTACGCACATCTTGGTTGATAGCCGGTGAAAGGAAGGCGCCGACAAACATACCTTGGTCTAGAGACAGAATTTTCGTCGAGGTTTCACCTTTGCCGTTTATCGCGTCATACCAGCCATATGGCGTTTCAAGTTGTGGGTAGTAGTCGATCACTGTGTTCAACAGTTTTACGGCTTCAAATGGATTCACCATGTAAGAAAGCGCTAGCGCATGAGGTGTACCGGTATCACCACCAGCGATATCAGTATTGTTAAAACGAACTTTAGATTCTGATAGCTCTGGGACACCGAATGCCGCATAACCATCGTCAACCGTTGCTGCGGACGACACGAAAGGAATTTGATGCTTGATAGCGTGGTACTTTTGGATCTCTGTCATATCTTCGATCATCGAGAAATCTGGGATCAATGAGCGTTCTTCCAACCAAATCATCGAAAGCATGCCTTGGAAATACGCACCATCCCAAGTCAGCATCGGAGAGTATTTCTTGCCATCTAGGTAGTAATCTTGCGTGTATAACTCCATGTTGTTAAACGCAGTTTTTGGCACTGTGTTTTCTGAGTCTTGAGTGATCAGGTGAGCCCAGATTGGCGCGAGTCGGCTTTCATTGGCTTTACGATCAATATGGTAAGTCAGTGGCGCTTGCTTGGTTGTTGACCAGCCCGAGTAAAGTAGCCCGCGGCTCTCATCATAGAGTTCGGCCCAGCCGTCGGTTTGGCTGTTAAGAATAGATTCAACCTTAGCGATGACTTGCTTTTCATCGGCTTGTTTTGAATCCAGATAAGCACCCGCCACACCCGCAAGAGCAAAGGCTAGGTTGGCGTTATCTACCGCAGGAACGATGCCATCTTTATTCGGTTTAAGTTGATCACCCTCGATGTCATAAGGCCAGTAAAATAGTCCTTTCCAAGTCGGAGCACTTGCTAGCGCATCCAAGGTTTCATTAATACGCACTAACGCATCGGCATTGCCATTTTTGTGTGCTTCAACCAGTACGTTTAGGTAAAGACCAATCTCTGTAGTATTGACGTAATACGCGTGTTCAATCTGGCCATCTTTATCGACAAAAATCGTGTCGTATGGAACTTTGGCTTTTTGATCTACACCTACGCCATCAACAAAGAAGTCCAAATTTCTCTGTAAATGTTCTTCAAACCCTACCGGGTAGAGTTGCGGGTTAACGGTAAGTTCAGTGATAGTGACATCAGCGAACGCAGACATGCTAGCCATAAGGGTACAGGTGGCTAAAAGGCTTTTTTTTATCATTTCTCGTATCGACCTTTGTGTATAAACGTTTCACAACGGATATTCCCATCTGAGTAACATTGTCAGCAATGTGGTCATTTACCTTTTGTGATTATGGGATTGTCAGATCGAAACTTACTGCTTAAACCTTTAAGCATTTAAGCTGAAACATGTGAGAGGACTAGCATGTTCTAGCCAGTCTCACAGAATGAACAAGTAGCGAATTACATGGATATGAAGAGGCGGCAACTAGGAAGAGAGTGAACGAACATGGCTAATACATCGCGAGCGATTCACTCCGGTGACAGTATTCTTACCACGTGAACAGAGTATAAAAAATGTTGGCTTAGATTGCCCAAGCCAACATTAGGTGAAAACACGTTACTGGTAGAGACTTTGAAGGCAATAAGGCTTCACTGGTCTCGTGTTTAGTATTCCAGATTAACTTCGTCTTTTAATAGCACAGACTTATCAACGGGTTTCATTAAGTAATTCATTACGGTAATCGAAACCAAAAGCGCAGCGTAAGCCAAATAGGTGTTTTCAGCCGTCCCCGCTACCGAGGCGAGTATTCCTCCGAAGAACCCTGACACACCCCATGCTGAATAGAGTATTCCAAAGTTGGTTCCGTACGTCTTCAAACCATAATCCACCGCTGTTACTGGAGGGAAAACACCGAATAACGCACCATAAGACATAGCGCCTGCGGAGATCCCGATCATGAGAGGAATCGTGGTTTCAATGGTTGTAAAAAACACCATATTGACCGCTTGCAACATGAATATTAAGCCCAGAGTATGAACGCGCCCTATCCTGTCGAATACAACGCCGCCAATGACTCGCCCTGCGGTATTAAAAATCGCTAATAAAATGATACCCAACGCAATTTCTTCAGCGGTTAATCCTATCGATTTACTGACGTTGCCAATAGAGCCGATAAGCATGATGCCTGCTGCTGATGACACCATGAACATTAACCATATCTGGTAAAATTGTGGTGTTTTCAGCATATCTAGCCACTGGATGTTTATGTCTGATCCATATCCTGCAGCCTTTCCTCCGGGAGTTTCTGAAACATATCCTTTGGGTGGATTCACCAACAGTGACGCCATCGGGATCATGAAGAGTAGACCGACACCAAGGATCTTGAACGTATCTAAGATGCCATGGTGTTCGATGAGAACGGTCGATAACGGAGCCAAATACAGTGCCGCCATCGCAAACCCACCAGCGGTTAAGCCACTAACCAACCCTTTTCTGTTCTCTGGCCACCACTTCATGGTGCATGGGCCTATACAGGCATAGGCAAAACCCATCCCCGCACCGACCATGCACCCGAAGGTAACCTGCAATTCCGCTAATGTTGAGGCATAACCGGACGCTAAAAGCCCCGCCCCGACAAGAAACACACCAAGTATTGTGACCTTCCTTGGTCCTATTTTATCTTGCCATACCCCAGCCAAAAATAGACTTACCGAAAATGCGAACACGGAAGTCTGATAAGGCCCATCTACGTCCTTAGGATCAACACCTAGCGCCTCAGCCAAAGGTTCACTGAAAACGCCCCATACATATAGGATACCGATCGATAGGTTCACGATTAAACCTATCACGAGTATTTTAAATGGTTTACTAATCAAGCTAACCTCAACAATTCGCTGTTTATGAACAATCGTTAGAAATGATGACTTTCAACGACTTGTGGTCTGAAGCATGGATAAATGTTGAATAAGCTTCTTCTGACTCTGTTAAATTGAACTGGTGACTAATCAGTTTTTGAGGTTCCAAATAACCCGCTCTAATTTGCTTGATTAACATTGGCGTTGTGTTGGTATGAACCATGCCAGCTGTCATAGTGAAGTTTCGTTTCCACATGTCTTCTAGGTTAATCGTTGCAGATTTTCCGTGAACACCAAGTACTGCAATATTGCCCCCTGGACACACCAACTTCTGAGACATATCCCAACCAGCAGGAATACCGATAGCTTCAATCACCACATCCACACCCACATCGTCGGTCATGTCGAGGATTTGCTGCACGGCACTACCATCTGAGTTATCGATAGCATGAGTCGCGCCTAGCTCTTTAGCCACTTGCAGTCGATGAGGGTTAGTATCGATTGCATAGATTTCGCTTGGAGTGAAGAACTTAGAGGTCATTAGGGCCGCAAGGCCAACAGGTCCACAACCAATGACGGCAACAGAGCAACCCGGCTGAACCTGCCCATCTAATACACCCACTTCGTAACCTGTTGGGAAAATGTCGCTCAATAGAACCAGAGAGTCTGTATCGATGTCATCAGGAACAAGGTGCAGACTTGTATCACCATAAGGAACTCGAACGTATTCCGCTTGGCAGCCATCAATTTCATTACCAAGTAGCCAGCCACCATCTAAACATTGACCAAATTTAGACACTTGACACATTTTGCAGCTACCACATGAAGTAATACATGACACAATCACGCGATCGCCTGGCTTAAACTTACTCACCAACTCACCGCACTCTTCAACGATACCAACCCCTTCATGGCCCATGATTGTGCCTGGCTTAAATGTCGCAACGTTGTTTCTTAATATATGTAAATCCGTACCACAAATTGTGGTTTTCTCGATTCTTACGATGACATCGCTTTGCTTCTCAATTGTAGGGATTGGACGTTCTTCCAATTTCGCGCTGTCTTTTCCATCAAATACATATGCTTTCATTATTCTTCCTAGCTGACGTTGTTGTTATATAAATTCGAGCTCATCATATAGAGGCAATTAAATAATTAACGTGACCAGCACAGCAATTAACAATCGATTAACAGATAACAAACACAGTTAGAGCATCATAAAAATCCAGGATAGCAACATAATATAAGTCATTGTAAATAATATAAAAAAGTTAACAAATAATGAAAGAAAGTTAAATAATTAAATAATTAAATAATTAAATAATTAAATAGTAGTAAAATCCAAAAAGCAGACAGGGAATATTAGATAATCAGAATAAACCCATATATTAGATTTCAGTTAAAGTGACTTTCGAATAATTGATTAGCAGTGGCAAATAGTGATTATCTCTGTTTTCTTTGATAATAAAAAAATGCCGCTCATTGAGAGCAGCATTTTTTATATTGTCGAAATAATGGTTTAGAACTCGTATTGGAAGTAAACCGTGTTGTAGTTACTGCCACCTTTGATACGTCCAAACTGGGACGCGTTTTCAAAGATCGCAGAACGGTGATGTAATGAATAACCGAACCATAAGTTGTTCAAATCATTCTTACCAATCAAATCACCTACGTTAACGTCAAATGAAAAGTCTAAGTAGTTCAACAGGTGGCTGGCTGTGTAATCTTTACGGTCCATCTCTGAGCCTTCGATATAAGTAATCGAATCGATGTAAGACATACCTTCTGCTACACCAAATCGCCATTGTGTTGGCCAGTTAAAGGTGTAGTACGCTTTAATCGCAATGATGTATTCCGTACTACTGGATTGAACCTCTGAACTCCAATGGTGAGCGATACCTGGCGTTAAGTAGATATCCAACGGCAAGCCAAAGATCTCATCAGTTAAAGGGTGGCCATAAAAGAATGATGTAAGTTGGTTATTGTACTCGTCTTTCTCGGTGTTGAATTTCATGATGTCGCCGATATTCGACGGCGTTGCCCAACCGTGCGCGACTCGTAAATAAGGTGCGTTACTTAACTTAGGCTTAGGCGCTTTTGTTTTGTCGTTGAAGAAACCAAAACCAAGGTAAAGCTCGCCTTGGTAACGATCTTCGATAATAGAAGAGTCATAAGCGTTATCATCCAGTCGAGTCACACTGGTTGAACCCAATAAGTACAAGTTCGAAATCACATGGTAACGGGCTTCTACACCAACATTCAGATCAACACCTGCACCAATGGTTTCATTACCAGCTGAGTAATACTCGCTGTTGAAATCAGCGCTTTTATAACGAAGTGTCGCGCTTGGGTAAAATTCCCAGTCTCCGGTTTCATACTTAGCTTTCGCTCGTAAGTTACCGTGAAGGTTAAATTCACTGTCACTCATTAATTCCGTCTCGACAGACCAAGGGCCATCAAGTTGGTAAGTCAGTTGAGCACCAAAATCCGCAGTGTCACCTTCAATTGCATTCTGTTCAGAAGCCGGGATATCAATAAAACGCATGCGAGAGATAGCATTAAAAGACCATTTCTCGTCATCGGTTTGATAGAGGTAGGCTCCCATCTCAGTACCATCAATAAACACATAGTCGTTCTTGAAAAATAGCATTGGAACAAAAGAGCTAACCGTTTGGTCCCCACCTGACGTGTCGTAAGGAATACTGGCGGTACGAAACATCGCCGCAATCCCCCACTCTTGCTCTTCAGTAGCCCACGCCACGCTGTTCGCTAGAAAAGCGTTACTTAGTAGAATTGTCCCATACGAGATGAGCTTCGGTGAAAATTTGCGCTTCATTCTTGTTTAATTACTCTTTGTAATAAGTTTTGTGGTACTGGTTAGACATTTATTGACTATTCTAGCCAACAATTTTTAGGTTTGATCGAGATTGACCGTTACAATAAAGAATATTCTCGGTTAAATGAAAGTATTGTGAAAGTCTCAGAATTACAAAACATTATAGACCACTTACCCAAAGATTCCGATCCAGATATTGTTATGGGTGAAGCGTGGCTACCCGAACGCTTGGTGAATACTAACCTAGACGGCGACATGCTATTCCTTGAATTTGATAATGCCCCTGAAGACAATCAAGGGGATGAAGAAGGCCGCGGTTTTGTTGAACACGAAATCGCGATGATTCGTGAAAAACTGGAGCAGGTGTTAGACGACACATCCGATACCAAGACAAAAGCCGATGCCTTATTGGCAATATTTCTAATGGGCCATGAACTTTCTAGCTCGGAAGTTATCGAAATACTTGAAGCAACTGAGTCTGAAGCAAGAAAGTCTGAAGCAAGAAAGTCTGAGTTATCGGAGCTTGAAATAAGCAAGCCTCAAACAAGAGAATTCGAAGTAATTGAACCTGAAATGCCAGAACTGAAAACATCGGTTTTCGACGCGCATGAAGCGGAAATAAAAGAACACCACGACGACTAGCCACCAACGATTTTAGGTACCGTATTGAAACCCTCTACGACATCATCTCTTCCCCTGTTACTCGCCGGACCCATTTTAAGAAAAACCACCGCGACTGAAGTGGTACTTTGGTTAGCCACCAGCTCGCCTCTTACAGGCAGAGCTGAGCTATATGTTAACGAAACAGATCTCGTTGGAGAAATCGGCCATTCCAACGTAGAGCAAGACCAACCGTTTTATACCTCATCGCTTGAAGAGCATGATTCGATTCAAATCGGTACACATGCGTGGGTAACGCTAATTCGCTTACAAGGTGAGTTTCCAACCAATACGCCCCTTGAATATGATATTCACACAGAAACAGGCTCACTAAAAGAGCTCGCCCCTCACCTTGTTTACAACGGTAAATCTCGCGTTGAGTTTAAGATATCGACCTCGGCTGATTACATTTTGCATGGCTCTTGTCGTAATCCACATCATCCAAGCAAAGACAGTTTAGTCGCAGCCGATAACAAGATTGCCGATCAAAGCATCGTAGAAAGACCCGATATGCTTATGATGAGCGGCGATCAGATCTACGCCGACCATGTGGCAGGCCCGACGCTAGATGCTATTCAGCAAGTGATTCAACGACTTGGTCTTGTTGGTGAGAGCTTACCGACTGACTCGCAAATTAAAAAAATCAACAGCAGTGATGCTCTGTATAACAGTGAATACCACTTATATCAGCGTCATCACTATTTGCCGCACCACACCGCTTCAGAATCCATGCTCGATAAGTTCTTCCCGAATCGTGGCGTGCCGATTTTTAGTTCTACCGATTGTGAAAACCACTTGGTCACGCTGTCCGAGTTTATCGCGATGTACTTGTTGGTTTGGTCTCCAACACTGTGGCAATGCGTCAATCGAGAGCGTTTAATTGAGAATAACTTCACTCAAGGAGGACGCCAATTAACACCGACTGAGCAGCAACAGTGGCGTGATGAAAGCGTCATCATCGATGATTTCATTGCTGGCTTGCCGCAAGTACAACGTCTGTTCGCGCACATTCCGACTTACATGATCTTCGACGATCACGATGTTACTGATGATTGGAACCTTACCGTGGGCTGGGAGCATGCTGTCGATCAAAACCAGTTCGCTACTCAAGTGATTGGTAATGGCCTTGCCGCCTACTGGATGTGCCAGGGTTGGGGTAACAAACCGGAAAGCTTTAACGAAGCGTTCATCGAGCAAGCAAAACAGCTTTTTACTGTTCAAGTGCGTGCCATTACAGAAAGGCATAATGAAGCCGGTAATGCAGTGACTACTCACTCTATTAGCCGAATAGAACCAGACAAGCATCAAGCCTTCATTGAGATACTGAATCGCTTTGAAGAGTGGCATTACACGATAGACACTTCACCCAAAGTCATTGTGTTAGATACTCGAACCCGCCGTTGGCGTTCAGAGTCACGCATGAATAAACCTTCAGGTTTAATGGACTGGGAAGCCTTGATTGAGTTCCAACATCAGTTACTGCATCAAGATAAAGTGGTGATCGTTTCTGCTGCGCCGATGTTTGGCGTGAAGTTTATTGAAACACTGCAAAAGATGGCAACGACCATAGGCAAGCCATTAGTGATCGACGCTGAAAACTGGATGGCACACCCGGGCAGTGCTAATACGCTGATCAGCATCTTTACCCATACCAAAACACCGACCAACTTCGTGGTGCTTTCTGGCGATGTTCACTACTCATTTGCTTACGATATCAAGCTGAGATATCGCCGAAACAGCCCGAACATCTATCAAATCACCTGTAGTGGCATTAAAAATCAATTCCCTGCTCCTCTGCTTAAATTCTGCGATGTATGGGACCGTTTGTTGTACAGCCCTCGCTCAGTCTTGAACTATTTCACTAAGCGTAAACGCTTGAAGATCGAAAAGCGAAGCCCTGACAATCAGACCTTCTATCGCCTTTCAAACCGCAGCGCGATTGGAGAGTTAAGGCTAGATAGCGATGGTAAGCCACAATCGATTACCACTCTAAGCGGCGATGGCAAAGTGACGCGTTTTCCAGAGCCGACCTAGGATATGTTCCTTATTGCTGGCTTATACGTAATGTCAGTTTTAAGTAAAGGGGCTTGCGATCACACTCTGTAGGCCCAATAGTTATAATATTCACTATTACTGGAACGCTCATATGTTTAATTCACTTACATCGTTATTTAAACAGTTGGTCGAAGGCTCTGATTTAGGCAAAACACCTACCGCCTCACCAAACTTAGCTATCGCCAGTTTGTTATGCGAAGTCGCAGGCGCAGACCATGAGATCAACGAATCAGAGCAAGAAGCGAAGTTGAACTTACTGCAACGTCTGTTGGGCATTACAGAAGAAGAGTCGAAAGCCTTGTTACAACAAGCTGAGCCGCAAGTTGAACAATCTGTTTCTTTGTATGATTTCACTTCACAACTGCGCGAATTGTCACAGCCAGTGCGAATCGACCTGATTAAGGCGATGTGGGAAGTAGCACATGCCGACGGAGAGATTGATCCACTTGAAGATTCAGTGATTAGAAAAACCGCTGAACTTCTCTACGTTGACCACAAAGACTTCATCAAGAGCAAACTTGACGTACTTGGCGAAGACTAAGCTAGTCATACAAATGAGCTGCGTTAGGCAATGAACCTAACGCTGCTGTTGATTGTTAGTAACGCCCCATTCCAAAAACCTGTCCTAATTAAGCGCTTAGCTTGTCGCATCACCAATTAGCGCATTGCCTTCCCATAGAGAATGCCGTTGAGCTCTAGGATCGTACCGTCTTTCGTAATGTAAGCGCCTCGTTGATCGGATATCAAAACACTGCGCTTATTGTCATGGTGCTTGATAAACAGATTTTTAACGTTGAAGGTTTGGTCTCCGTGGGCTTGGTGCTGTTCAAGCTGATAGAAGTAATAGTGATTGCCCCAACGTAGGAACACACCAAACAACTGCTTGGTTTGCACGACTCGTCCATTTCGGTCATAGCCGACATAGCGCATTTTTGAGCGTCCATTATTTAGCTCAAGGGTCAAAACCTCCCAACCATAATTCTCGTACTGGCTTTCAAACTGATACGAACCTTTGGTCGCTACTCCAGAGACTAAACCAAACGCCAAGATCACAAATACGGTTACAACAATCGGCAGCCAAAAGTTACGCTTCATCTGCAGTTCCTTCTACCTTTACACCCTCTTTCTGGCCTTGTGAACAGCGCCCAAACTTGAAATCTGCACTAATGTCGTGCCAACCACTTTCGTCTAGCACCACCACTTGCATACCACCACACTCGATACCCATGCGGTGGAGATAGATCGCCTCTACGCCCGGCTTCGCAAGTGAAGTTAAGTCTTCCACCAGCTCTTGTTCTAGCTCGACGCTATCATGGTATACGTCGACACCCTTGATGGAAGCTCTTTCCATAAACAACCCAAGATAAGACAGGATAATAACTATAAACAGACTTACCGCGAGTCCACTAATAAGCGGGATAAACTTAGAAGATGCTTGCTTGCCTTGTGCCTGAACATTCTCTGATAGCCCTTGAGTGTCAGCGACTTCGTTTAAATCAGAAGCTGATTTTGACTCCAGCACAGTGGATTCCGAGCAAGTAGAACCTTCCTGTTCACCCAAACTGGCAGATTGGGGGATGCACTTGTCTTGTTCGGCAAGGTTTTCAGATACAATATTGCGCTCAAGAGCGGTACCGCTATCTGGTTCGACACTGTTCTCCGGAGCAACAAAACAGTAGCCTTCCTTTTGTACAGTAATTACTTTGCAGTCGGACCCTACTTCTTTGAGAGCACTGCGAACATTTTTGATTGCGACATTCAGAGAGCTGTTAGTAACAATGCGCCCCGGCCAACAATGCGTTAAAAGGAATTCACGACCTAAAGTTTGTGAACAGTTGTCCATTAAATGCTTTAAAAGCAGGCACTCAGATGGCGACAATGTCACGACTTTATTCAATGACGGGTTAATCAATGTACGGTCATCAAGTTCAATAACCAAATCATACTCTTGTAATTTATTATTATTCATAAGGTGAGTTAACACTGTTAATAATCTCACCTTAGAATAACACGAGGGTTTACATTAATTCAAAATCACAGGGATAATTTAAAGCCCAATTCACTGACATTGACGCTAGCGAAGCCTAATTTAACGGCGTTAAGTTCACTTGCAATATCAAGAGCATGTTGCTCATCCTTGGCCAGTACCGCGATAGAATATATTGGTCGAATCATCGCTATCTGATTTGGCTTTGACTCGGCAATAGACTGATTTTTTATATAAGCCGAAGTAATCACACCTTGAGTGCTCCAATCGACCACTTTTTGCAAATCAACGCTAATAATTTTATCTACCAGCATTTGATCTTCTGGCTCTTTCCAAGTCAACTCAATCGCGTAGTTTTTAAAAGCAACTTGAGTGTCTAGCCATTTACTTCCGATGTCTCTTACTTCTGTTATTTCAGCTAGCTCTTTAAATTGAAAAGGAAGATTTCCAATAACGCGTCTTACTTCCTCTTCACTATCAGCTTCCATTACAAATTTAATTATTGGAAACTGCTTTTCGCCAATAAAGCTTTCAGAAACAAACATATCGTGAATTAAGCCAGCATCAATTAAATTAGCAAATGCTTTTTTCTGCTGAGGCATCACCTCAAATACCGCTTGAGCATCATCGGTTTTCCAAGCCACTGACACGCCGTATGCCGCAGCATGACTATAGCTAGAGAATAAAATCGCTGAAAATAGAAAGCTAAAAATAGCTAAAAAGGTTCCTTGAATTGTTTTCATTATGTGCTTTCCTAATTAGTCGCGAATAATTTCATACAAGTTAGGGTCAGCAGAAACCCCTTCGATTTTTAAAGGTGGTAGCTCTTTTCTCATCACTTGTATTGCATCATGGAATTGCTTCTTACTCTCCCATTCAGCGACATTGATAAAGCGGTATGTCGCGTCCGAACTTAAAGAGCGGTGCAATTTAGTGGATATATATCCGGGTTGCTTCACCAATACATCTCGCGCATCTTCCCAATACGTTAATGTCGCAGCTTCATGGGCTGGCTCGACTGAAAAAGTGTTTATCAATACAACGGGTTGTGACGAAACCAACGCACTTACGCTTAGCGCCCCCAGTGCCAATCCATACTTAATAATGTTGTTCATCCTATTCTCCTTGTTTTGGGTGAGCTAACGCTACCACCTAGCCCTACCCAATCAAGGCTACAACCTGCGATTTAATATTAATTAAAAAGCTAAATTTCAAACCAATATTATTCACTCGTTAAATAAGCGATGTAACCATTTACTATTGACAAACCACTTGCTATATGAGTTTTCTTTGGATAGTAATTTTCCTCCTCTTCGACACATAAGACGAAATTTAAGTCAGCCCACAAACCGAACCTCGCCCCATTTAACTAATTTTTGAGCCCAACTAACTCAATAGGCTGTCACCCTTGCCCAACTCTTTCGCCATATGGTGTAGTTTGCTCAAATTGATTCTCTTTTTGAAAAAAGACAGATATTTCTGAGTACATGCACCTGATTTTTAAAAAAATAATATTAAATCAGTCACTTAAAAGTGGCACAAGACTTGCTTTTACATTATGCAACTAATTAAATAAGGATATTGAAAATGAAAGCACTGATCCCCTTGATATTAACAATGTCATTAAGTACTTCGTTAACTGGTTGTGGAGGTGGCGGAGGTGGCGGAGGAAGCACCAGTGGTGGAAACTCTTCATCGAGTGAGCAACCAGACCCGGAAACGACTACGGTCAATGACTCTACCTCTCCAGCTACAGTTGATTCATTCAGAGATATAGTGGTACCGGATAACTTTGAATGGAGTAGCGTCGAAACGCTTGAAATTGCAGTAAATGTCGTCAGTAGTTTTTCCACGACCAACGGAGAACCACAAAATATTCGCGGCTCTCACATTATCAAACTGTTTAGCACTTCGAACTCATCGACTGACTCTAACCCTTTCTACACAGGCATCTCAAACAAGGACGGACAACTCGCCAATAAGTTCTCAATCCCTAGTCACTGGCAAAGCATCACCATAATTGCCCTTGTTAAAGACTTAGAATGCACGTCAACATACGATTTAGATGAGCTTACATCAAATCTGTTGGTTTCATGTGACATCAATTTGGATAAAGATTAAGGGTAGAGATATGAATAATATAACAAAGTCACTCATCTTAGTCGGTACATTCGCGGTCAGCTCTTTTTCTCAACTCGTTTTTTCTGCCGCTTCCGAAAACTCTTCTACTACAAATGGCGACGGCTCGATTACCGTCACTCAAAAGATCGACAACAATAGTACATCTCCACACTACAGTGCTCCGAATAACAACAAATATGGGTTTGGCAAATACAGTCGTCACAATCAAGATTACTCATGGCAGCACGATATTACTGTGCCTAGTGGTTCTCAGATCACCGCTGCAACCCTCACCATTTACGCTTATGATGTCGATTCAGAAGCTCACCACGGAGAAAACGGTGAGTATGATAGTGTATCGGTCGACGGAGCAATGTTAACGCCAGGCTTTTTGCAAGGGACGAATGGAAACTGGTCAACGACGGTGTTTGATTTGCCTAGCTCTTCCCTTGATGACGGGCTTGTCGACGTAGACTTAGATATTGATGTCAACAAAGATGGCTGGTATACCACCCTCTCCTATAGCCTAATCAGCGTCACCTACACGGCAATAGCTAACAACCCACCGTATACACCGACCTTAGAAAGAAGCACAGGGCTAGGCGCTGCTCATGATCTTATTGTTAGCGTTACAGGTCCAACGCCCAGCGACCCAGATTCAGATTCTGTCACCTACAGCTACCGCTGGTTTGTCGATGTTGGGCAAGGCTTCTATGTTGATGATGAATTTGTTGGTAAAAACAACAATAGTGACGCAACGTTACCCGCTAGCCAAACTGTTGCTGGTGAGCTGTGGAAGGTTCAAGTTACCGCTATCGACTCAAATGGGTTAATCAGTGATATTGCAGAAATAGCATGGCCGGAAATCGGTGATACGGATGGAGATGGCATTGCTGATATACATGATTATGCGCCGAGCGATCCAACTATCGCGTTTTACAGCCGAACGCCAACTTCTGGTTGGTATACTTTGAGCTTTGAAGACCTATGGCCTTATGAAGGCGACTATGACCTAAATGACTTCGTTACCCACTACGCTTATGGTACTTACACTGATGCGAACAATCAGATCAC
The DNA here is from genome assembly GCF_050337435.1 of Vibrio satsumensis. Lineage (NCBI taxonomy): Bacteria > Pseudomonadati > Pseudomonadota > Gammaproteobacteria > Vibrionales > Vibrionaceae > Vibrio > Vibrio satsumensis. The sequence goes on along the minus strand of NZ_JAKJSX010000003.1, from coordinate 363,104 downwards.
GCGCTTCGACTACTATGGTCAAGCTATTGCTAGAGGAGCTGCGCAAGATAACAGTTTTGCTATTTCATTATCAGGGTTAGAGGCATCCAATATAGGCACATTGACAAAAACCTATGATGGTTCGACTGAGGATTTAACACCCGAAAATGGACACTCTGGAGAGTTAGTTTTTGTGGTCATTGAAAGCATTAATGAAATGCTACCCAACGCGACAGGGTATGAGTTCTACAATACTGAAACCGGAGACAATAGAGATCTCGTTGAATATAGTGTATCACTGGTCATTGATGGCTCGATTGAAAGTCTCACTGGCAAAAGCTTTAACCCTTTTATATTCAAAGCAAATAGTCGTGATAAAGAAGTTCATTTGATGAACTATCCGAACACAGACCTCGCCAATACGAACATGTTCGGTCAGGGTGATGATGATTCAAGTGTTGATAACAATGAGTACTACCAGACAAGTAACGGTTTACCTTGGGCGTTAGACATACCAGCATCTTGGTCTCACCCTATAGAGAGAAAAGATGCCTGTGCTGCTTACCCTAACATCGTGAACTGGGCGCAATCTGGAGGTGAGCAACACAACAACTGGTTCTCATCCCCTGTACACAGCAAAGTGTGGTAAATACAATTTAAAGAACAACTAACCTTTTAATAATAAAATAAAAAACCTCTATTTACCCAATGGAAAATAGAGGTTTTTTGTCGCTTATTCTTCAGATGATCTACTTGATCGCGGTGTTCAACCTACAATAGAAAAAGCAGGCACTAAAGCATCGTCAGCGCAAGCTTTGCCAAGTTATAAGCATCAACATAACCAGAGTGCTGACGGCCTTCCCACTCAATGTTTTTCGCTTCTTGAGCGGCGCGGTGACCAATGCGTTTGTCTTTCAATCGATTCTGAACTCGATAAAGCGTTGCGATATTCAAGAACTCACTGAACGGAGGCTCGATGCCTTTCTCGATACACTCTTTGTGTAAAATGAGGTCGTCACGTCCCCACGCTGCATAGATTTTTTTTGGACCACCGAAATTTTTAATCATCGACTTGATGACAGACTCTAATGGGCGTCCCTGCTTTTCGATTTTTCGAGGTGTAATGCCCGTTAACTCGGCACAGAATAGAGAGACTTCGTCTTTCTCTGGCTTAACGTAGTATTGTGCTCGCTTCACGATAGTGCCAGATGCTAGATCAATCTCAGCAAGACCTACTTCAATGATCTCACCTGTTGTTCCTACACCGTCTTCGCTCCAACAGCACATTTCCAAATCGAAACACACCACTCGATTGTGATTCATACGTCGCCTAATTCTCTCGTCAAAAATTTCGTGAAATTGTACATGAGCCTAATAAAGAACTCGACCCTAGTCGCACTAAGTGCTCATTTAGCCTGCAATTGTGACGCGATCTCGACCATTTAACTTACTTTGATAGAGCATACTGTCGGTTTTCTGAAGTATCTCTTCAATGTTTTCTGTCGAATGAATAGTTGCGCCAATACTCAACGTACAATTTAACTGTTGGCCTTTGTACTCACAATGAGAGTGGCTCACTGTACGAAGAATACATTCCAGGTATCGAGCTAACGATTCATGGTCTGATATGCTGGAAATGATACTGAATTCATCACCACCGAGACGGAACACATAATCGCCCTCCTTCAAGCTAACGGAGATAAGTTGAATCACATGAATCAACAAAGCATCACCCGCGGGGTGACCAAATTGGTCGTTGATGCCTTTAAATTTATCTACATCAAACCCAATCAAACTAAACGATTGACCAGATTCAGTGACCTTTTCTAACTCCTTGTTAAATGCACGTCGATTATAGACTTCAGTAAGGCTGTCATGGTTAGCTAAGAAGCGAAGTTCTTCGGTTCTTTCATCCAACATTTGATATAGACGTTCTTTTTCACGGATTTGCATATTCACGATATAAGCAAGTAGTAATGAAATGGTTGTACCAACCAACGCGATTCCTGTTAACACGAGATAACCATAAAAAGAGATACAAGAATCTATTTTGTAATCAATTTTCCAATCCCGATTGGTCAATTCAATGGTCTTAGTAATGTGATGCCCTGTCACACCTTCATACCCGGCGGTTTCAAATAGAATTGGGGAATCTTCGGCTTCAAATCCCGTGTCAGTAACACGAATGTAAACATCCATATCACCGACGGCAGAGGCTAACAGGTTCTCAAAGTAGTAAGTTGTGCGAACCACGCCAATCACAACACCAAGTAGGTTATCACTTTCGCCTTCAAACACAGGGTGATAAACCAGCATGCCTGTCTTAGGCGTATCTTGAGTTAGACCATCTTGAATCAGACGTACTTTGTCCGAGATATTCGCTTTACGTGTCTGTTTAATATTGTCTAAAACCAGCTTGAATCGCTCACGAGAGGAGTAGAAACCAAGAACGTTGTCGTTAGCTTCAGTATTGGGGTAGAGGTCACTAGCAATGAACGCTGGCTCGCCATCTAAAATGTAACCAAAGGACTTTGCTTCGTGTTTTGGAATAGTGAACAGTTGATAAGACGGGTATTTTTCTTTCATCTTAGCAGTGTGTTCGGCAATCTCGTCTGCCGGCACTTTTTGCATCCACTGCAAGCCGATTAAGCTTTTTGAGCCGTTTATAGTTTGCTGAGCAAAACGATCAAATTTATCCCAGTTTTCAGGTTCGTTAGAATAGAAAAAATTAGCCCCAGAGCCAATGTAAGCCACATCATTGCCGATAAACGCTTCCAAGCTCAGTGTCTGGTGAGTAGCAAAGCTATCCAGATTCATATTTAGCGCACGGTTTTGGTTGAGTGCGACTAATATAAAACACAACACAGTAATCAAAAAACTGATCGAAAACACGACCAATGGGAGAGTTCGTCTCTTCAACCCTGTTAGTGGGTCGGTGGTGTGAGGCATGTGGCTTCCAAATAGGCTCTGATGAGTTAAAAGTATATAACGGAAGGGAATCATGCTCCATTTAAGTTTGGTTTTAAAAATGACATAAAATAGGCATTGTTTACCGAACCCTTACATCGACGACCAATATTCGAACGAATCTCGACTAAATTTCAAGCTAACACGCCAAAAACCTACTTGATTAAAAACATTAAATACCACTCTTAGGCCTTGAATATGCTAGTATCCATCCATATTTATAGCTTGAAAGTGACCATTTCGGCTTCGTGCCACTGAGTTTCTTTCCAATCTGTATATTCCTTTGAACCGACGAATATACCGTTAAATCAATTTTAAAGAGAAATCACTATGATCGTTGATTTGAACCTAATTCCACAAACGTTTGATATGCTTCACGCAGGCCTAACTGCATCAAGCGTTTTACTACTGCTAATTGCTATTTCTCGTAAATCCAAAGTGGTTGAGAAAATCGTAGAAAAACCAGTAGAAAAGATCGTTGAAGTTGAAAAGCCAGTTGAGAAAATTGTCGAAGTAGAGAAAGTTGTCGAAGTTGAACGTGTTATCGAAAAAGTAGTAGAAGTTGAATCTAAGCTAGCAACAGCACCAACAGATTCAGCAATGCAATTACTGTCTATCATGCAGCAAGAAGCGCGCTTAATCGACTTCCTAAAAGAAGACCTAACGTCATTCTCTGATGAAGAAGTGGGCGCAGCGGCACGTGTTATTCACACTGGCGGCCAAAAAGTATTAGCAGATTACGTAACGCTTTCTCACATCCGCAACGAAGATGAAGAAACTCGTATCACTGTCGCAGAAGGTTTCAACCCACAAGAAATTCGCCTAACAGGCAACGTAACGGGCAATGCACCATTCAACGGCACACTGGTTCACAAAGGTTGGAAAGCAACTGATATGAACCTGCCAAAGCTTGCTGAGAACTACGATGCATCTGTGATTGCACCGGCAGAGGTGGAGCTATAATGGAACACCAAAGTCATTCAGCTCAAGAGCATTCACAAGCACTATCTTCTCAAGAGCAACATCAGGCACCTAAGTTCAGTGTTGGTATCGATTTAGGTACTACACATTGCGTTTTGTCTTACATCGACACAAACAATGAAGACGCTCGTGTAGAGGTGATGCCAATCCCTCAACTGACGGCGCCAGGTACAGTAGAAACTCGCAGCCAACTTGGCTCGTTCCTATACCAACCGCACGAACATGAAATGAATGCGGGCTCTCGCGTTCTTCCTTGGTCTTCTGAGCCTAAAGCTCTAGTGGGTGCAATTGCGCGTAACCTTGGTTCTAAAACCCCTATCCGTTTGGTAGCAAGTGCTAAATCTTGGCTATGCCACGGTGGTGTAAACCGTCGCGATGCATTCCTTCCTGCAGGTAGCCCAGAAGAAGTGGAAAAGGTATCTCCTCTTAAAACGACTGAACTATACCTTGAGCACCTTAAAGACGCATGGAACCACGCTAACCCAGAACACAAACTGGCAGACCAAGATGTTACGATCACGGTTCCGGCTTCGTTTGATCCTGCTGCTCGCGACCTAACAGCTGAAGCTGCACGTAATGTTGGTTTCACTCATCTAACGCTGTTAGAAGAGCCTCAAGCAGCACTTTACAGCTGGATTGATAACAGCAACGACACATGGCGTGATGAAGTAAACGTTGGTGACATCGTTCTTGTTGTCGATATCGGTGGTGGTACTACCGACCTTTCGTTAGTTGAAGTAACGCAAGACGACGGTAACCTGAGCCTGAACCGTATCGCTGTAGGTGAACATATCCTACTTGGCGGTGACAACATGGATTTAGCTCTGGCTTATCGCTTGAAGATGAAACTGGCTCAAGAAGGCAAAGAGCTGGCTCCTTGGCAGGTTCAAGCAATGACTCACGCATGTCGTGATGCGAAAGAAGCACTGCTAAACGATGCTGAACTGCAATCTGTACCAATCGTAGTACCTAGCCGTGGTTCTAAACTGCTTGGCGCGACGCTGAAAACAGAACTGACTCAGCAAGAAGTACAACAGACATTGGTTGATGGCTTCTTCCCTAAAGTTGCTGTAACTGAGCACCCTGTACAAAAGACGCGCGGCGCACTGACTCAAATGGGTCTGCCTTACGCTCAAGATGCAGGTATTACCCGTCACATTGCTGCGTTCCTTTCTAAGCAAGCTAACGCGCTTTCTGGAAACAGCGAAGCCGCTCAACAAGATTTCAACCCGTTTGCAAACATGCCCGGTATGCCCGGTACAGAAGCGCAAGGGTCAGAAGCGCCAGCGGCTGATTTCATCAAGCCAACAGCAATCCTGTTCAACGGTGGTGTTCTAAAATCTAACCTACTTGCTGATCGTCTTTCAGACACGATCAACGAGTGGTTGATCAACGCTGACGCTGAATTTGCGAAGCAACTTTCAGGTTTGGATCTAGACCTTGCGGTTGCAAGTGGTGCTTCTTACTACGGCGCAGTACGTCGTGGTCAAGGTGTTCGTATCCGTGGCGGTATTGCATCTTCTTACTACGTAGGAATTGAAAGCGCGATGCCAGCAATCCCAGGTATGGCTCCTCCAATGGAAGCACTGTGTGTTGCACCGTTTGGTATGGAAGAAGGTTCAAGCGTTCAAGTACCTAGCCAAGAGTTCGGTCTAGTGATTGGTCAGCCTGTTCACTTCCAATTCTTCGGTTCAACAACTCGCCGTGAAGATGAAGCCGGTACACACCTTGATCACTGGGCACCAGAAGAGCTAGACGAGCTTCCTGAAATCCAAGTGACACTGCCTGTTTCTGAAGGCCGTCGCGAAGGTGAAGTGGTTCCGGTTACTTTGGCTTCTCGCGTTACTGAGCTGGGTACTCTATACCTAGAAGCAATTGCCACTGACAACGGTCAGAAATGGCACGTTGAGTTCGACGTTCGTGAAGATTCGAACAACGACTCAAACGAACAAGCATAATGAATCAACGGCACCTTAGCGGGTGCCGTTATTTTATCAATACCGTTCCAACCCAGTTCTGCCTGTTTCTCAGGAACGACGTATACGAATAACAACAATAAGACCAAAGCTATCAACACACTGGTCATCACTCTGGAAGAATAAGGTTTTGTATGGCAACTCCTCGTTTTTTAGTCGGCATTGACTTAGGCACAACGAATACGGTTGTCGCTTACTGTGAAATCAACGACGACCTACAACATGCTCCCGTTTCTCTTTTCGATATTGACCAACTCATCGGCCCCGGTGAAGTGGTTCGCAAGCCTCTACTTCCATCATTTCGTTACCACCCAGCACAAGGTCAAATCTCCCCTTCTGACCTGACGATGCCGTGGGAACCAAGCCCAGTTGAAGGCGATATCAAAAATGTTATCGTCGGTGAATGGGCGCGTGAATTGGGCGCTAAGGTTGAAGGCCGCCAAGTATCAAGTGCGAAGAGTTGGTTATCACACCAAGCGGTTGATCGTAGCTCAGACATCCTCCCTTGGGCTGGCGCAGCTGATGTCGATAAAGTATCGCCGGTTGTCGCGAGTGCGAGCTACCTGAATCACATTCGCCAAGCATGGAACTACCGTAATCCTAGCAATAAGCTTGAAGACCAAGATGTTGTGGTTACCGTTCCCGCTTCATTCGATGAGACAGCACATAAACTAACACTCGAAGCAGCAGAACTAGCAGGCTTAGGTAAGATTCTGTTACTCGAAGAGCCGCAAGCCGTTTGTTATGACTGGTATGCACGTCACCAACAAACCGCAGCAGATGAACTTCAACAGATCCCACTGATTCTAGTGTGTGATGTTGGTGGCGGTACCACCGACTTGAGCTTAATTGAAGCCAAGTTCGATGCGAATAGCGACGGTAATAACGAGCTCGCACTCGACCGTATCGGCGTTGGCGAACACTTGATGCTCGGTGGTGACAACCTCGACTTAGCACTTGCTCACCTTGCTGAGCAACGCTTCAATCAAAACAAAAAGCTGAATGCCTCTAGCCTAACCAAACTGATTCAGCAGACTCGCGCTGCAAAAGAGAGCCTGCTTTCTGCCAATGCACCAGATGATGTGAAGATCACCATGCTAGGTAGCGGTTCTAAACTACTTGGCGGAACTAAGAGTATTGGTTTAACCAAACAAGAAGTTCATCAAATCGCATTGGAAGGTTTCTTCCCGCTTTCTGAGTTTACAGAAGTGCCAGACAAACGCCGCAGTGCTGTTGTTGAATTTGGCCTGCCTTACGTGGCTGACCCTGCGGTGAGTAAGCATGTGGCAGAATTCCTAGCAACTCACCAACAAGTGTCTAAAGCCGCTCTGGAAAACTCAGACTCGATTGAGTTCGATGACACCAAACCTGCAATTCCCGTTGGCGTACTACTCAATGGTGGTGTGTTCAACAGTGAATTGGTCACTGAGCGAATCACTCAGCTACTGGGCAACTGGAACGGTTCTCCAATCACAGTGCTTGATAACCCTCATCCAGATTGGTCTGTTGCCCTTGGCGCGGTTGCCTTTGGTAAAGCCCGCCGTGGCGCGCAACTGAAAATCGGTGGCGGTGCCGCTCGTTCTTACTTCTTGCATCTACAAGAGAAGAACAAGATGGGCAAAGCACTTTGTCTGCTTGCCAAGGGGACTGAGGAAGGACAAGAGATACGCTTAAACAGCCGTCGTTTCTCGCTGACTTTAGGTGAGCCAGTACGATTTAATCTACTGACTTCAACACACGATCAAATTGCTCACGACACCGCCATTCAAAACGGCGTGATGGTCAATGTGGATGCCGATTTGTTCTCTCCTCTTCCACCTTATATTTCGACCTTGGAAGGCTCAGGTACTGCAGAGCTTCAAGCCAACCAAAAAGAACGCGTCGAAGTTTTACTCGCTTGTCAGTTAACAGAAGTCGGCACACTGAAAATGGAGTGTGTAAGTACAGAAGATGACTCTAAGCGTTGGTTGCTCGAGTTTGAAGTGAGAAACAAGCAAGGCGATGAATCTGATGCCTCCACACTTCATCCAAGATTGGAAGAGTGCAAGGAGTTGATTTCTCGCCTCTACAGTGGCAACAAAAAGAGTGCTGAATCGAAAGAGATCAAGACACTATCTAAAGATCTTGAGAAGCGACTAGGTAAACGCGATGAATGGGACTTCACGACCCTTCGTCACCTGTTTGATAGCTTCTCATTAGGTCGTAAGCGTCGCCGCCGCTCAGAAGCACACGAGAAGAACTGGCTGCGTTTGGCGGGATACTCGCTACGTCCTGGCTTTGGCGATCCGACTGACTCATGGCGTATCGAACAAATTTGGGGCCTTTACCAACAGAACATTCAGTTTAAGAACCATCAAGGTTGGACGGACTGGTGGGTATTCTGGCGTCGTGTCGCTGGTGGACTAAACCAAGAGCAGCAAGAAAGTATCTTGGCAGACATCGCTAAGTACCTTCACCCAGGTGCAATGAAGAACCCCAAAACAGCCAAAGATGCGCAAGACAATGGTTATGAAGCTATGGTTCGTTTAGCGGCGTCGCTTGAGCAACTTGAGGTTGAAGACAAAGTACTGCTGGCAAGTTGGTTCTTAAGCAAAGCGATTAATCATAACCAATTTGAACAAGCGCACTGGTGGGCGCTAGGTCGATTAGCATCAAGAACACCTTTGTATGGTAGCCAACACAGCGTGATTCCTAGAGAACAAGCTGAACAGTGGTTACCGAAACTGCTTGAACAGAACTGGCATAAAGAGCAAATGATCGCCTTTGCAGCGGTGATGATTTGTCGTAAAACCGGTGACCGTCAGTTTGATATCTCTGACGACTATCGCAATCAAGTGATTGAGAAGCTCAAGCAAAGCAAGGTGCCAGAGTCTTGGTTAACGCTAGTGAGTGAAGTAACAGAGCTTTCTGAGAACGAGTCTAAGCGTGTGTTTGGTGATGCGTTACCAAGTGGATTAAGCCTGATTAATAACTAGTTTTAAAACTCGTTATTTTGAGTGCTGACTAGTAAAGAAAAAGCCACTTTCGATTCGTTGAAAGTGGCTTTTTTATTGGTAGGTTAAGGCTGGTATGTGTCGTTGATAGTCAGCTTTGGGGTTAAGAGCCTTAGCCGTATTGCAGTTAATCATTGTTAATGTTTAGTTCCAGTTGGGTTGATAGGAAAATCCGTATTCTCATAAATGTCAGATAGTTTTTTCGGTTTCTTCTCTTTAGCTCCTTTATTTGATTGATTATGAGTTTCGCTTAAAAGCCATTCCTCATGCATTTTTGCTGAATCCAAAAACTCTGGATCTTCCATTGCTTCCTTGCGAAGTTTATTTACACGTTCGAGAGTATCCCAAATCATAATACTTCACCTCCACTAAGGCAGTACTATAAATATAGTTAATAGAGACAAAACCTCAACGTTACCAATGAGATAGAGATCTCAATTTTGGAATTTTATTGTTTTAACGCAACTACAGACACCACGAAAAACAAGTTGCAAAACAGATTACGTTATCGACGATCCTCAGCGATCATCAGGCACAAAAAAGCGAGCTCTAGGCTCGCTTTTCTATAGCTTTTAACTCGTTCTACAGCTTATGCTCGGTTCCCGATTTTCACAGTACCGTTTGTTGCAAACCAAAGTGCTTCTGAACGACGGCGACCTAATAAAATTGGGCCGTCATCGTAGAACAAAAAGTTTTTCCAATGCTTCTTGAAAATCGCCCATTTGGTTTCAAGAACATTGTATTTTTCGTAACAAAAATAAACAGTTACATCATCTTGCCAATCGATAAAATTAAGAATCTCTTCTGGCATTTCAGGCTCATCCGCTTCCCAATGCGCCATCCAGCTGATCTCTTCATTCCAGTTCGATGCTTTGCTTGGCCAGTCTTGTGAGCTTAGGCGTTCTGCATCTGGGCTTTGAGGGCTCACGTTCTCTTTCCAGAACTGAGATGCTCTCGCCTGTGTCATTGGTTTAATCTTTTCCAAGTCCTCAGCTGGCAGTGGCATTGACTGGTGAGTAAAAATCCATTTTCTTTGGTATTCGTCCAAAGTTGTGTATGACATCAAAATTCCTCAAATATCTTCTCAGGCTGATGGATCTACCATGCCTATATGTTCTTTTTTGATACAGCGGCGATGTCTTATCGCTTGATATTCGCTGCCTTTAAATTCGTTGTTAGCTTGTGCGCTTAAATACTATTTATTTAAACATTACGTTTGTCTTCCCAGTTTGGGTTAACTAACGCGGTCAGTACATGGTCTTCCCATTTACCGTTAATCTGTAGGTAGTCTTTGGCAAAGCCTTCTCGAACAAAACCAAGATGTTCCAATACGCTCGCACTGCGTTCATTGTGAGGCATATAGCCCGCCATTAAGCGGTGCATGTTCTGCACATCAAACATGTAGTCTTTGGCCATATTCAAGCCTCTGCGCATGTAACCGTGGCCTTGTGCACTTTGAGCCAATGAGTAGCCAACGTTACACGCGTAGAACGGGAAACGGGACAAATTACTGAACGAGATAGTCCCTAACATTTCGTTAGAGTCCGCATTAATCAATAAACAGTAGTAGCCAAGCCCCATTTTATGAAGCTCATTGAGCTTAATTAGGCGCTGCGCCCAGCCTGTTCTATCAAAAAACGCATCTTCGCGAATCGGTTCCCAAGGCTTAAGGTACTCTCGGTTAGTTTGAAAGTACTCGCTGATCATGTTCGCATCGTCTATCTCAGCGGTGCGTAGAATCAGGTTTCCATCACGCTTATAAATGCGTTCTGGTGTGCTCAAATCTTCCATAATCTTGTTCTTATTTGATCAGTTCTTTCTGATACCGTAATCGCGCAGTTTGTTGGCAATTGAGGTGTGAGAAACATTCAAGCGTTTTGCTAGTTTACGGCTTGATGGGAAGGACTGATAAAGCTTCTCTAGAATCTGAGATTCATAGTCTTTCATGATCTCATCTAGAGAACCATCTAAGCTTAAGTTCGCCATTCCTGCTGTCATGGTTTCAAGCTGTGGTAAGTGGAATTGCTCAACCGTTAGCGTGTCTGAATCTAACTCTGTTAGTGCTCGTAGAACCATGTTATCTAACTGACGAATGTTGCCCGGCCATTGGTAATTACCAAGCTGGTCGATTAACTCTTGAGTCAGTTTTGGTTTTAACATGCCTAACTGCTGCGCGTATTTCGCAACGAACAGTTCCAACAGCGGCGCTACGTCGTTAGATCGTTCACGCAGTGCTGGAATAGACAAAGTCAGTACATTCAAGCGATAGAACAAATCTTCACGGAACGAACCCGAGTCTGCTAATTCAGAAAGACGATGACGCGTTGATGCAATAATACGAACATCAGCGTGCATCTCTTCTTCTTCACCAACACGACGGAATGAACCATCTTGCAAGAAACGCAGCAGTTTGATTTGTAGATGCGGGCTCATTTCGCCAATTTCATCTAAGAATACGGTACCGCCATTCGCTTGCTCGAAAATACCTTTATGTCCTTGCTCATGGTTAAATGAACCCGGCGCATGACCAAACAATTCCGTTTCCGCTACGTCATCAGGCATCGATGCACAGCTTAGAATCAAGAAAGGGAAAGACGATCGATTTGAACGGTTATGACACGCTTTCGCCAACATCTCTTTGCCTGTACCTGTATCGCCTTCAATTAATAGAGGCTGATCCAGCATAGCCAATTTCTTAGCTTGGCTGATCAAGGCTTTATGGCGATTAGAGACACCAACAAAGTGTTCGAAACCTAGGTTGTTCTGTTCTGGGATTGAATCTGGCGAGTTCATCTCTTGGTTACAAGAACGAATCGTCATTACTGCGCTCGCCAGTACCGCTTCGTTGACATCACCACCAAGGTAAATCGGCAGGATCTCAATAGAGAAATCTAAACCATCCAACACGACAACTTCACGATGGCGCGTTACATCACCTTCGATCCAGCGAGCAAAGTTAAAGCTAGGAACAAACGTCGCTAGTGGTTCACCGATCACTTCGTCTTCTTGCTTGTTGAAGAGGTTCAACGCAGCGTGGTTAGCCATATCGACTGAGCCTTTAAGGTCAATCGCAATAACAGGGTCAGGTAGGTTTGCCAGCAGAGCAATCAGCTCGGTATTATGCCTTTCGCTTGGCATAAATTGGATTTTACGTACATCCTTCACACCTGAAATTCGGCGAATTTCAGCCATAAGTTCACTAAAAGCATCAAAATCGATATCAGGGCAGTTTAGGTAGATAATGCCTTTAACATCAATTTCGATTCCTCTTAAATCAATGCTTTTTGAGGCCAAGATATCGAGCAACTCACGCGTTAAGCCGAGTCTGTCTTCACACAATACTTCAAGACGCACAAATAGTCCTATTATAGGTGTCAGGATAAGTTGACAGTAGTGTGGATTAAGCTCTGAGTTCAGTCAAGAAGAAGAGTAAACATATGTTTACTCTTCTTCTCAAACTATTGAGCTTTCAATGCTTTATTTGAGAGTAATACGCTTTATTTCTAAAAGAACGGCTTTGCGGAGGTCTGCCAGTTTTACTTTTCGCTCGTTATGCCAAGGCATTGGGCGAAGCAATGTCATGGCTTTTAACCCTAATCGAGCAGTCAGAATACCGACACCTAAGCCCTGACCTGCTCGAGCTGAGACTTTACCAGCTAAGTCCATCGAGACGAGATCCATACTTGCGTCTATCGCGAGTTCACTCGCCCCTGCTGCTGCCATGTTGATTAATACCAACTTAAACAGCTTAATGCGAGACCAGTAGCCAAGCTCAATGCCATACACATCAGCAAGCTTATCTATCATAGTGAAATTACGCCACGCCACCAGCAACATATCAGCCGCCGCCAATGGACTCACTGCAACCAAAGCAGCCGATTCGGTTGAAAACTTAGTGACAATTTGAGTCGCCACTTTGTCTTGCTGGGCGACAACCAGAGCATCGTACATATCCAACACTTCAGCATCGCTGTGTGCTGGGTTAATGCTGTTTCGCCATTTATCGTAAGCTGGAGACTCAGCAATAATGCCGCCCTGCTTTGCGATGTTTTCACAGAACGCTTTACCCTTGCCGACACTTTGGCTTTGCAAGAGCTCTTCACTCTGCTCTTGCACACTAAAGTGATCTTTAAGCGAGCGCAGTTTCCATAGCTCTTTGCCTATTGCGCCTAAACCCAATGAAGCAATGGCAGCAATAAAGCCAGCCCAACCCAACGCAAGCCAATCGGCAGTTTGAATCGCGATTATGACCGAATCAATTGCCTGCCATCCAACTAGGCCAGAAAAAGCGACCAGTAAGCCCGTTCCAAACCACTTCTTCGTTTTGTTCGGTCGAATCACCTGTTCCAATTGCTGCTCAGCTTCACCATCAAGGTCAGTTTCCACTTGTGGTGCGACAGGTACAAATTTTTCTTGCTCTGTGAACAGTTGTTGAGCGCCTAAATCCGGGCCAACTTCGTTCTTATCTTGCTCATCAAAAGAGGTCTTCAACGGTTCATTAAAGACCTGCTTTGTTTTTAATTCACTCATTTTGATTGCCTCAATTACTTCAACTTGTCGCCAATGAGATACTCTAAAACCTTGTCGACTCTTAGGTGTTGGCAAGGCTCATCGGAATGTTGCTCCATCGGCCTAAAGCTCGTGAAATCAAACTGGTTGCTTTCCCAATACTGTTTATTGGGCAACTTACGCGGCACTTCTCCCGGATACATGGTTTGAGAGACATTATCCAAAGTCACACCTTGCAACGCCGGAACATTGTCTGAGCCCGACGAGATATAACCCGCACTGGTCGCTTGAATAGACGCGATACTCATACAACTCATGTCTATGTGTTCAAACGCCGCTTGTTGCCAAGCCGGATGCACCATCTGTTGTAACAGTGACACCAAGTTCGGATGTTGATCCGGTGTCACGTGGTCAGCTTTAGTGGCTGCAAACAAGATCTTGTCGATCTTCGGCGCGAATAAGCGTCTTAAGATATTGCTTCGACCGTACTTAAAGCTCTTCAATAACTGTTCAAGTGCACCACGCATATCCATAAAAGAGTCATAGCCCGCATTAAGTGGTTGCAAGCAATCCACCAACACGATTTGTCTGTCGAACGTCGCGAAGTGATTCTTGTAGAACGCTTTCACTACCTTCTGTTGATACTCTTCATAACGCGCTTTCAGTACCGCATAGTTACTTGTTTTTGAGAACTTACCCTCAGGTGCGATACACGGGAAGAATTGCAGCACAGGCGCGCCTTCAAGCTCACCGGGTAATACGAATCGACCCGGCTGTACCCAATGCAGTCCGTTACTTTTACAAGTATGAAGGTACTGGGTGTAGCTATCGGCAATCGCGACCAGTTTCTTTTCGTCCGCTTCTGCTAGCAAGTCGATATCACCACGCATTACGTTCCACTCTTGCGAGTAGGTTTCTCTATCCCCTTTCAACGCAGCGAATTGAGAATGACTCCAGGTTTCAAAATCCATATCCAGTAAGGGTAAATCAAGCAGCCATTCGCCTGGGTAATCGACAATATCGAGATAAAGGGTGCTGTTTTTACTCAGTAGTTTTTTTGCGCCCTTCGCTGGCTTATATTTGATAGCTAGACGAATCTCACTGACATCACGCGTTGGCACAGGCCATTCTGGTGGCTGTGCATTCAACGACTCCATCGCTTCATCATATGAGAAACGTGGAATCATCATGTTGTGTTGAGGGATCCGCTTTGCACCAATAATTCTTCCATCTCTCGCCGATGCAAGCAGTGGTAGGTTTTTATGGGTAGACGTATGAAGAAGCTGATTGACCAGCGAAGTAATGAATGCTGTCTTACCCGCACGAGAAAGCCCCGTGACCGCTACTCGAATATGAGAATCCGTTCCTCTGCTTATAAAGTCACTCATTTCTTGAGTTAGGTGTTTCATTTGAACGACTCCGTGATAATTAGGCTAGCTGATTATGATAATAGCGAGGCAAGCCTATGTTCTTTCCCAGATGGGATAGATTGTATGCTTATGCTTATACTTATACTTATGGTGATTAGTATGCAATACACATTCTTAATGCTAGATGAATAAAAGCCCCTGACTACATTCATAATCAGGGGCTTTAAAATTTTTGCACGATATCCGACGTTTAATCGTCTTCAATCAACTTGTAGATAACAAACAGTGCAATCTCTGCAATTAGCCAAAGCGCACAAGTAATCGTCACGTATTTATTATCAAAGATACTAATCCCTTTCAAGATCAGGTCGTAGCCAACAAAAGCACCAATCACCACTGCCAAGATAATCTGTAGGATCTGAATAAAACGAGGCATTCCTCTCTCCTATGTTCTTATATCAAACTATGTGTTTATCACTATATCATTGATAATATGACAAAAGTGCAGATAATGCTGCACTTTTGTCTTCAACTTTCTGTCAAAAATTGCAATTCAAACGCTGAAGTTAGCGACAATTACGATTTTTTGGCTTCGGTTAATTACGCCTTCTCAGCTTCAGCAATCTTCACTTTCCACGTGTCAGGGCCGATCTGGTGTGCGTTCACGCCGTTAGAGTCAACTGCTACCGTTACTGGCATATCTTCAACTTCAAACTCGTAAATCGCTTCCATACCGAGATCTTCAAACGCAACTACGCGTGCTTTTTTAATTGCTTTCGCGACTAAATAAGCTGCACCACCAACCGCCATTAGGTACACCGCTTTGTGTTCTTTGATTGATTCAACCGTTGCAGGACCACGTTCCGCTTTACCGATCATACCCATAATGCCAGTTTCGTTCAGCATCATGTCAGTGAACTTATCCATACGAGTAGACGTTGTTGGGCCAGCAGGACCTACCGCTTCATCACCTACTGCATCAACAGGGCCTACGTAGTAAATGAACTTACCTTTCAGGTCGACGCCTTCTGGTAAGCCTTCACCACTTTCTAGCATGCCTTGAATACGTTTATGAGCAGCATCACGACCTGTTAAGATCTTGCCAGATAGAAGAACCGTTTCGCCGGTCTTCCACTCTTGTACGTCTTCTTTAGTCACTTCATCAAGATTAACACGGCGTGTATTTGCGCCCGCTTCCCAAGTGATGTCTGGCCACTCTTCTAGCTTAGGTGGTGTTAGCTCTGCAGGGCCGCTACCGTCTAGTGTGAAGTGAACGTGACGCGTTGCTGCACAGTTCGGGATCAAACATACTGGTTTAGAGGCTGCATGCGTTGGCGCTGTTTTGATTTTGACGTCAACCACAGTCGTTAGACCGCCAAGACCTTGTGCACCAATACCCAGTTTGTTTACACGGTTGAAGATGTCTAAACGAAGCTCTTCTTCTGCGTTCTCTGGACCTTTCTCGATAAGCTCTTGGATATCGATGTGTTCCATCAAAGATTCTTTCGCTAGCACTGCTGCTTTCTCAGCTGTACCTCCGATGCCTATACCAAGCATACCCGGTGGACACCAGCCAGCGCCCATTGTTGGTAGCGTCTTCTCTACCCACTCTGCAATATCATCAGAAGGGTTCAGCATAACCATCTTGGTTTTGTTCTCAGAACCGCCGCCCTTTGCCGCGATTTGAATTTCAACTTTGTTGCCTGGAACCATATTAATGTGGACAACCGCTGGTGTGTTGTCTTTTGTATTAATACGCTTACCTGCAGGGTCCATTAGGACAGATGCACGCAATGGGTTATCTGGGTTGTTGTAAGCTTGACGAACGCCTTCATCAACCATCTGTTGTACTGTTTGATCCGTTTCCCACCTAACATCCATACCGATGTTCACGAAACAAGTAACAATACCCGTATCCTGACAAATTGGACGATGGCCTTCCGCAGACATGCGCGAGTTAATAAGAATCTGAGCGATAGCATCTTTTGCTGCTTGGCTCTCTTCTTTCTCGTACGCTTTTTCTAGGGCTTGGACAAAGTCTAAAGGGTGATAATAAGAAATGTACTGAAGTGCGTCAGCGACACTGCTGATCACATCTTGCTTACGAATAACCGTCATTGCATGCCTCTTTATTGTTCTGGTTCCATGTGGGTTCACAGCTTGGCTATATATGCCAAATCGAATTAGGTGGTTTAGCTTTTTATTGTGTTGAGCTGTATTTAGTTGCTTTAGCAATCGCTTGCATAGCTTTAAACTAAACCACTTGGATTACTCCGTTCTAATCAAGAACCCATTTTATTTTCAATTTATGATACTCTTGCTTCCTCTCACACGCCATGCAGTGATCGAACTCTTTGTCACAAATTAAACAAATGAATAACAACGAATTTCGCTCTACCCAAATCAAGCCGCTTGAATATCAATCAACTTTAGCTAAACAGCTGTTTTCCCATATTGAAAACCTGCCGTGGGCTATGCTATTACGCTCCGCTTCAGAAAGCCACGTTGATAGTCGATACGATATTTTAGTTGCTCAACCCATCGCCACCTTCGAGACAATCGGTGCAGAAACAACCGTTAATGTTAATGAAACGTGCGAGGTTTCAGACTCTGATCCTTTCGAACTACTCGACCAATATCAGCAACAGTTATTACCTGCGACTAAAGAGCACGCTGAGTTGCCATTTGTTGGCGGCGCTTTAGGCTACTTTAGTTATGATTTAGGGCGCAGAGTAGAGACACTTCCTTCACTCGCAAAGCGTGATATTGAAGCACCTGACATGGCGGTTGGCTTGTATGAATGGGCAGTGATCGTTGACCACAAATTGAAAACGGCGTGTATTGTCGGCAGCAATATCGATGAACATCATGATTGGCTGATGCAGAAAATGGCTCAATCAAACGTAACACATGCGCCCTTTGGATTAACCGCGCCGTGGCAATCCAATATGAGTGAAGAGCGCTACGCGACCAAGTTCGATAGTGTTCAAGAGTACCTGTTATCCGGTGACTGCTATCAGATTAATTTGGCTCAGCGCTTCAATGCCCAATACCAAGGCAGTGAATGGCTGGCTTACGAAAAGCTTGAGCAGTACAACTCAGCGCCCTTTTCTGGCTTTATCCGTTTGGCCGACTGCGCAATCATCAGCGTTTCGCCAGAGCGTTTCTTAGAACTCAAAGACAATGTGATTGAAACCAAGCCAATCAAAGGCACACGACCTCGTTCTGACGACCACGTGATTGATGACGCTAACGCGCAGGACCTAGCAAGCGCCGATAAAGATCAGGCAGAGAACTTGATGATCGTCGATCTTCTTCGCAACGATATTGGCCGAGTGGCAAAACCGGGCACGGTTCATGTGCCAAAGCTGTTCGATATTGAGAGCTTCCCTGCTGTGCATCACTTGGTTAGCACGATACGAGCTGACCTTGATGACCAATATTCAGCGACTGACCTTCTGAGAGCTTGTTTTCCTGGCGGGTCAATTACCGGCGCACCAAAGGTTCGCGCTATGCAGATCATTGAGGAATTAGAGCCGCATCGACGTTCAGCGTATTGCGGCAGTATTGGTTACATCAGCCGAAATGGCAGAATGGACACAAGCATTACTATTCGTACTTTGGTGGCAGAGAACAATACGCTTTATGCTTGGGCTGGCGGTGGTGTGGTATTTGATAGTGATTGTGCTTCTGAATACCAAGAAACACTGGATAAGCTGAGTCGAATTCTACCGATACTTAAAGATTGCTAAGCATAGCGTCATTAATCGCCATTCCGCAGCTTTGCAACTAGCAAAAACTCGATATAACAAGAAACCGAAGGATCGCAAAATCACTTCGGTTTTTTTAGTTTCTAAATCAGGGGGGTTCACAATTAATCACTCGTTATTAGCGTGGCTTAAACGACCTTCACAGCAGAAGCACCCCACTTCTTGAGCATTTCTTTAAGGTCGATAGCTGTATAAGGCTTACTAAGAATGTCGTCCATCCCACACTGAATACAACGTTCGCGCTCTTCTAGCGTCGTTCCGGCGGTGAGTGCCACAATAGATTTAACGTAACCCTTCTCTCTAAGCTTCTCTGTCGCTTCAAAACCGTCCATGACTGGCATTCTGCAATCCATAAACACTATGTCATATTCATTACCTGAAGCAAGCTCTAGCCCTTCGACTCCATTGCTGGCAATAGCAGGCTCTATCTTGTGCTTACGCAACATCTGTTGGATGATGATCTGGTTCATCTTAATATCATCAACCACCAGCACTTTTAATAAAGACAAGCCGACATCTGATTCAGTATTTTGCGACACTCGACTGTTTTCATCAGAAACATCGATTACCTGCAAAGGCAGCGCAATAGTAAAAGTCGTCCCACTTCCCACGATGCTGGTCACGCTAATATCACCATGCATCAATCCAACTAGCTTACGACAAATAGCCAGACCTAGCCCTGTGCCTTCATAATTTCGGCTACTTGAATTATCGGCCTGAGTAAAAGGTTCAAACAGTGTTTTATAAGCGGACTCAGCAATACCGACTCCGGTATCTTCTACAGAGAAAACGAAGTGCTGGTCACGCCATTCGATATCAACGTTTACATGTCCTTCCTCGGTAAACTTAATCGCATTACCGATTAAGTTTACAAATAACTGAGTGATACGCTCTAAATCGCCTTTGAAGTGAGAAGGAACATTGGTTGCCACACTGATATTAAATTCAAGCTGCTTCTCTTTGGCTCGATTAATAAAGATGCTTTCAATGGTATTTCTTAAATCAAGCAGTGCAAACTTCTTTGGAATCAACTCGAGCATTCCCGCATTGATTTTACTGTAATCCAGTAGGTCATTAATGATGGTTCTGAGAAACTCTCCAGATTGGCTCAGGTTATTCACTATCTCACGCTGAGATCCACTTAATTCTGTATCACTGATCAGTTCAGCACTACCGAGTAAGCCATTAAGAGGGGTTCTTAATTCGTGATTAATCATCGCGACAAAATCACGGGTTGCCCTTTCGGACTCCTCTGCTCGTTTACGCGATTCAACATTTCGATTAATAGCAAGCTGATGAGTTAATGCACTACAGATAAGATCAGTCACCAACACCAGTTGACTCTGTATAAATTCATAGTCTTGATCTAACAACCTGACCTTCACTATTAACGCACCGACTATCACCTTTTCTACCTCTAACGGCACGGTAAGTAGGCAGCCTTGCCAATGAGGCTCTTGAATATCTTGATCTAGTACCTCGACAGCTTCATCGCCATAGTCGTAGGTTTTTAGCTGAGGAAGTAATTTTGGAGGCAATATCAAGCGACTGCCTTCAATCAAATAACTGTTGGTCACATTCGCCGTCAACTGTGACAACATGACATCGTCTAGATCATTCATAAGAAATGTACGACCGAAATCAATCAACAGGTTATCAATCTGTTCTTGGAATTCAATCCGACGTAAATTTGCGTTGGAGCGCTTTTCTAACTGACGCAGCGCAAGCTCAAGTTGTTGGTTTGCCTCAAACAGTTCGAGACTTTTTTGTTCCAACAATGCTTCGGCCACTTTCCGTGAAGCAATTTGACGTTTAAGCTTTTTCTCTAGGGCTGATACCAGATCCATATCACTTTTCTACTTTGAGATTAAACCTAACCACGCTTTGGTCATCATTTTGTGGCGTCATTTCTACCACAATAGATTCACCATGGTATTCAGCACACCCTTCGATAAGCCCTAAACAAACGTGAGACATACACCTTGCGCTTTTGTAGTCAAAAACAAGTTGTGCTTCGGTCGTAGTAATAAAACTGAATTCAGGTGGCTCAGCATCCGGATAGAGCTTCTTCACTTCAACGTGAATGTAGCGCTCTACGTGCTGAATAAATTGAAAGGTGGTATTGCTATGAGCAAGGCTCGCTTTATTAGGTAAAGAGGCGAGTAAGTTCTTAAATACAGACTGCCCGAAAACGCGTTGCAAGCTTGCAGCATCGATATCCGTTTTTTTGCTCAAGTTAATGATGAGCTTAACCAGATCTCTGTGATCATAACTACCAACGGACGTGTAGATCCCTTCATCTTCTGACATTTCTAGAACTTCTTCCAAAAGCTCTAAACCAAACTTGTCTTCAACAAGCTCTAAAAATTCGGTGAATATGATTCCTTTCATCTCATACCTTTTCCTCTATTTCTTTTTAGAATGGGCCACTAAGTTATTGTTATCAAATTCTTAAACGAAAAATCTACGTTTCGTCACCCAATTTTATGACATGGATAACGCTTGCTCGCCTGTATACACATATTGAATATAGCAAAAATCGTCATTTCGAGGAGATTCATCGGTAAACAACCCCTCATGACGCCCAATTCATAATTAAAGAGGGAAAGTAAATGAAGAAAAACTCAGTATTGGTAATCAACCCACTGTTATGTCTATACTTAAAATCATAACAATCAATATATTGGCTTGATATGAATAAAGAAAACTTCCTTCAACAATTCCAACTTAACCCTACCGTTGGCTATCACCCAGAGTCAGTAGAGCGTGTTTCGCATATCAATGGCGATCAATTACGTAAAGCGGCGGTGGTGGTAGGTTTAGTTGAAAGAGAAGATGGTTTACATGTCATTTTTACTAAAAGAGCCGCTCATTTAAAGCATCACCCCGGCCAAGTCAGCTTTCCTGGAGGTAAACACGAACTTTCTGACCCTTCTATGCAATTTACTGCACTCAGAGAGCTCCATGAAGAGGTGGGAATTCGATCGGATCAAGTTAAAATTGTTGGGCAATTACCTGCATTGAGTACTATTAGTAAATTTTCTGTGACACCGATTGTTGCCATGGTCGATCCTGACTATAAAGCCATCATTGATGAAAACGAAGTTGCCTCAATTTTTGAGGTACCCGCTACCTATGTTTTAGACCAAGCCAAGTTACACAGCCACACTGTTAACTTCAAACAAATCAAGCATCGTGTTTTTGCGATGCCCTTCCAAGAGCACCTAATTTGGGGCGTTACGGCGCAAATCATTCAATCACTGCAGCGACATGTAGTGCAACAAATCACATAGAAACTACGTTTTGTTTAATCTCTGTTAACAAAAAGCAGTCTTTCCATGGAACAGATTTATTAATGCAATTTTACGCAAACGTTTCCCTGGTATAAATCTATACAACACCTCCTTTCGCATTAATAAAACTAATACCAGGCATAAGCATAAATCACCTGTGGCACGCTATTTTCGTGATCAAAAATCCGTTTTTCGCATATCATGTGACACGCCGTTTCATTACATGATTTAGATCTATTTTTTGTAGAAGAAAATTCTGCAGAATTAGCCCCGACTTATTTCCTGTTCCCAAAAAATGAGTAATTTAACATGAACACAACAACTTCTTCGGCAAATGCCGTTAAAGATTCAAGCAAGTTTAACTACAAAGATTTTACCTGGTGTTTATCACTATTCGGTACAGCAGTTGGTGCTGGCGTACTATTCCTTCCAATCAAAGCTGGTGCGGGTGGTTTTTGGCCATTAGTTATCCTAGCTTTAATCGCGGCACCAATGACTTGGTTCGCACACAAATCTCTAGCTCGTTTCGTACTGTCTGCTAAAAACCCTGAAGCTGATATTACAGACACAGTTGAAGAGCACTTCGGTAAGACTGGCGCAAACATTATTACTTTTGCTTACTTCTTCGCTATCTACCCGATCGTTCTTATCTACGGTGTTGGTATCACAAACACAGTTGACTCTTTCCTAGTAAACCAAATGGGTATGGAATCAATTCCACGTCCTCTTCTTTCTGGTGCACTTATCCTTGCTATGACAGCAGGTGTTGTATTCGGTAAAGAGCTGATGCTTAAAGCAACTTCAGCGATGGTTTACCCACTAGTATTCATCCTACTAGCACTATCTTTCTACCTAGTTCCTGACTGGAACACTTCAATGATGGATGTAAGCCCAGAATGGTCAACAATGCCTTCTATTATCTGGCTTGCTATTCCAATCATCGTGTTCTCTTTCAACCACAGCCCAATCATTTCACAGTTCTCTAAAGAGCAACGTCGTGTATACGGTGAAGACGCAGTTAAGAAAACTGACCAAATTACTGGCGGCGCAGCAATGATGCTGATGGGCTTTGTAATGTTCTTCGTATTCTCTGTAGTACTTTCTCTATCTCCAGAGCAACTAGCAACAGCACAAGCACAGAACATCTCTGTTCTTTCTTACCTAGCTAACGTTCACGAGTCTCCACTTATCTCTTACATGGGTCCTCTAGTAGCGTTCGCGGCAATTACTTCAAGCTACTTTGGTCACTTCCTTGGTGCTCACGAAGGTCTTGTTGGTCTAATCAAATCTCGCTCTGGTTCTTCAGTAAGCAAGATTGAAAAAGCATCTCTAGCGTTCATCGTTATTACAACTTGGATTGTTGCGGTAGTTAACCCAAGCATCCTAGGTATGATTGAAACAATGGGTGCTCCAATGATTGCAGCTATCCTGTTCCTAATGCCTGTATTCGCAATGAACAAAGTACCAGCAATGGCTAAGTACAAAACTTCAGCGCCTGTACAAATCTTTACAGCTTTATGTGGTCTAGCGGCTATTAGTTCTGTAATCTACGGCGCTCTTTAATCTCAAGCCCTTTTTATAAGATGTGCTTCATCTTATATCGCGAGATTAGACACAAAATATAATGATAATAAATGAGCCTCCCTACTCCCCTTGGGAGGCTCTCTTTTTGAGGTAATCGCTATGATTAGTGTATTTGATATCTATAAAATCGGTGTTGGTCCATCGAGCTCACACACAGTTGGACCAATGAAAGCGGGTAAAGAATTTATTGATGACCTACGTTCAATGGGAAAATTGCGCGACATCACTAAAATCACCGTGGACGTATATGGATCACTATCACTGACAGGGAAAGGTCACCACACAGATATCGCAATCATCATGGGTCTTGCTGGCAATACTCCTGAGCGTGTTGATATCGATTCTATTGCTGGCTTCATTGCTCGCGTAGAAGAAACTGAGCGCCTTCCTGTTGGCATGCACTGTCATACAGTATCGTTCCCACGCGATGGCGGTATGAACTTCCATACTAGCAACCTTTCTCTACACGAGAACGGCATGAGCATTCACGCTTGGATTGGTGATGAAGTTGCATACTCAAAAACGTACTACTCAATTGGTGGCGGTTTCATCGTTGACGAAGAGAACTTCGGCAAAGAAGAAGAAAACCCAATTAAAGCACCTTACGAATTCACAACAGCTGAAGAGCTGGTTAATCAGTGTAAAGAAAGCGGCCTTTCTATCAGTACACTGGTTATGAAAAACCAAGCGGCTTTCCACTCAGACGAAGAGTCTCGTACTTACTTCGCGAACATCTGGAAAACGATGCGTGAATGTATGGATCGCGGTATGAATACTGAAGGTATCCTGCCTGGTCCACTACGTGTTCCTCGCCGTGCAGCAGCACTTCGCCAACAGCTAATGACTTCAGAAAAAACAACCAATGATCCAATGTCGGTTGTTGACTGGGTAAACATGTTTGCTTTCGCAGTAAACGAAGAAAATGCAGCTGGCGGTCGTGTAGTAACGGCACCAACAAACGGCGCATGTGGCATTATCCCTGCTGTATTGGCTTACTACGATAAGTTCATCCAAACAGTGACAGAGAAAGATTACATCCGTTACTTCGCAGCTTCTGGCGCGATCGGTGGTCTTTACAAGCGTAACGCTTCTATCTCTGGTGCTGAAGTCGGCTGCCAGGGTGAAGTTGGTGTGGCATGTTCTATGGCTGCTGCTGGTCTTGCTGAACTTATGGGTGGTAGCCCTGAGCAAGTATGTATGGCTGCAGAAATCGGTATGGAGCACAACCTAGGTCTAACGTGTGACCCAGTTGCTGGCCAAGTACAAGTACCATGTATCGAGCGTAACGGTATTGCTGCAGTTAAAGCAATCAACTCGACTCGTATGGCACTTCGTCGTTCTTCTGCTCCTACTGTTTCTCTAGATAAAGTTATCGAAACGATGCTAGAAACAGGTAAAGACATGAACGCTAAATACCGTGAGACTTCTCAAGGTGGTTTGGCTGTTAAGGTTGTTTGTTAATTAGCATTCGTTTGTTAGTTAACGTTGGTTTGCTAGTCCGTATTCGTTTATTGGCCAGCATAAGTTAACAAGCCAACACTTAACAGAGCTTGCTTGGTAACGAGCAGATAATAAAAAGGAACGCCGATGCGTTCCTTTTTTTGTATCTGAATTCCGGTCACTTATATCTAAGATGCTCGATTCGCATCTTAGATAATGGACCACAGAACTAGATCACTTGCGAGATAAGCAAGAAGCAACCAAACAGCAATGAGAACAACATCATTGCGCTGCCACCTTCTGCTCGGTATCGGTCATCAGCTACTTTCATAAAACGCTGCTTGTGAACCATAACCAAAGGAACAAACACGGCTAAGAATACTAAGATGATGCCAGCATAGTTCAGCACTTGTAGGAACTTGTCTGCTGCAAGCAATGAACCCGCTAGTGGCAAGATAAAGCTAATGCAGTAAGTCACCGCCGTGTTCTGGTTGAACATGTCTTTGTTCTGGTTGAACAGCGCCATTGCCACACCAAAGAAAGAAGTCAGCAAGGCTAAACCTGTGAAGGTAGAAAGCACGTTACCTACCCAAGGAGATTGAGCCTCAAACGCCGCCATCAAATCTGATACGTTCTTGAAGCTTCTGAATTGCTCTTCACTCAAGTTACCTACCACAGCAAATAACCAACACAAGTAACACACTAATGGGATCAGAGAGCCGACGATCACCATGTTACGCAGCTGTTTGTCTGTCGCTTCGTGGTTGTAAGAAACCAAGGTTGGAATCACAACCATAAAGCCAAAGCTTGTAAACAGGATGGCACTGGTTTTGATTAGATCAACGTGGTCATGGCTGGTCACCTGCATCAAGTTTTCTTGAGTCATGCTCGGCGCTAAGAACGCCATGGTTGCAAACAAGCTAGCAAGCATCACGAAGAACAATGCACGGTTAAGTTTATCAATAACACCAGTGCCACTTGCGACTATAGCGCCAGCAACCAAGGTGAATCCGATTTGGCTTGCCGTAGCGGTGACCTCAATACCAAAGTTAGACAGTAGCTTACTCAGCAAATCACCTGCGCCCAGAATGTAAGCCATTAGCAGGCAAATCAATAACGCGTATAGCAAGCCGTTAGTAAGCAACTGACCTTGTTTACCCAAGGTTTTTCGGGCAATTGAGTTTAGTCCTAAACCGCCACCCGCTTTGATGGTCGCTTCTAGAAGTAGTAATGCTGCGTAAGTCGTACCGAAGCAGATCAATACCATCAGCAGTGTGCCGTAAAGCAATCCGAATTGAGCTAATACCATTGGGATTGCAAGCATACCAGCACCGAGAGCGGTACCAGCGATAATTAGGGAGCTACCCATCATTTTAATATTCATTGTCTTTAACTTATTTATTTTGTTTTTAATAGGTGTAGTTCTCTGTCATCAACCAAGATGCAAAGAAAAATCGAAAGAAGTTAAGCTTTAAAACGAATATCGATAGGAGCGATAAGCGGAGTTAAATCGCGAAAAGGCAGTAGAAAACGAGTAGTACAAGCGAGAGTATAGAGAGGTGTGATCAGACAAAGAAGCCGTCTTCTGATGTGGTGACCCTTCTGTGGGTTCGATGATCGGTGATGTAATCTTGAATTTCATGTATGTGTCCAATATCAATAAGTCACATTCCATAGTATTTGAAGCAGCGTATCCGTTGCTGCCCTACCTCTATCATAGAGGTCTTTTCATCTTATCGAATGAGCCTCGAAACACAACGCTATAACCACAATTTTTGCTATTAAATTGAACAAAATAGCCATTTGGATACAAATTAACCACTAAGTCGTCTAAAACAATAGTCTTTATTGATAAAAGACAAGCTGATAAATACATCTAGCTCATAGCATCCGAGACTCTCTTCTCTAATTAGAATCAAATTCACAACTCAACGTTATATTTTGGCATAACACATAATACAAACTTGCTACATCACAGAAACATAACCACAACCGGAGTATGGTCACACAATTAGCCATACCCCATAGGTGGTAGTGGTTCTTACACGTACAGTATGCGCGTCATTAAAAAATAAAAAATTGATACCTTATGCGCTCAACTATAACCTTCAAAATTCTAGTGGCCCTCGCTATTGTGTTCACTTTTTTGCTAGCAATATCGACCTACTTTCAATATTCGCAGCAAAAACAGCTTGTTAACTCTGTATTGAGTGAACAGCTTCACAATAAGGCAAGTAACTATTTCGATAGCCTCAATATGATGATGCTGACTGGCACAATGGCGCAAAAAGAGACCTTGCGTCAAAAAGCGTTAGCACAAGAAGGCATTGAAGACGTTCGTGTTTTGCGCGCTGACGCTGTAAGCAAGTTATACGGTCCCGGTAATGACAATCAAAGACCTGTTGATGATATCGACAAGCGAGCACTAGCAGGTGAAACGGTTATCGAACCCTTTTCTGCCGATTGGGGTAAAGGCTTAGTCATTGCCCTACCAATGAAATCCAGTGAAAACTACCGTGGCACCAATTGCGTGGCATGCCATATGGCGCCTGAAGGCGAAATATTAGGTGCGATTCGCCTCGAATATAACCTTAGTCATGTCAATTCGTTAATCAACACTCAAACCATAACCGCTATTGGCATTATGGCGGTGATCTCGTTTGCAGGATTCGTTCTTACAATGGGGCTCATTCGTAAGATTATCGTTCGTCCGCTGCAACAAACTTCTCGCTTTATGACCCAAGTCAGCAACGATAAAAACCTATCCACTCGGCTGCCTGAGCAAAGTAAAGATGAGATCGGTACGCTCGCGAACTCCATCAACTCATTCATGGGTACCGTTTCTCACAGCTTAGAGAAGGTACAAGACACCTCTCACAAATTGAATGCGTCTGCCAACCAGCTGACCAGCGTTGCACAAATTACCGAGCAAGCCGCCAGCGATCAGCAAAATGAAACCGCTGAAGTACAACACAATGTTGAAGGTATCCAAGCGCAACAAGTCAATGTAGAGCAAGCCACTTTAACCGCGTCGGAGCTCATTAATCACACCGCCGATGTGGCGTGCAAGAGTGCTAACCAAGCACATGAGGCAAGCGGTGAGATAAAAAACCTCGTCACCAGCATAGAAGAGGTGAAACACAAAATACTGACACTCAACGAGCAGACTGGAGAAGTCTCTTCAATATTGAGCGTGATTCGTGGTATTGCCGACCAAACCAACCTTCTGGCCTTGAATGCAGCAATTGAAGCGGCACGTGCGGGAGAACAAGGGCGTGGGTTTGCGGTAGTGGCTGATGAAGTTCGTCATCTTGCATCACGAACCGCAGAAGCAACAGGCAGCATTGAGTCAATCATTCATCAATTCCAGCAAGGCAGTGAAGAATCGCTAGCTTCTGCTGATCGCGTTTGCGAACAAGCGCATCAAAGCTCAACAGATATCGATGCACTTTCAATTGAAATGAATGGTGTTGTAAAAGAGATGAAACAAGTGCTAGCTCATGCACAAAATATTCAACAACAGACACAATCGACCACACACGCTACCCAAGATGTGCAGCAAAAAGTTGAGACCATTACCTCTCATGCCGATAATACGTCGCGCTCTGCTGGTGAAACTCGTGGGATCAGTAATGACTTGGAAGAACTGTCCGATCACCTTGAGTCACTGATTAATCAATTTACTTTGTCGAGTACCAAGAAGAAGTCATAGATCGTCTATTCTCTGTTAATAGAACAGCATATAAATAGACTTTCAATCGCCAACAAAAAGCGCTCAACAATGAGCGCTTTATCTTCCTAGCAATGTCTAGTTCAGGCTTTCAAAGAACCTTAGACAATGATTAATGCGTAATGGAAACCGCGGTTAAGTCTTTATGCTTGTGATACATCGCGTGTTTGAATATGAGATTCGCACTCACAGTATCCATTCCGGAAACCTCCACATAAGCTCCCTTTTTACGGAACTTAAACACGACCTTATCAAGCGCCTCTACCGATGTATTATCGAGAAACGATACATCAGATATGTCGATGGTCACTAAAGAGGTCGCGTTGTCGTAATCGAATAGGTCAACAAACGCATCTGAAGACGCAAAAAAGACATGGCCTTTTACTCGGTGAATAGTGTGCATTTCGTTGGTCACGACTTCATCAGATATAAAGACCATGGATTTGCTGGCATGTGCGTAAAACAGAGCCGATAAAACCACGCCAACCGCAACCCCAATCGCTAAGTTATGAGTAAACACCACAACCGCCACGGTCGCTAACATGGTTACGTTAGTTGGAAGTGTATGGTCTTTAAGTTCAACAATAGAGCGCCACGAGAACGTACCGATTGAAACCATAATCATCACAGACACTAAAGCCGCCATCGGTATCAACTTCAACCAATCCGAAACAAACACTACCATTAATAACAAAACAACCCCGGCGATCATGCTAGATAATCGGGTTAAGCCGCCTGATTTGATGTTTATGATCGACTGACCGATCATCGCACACCCCGCCATTCCACCAAATAATGAGGCAACGATGTTCGCAACGCCCTGCCCTTTGCACTCATTGTTTTTATTACTTTCAGTATCTGTCAGGTCATCAACAATTGTCGCCGTCATCAATGATTCCAATAAGCCAACCAGAGACAGAGCGATAGAATATGGAAGGATGGTCGCAAGCGTATCAAACGTGAATGGAATATTAGGGATCAAAAACACAGGCAGTGAATCAGGAAGCTTACCCATATCGCCAATCGTTCTGACATCTAACCCAAACAACAAACTAATGATTGTCAGAGTAACAATCGCGACCAATGGAGAAGGTATTGCACGACCAAACTTGGGAAAATAAGGAAGCAGATAAATAATGGCTAAACCAAGAGCGACTAATACGTAAACACTTGAAGGGACATTGATCAATTCAGGGAGCTGGGCCATGAAGATTAGGATGGCGAGCGCGTTAACAAATCCAGTAATCACCGATTTGGAAACGAAATTCATCAGGTTACCAAGCTTGAGATACCCAGCCGCGATTTGAATGACGCCAGCTAGGAATGAAGCTGCGAGTAGGTACTCTAGTCCGTGCTCTCTCACTAATGTGACCATTAAGAGCGCCATAGCGCCTGTTGCACCGGAAATCATCCCCGGACGACTGCCAACCAAAGCGGTGACAACACAGATACAAAAAGATGCATAGAGCCCTACCTTAGGGTCGACGCCTGCGATAATTGAAAATGCGATGGCTTCAGGGATCAATGCGAGTGCAACCACAATCCCAGATAATGAATCTCCTTTAACGTTTGATAACCAGTGTTTTTTTAAATAATTAAGCATGTAATTCTCTTTTACTTGTACAGCCAGTCCTGCCTTGTTCAGACATAATTTGATCGACTGTTTTTCTTGAATGAGCGAGCGCTCGAAAAGTGCGGGGGTAGAGAGAATGCAGGGGCTAAGGCGGCGTAATTAACACGTAAATATTAAACTCCTCTTGTTGCTTTAGTGGGAAATTAAGAACGTGATCAAGTCCAATATGACTGAATCCGCGCCAATATAGAGCGAGTCTCAACACAATCACACTCCCATTATTGAAAACAAAGGTTTCGATTACGCCTTGCTCGTTCAACGACTGACATTGGGCTGAAAGGTAAGGTGCAGGCTAAGATCGAACAAAAAACACACCCTCAAACGTATTTATGGTCAGTAGACACAATATTTCTTTCACCAAGCAAGAATAAAGGTTGAAGCTGTCGGTATGACAGGTAATATGTTCAATCGATTTAAAAAGTTTATACAACTTAATGTTTCGGCTAATTATTGTGCAAATGTATGTTTATATGCAGCAATGCCAGAGACTTTGAGTTGAATTTGTCCCTCAATGGAGAATGAAATCAACATGACTTACGCGCCTGTAACAGACGTACTTGGCGGCAAGCTAGCGGTAGACAGTGAAGTAACTGTTCGCGGCTGGATCCGTTCACGTCGTGATTCCAAAGCTGGAATCTCTTTCCTTGCCATTTATGACGGCTCTTGTTTCGACCCGATTCAGGCCGTGGTTCCTAATAATCTTAATAATTACGAAAACGAAGTATTAAAGCTAACGACTGGCTGCTCTGTTGAAGTAACAGGTAAGATTGTTGAGTCTCCTGCGAAAGGTCAAGACTTCGAACTAGCAGCAACTGACGTTAAAGTTGTAGGCTGGGTTGAAGACGCTGACACTTACCCAATGGCTAAGACACGTCACTCTATCGAATACCTTCGTGAAGTTGCTCACCTACGTCCACGTACAAACGTGATTGGCGCAGTAGCACGTGTACGTAACTGTCTATCTCAAGCGATTCACCGTTTCTACCACGAGCAAGGCTTCTTCTGGACTTCTGCTCCGCTTATTACTGCATCTGATGCAGAAGGCGCAGGTGAAATGTTCCGCGTTTCTACGCTAGACATGGAAAACCTACCACGCACTGAAAAAGGCGACGTAGACTTCAACGAAGATTTCTTCGGTAAAGAGACGTTCCTAACAGTATCTGGCCAACTTAATGCTGAAGCTTACGCTTGTGCACTAAGCAAGGTTTACACGTTCGGTCCTACGTTCCGTGCTGAAAACTCAAACACAAGCCGCCACCTAGCTGAGTTCTGGATGGTTGAGCCTGAAGTTGCGTTTGCAGACCTTAACGATGTAGCGAAACTGGCTGAAGACATGCTTAAGTACGTTTTCGCTGCTGTTCTTGAAGAGCGCCGCGACGACCTAGAGTTCTTCGCTTCTCGCATCGACAAGCAAGCAATTACTCGTCTAGAGCAATTCGTTGACGCTGACTTCGCACAAGTTGACTACACTGACGCAATCCAAATCCTACTAGACTCTGGTAAGAAGTTTGAGTTTGACGTTGAGTGGGGCATCGACATGTCTTCTGAGCATGAACGTTACCTAGCTGAAGAGCACTTCAAAGCACCTGTTATCGTTAAGAACTACCCGAAAGACATCAAAGCTTTCTACATGCGCTTAAACGACGACGGCAAAACAGTTGCGGCAATGGACGTACTTGCACCAGGCATCGGTGAAATCATCGGTGGTGCACAACGTGAAGAGCGTCTAGACATTCTAGACGAGCGTATGATTGCTATGGGTATCGACCCTGAGCACATGAGCTGGTACCGCGACCTACGTAAATACGGCACAGTGCCACACGCTGGTTTCGGTCTTGGTTTCGAGCGTCTAGTATCTTACGTAACAGGTATGGGCAACGTTCGTGACGTGATTCCATTCCCACGTACACCACGCTCTGCAAACTTCTAATTCGAGCCTAAATCGAATTTAAAAGTTAAGAACAAATAAAAACCTCCGCACTAGCGGAGGTTTTTTTATGTTCGGAATAAAACGAGACGATGGCTGTTTCTGCGTACTACCATCTGAGACTCGTTATTCAAAAGCTAATCCACGTCTTGGTCGATAGCGTATTTTATTGCGAGACCGCAGATTGCCATCATAACGAATGGGATCGCGGCAGTGGTGTATTCCGCCCACGCCATATCAGCGAATGCTTTTGCCAGCAGTACGTGGCCAAGAATAAGCAGAAGCGCACACACAATCGCGACGACAATCAGCTTAACTTCATTTCCCATAGTCATTTTCAACATAACGGTATCTCCAATATTTGGTCTACCGTTATTGAATCACAACTCTCTGGTCAATTAGGCGTACAGTTACGCCAGAAACAACCCGTACAGTTGCAATCATTTTCTGTTTTATGAGCGACTTAAGGTTTTACGAGTGCGTAAGTTGATGTGCAAGCTTGCCTAGTAAGATCAGGGCTTGCTCTTTCTCTTCGGTAAGATCGTAAGAGAAATTCAACCGAATCGCGTTGTCTACCCTGCCCTGCTCACTAAACAAATCTCCCGATGCGACACTGATACCTTGGGAGATCGCTAATTGATGAAATTGCTGACTGTCGAATTTTTCAGAGAAACGAACCCAAACGAAATATCCACCAGCAGGCTCTTCAATCTCGATGGAATGCGGGAAGTACTGTTTAATCACACCAATAAAGCGCTCTTTTCTCAGTAAAAGGTTTTTACGCAGTTTACGAAGGTGATTATCGTAGCTTTCATGAGTAAGGAAGTGCGCAACCCCTAGCTGGACGGGTGCACTGCTTGATAACGTAGAAAGAAGTTGAAGCTTTTGAATGGCATCGTTAAAACGCGTGTTCACAACCCATCCGACTCGATAGCCCGGACATAAACTTTTTGAGTATGAACCACAAAGCAACACAGAGTCTGTCTTATCGAAAGCCTTTAGTGGTTTCGGCTTATGCCCTTCGTAATAAAGGTCACCATACACATCATCTTCAATAATGTAGGTTTCATGTTGTTCTGCAATCTCTACCACACGGCGCTTTGCCTGTTCCGACAAACTGGTTCCCGTCGGGTTTTGAAAAGTCGTCATCAGCCAACACGCTTTTACCTGTTGGCTTTTAAGTGCTTCTACAAATTGCTCAATGTTCAAACCATCAATCGGGCAAACATCGACCTCAATAGGGATTAGACCTAGCCTCTCTACCGCCTGTAACGCGCCATAGAATGCAGGAGACTCAATCACAACGTAGTCACCTGGCTTGGTTACAGTTTGAAGGCTCAAGTTAAGCGCTTCCATTGCACCAGACGTAATCACGATGTCTTGATGATTAACCGTAATGCCTTGCTGCAGATAACGCTGTGCGATTTGCCTTCTTAAAGACTCACTTCCAGGTGGCAAATTGTTAATCACACTGGTACCCGTCATCTTCCTGCCAGCACTGGCTAGATTTCGAGTCAAGGTAGGTAATGGGAAAAGATCAGGATCTGGGAATGCAGAGCCGAAAGGAATCACACCCTCGGCTGAACTCGACTTCAAGAAATCGAATAAGCGGTCATTAATGGCTTTCTTTTCACGAACGAATGGCTCTACGTAATCAACGCCGTCCAGTCTCGGCGCGACAAAGTAGCCCGACTGAGGTTTAGCGATGATCCATCCTTCACTTTCTAGCAACTGGTAGGCTTGTAAGACAGTACTATTGCTGACGTTGTAATTGCGACAACTCATGCGTACCGAAGGGATCTTCTCTCCGGATCGCCACGTATTGTTGGCTATCTGAATCCGAATATCCTTTGCAAGCTCTTCATAACGCGCCATCTAATTGTACTACCTAGAGAAATTCTGTAAGCCGGTGATTTTATCACTTACGCCAACAACTATTGCTGCTATCCATATGATCGCACCTAATTTCCACAATAGTGTGAATTACTTCACAGATAACTTTGTAAGCTTTGCTAAGTTTGTACCCAAGGTAGGAGCTAAGTTGGCTTTCTACCTCAATAATTTGATGTAACCCAAAAACATGCGAGATAACAATGAAAAAAATAGAAGCAGACCAATTAAGTTATAAAGGAGAGTCAAACGGTGTTCACAGTTGGACAACACCGAGCGGCCAGCCATATTACTGGCACCCAGATTGGCTCCATATTGCTGAAGATGCGACAGGCTCACATCCAAAGCAAAAGATCGATGTTGAACAAGACCAAGCACCAACGGAAAAACACGCAGTGTCTGCTATTCTGAAACACATCAACCAATGGGCTGCAGACAAACTAGCGTCTCACCCTGAGATTGAAACAGGCTCTATTGAAGCTGAAATCAATCTGAAAAAGTAATTTGATTTAGAGTCGGTCGCGAACTCAATCACTCGCGACTTAAGTCAAATATACCGACTGAATAGCCTCGAACCTCGACCGAGGCTATTCAAGTATCTTCATAAAAATGCTGCAATAACCCTCACCTAGCTAACAAATATCTAACACAAACCAGTTTCTTGTATCAATCCACGAAAGCTATCGATAGAATTTTCGGTCTTATTCACGTCAATTATGCTAATCATTCATAACTCTAAAGTCGTGAATCAATGAATACGTAAATCTAATAAGAATGAGAACAAAGGCTTATCGATGGATACTTCAAATTACAATCAATCGCTAACGACTAAGTTATACGTCATTGCTGGCGTGCTGTTTGGCACCTACGGCAGTCGGGTGTGCCCAATGCTCGAAAGCTTAACGACGTTAGAGATTTTCACACAAGTCAGTATTGTGTTTGTCTTATTATGGCTGGTGCGTTATTACTTATTGGCGCAACATTCCTTAGTCAAACAAGGCCGATTCGCCCAGCTAGATACCCTGCTATTTTTTGCTGCAAGTGTGCCTTTCGCGCTCTACTACAACTTAAGCTATGAATTCACCATAGATAGCAATTTGAAGGTGTTGTTTGGCATGAGCCTATTCGGCTTCTTTACTGGTACCATTCTTCAACTGAGCGCCCAACTCAGCCAAATGGATAAAATGGAGGCGACTGGCCAATTTGACTTCCAACTGATTGGCGAAAGGAGTTCGCTGGTTAAGCAAATGATTGGTTTGGTTATCGTACTTCTGGTAACACTGACGACTATGTTGACGATGATTGCCGTCAAGGACATCTTTTGGCTAGAACATAACCCTGACCGCTTATTGGATGGCACCGGCAAGATCAGCGTGATCAAAGAGTTTACTTATTTGGCTGTGGTACTGGGTGGATACGCAATCACCATCATGACACTGTGGAGCAAACTGATTAAACGTATTCTCCTTAGCCAAGAGTGCGCATTGAACAAGGTAACCAATGGCGAGCAAGGCGTTCGCTTACCGATATTCGGCTACAACGAGCTTGGTTCAATGGCATCAATGACCAATACCATGCTTGATAGCCTCGAAAACGCGCAAAACGAAGTCAAAACAACACGTGACGTTGCTATTGTGAGCCTATCTGCGCTGGCAGAATCTCGAGACAATGAAACGGGTGCCCATATCCTAAGAACTCAAGAGTACGTAAAGGTACTCGCGCAAGAGCTCAGCAAGTCAGAAACTCACTCAAGCTTGTTAACACCCAACTACATCGAGCTGCTCTACAAATCTGCTCCACTACACGATGTAGGCAAAGTAGGCGTTCCTGATAGCGTGTTATTGAAACCGGGCAAATTGACGGACGAAGAGTTTGAGATAATGAAAGGTCACCCTGCTATTGGCGCCGAAGCGTTATCTATTGCAGAAAGACAATTAGGAAGCAGCTCTTTCTTAAAAGTCGCGAAAGAGATTTCTCTCACTCACCACGAGAAATGGAACGGCAGCGGTTATCCAAAGCAACTGTCTGGTGAAGAGATTCCACTGTCGGGTCGTTTAATGGCATTAGCTGATGTTTATGATGCGCTAATATCAAAACGCGTTTACAAGCCAGCCTTTACTCACGAACAAGCTAAACAGATCATCTTAGAGGGCAATGGGACGCACTTTGATCCGCAAGTTGTCCAAGCTTTTCTGGCCGTCGAACAGGAGTTCGTTTCAATTGCCGCGCTCTACAAAGATGGCAAAAATGTACCCAGTGAACTTGAGCGTGAAAGCTTTATTGCTCAACCTGCTTAATCTATTCAAAAACCACTAACTTCTTGCACCCTATAGGTTAATCCGTAGGGTGTTTTGTTATCAAATACCCTCTTTAATCAATAAATCTGATTGAAATGGATTTTTTTTGTCCTTTCTGTTCACTTCGTATTGTCTTAAAAATTCCATACAGGTATAACTACCCATAGATACTATCCCCTCTCAATTGACATGGATGAAGATTATGTTTGAAAAAGTGTTAGCTGCTCCCGCCGATCCTATCCTCGGCCTTACTGAAGAGTTTAAAAAAGACTCTCGTGCAGAGAAAATCAACCTTGGTGTTGGCATCTACAAAAATGAAGATGGTCAAACACCTGTACTTAAAACAGTAAAGAAAGCAGAAGCTGCACTTCTTGAAAACGAAAAAACCAAATCTTACCTAACGATTGAAGGCACAGCTGAATACGGTCTAGCGGTTCAAAAACTTCTTTTCGGTTCAGACGCAGAGATCGTAACGTCTCAACGCGCTAAAACAGCACAAGCTCCAGGTGGTACAGGTGCACTTCGCGTAGCGGGTGAATTCATCAAGCGCCAACTGGGCGACGTAAAAATCTGGATCAGTAACCCAACTTGGGCTAACCACAACGGCGTTTTCGCTGCTGCGGGTATCGAAACGGCTCAATACAGCTACTACAACGCTGAAACTAAAGACAAAGACTTCGCTGGCATGGTAGCTGACCTAGAAAAAGCTTCTGAAGGCGACATCGTTCTTCTTCACGGCTGCTGTCACAACCCAACAGGTATCGACCCAACTGCTGATGAATGGGAAGTACTGGCTAAGTTGGTTGCCGAGAAGAAACTACTGCCTCTATTCGATTTTGCTTACCAAGGTTTTGCAAAAGGCGTTGAAGAAGATGCGGCTGGCCTACGTGTTTTTGCTAAGTACAACAAAGAGATCCTTGTTGCTAGCTCGTTCTCTAAGAACTTCGGTTTGTACAACGAGCGTGTAGGTGCATTCACTCTGGTTGCAGAATCTGCAGACGTAGCAACGACAGCGTTCTCTCAAGTTAAGAGCATTATCCGCTCTATCTACTCTAACCCACCAGCGCACGGCAGTGCTGTAGTCACTCACATCCTTGGTGATGCTGATCTACGTGCTGAATGGGAAGCAGAAGTAGCAGAAATGCGCGACCGTATCCAAGAGATGCGTGAGCTATTCGTAACAACACTGAAATCTGAAGGTGTTGATGCAGACTTCACATTCATCGAACGTCAAAATGGTATGTTCTCTTTCTCTGGCCTAAGCAAAGAGCAAGTAACTCGCCTGAAAGATGAATTCGCAATCTACATTGTTGGTTCTGGCCGTATCAGTGTAGCTGGTATGACTAAATCAAACATGGGCCCTCTATGTAAAGGCATCGCTGCGGTTCTTTAATTGTAAAGTTAAAACTGTATTTGCAGACCGATAGATATACAAAAGCCAGCAATTAAGCTGGCTTTTTTGTGTCTGAACATTGATGTATCAACTGTTGACGCACTTAGTCTCAATATCACTAACTAATATTCTAAGAAAAACTCCACTCCCAGCTCATTGGTTCGTTCGCTACGAATCTTGCCTTCTCCATCTCGATGTTGGTATGAGCCACCAATCGCAAACTTATTGGTCACGAGATAGCGTAAACCTAAGTGATAAATCTCTTCATCAAACAGATCACTTCGATTCAATTGCACACTCCCGTTAGCTACCCAACGTTTTGCAAAACCATAGTTAAGTTCGGCTTTTACCCCTTGGATGAACTCAGTGTCTGAAGATTCAGTTCGGTTGGTGTCATTATCTTCAACCTTACCTTTCGTGATACCAAGCAGGTAGTAAGCCACTATATCTAAATCTTTCTTAATGCTGTAACGGTAACCAACACCTAGCATCAGCGTATCAATTCGAGTTGTGGTGTCATCAGGATGAATAAAGCGTGCGCTGTAGTCTCCCAGCAACAACCAATCATCCGTCATCGCGTAACTGACGCCTAATCCATACGACGAGGCATTGTTATTACTGCCTGCATCTTCATTTAAACTGCCCGAATGCGCCGTGGCATAAATATGGTCGTAATCCAAAATATCCACTGCGTTAGTGTCCGCCCACAAACTTGGAGAAAACATAAAAACCGCAGATACAAAACTAAGCTTCCACTTCGACATTCCTATC
Organism: Vibrio satsumensis; assembly: GCF_050337435.1. Classification (NCBI taxonomy): domain Bacteria; kingdom Pseudomonadati; phylum Pseudomonadota; class Gammaproteobacteria; order Vibrionales; family Vibrionaceae; genus Vibrio; species Vibrio satsumensis. The sequence goes on along the minus strand of NZ_JAKJSX010000003.1, from coordinate 324,601 downwards.
ATCCTCAAACTGTCACTCCATTAATTGAAAGGTTAGTCTATCCATAAGACTTTAAAAAGGTTTTGGCTCACAGATTGATTTGTGACGGCAAAATAATATCAAATGTTGTACCATGAAATCATACAAACCAATGGATGATCATTATGGATGCTGAGTTATTAGAGATTCAAAACTTTCTGGCGCAATACCCCCCTTTCACAGAACTCCCTGAGGAGATGTTGGCGAAAGTGACCAGTAGCGTGGAAATTTCTTATTACCGCCAAGATACCCCGATCATTCACTTTGGTGATCAAATTCATGACTTATACATCGTTCGAAGTGGCGAAGTCGAAGTCTACCGTCGTAAAGGCGAACTCTATAACCGCCTTGATGAAGGCCACTTATTCGGTCAAATGGGCCTACTGACCAACAACAAGGTGCGTTTCCCAGTTAAAGCGACCGAAGACACCCTGCTCTACTGCATTCCTGAGCCTATCTTCCAAGAGCTCTACGACAACTACGACTCCTTTGCCGATTTCGTAGAAGTAGAAGATAACGCGCGACTACGCCAAGCCAACTCAGACAGTAACGACGCGAACGACCTAACGACATCCAAAGTAAAAACGCTGCTGACCAGCGAAGCGCCAATGATCGAAAAAACGCGCACTATTCAGCAAGCTGCAACCATGATGGCACAAGATAATGTGTCCTCTTTGCTTATCATCGACCCAGATATCGTTGAAGATGATGAAGATGACTCAACACCAGTGATCGGCATCATCACTGACCGAGATTTATGTACGCGTGTACTCGCCGAAGGTCTAGACCCATCGGACGAGGTATCCAGTGTGATGACGCCAGAGGTTATCTCACTCGACCACAATGCCTACGTATACGAAGCCATGATGACCATGCTTCGCTACAACGTGCATCACTTGCCGGTGCTTAAAGATAAGAAGCCTATCGGTATTATCGAAGCGACTGATATTGTCCGTTACGAGTCTCAAAACTCACTATTGCTTGTGAGCAGTATCTTCCAGCAACAGAGTATTGAAGACCTGAAGGTGCTTTCTGAACAAGTAAAAGACAGCTTTGTGCGCTTGGTTAACGAAGATGCCAACGCCCACATGGTGGGTACTGCAATGTCGGTAATTGGTCGTAGCTTTAAGCAACGTATTATCGAACTGGGTGAAGAGAAATTAGGTAAGGCTCCTATTCCTTATTGTTTCCTCGCACTCGGCTCGATGGGGCGTGATGAGCAGTTGCTCGTTACTGACCAAGATAACGCAATTATTCTTGACGATACCTACGACGAGAAAAAGCACGGTAAGTACTTTGAAGAGCTCTCAAAATTCATTTGTGACGGCTTAGACCAATGTGGCTATGTGTACTGTACAGGTGACATCATGGCGACTAACCCAACATGGCGTATGACTCGTAGAGAATGGGAAGAGTGCTTTGCCGATTGGATTGATGACCCGAACCCGAAAGCACTGTTGAATGCTTCAATCTTCTTCGACCTGGATGGCGTTTATGGCCGCCTGAAGTGGGCTGAGCAATTAAACAGCTTTATCGTTCGACGCGCACGTAAAAACAACCGCTTCTTAGCCTGTCTTGCACGTAACGCACTCAACCGTACGCCGCCACTTGGTTTCTTTAAAGACTTCGTGATGGAGAAAGATGGCCGTCATAACAACTCCATCAACCTTAAGCGCCGTGGTACTGCGCCATTAGCAGATTTGATTCGTGTTCATTCATTGGCAGTGGGCTCTCGTTCTAAGAACTCATTCGAACGTTTAGATGACATTATCGACGCAGGTATTCTGCCAAAAGGTCGAGCTCAAGATTTGAAAGATGCGATGGAGTTTATCTCTCTGGTTCGTATTCGCCACCAAGCACACGATGTTGATAATAATGTCGAGCCTGATAACAACATCGAACCAGAGAACCTGTCTGACTTCGAGCGACGTAACCTTAAGGATGCATTCCAAATATTAAGTAATGCGCAAAACTTCCTTAAGTTCCGTTATCAAGCCAGCAATAAGTTTAAGTAGGGCCTATGAACAAACTATTCAGATCACCTGCGGTCGATTGGCCATTTAAGTTTGCTCAGAAGCTAGAAAGAGCGAGAGATGAGCGCTTAAAGCACTTTTATAGCCAACCTCTTCCCGCGCCTGATACGCCAATTTCAGAAGTGATGTTCTTAGCGGTCGACTTTGAGACAACAGGCTTAAATCCAAACAAAGATGGCATCATCACCATTGGCCTTGTCCCGTTTACGCTCAATCGTATTTACTTGCGACAAGCCAGGCACTGGACACTGCGGCCAAAGCAGAAGTTGGAAGAAGATTCTGTGGTAATTCATGGCATCACTCACAACGACATCATTGATGCGCCAGATCTTAGCGAAGTGTTGGATGAGATATTAGAAGCGATGGGGGGACATATCCCAGTGGTTCATTATCGCCGTATCGAACGGGACTTCTTGGATAATGCATTGAAAGTGAGATTAGGTGAAGGGATCGAATTTCCAGTCCTCGACACGCTCGAGATTGAATCTCAAATCCAGAACAAGCTAGCCGGTGGCCTGTGGAACAAGCTCAAAGGTAAGAAACCAGCCTCAGTAAGACTTGGCCAAAGTCGTCGTCGATACCACCTACCCGACTACACACCGCATCATGCATTAACTGACGCGATTGCGACTGCTGAGCTACTCCAAGCGCAGATTGCTCATCACTTTGATGCTGAGATGCCTTTGAAGAGTTTCTGGTTATAGCCACACTGAAAGTGAAAATTTGTCACTATTAAAAAACCCGCTATGTGCAATTAGCGGGCTTTCTTAATTTCACTACTGGCTTTATACCGCAGTAGGCCCAACCAAGCGCATTTCCCAGTCTTCGACTTTTCCTGTTTCAAGGCGACGTGCAACAAGCGCTCCCCATGATTCAACCAATGGCAGTTCAGCCATCTGACTTAGCTCTTCTTTATCTAAACTACCTGTGAAAACAGCCCCCATGATACGAGCGAGCGACCAATCTGGGTATGGCCTTTCACACAGAATAATCTCGTCACCTGCGCCAATATCGCCCTCTTCCAATACACGGAAATACCAGCCTGTTCGAAGCGTGTCTTGCAGTCTTCTCGCCATATCGTTCTGCTCGAATCGCACATTGAGTTTCCAACAAGGCATACGCCCTTGTGAGACTTCCAATAATGTTGATCCGATACGAACCTTATCTTTCAAACAAATAGATTGTTCCGTGATGCCACTTGAGCTTAGGTTCTCACCAAATGCACCTGAAGATTGAAAGATACCTTTGTCACCTAACTCTTTCTGCCAAACTGAATAGTGCTCGCTTGGGTAGATATGAAGGGCTTTTTGAATGCCGCCATGGAAACGCGGATCACCTTGTTCATCGTTGGTAAAACCAAGCTCTGTCGCGTATTGGCGCTCTGATAAAACTTGCTTATCAATAGCACTTTTTGCTCCGTGTGCGAAGGCGACAATTTTTCCTACCAATACACTATTTACTACGCCTAACTTCTTCATATCCCTTCCTTCTTACTGAAAACATACTTGCTGAACTGCGTGAAATAAAACGACACTGCTACTCAACTTCATTCTCTTTGCCGAGCATGATAGCCTAGGGTCGCCCGTCTAGGTAGGGATATAAGGACACTTAACCATTATAACCCGCCAAATTGATTCTCGTACCGGAGTTGTCACCTCCAATAGGATGATGGTCGCTAATCCAAATTCGCCCGCGCTCGTTAAGACTATCGACATGCCGAAAGGTTACATCGATGCGATGCACCAGCACACATGGCATCAAGTGATCTTTCCACTCAAAGGTTTGCTACAGACTCAAACAGAACACTATCAACACCTTGTGCCGCACACATCGGCTTTATTTGTACCTGCCGGTATTTCACATGAGTCTATCGCATTGAGCCATACCACGTTTGTTGGTATTTACCTTAACCCAGCCTTTGGAAAGGAGTATGAGCCCGAAGTTCGAACCATCACACTTACTCCCTTTCTAAATGAGCTATTACAAGAAATTCGAAGACAGTGTGAGGGCTTGGTGAGCGATGAAGAAGTGTCTCGCCTACTGTCCGTATTGCACGACCAAATAATGAAAGACAACGTGCAAACATTTCAGCTGTTATTGCCACAAGACAGGCGTTTGAAGTTGATATTTGAAGCCCTCACTGATGAGCCAAATTTAGACTTGTCACTCAAAGAATGGGGAGAAAAAGTCGGAGCATCGGAACGAACATTATCGCGATTATTCTCAAAAGAATTCAACACGTCATTTCAGCTGTGGCGACAACAAATTCGACTGATTTATTCATTATCTTTGCTTGATGAAGAACTCTCGATTCAACGAATTGCTGACCTGGTTGGTTATCAAAACGACTCATCGTACATCAAGACGTTTAGAGCATATTTTAACGTCACGCCGCAGCAATTTCGTTTAAACAGCAAAAAATAGTTAGTGTTACTGGGAAGTGGTTGAAGGGCTAAAAAAGAAAAAGAGGAGCTAATAGCTCCTCTTTGAATGGTTTAATCTCGTGTGACCAGATTAAGCGTACTTCTCTTCGAAATCTTTCATGAAGCTTACAAGCGCTTGCACACCTTCTAGAGACATCGCATTGTAAAGCGATGCTCTCATGCCACCTACAGCTCTATGGCCTTTTAGTGATTTCAGACCCGCAGCGTCAGCCAATTCTAAGAACTTGCCATCTAGCTCAGGTTTCGCAAGTTGGAACGGTACGTTCATTCTTGAACGGTTTGCAGTGTGAACATCGTTTTTGTAGAAAACTGAGCTATCGATAGCATTGTAAAGCAACGCTGCTTTCTCTTTGTTCACCAATTCCATCGCTTCAACACCACCTTGAGCTTTCAGCCACTTGAACACAAGGCCTGATAGGTACCAAGCGTACGTTGGTGGTGTGTTGAACATTGAGTCTTTTTCAGCAAGTACTTTGTAGTTCAGAATACTCGGCAACACGTCATTTGCAAGATCTAGCAAATCATCACGTACGATAGCGATGCAGATACCAGCCGGACCGATATTCTTTTGCGCGCCCGCGTAGATAACACCGTACTGAGACACATCGATCTTACGAGACAGAATGTTAGATGACATGTCCGCCACGATTGGCTTATCAGTTTGAGGAAGCTCGCTGATTTCAATACCATCGATGGTTTCGTTTGGACAGAAATGTACGTACGCGGCTTCTGGATCGATTTTCCAATCTTTAGCGGGAACAACCGCTGCTTTTCCATCAATTGACGTCTTCGCGTTGAATACATCGATCTCACAGTACTTGCTTGCTTCAGTTACCGCACTTTCCGCCCAGTAACCTGCATCGATGTAAGTCGCTTTCGTCGCATCACCTAAAAGGTTTAGAGGAACAGCAGCGAATTGAGCACGAGCGCCCCCCTGACAGAAAAGAACTTTGTAATTGTCTGGGATGTTCAGAAGATCACGTAAGTCCTGTTCGGACTCGTCAGCAACTTGAATAAATTCCTTGCTGCGATGGCTAATTTCCATCACGGAAGTCCCTAAACCATTCCAATCAATAAAGTCTGCTTGCGCTTGTTTCATTACAGGTTTAGGCAGTGCGGCTGGACCTGCACTGAAGTTGAATACGTTATCTAATGTAAGTTCCATGGGGATGATTGCTCCTGCTAAATAATAACTATGCAAGTAATACCATGTTTTACCCAACATAAAAACAACAAAAGAGGTCTTAAGACCTCTTTTGTTTTGTACCGTATAAAATGTTTAAGCTTAACCTGCTAAATCACCCTATCAGTATCAAAGCTAGCTCAGTTTATTGAACAAAAACTGGCATAAGTAGAGCGATTAGCGGAATTTCTTGTCCATTTTCGAACACTAGGTTTCCATTTTCTAAGTCAGCACTGATTTCATAACCACTTTCTGTTTGCTTGATCATTTCCATCACAAGCAATTCATCGATACCTTCACGGATGAATGGGTATTCTTCAACAAGCTCATTTGAGAAGCTAGAGTGAACGTTGCCCGTTAATGCAGGCATGATCATCGAAGGGTTGCTGCTGATATTTTCTGTCCCTTCCGGTACGCTCACCAACCACTTAGATTCGAATTGACCCTTGCCTAGTTCTAGCGACATGTTGTTCATTGAAAGGTCAAAGCCTTTAGCAAACAGGATATCGATAAATGGAATGATCTCTGCGATGTCTTCTTGCGTCAGCACTGGATTAGATTGGTAAATCTCAAAGATTTTCTCGAATGATTCGCTATCTAATTTCGATATTTCAAAATCAACGTTTAAGTTGTTCAACTGACCTTCACTGGTCTCGATATTTGCGATATCCAGTTTAAGATTGCTGCGCAGGCGCTTAGTCGCTTCATCTAGGTGCGATTCAAAATCGTACTTAGAGTTTTCAATGGTCATGAATGGCTGCATTGCAGAATCTGAAACCAAGAAGCTATCGATAGTGAAATTCTGGGTTCCTAGCCAGTAGCCTTTCGCTTGTTGGCCTGAACCAACACCTTTCAAGTTAGACAGCGTTACCTCTTCACCGGTTTCGAAATCAATTTGAACTGAAGGAATAGAAAGCTCGTAATCAACCTGCCCTAAAACAGTAGCATGGCCAGAAAGATTCGATTTAGTGATCGATACCGAAGTACCATTCTCATCAGAGCCTTGATGATTGAACTGGCTTAACTCGAAGTTAAAGTCAGTGTTGCCGTTTAGCTCAGTGCTAGTTGTCAGAGTTAGAGGCAGAATATCAGTATTCTCAAACGTCGACAGTGCATTTAGGCTCACCAAACCGTGGCTAACCGCACTATTGATGACAAACTCACTCGGCAGGCCATCGATCGCAAGTTGCTCTTTCAGGTTTTCATCCGTCACAGTTAGACGAGTGGTTACGTTGGAAGACAAGTAACCTCTATCGTATTCTACGATCTCAGCTTGAATGCTTGAATTGTTAAGCTTTGCAACGCCATCGGTAATCGCATTTTGTCCAATTTGTCCAACCGCTAGCGGCCAGCAAAGTGCTAATGAGATTGCTCCGCCAATTGCACCAATTTTTCTTAACTGTTCCATGAGTTCTCTTTCTACACTAGTCTGTTTTTTTTAGTCTAACCCATCAGTAGCAAACAAGAAACATTGAGTTAAATCAGTCTATTGCTCGATACTTCAATTGCCTCAGTAAATTAAAGGCTAGCTCTCATCCTTACTGAGCAGTTCTTGCTAGGCTAGAAGCGTCGCTACTACTAAGGTTGAACTGTGAATCAATACGCTGTTATCTGCTTGGACAATAATCCGGTTAGCATTGAAAGAATACGTTCGGAGCTGGCTCCCTTAGCTTCTGTATTCGATATTTATACTGCCGAGAACATAGAAGACGCGCACCAAGCATTAGAAGATATCCATGATCACCACCAAACCGTTGCCTTGGTGATCACCCATCATCATTCTGAATTTAATGGCGTGCAATTTCTTATTGAACTGGAACAGCTGCCCCATAGTAATACCGCAAGAACGATATTAGTCAGCGCCTCGTCAGACATTCAATCCATTCTGACCGCAGTGAATGAAGGCCGACTCAACCACTGTCTAACCAAACCAGTTCAAGATCAGGTTCTGTTCAAATCAGCGCAAAAAGAGCTAACGTCTTTCGTTATCCAATACGACTCCGAAAACCTGTTGTCTTACAGCGGCGCATTGGATCAACAGCGCTTACTCAGAGCCCACATCGAGCAAAAGATTCACTCTTTTCAATCGGGTTTTATTCACGACTACCACCAGCTTTCTGATCATGCACTTGCAGAACGTGTCGTTAGCGCCTTACAAGATGTATTTTCAAAAGATGACAAAAACAAGGCTATCCGTAACTACTCCCCTGAACATCTACTCACTGTTGAAGGTGAAGACAATCGCTTTTTATGGCTAATCATTGAGGGGGAAGCTGCGCTCTACAAGAAAGATGAGTTGGGGCAACAGCGAGAAGTGGTACGTCACTCCAAGGGGAACATTGTCGGCGGGATGTCATTCGTGACCGGTGAGCCCTCCTTTTCTACCGCGATAACCCTAACGCAAACACGCGTTATCAAGCTGGATAAAGATAGCTTTGCTCAGGTGATGCATTCCAACAATACCTTGCTGCCGCTATTTACTAATCTATTGCTTCGTCACTTTAACCGGCGCCTACAAAGAAGTATCACCAATAAGATCAAACTGCAGCAAACGTTGGAATCACTCGAGTCTGCTCATCAACAACTGATAGAGAAGGAAAAAATGGCAATGCTAGGTCAGCTTGTCGCGGGAGTCGCACATGAGCTGAATAACCCGATTGCAGCAATATTGAGAAGCATCGAAACTCTGTCAGAACATCTTGACCAGATATTGGCAAACCTATCCGTCCCAGAGTCCAATAAAGGGACTGACGTACTTGCACATTCAAAGTTAGCTAAGCCACTGTCGACGGCTCAAGAAAGACAGCTCGTAAAACATCTTACATCAACTATTGATGACCGAGCTTTAGCAAAAAAGGCAGTGAGACTAAACCTAAGTCAAGATTCTTCGGTACTAGACACCTTGAAAGAGTCCCCTGTCGCAGGCAAAGAACTGCTTAATGACTTAGAGCATTACCACTATGTTGGAAACTCTATCCGCTCAATTCAAGTGTGCAGCAAGCGTATTGCCGACATGGTCAAAAGCCTAAAAAGCTATGCCCGGGAAGATGAAGAAGTTCGCCACTACACAGATATCCACGAAGGGCTTGAAGATACCTTAGTGATCTTTGAAAACAGGCTCAAACATCACCAACTGGAAAAGCATTACGACACTGACTTACCGCCTTTATTGTGCCAGTCGCTCTCGCTGCAACAAGTGTGGACGAACCTCATCTCCAATGCACTTGACGCCCTTTCCGAACGAGGAAAAGTGTCCATTACTACCTCTCAACAGACAAAAGGCGACGACACGTTTCTTGTGGTGCAAATATCCGATACTGGCCACGGGATTGCCAAAGAAGACATCAACACCATTTTCAACCCAAATTTCACGACCAAAAAAGAAGGCAACTTTGGTTTAGGGATTGGGTTATCCATTTCACAACAAATCGTTTCGGCTCATCAAGGGTTTATTTTGGTTGAGTCTGAGGTAGGTAGCCATACTCACATGCAAGTGTGGCTTCCATTCAAACAAGAAGGAGCACCTCATGAATAAGTACTTACTTTTATGTGTCGATGATGAACCTGAGGTCCTCAACAGTGTCCTTCAAGACTTAGCTGTATTTGAAGAGGACTTTATCGTGGAAGGTGCAGAATCGGTTGCCGAAGCTAAACAAGTCATTAAAGAAATGGGACAAGATGGTATTAAGCTCGCTTTGATCTTGTGTGACCACATCATGCCAGAAAAGACAGGCATCGATTTTCTGATCGAACTCAACCAACACGACGCGACTAAGCCAACACGTAAACTGCTGCTCACCGGGCAAGCTGGGCTGGAAGATACCGTCACAGCCATTAATAACGCTGCACTTGATTTCTATATTTCAAAACCTTGGCAAGGTGACCAACTCAGAGACACGATTACTCAACAATTGACTGACTATGTCATTGCCAACGACAAGCAATTGCTTAACTGGACTTCCATCTTAGATACCGAGCGCATACTGACTTCAATGGCGGATAAACGCACCAGCTTTGGTGAATAGCACTGAATAGTTAATAGACACTGAGAAAAGCAGCATCCGATATAAGAACCGTCCAAATACATATAAATTTTGGATAATTTGCTCGTCTATTTTCCTTATTCGCCCTAAAACATGAGATCTCCGTTGCAGACTGATCCTTAATTTGCTTATTTTTTAACTAAATGAGTAAGGATTTACATTTTAAAGGATTACTTTTCCGTGAGTTAGATTAAACTGTCTCAATGTTTATGGTTTGCCGATTTGTCTCAAACCAAAGGAATTAACACTAACTATATATAGGTTTACGGTCGTTATGCGCAAAATTCTACTTACTACCGCTATGCTATTGGCTTCTGGTCAAGCACTAGCTGTTGATGAACAACCACAAGTAATGAGCAACTTTAACTATGATTACTTTGAAGCACGTATCGGTGCTAGCCCAGTAACATTTGGTGGCGCGTTCAGTAAGTCAATTCACCCGAACGCTCACGCTATAGCTCGTATCGACTCTGAATTTGAAGGTGATTACGACTCTGCTGTAGGTCTTGGTTTCCACGCTCCGTTAAATAACTGGGCAGACCTAACAGGTGAAATGCTAGCTCGTATCGTTCAGCCTGAGAACTCAAGCTCTACTGATATCGGTATGGAAATCAACATTGGTGTTCGTCAATGGCTTGGTCCACAACTAGAAGTTGGTGGTAAAGGTGGTTACGTTTCTATCGATGACAACGATGATTGGACAGGTTCTGTTTACGCGCGTTTCCACTCTACAGAGCTATTCTCTCTAGGCGCTGAAGCTCGTATTAACGACTTCTACGGTGACCAACTTATGTTCACTGCTCGCTTCAAGTACTAATACTTAAAGCCCAGCTAGCTCTTAATGAGCACTTAGCCTCTCAAACTAGCTAAGACAAAAACAAAAAACCGAGGACATTCCTCGGTTTTTATTTATTAACAGTAATCTTAAGCATATAAGGCAAACTTCTTTAGTGGCAGCTCTTTAGTAATTGCTGCTTGCGTGGCTCTTGTAATAGTTTCCAGTGAATACCATCAATTGCACCCGCAAATTTCCAAAGTAGTTTTAGGTCAACATCGTTTCCGTACGCTTCGCGAACCTTATTAAACACTTCAGGCGCGCCCAACTGCATAAACATTGAAACATCATCCACGCCCGCCTTTTTAACCATGCGCTCTAATGTAAGTTGCATGTTTGGTAGATCTCTTAATCTACGGCTAGCTGATGACTTCTTGAAGCTACGCTGCTGAATTGAATTATCGATTGAAGTACGAATAATACAATCCAATTCAGGATGTTCACAGGTAAACAGATCAGTAATATCGTAGTAGTTTACGGTTGCTGTTGTCTGTTTTTTTACATGACGATACTTTTCACAATCAAGATCGGTCAGTTTCTTATCTAATGACTTTCCACCTCTAATGAATAAACAACCTTCACTCAATAAAGCGAACATAGCGTCATTTTGAAAGAGGCCAATACCTCCAAACATAGAACGTTTTTGATGCTCACCAAATTGATTCACGTAATTAATAAATGCTGTCTCGGTCATATCCGTTGATCCTTAATCAAATTACCCCGATTAGGTTGATCACCAGACAAGCAGCTTTTTATGCGAAAAATTTTTATCTATTTATTGTTTAGGTGAATATTATGATTTCGTTTTTCACCTTGAAATAAATCATACTTCGAAAAGAAAAATAAGTCTGGACTTAGTTCACATCAATCAATTGAGCATTCTGGTTTTTCATGATTCACATCACACTAAACTATCAAACCATGCTTGAATTTTGACACTCACTGATACACCGCTTCAAATTATTAAAGGTTATGTCGTCGGATGAGTATTGCCTCCCAGCATCCTGGCTTGTAAAATGGAAGAACATACATGTTTTTACTTTTTATATGAATCATTTATCGTTTTTCTGGCTACCACAAAATAAGGCTCTTCTCCTAAAGGGTCTAGAATCAGAGTTTGCCCAACTTGTTGGCCATTCTATCTCAGCGGGAAAAATAACACTTCCTCCTATCCCTAACGTTGTACTGAAAATTCAAAAGCTTTGTACCCTAGACTCAACCGGAATTGCCGAAGTTGCCGAGTGCTTACTCGAAGATCCAGGCCTCACAGCTATCGTCATTCGCGTAGCTAACTCCGTTGTTTTCAACAGGCGCAACATTACTTGTGTCGATATTATGACGGCCGTATCACGCCTTGGTATATTAAGAGTGCGTGACATCGTTACGGCTCAGGCTATTGAACAACTCAAGCATTCAGTCAACCTAAGTAAAGAGTGTAATGAGTTATTGGTTCAGAGTGCTTCTGTGTCAAAAGAGCTAGGCGCAACCATGGTATTAGTTACCAACGGCTTCAAAGAGCTCTCCCCTATTGAATACCGCTACCTTGAACATGAGAAGTCACTGCTTGTTGGATTACTCGCTGACATTGGCTTGTTCTGCTTGGTTAGCGAATACCACCTTTACCTTGAGAACGGCAATTACCTAGACCACAATATCGCCCTACAAATATTCCAAGGCCAGTGCTCTGCGACCAGTAAATTGGTACTTAACCGTTGGGGTTTCGACAGCGACTTTATTGATGTGTGTAGCAATACCATCAATAGCCATGAACAGCGTGAAGTGTCTTACTTGGATATCGCTCGAATCGCTAACCACCTGCTGATGTTCAGAAACAAGGACGAGAACATCGATGATCACGAAGTTGAACTTAACGTGACGGGTGCAGAGGTGCTTTATAAATTAAGCAACTTGAGCAAACGTGATTTTAATGCAAAGCTAAGCGACGTGATCAATACTAGCGGCTTCTAAGTCACTGTTAAATTACAAGTAAATGTAATATGAAATAAATGCAACGAGGAAAGCATGTTTACAGGGATGATCTTTATATTTGCGCCACTCGTCGTGGGGTATCTTTTTTCTATTTCAAACACTCAAACGCTCGAATTCATCAACCGCTCAACATCGCGGTTGATCTACGTGATTCTCGCATTAATGGGGTTAAGCTTAGCCGCTCTTGATAATCTGGGCAGTAACCTGCAGACAATCCTTCTTTATACCGCTACTTTCTTTGTCTGCTTAAGCGTTTGTAACCTGATGGCTCTGCCCGCTATTGATAAGTTACTGCCACTCAAGACTGACAGCAGTAACAAGAAACTGCCCCTATCTTCTATGGCAATGGAGTCTGCCAAGCTGATCCTTGTGGTGGGTTCAGGCCTTATCGCTGGTTTAGTAATGCCTATTAGCCTTGATTGGGTTGATACCGCAAGCGAATGGATTCTGTTTGTTCTTCTCTTCTTTATCGGTATTCAACTGCGTAATAGCGGGCTGACACTTCGTCAGATCCTGCTCAACAAACATGGCATGTTCATCGCAATCACGATTATCACTACCTCAATGTTAGGCGGTGTGATCGCGGCTTACATTCTTGATATTCCTCTTTTCAAAGCCCTAGCTATGTCTTCTGGATTTGGCTGGTACTCTCTGGCAGGTATCTTGATGGGTGACGCCTTTGGCCCAGTCTATGGCGGCGCATCTTTCATGCTTGAGCTATTAAGAGAGTTGGTTGCCTTGGTACTGATTCCAGTACTGATTCGCAGCTATCCATGCACTTCCATTGGTTATGCTGGTGCTACGGCGATGGACTTCACCCTACCGGTCATTCAAACAACAGGTGGCGTCCGATGTGTGCCTATCGCTATCGTCAGTGGCTTTATCCTAAGCTTGCTTGTTCCGATATTGATGTTGTTCTTTGTATCTCTTGCTAACTAGATCGCAGGAATAGCGTTTGTTTTAGATTAGAATGCAACTCGAATACCAATGCCCAAGACACCGATACAGTTATCGAAATAAAAAGACACTAAGTGTCATTGCTCAACAAATAACGATCACGGTAACCTGTAACGACAAAGTTATAAAAAGAATAAACTTACAAAAGGAACCACTATGAAACGCCTTTGCGTCGCATTACTGCTAGCTTCAACTTCTACTTTCTCTTTTGCAGCAGATTCAATGTCTGAGACAAACCAGTGCCAAGCAAAAAAATATGATGCGTACATCAACGCTTCTTTGAATTGGTATGCCGACCTTGCTGCATTAACCTCTGAGCAATATCCAGAACTAACAGAAGTCAGTGAGTGGTTCCTAGAAGGCCGTAAGCACCACTTCGAGCTTAATCGTGCTGCGGTTAACTACTACCTTGTGAACGATTCAAGTAAAGTGGCAACAGAGCAACCTGTAGAAGGTTGGTTGCAACTAGAACAGCACGATATTAAAACGCTATCCACACGTGATGATGAGCTTGGTAAAATCGCGAAAACAACGTTCGACGACCGCCAATCAACGCCTCACGCTCAAAACTACGAGCTACGTTCGGCCTTTGCAGAGCTGCTTAGTCACCCTAAACAAATCGACTCAGCGCTGCAGCGCTACAACCAGTCGATTAGTAAACTAGAAGCGATTAAGTGTAAATAACCCCTCATTTAATAGGCTTTTTTGAGAAGTTGGATTTCATAATTAAGACGGGACATTGTTCCCGTTTTCGTTTAGATTGTCCCGCTCGCGTCAATATTAGAAAAATAACTCGCTTGCTATGGTTACGGAACAAAAAACAGCAGATGTTAGCTTCGACAGTCTTCTACGTATCTTCACGGTACCTGAAGGCCCAGATTCAACACTCACTCAAATTGAAGACAAACTTTCACGAAACCTGAATCAATTCTTACGTGAACACATTGTGGCTGAAGAAAAGCCACTGCGTGAAATTGAGAAAGATTTTTCAAATGCTCATATCCCAGAGCAGCCTGAGTTTGTTTCTGAACATACTGAGCATCTCCTCGATTCTCTTGTGTCTCATTCGGTTCACACGTCTTCGCCAAGTTTCATTGGCCACATGACCTCTGCTTTGCCGTACTTCCTGATGCCGCTTTCTAAAATCATGATTGCGTTGAATCAGAATCTAGTAAAAATCGAGACTTCAAAAGCTTTCACTCCCCTAGAACGTCAAGTTCTGGGTATGTTACATCGCCTGATTTATCAAGATAGTGACCAGTTTTATTCACGTTGGATGCACAGTGCAAACCACTCTTTAGGTGCGTTTTGTTCTGGTGGTACCATCGCGAACATTACTGCGCTTTGGGTTGCACGTAACAACGCACTAAAAGCGCAAGGTTCGTTCAAAGGTGTGGAAAAAGAAGGCTTGTTTAAAGCCATGAAGCACTACGACTACGAAGGCCTAGCCATCTTAGTCTCTGAACGTGGTCACTACTCTCTGAAAAAAGCCGCGGATGTCCTTGGTATTGGTCAAGAAGGTCTAGTGTCTGTTAAAACGGATAACGACAACCGTATTTGTACGGATGATCTCCGACTCAAGATTGAGCAGCTCAAACAGAACAAGATCAAACCTTTCGCCGTCATTGGTGTAGCTGGTACAACCGAAACCGGTAATATCGACCCGCTAAGAGACATTGCTGAGGTGTGTGCCGAATCAGATTGTCACTTCCATGTGGATGCTGCTTGGGGCGGTGCAACCTTGATGTCTAACAATCATCGTCATCTGCTTGATGGTATCGAATTGGCTGACTCTGTCACCATCGATGCGCACAAACAGCTTTACATCCCTATGGGTGCAGGAATGGTTCTATTTAAGAAGCCAGATGCGATGACAGCGATTGAGCATCATGCTCAATACATCCTACGTAAAGGTTCTAAAGACTTAGGTAGTCATACATTAGAAGGCTCACGTTCAGGCATGGCGATGTTGGTTTACGCAGCTATGCACATCATTAGCCGCCCAGGTTATGAGCTGTTGATCGACCAAAGCATCAACAAAGCGCGTTACTTTGCCGATCTGATTAAACAGCAAAGCGATTTTGAGTTAGTATCAGAGCCAGAGCTTTGCCTGCTGACTTATCGTTATGTACCTGAATCAGTTAAAGCTGCGCTACTTAAAGCCGAGCCTGAACAACGCATGCAGCTGAACGAGTTGCTTAACGAACTTACTAAGTTTATTCAGAAGAAGCAGCGTGAAACCGGCAAATCTTTTGTGTCACGTACTCGCTTAAATCCTGAAACATGGGCACACCAGCCAATCATTGTTTTCCGCGTGGTGTTAGCTAACCCACTAACAGGCAATGAGATACTTTCTTCAGTGCTTGAAGAACAACGCGAAATCTCTAAACTAGCGCCTAACTTGATGGGTAAAATCACCAAGTTGGTTACGCAAATCAACGCATAGCCATTCAATTTTAGTTGCATCAAATTGAAAATTTCTTTCTTTTTGATGTAACTAAGCTGTCAGTTCATACTCAATTTGCATTCTTTTTGCTCAAACCCTCTTCCAATTCTGTACTTTTCTAAAATTTTGTTGAGGTTTGTCATATTCTTAAGCATTCATGCCGTGTTTTTGTATTAGTAAATAGTATGTTGGGTTTATACTGACTCTATGGTGCTAGTTAGCTTGATATCTATTTGAAGCAGCAGTATTTACGATACTGAATTAAGTTTGGTTTTGTGATTATTGATATTTGTTTCAGCCATACCCCCTGGTAAAAGATATTAACTGGCAAGTTGTTCTCTATACCCTTGTGAACACTATGAATACATTAGAAAAAATACAAAAAAACCTGGAAAATTTCAGCAAGTCTGAGCGTAAGGTAGCCGAAGTAATCATGGCTTCCCCTCAAACTGCAATCCATTCTAGCATTGCTACCTTAGCTAAGATGGCTGACGTAAGTGAGCCTACAGTTAACCGCTTCTGTCGTCGTTTAGACACTAAGGGCTTCCCTGACTTCAAACTTCACCTAGCTCAAAGCTTGGCGAACGGTACACCTTACGTGAACCGTAACGTTGAAGAAGACGATGGTCCAGATGCTTATACGCATAAGATTTTCGAATCGACTATGGCATGTCTAGACGTTGCTAAAAACAGTCTAGATGCGATGCAAGTAAACCGTGCGGTCGACTTGCTGACTCAAGCAAAACGCATCTCGTTCTTCGGACTGGGTGCCTCTTCTGCCGTAGCAAAAGACGCTCAAAACAAGTTTATTCGTTTTAATATCCCAATCACTTGTTTCGAAGACATCGTGATGCAACGAATGAGCTGCATTAACTGCAGTGATAACGACGTTATCGTTCTTATCTCTCACACTGGTCGCACTAAGAGCCAAGTTGAGATTGCGAACCTAGCTCGTGAAAACGGCGCAACCGTTATTGCTATCACAGCGAAGGACTCTCCATTAGATAAAGCAAGCTCGCTTTCTATCTCATTGGATGTACCGGAAGACACTGACGTTTATATGCCAATGGCAAGCCGTGTTGTTCAAATGACGGTTATTGATGTGTTAGCGACTGGCTTTACACTGCGTCGCGGTTCTGGTTTCAGAGAGAACCTAAAACGAGTGAAAGAGTCGCTTCGTGATTCACGTTACGAAAAATACTCTCAGTTCTAGGAAAAATACTCTCAGTTCTAGTCTGTTAAGACATGACCAGGAAAAATTGAATTAGAAAACGGAGCCTAGCGCTCCGTTTTTATTTGTCTTTTGATACGATTGAATACAGCTAGATAGTCCAACTATTTCCCTTCTCAACCACACTGTTCTCAGAGGCATAAGAGTTGATAATGGTAAAACTCGATTCCGCAGTTTGAGGCTGGTTGATAAGTTCATCCTGATTCAGTAGCGCTATCTCACGGTAATCACTGCCGCAACTGCACTCTTGACAAACCTGCTCTAAAATATGAACTAGCCTCTCTTGATTCAACGGTAGAGGGTTTCCTTTTATCGCAACTGACTTCAACGCATCTGCAGATACCTCATCAAACTGGGCTTCACAAACACCAAATCCCAACAAGTTGGGTAACTTAAGTGTATCTAACACTTCAGATAACCAAGAAATTGCCTCTTCTTCTTTCGCCTTGACGTTCCCCGTGACTATCTGAGCGATTCGTTGATAACGCACTAGGATATCGCTTCTTTGGTGCTCTTTCGCTACCGCTATGTTCTCTAACATCACAAATGGCGCTAAACGCGCGGTAATCACACTGTGAGGCGCAGAAATCTTACCGCCTAATGCAGAAGCTAATCCGTGTGCAGCACCAAGCTTTGCATTAGTGATTGCCATTCCACCAAGCATTGAAGCAAAAGCGAGATCAGAACGCGCTTGAGGTTCATTATAAATACACGCCTGAATTACCGAACTACTCAGCTTACGTAATCCTTCTTCGCAGATCATATCGGTCAGTGGGTTCGGTTCGCCACACACGTAGGCTTCCATTAGATGAGTAAAGGCATCCATCGCACCTCGCCCAGATAAATACAGATTAGTTCCATGAGTTAGGGTTGGGTCGACAATCGCAACGTCAGCCAACATATCTGGACTTCTAAGGCTGATCTTAACTTGGTCTTGGCCTGATTTAAGCACCGCATTTTTAGTTACCTCGGCGCCGGTACTGGCCGTGGTAGGAATAGCGATGAATGGAAGCGGTTTAGTTTTAAGAGGAACATTACGTCCGACAACTTCAACATAATCGTATAAGTTGCCTTGGTTAGGTAAAACAGCAGCTAGCGCTTTCCCCATATCGATGGCACTGCCGCCGCCCATTGCGACCACCATATCTGGCTTAAATCGACGTGCAGACGTGGCAGCCTCCTCGACCATTTTGATATTGGGTTCGCCCGATACGGCAATGTGCTGATAACGCATGCTCTGTGCATCTAGATAGTCAGTAACAATTGAGGTGCGCTCCAATGTATTACCAGTAACCAATAGCACGCTGTAGCCATATTGATTAAAGAGAGACAATGAAGCGGAAAGTGCTCCATCACCAAAGATGATCTTTGTAGATGTCATAAATTGAAACATGGTGCCTCCTGCGCCTATGACCGAACAAAACTGCGAACTCTTGGTTGTTGGAATTTAGCCTTTATATCGTGCATCAGTATTAAGATGCCTCGTTCTGTATGAGCTTTTTTTGACGAGGTGCAACTTGTCGCATTAAAGATGAATTAAAGTCGTATTCTTAGGGGTAATTCACACTCTTAAATTAAGGGTAATCAATCTAGATACCCATCAGAAATCAGCATGGATCCTTTTTGTGACCATTATTTGCTCTGATAGGCAAAACCTATTGTATTAAGAGGCAATTCCATCTTTATTTCCCCATGGCATTGAGGCATAGTTGGTTTTAAGAAATTTTGAGTGGCATTCATAAAAGAATAGTTAACATAAATGAGTTAACGAGCCTCATCCCGTATTTAGGAGAAATTAAATGTTTGTAGTTATTTTTGGTCGCCCTGCTTGCCCATTCTGTGTTCGTGCAAAAGAGCATGCTGAAACTCTTAAAGCTAAACGTGATGACTTCAACTACCGTTACGTTGACATTCACGCTGAAGGTATCAGCAAAGCTGACCTAGAGAAAACAGTGGGTAAGCCAGTAGACACAGTTCCACAAATCTTCATCGATCAAGACCACATCGGCGGCTGCACAGAATTTGAAGCATACGCAAAAGAAAACCTAGGTCTTTTCGACTAAGCGAAGATTTCTCTTAAGAGATCTAAGGTTATAGCCTTAAACAGCTGACCAATTTTAGCGTTAGACTGTACGACTTATAAGAAGCCCGCTCACTGTAGCGGGCTTTTTTTATGACCAGTTTTCGTACGGAATAGGAATAAGGTCAAAATCAAGTAAAATAGCAAAATATCGCTTATAATTTATTTATATTTAGATACAATTCACCTCTCAAACTTACCCTGTGTTTCACGCCAATTATTGAGCGACCACTGTGAATATCGACGTTGTTTTTCTGTTAGAACAAAACCCCATTCTCCTCATCTTTGTTGTTTTATCGATTGGATTAGCCATTGGTAAAATTCGTTTCGGTAGTCTCCAACTCGGCAATTCAATCGGTGTTCTGATTACTTCCCTCGTTATGGGACATCTTGGCTTTTCCTTTAACGCAGATGCGCTAACCATTGGTTTCATGCTGTTTATCTACTGTGTTGGCATTGAGGCTGGGCCGAACTTCTTCGGTATTTTCTTTAGAGACGGTAAGCACTACCTCATTCTGAGCCTTGTGGTACTTTCTACAGCTATTGCCCTCACCTATTTCAGCAGTCATTACCTTGGCCTTGGCTTCGGCTTATCTGCCGGCATGATGGCAGGTGCGCTTACAGCAACGCCAATCTTGGTAGGTGCACAAGACGCTCTTAATTCTGGGCTTGCTGAAGTGCCAAGAAACATGGACTTGAGCCTGATTATCGAGAACCTATCGGTGGGTTACGCGATGGCTTACTTGGTTGGCTTAATCAGCATGATCATGTTTGCTCGCCTGATTCCAAAACTTCAGAAAGTAAACCTACACGACTCGGCCGAGCAGATAGCTCAAGAACGTGGTTTGGGTGCTTCTGGCCAACGTAAGGTTTATCTGCCTATTATTCGTGCTTATCGTGTGGGCCCAGAGCTTATCTCTTGGACTGATGGTAAGAACCTACGTGAACTGGGCATCTATCGCCAAACAGGCTGTTACATCGAACGTATTCGACGTAATGGTATTCTTGCCCACCCAGATGGTGATGCAATTCTACAAGAAGGCGATGAAATCGCATTGGTTGGCTTCCCAGACAGCCACGCTCGTCTAGACCCAAGCTTCCGTAACGGTAAAGAGGTTTTCGACCGTAACCTACTCGATCTACGTATCGTGGAAGAAGAGATTGTCGTCAAAAGTGACAGCATCGCAGGTAAACGCTTATCTGACTTAAACCTGTCTGAATACGGCTGTTTCCTTAACCGCGTAGTACGTGCTCAGATTGAAATGCCGATGGACTTAAACATCGTGCTTTCTAAAGGTGATGTACTGCAAGTGAGTGGCGAAAAGAGTCGTGTCCACGGCCTAGCAGAGAAAATTGGTTTCATCTCAATCCACAGTCAAATGGCAGATTTGATGGCCTTCTGTAGCTTCTTCATTCTGGGTATTTTGTTTGGTTTGATCACCATGACATTCGGTCAGGTTTCGTTTGGACTAGGTAACGCAGTAGGCCTTCTTCTTTCAGGCATCATGCTTGGTTTCCTACGAGCGAACCACCCTACTTTCGGTTATGTACCTCAGGGTGCGTTGAATATGGTCAAAGACCTCGGTTTGATGTTCTTTATGGTCGGTATCGGCTTAAGCGCCGGTGGTAAGATATTTGAGCACTTAACCCAAGTTGGCCCACAGGTCATTGGTATTGCTCTGGTGGTGAGTGTGCTACCGGTATTCTTCGCTTACTTAGTTGGCGCTTACGTGCTGAAAATGAACCGCGCGCTGCTGTTTGGTGCGATCATCGGTGCACGAACCTGTGCTCCAGCAATGGACATCGTAAACGACCATGCTCGCTCAACCATTCCGGCTCTGGGTTATGCAGGTACCTATGCGATAGCCAATATATTAATGACCTTAGCTGGTACTTTTATCATCATCATTAGCTAGTTTATTCAGCGTTATAGCGCTTTAGATTAGATATTTTAAATGCACTAATTCATCTTTGGGTTAGTGCATTTTTTATGGCCTGTTTTAAGCAATTCAAGCCTTCTTCCCCGCTCTTGCTCTTAACTCTCTTCGTATCTCGAATTTCGTCACTCGTATCTGCTCTCAATCTCTTCGCATCTCTCTACTCGTATCCCGTATCTGCTCTTAATCTCTTTAATCAAATAGCAGACAAAAAAATAGGCGCTCAATGAGCGCCTATTTCGTTTAGATTCGATAACTTGAATTAGATGTCAGCAACATCAAATTCAACAGCTGGGTTAACGTCAGCTTCGTAATCAACACCTTCAACACCGAAACCAAATAGCTTCAAGAACTCTTCTTTGTACTCTACGTAGTCAGTCAGTTCTTTTAAGTTCTCAGTTGTGATTTGAGGCCATAGGTTACGACAGTGATCTTGGATGTCTTCGCGAAGCTCAAGATCATCTAGACGTAGACGGTTCACTTCATCTACTTCTGGAGCGCTGCCGTCTTCTTTGTATAGACGTTGGCTGAACATACGGAAGATCTGTTCCATACAACCTTCGTGAATACCTTCTTCACGCATCTTCTTGAACACCATAGCGATGTAAAGAGGCATAACAGGGATTGCAGAACTTGCTTGAGTCACAACAGACTTAAGAACAGCAACGTTTGCAGTGCCGCCAGTTTGGCCTAGTTTCTCGTTCAGTGCTGATGCTGCACGGTCTAGATCCATCTTAGCTTTACCTAGTGCGCCATCCCAGTAGATTGGCCACGTTAGTTCAGTGCCGATGTAGCTGTAAGCAACAGTCTTACAACCGTCAGCTAGAACACCCGCTTCAGAAAGAGCGTTGATCCAAAGTTCCCAATCTTCACCGCCCATTACTGTAACAGTGTCTTTGATTTCTTCTTCAGATGCAGGCTCAACACTTGCTTCGATGATCATGTCTTTGTTTGTATCAACCGCAGTTGATGTGTACGTTTCACCGATAGGTTTTAGAGCTGAACGAATCACTTCGCCAGTCTCTGGCATTTTACGCACTGGAGACGCCAGTGAGTACACAACCATATCGATTTGACCTAGATCTTCTTTGATCAGATCAATTGTTTTCTGTTTCGCTTCGTTAGAGAAAGCATCGCCGTTCAGGCTTTTTGAATACAGGCCTTCTTCTTTAGCTAGCTTGTCGAACGCTGCTGAGTTGTAGAAACCAGCTGTGCCCGGCTTTTTCTCAGTACCGGCTTTCTCGAAGAAAACACCGATAGTTGAAGCGCCGCCACCAAATGCAGCCGCAATACGTGAAGACAAGCCGTAGCCACTTGAAGAGCCAACAACTAGTACACGTTTAGGTGCGTTTGCGATTGGGCCTTGAGCTTTTGTGTAAGCAATTTGTTCTTTTACATTAGCTTCACAACCGACTGGATGTGTTGTAGTACAGATGAATCCGCGAATTCGAGGTTTGATGATCATATTCAACTTCCTTAAAAAATCAGGTTAAGGATAAAAGTTTCGTACGCAAATGGCATCTAATTTCTGTAAAAATGTGGTGAAAATGCAAGTGGTTGGAGCACTCAGTGAATATTTGCTGACTAAGTCACCATTTATTAACGCGTCTATTGCGACTTCTACGACAAAAACAAAAAAGGCACCTGATTAGGTGCCTTTTATCATTCCGTTATCTAAGCAACGCTATTTAGCTTAGGTTTTAACTCTTTTCGCGTCAAAGTTTCACTAAAGTCATGACTGAAGTGGTCGACTTGAATCGCAGCGTAACGCAGCTTATCGGCAGCCACAATCTGGTCAACTTCTTCTTGCGTTAGTACATCAGCAGCAAGTGCTTGAGCAAGTTTATCTTCTAACAAACCTTTACGAGCAACTTTGCCCTCTTTCACCGCTTTGAAGATCTTACGCTCAAGAGGCTTAATGCTGTACATCGCATTGAACGCGTTCTCCATCAGGCCAACGCTATCCTCTTCTTCTTTACCGATGTAGCAAAGATGAGTCAGACGTTCACGGTGTGCACCCGGAGTCATCAAGCTTTCAGCCAGTTGTACCGTTAGGTTATCACTTGGTTTTTCAAAGTGGTTACCTACAGGGAAAACGAGACCTTTAAGTACTTTACCAACCATCTTGTTCGGGAAGTTTCTGTACGCTTCTTGTAGAGATTTCGCCGCGTTATGGAAACAGTGTTGAACCGCGTAATGTACGTAGTCTAGGTCAGCTTGTTGACGACCTTCGTCTTCATACTTCTTAAGCGCTGCAGACGCCATGTATAAGTAACTTAGACCATCACCTAGACGTGCAGAGATAAGCTCTTTGCGTTTAAGTTCGCCGCCTAGTGTAAGCATTGCGAAATCCGCACTTACAGCAAGCGCACGGCTCAAGCGAGTCAGGTCTTGGTAGTAAGGCTTCGTTGGGCCGCTCATATCTGCTTTAATGAACTTAGAGCCTGTTAATGCCGCACCGAACGCACCAAACGTGTTCTTAGTCGCGTGACCAATATGCTTGAACAACAAGTTATCGAAGTCCTTCGCACCTTGCTTCTCATCTGGGTTTGCTGCCGCTTCCATTTCGCTTAACACGTATGGGTGACAACGTGTCGCACCTTGACCGAAGATCATCAGGTTGCGAGTCAGGATGTTCGCACCTTCTACTGTGATAGCAACCGGAATACCTAGGTACGGCGCTGCCAAGTAGTTCATCGGGCCATCTTGAATTGCGCGACCCGAGTGGATATCCATCGAATCATTCAGAATCGTACGCGCCATTTCTGTCATGTGATATTTCGCGATAGCCGTTACGATACCCGGCTTCTCTTTCATATCAAGTGAAGTGGTTGTCAGTGTACGAGTTGCTTCAAGTAGGTATGTTAAGCCACCAATACGGCCTAGGCTCTCAGCAACACCTTCAAATTTACCAATCGACATACCAAACTGCTTACGAACATAAGCGTACGCACCGGTAGTTTTCGCTGTTAGGTGGCCCATCGCCGTGCCAAGCGCTGGTAATGAGATACCACGCCCCGCAGACAGACATTCCACCAGCATACGCCAGCCTTTACCTGCGTAATCTGCGCCACCGATTAGCCATTCCATAGGAATAAATACATCGTGACCACGTGTTGGACCATTCATGAATGCAAGACCAAGTGGGTCATGACGCTCACCAATCACAACACCTTCATGATCAGCTGGGATTAATGCACAAGTGATACCAATGTCTTCCTTGTCACCAAGTAGTTTCTCAGGATCGTGCAGTTTGAAAGCCAGACCAAGAACAGTCGCTACTGGTGCTAGTGTAATGTAGCGTTTGTTCCAGTTAAGCTTAATACCTAACGTCTCTTTACCTTCGTGCATTCCCATACACACAGTGCCGACATCAGGGATACCACCCGCATCAGAACCGGCTTCAGGGCCTGTTAATGCAAAACATGGGATATCGGTACCGTCAGCAAGACGTGGTAGCCAGTAGTCTTTTTGGTCTTGAGTACCGTAGTGAGACAGCAGCTCACCTGGACCAAGAGAGTTTGGAACCATGACTGAAACCGCAGTACTGATACTACGAGTCGCAATCTTAGTTACGATAGTCGAGTTCGCGTGTGCTGAAAATTCACGACCGCCGTACTCTTTCGCAATAATTAGCGAGAAGAAACGCTCTTTACGTAAGAAGTTCCAAACCTCCTCAGGAAGGTCTCGGTCTTCTTTTACGATTTGGTGATCGTCAAGCATAGCAAGCAGAGTTTCAAGTTCATTATCCATGAACGATTGCTCTTCTGCTGTCAGCTGAGGTTTTGGATATTGGTGCAGCTTTGTGAAATCTGGTTTACCAGAAAACAGCTCTCCGTCCCACCAAACACTACCCGCTTCCATCGCTTCTTTCTCGGTGCTAGATAGTGGTGGTAGTACTTTTTTAAAGAGTTTAAAAGCTGGGTCACTTACCCATTTTTGTCTTAGAGAGCTCATAGTTCAGATCCTTTTGTTCACTATTTTGGTTGTGAATGTTTCGCTTTTTATTGTTTTATTCTTCTGCTGACATGCCAGCGGCCAGGTATGGAATAAGAATATCGACCACTGTTTTGGCATCTATTCGCTTACCGTAATCATTCTCTGCGATTTCAACGAGAGCCTGACTGGAAGCCATGGTGAAAACACAAGTCCCTAAGGTGAAGTGCAATCGCCAAAATAACTGTTCTTGAGTGAGGTTAGGGTTGGCTTTCATTACTGAACTGGTAAACAGAGTCAGTACTTCGCTGTAGCGAGTTGTAATGAACCAACGCAAGTGACCTTGCACATCCGTATACCCTCGACCGATGAGTAACATAAATCGACTCGTACCATTTGGCCTTACATCGTTAAGTGCTCTTAGTGGCTGTCTTAAAGACTCAAACACATCACTCATAGAATACGTTTCGTTCAAGTTTAAGTTCACTAAAGCATCTTGCAGCGCAGGCATAAACGCTTCCAAGTATCGATTTAATACGGCACGAACCAGAGTCTTCTTATCGCCAAAGTGGTAGTTCACTGAAGCAAGATTGACATTGGCTTTACCCGTAATAGTGCGTAAAGAGGTGTCATTAAAACCGTGCTCAGCAAATAAGCCTTCAGCCACATCTAAGATTTTGTCTTTGGTTGTACTTCTTGGTGCCATTTCAATCACTCGTATTAAACAACTGTTTGAAATATACGCTTAGTACATTTATTTAACAAGCAAGCAACATCACATTTTCACAAATTGGTCGTACCAGTTAATGAAAATCTGCACTAACCGATTGAATCGACGTGTGTTTACAAAAAAAGGAAAAATTAATGAATTTTCTGGGAACTGAAATTGAAAAGGAGGGTCATAAATTAAGTAGAAAACAGAGTATTTAGAAGTTTAACAGGCCGTCAAACTTGTTTTTCTCCCTGCTTTCTTAATTACTGCATTTTCCTTATTAACTCCTATACTTGTATCCGCCCAAACCACGTTGGTTTGGGCTTTTTTTTGTGTGTTGTTCCGATACCTTTTCTTTGGCTGGTACTCGACACAAAAAAGCCCCCGAAATCGAGGGCTTTTCTTACGTTAAGCGTTAGAGCCTTTCACTTTATCTAATTAAGCAGCATCATTTTTTATCAGTTCTCCTAGCACAGCTAAGTCATTACCTAGGTCAACCGAACCAGCCAGTTCAGTCGCAATCCCCTCAACAACGATAGTTTGAACATCATCCCCTCCATTGATTGGAATGGACAACGCAATATCTTCTCCGTCGACAGAGACCTCTATCGCATCAAGTAGCTCTGCCATTTGAGTCTCATCTTGAGGGTCTTCGACCAAATCATTGAGGTTGATCAGGTCCCCAGAACCACCTGTATAAAGCTCGAAATCTTTAATAATGTCAGTACCGTTGTCGAGCGTAGAGTCTAGCCAAGTGAAAATGTTGTCTCCGCTATCTCCAATCAGCAAATCGTTACCTGACTCGGCATACAAGGGTTCATTACTCGCCGCACTAATAACGTTATATTGCTGCGGAGCTTCGATATCTATGGTGACCGTCTCTACCGTGCTTTCTGCACCATTAGAGTCGACCGCGACATAATCAAACTGCGGGTCTTCAGTTACCGCCTCGTTACCTTGAACATAGCGTAACTCCCAACTGCCCCCTGTCGATGACAGCTCCATCCCAACAATCGGATTGTCTGGTGAAGAATAACTAAAATCATACAGAATTTGGCTATTCCCCGTATCTCCTGGATCTTTTTGATATTGCTCAGTCTGAGTCGTGCCATCAGCAAAGGTATAGAGCACTTCAACATAGACATTACTATTAGTGTTAAATGAACCGCCCAAGCCATCTAAACCAAAATCGACAACATCTAATGGATTATCAGTAAAATCCAATATCAACGTCTCCTGCTTGTTCATACCTCTACCATCAGTGTCGCCAATACCAAAACCAACATGAGGCTGCTCACCTTGATACTGCTTAAGTGGCTTATCGTTGTTGTCCTCAATACTGAGGGTAATAGTATTACCGTTGTCCAGGGTAATTAGTCTTTCGGTTGGTGAAACTTCTACACCCCAATTATAGAAACCATCAACAAGATCTGGTATATCCTCAGGATCACCACTGAAGCCCATTTCAAACATCTCTCCAGGCCCAGCTACAAAACTGATATTGTTCGGAACAAACAACACACCGTTATCGACATCAGACTGCATGATTTCTCTCGTGACGCCATTTTCATCGGTATACAAAAGGCTGCCGTTGGTTGGTAAACTTTCTATCCGAATATTAAGTGGAATGTCGTCATGGTCATCTTCTACATCTGAGATGTAATCTGGCATACCACCATCTTCAGAATCGAAGAGGATAGGTATGACCGCGTCCTGATCATTAACGACCGTGAAGCTGGTCGCTTCAGGTGCGTCATTGACACCATTGATTGTTATCTCGATAACATGCTCTACACCATCAATAGCGGTTACCACATATCGCTCAATAACCACGTCATCATCATTCAAGTATTGAACCGCATCGTTATCAACGACATAACTCCATGCCCCCTCAGGAGTAATAGTTAACATGCCCAGAGCAAGTGCATAAGTAGACCCAATAGGGGTAAACACACCATTAGGTTTAAAGGCGGGCATATCGCTGGTATCGACATCAGTAATCGTTAAAGTACCTGAAACTGAAAGTTCGTTGGTATCAGGATCGACATCGACATCTTCCGTCACCTCACCCATATCAGAATCACCTTCACCAACGGTAATCTCGGATGGATCATCGGCACCGTTTATGGTGATGGTTACTTCACTGGTGGTCCCGTCAATCGCAGTAACTGTGTAAACCTCGGTAACGAACTCATCGTCATCAAGATATTGCACATCATCGTTGTCCACGACGTAAGTCCATTCACCATCGTCGGTAATGGTCAACATACCCAACGCAGTATCATTGGTTGAGCCTTCTGGATTAAACGTTCCGTTAGGTTGAAAAGCCGCGACATCGTTAGCATCAACATCGGTAATCGTCAGTGTTCCCGTCGCCATCAAGTCGTTACTCTCCGGATCAACATCGACATCTTCCGTCACCTCACCCATGTCAGAATCACCTTCACCAACGGTGATCTCAGACGGATCATCGGCACCGTTTATGGTGATGGTCACTTCACTTGTGGTTCCGTCAATCGCAGTAACCGTGTAAACCTCGGTAACGAACTCATCGTCATCAAGATATTGCACATCATCGTTGTCCACGACGTAAGTCCATTCACCATCGTCGGTAATCGTCAACATACCCAACGCAGTATCATTGGTTGAGCCTTCTGGGTTAAACGTACCGTTTGGTTGAAAAGCAGCGACATCGTTATCGTCGACATCGGTGATGGTTAGTGTCCCAGAAGTTATTAAGTTGTTGCTCTCTAGGTCAACATCCATATCCTCAGTCACTTCACCTGTGTCTGAATCACCTTCGCCAACGGTTATATCAGATGGATCATCTGCACCATTAATAGTAATGGTCACTTCGCTCGTGGTACCGTCACTTGCTGTCACGGTATAAACCTCGGTTACGAACTCATCGTCATCCAAGTACTGAACATCATCGTTGTTAACTACGTAAGTCCACACGCCGTCAGGGTCGATGCTCAATATGCCTAGCTGTGAATCGTTTGTTGAACCTACGAGGTTAAACTCACCATCAGCTGAAAAGGTGGGAGTGTCGCTGTCTACATCTGTAATCACGATCTGACCAGACGTTACCAATTGATTGGTGATGTCATCGACATCAATGTCCTCGGTCACACTGCCTGAGTCATCAGTGGCAACAGCCGCATCATCAGTACCAATTATCGTTACAGTGATGACTTGTTCGCCTCCATCAGAGGTTTGTACTGTCGTCGTATCTTGAATTTGCTCGCCATCGGCAAGCTCATCATAAGGGCTATTGGCCACGAAGGTCCAAGTACCATCTTCGTTTACAACAAAGGTCCCGAGCTCATTATCTCCAGCGACCTCTTTGCCAATAAAGGTAACGTCCGGATCATCGCTGGTTAAAGCGCCACCTGTCTCAATTGGTTCATCCTGCTCAAACTCAATAACATTAGTTTCACCTGAAATAAGCGCAAAAGCGATGATATCAAAAAGAGCAATACTTTGAGTTTCTGACAATCCTTGAGACTCAAACCCTTCAGTTTCAAAATTCGTGGCAGCTTGAGTTTCAGCCCCAGTACGTTCAATCCTACCGCTGTTGGTCAAACTCGAGCCTTCCTCACCAGCAGCAGTATCAAACTCATCTCCTAGTTCTGTTGGATCAAATCCTTCTTCAATAGCACGCTGAACTTGAGCGACCGCGTCATCAGTATCTAGCACATTTTGTTGGCCCTGGTTATCTACAAAACGTGCAGAAACACTTGGCACACTCTCTTCACTAGTATCAAAACTGATAATTACGTCGCTAGCGGCTGGTTGTTCGCCCGGAGACAAACGTCTAACTTGGCCTTGAGCGTCGAGCACTACACTCCCGCTAGCAAGACCTAGTATATTTAGGTTGATATTTCCCATATCCATATTCCCACTTCTACCCAGAACACACCAAACGCGGCTCCAATACCACTCTGCGCTGTGGCTATTTCCTACAATAAATTTAGTAGTAGCACTATTGATAATCAACTCACTAAAGTAGTACAGCCAAAGCGCTTTTCAAATTAGTCAATGGCAATAGCGACTTACATTCAAAAAAAAACCAACAAACTTCGCATTTTTTTGCAAATGTCCTAAGCTTCGTTTAATACCATTCACTCAATTCAGCGGTAAACGTAGGTTGGGAAATGGATGAAACATTGAAAGTAGAAGGAGAGCTACTTTGAAATTGTTCAAATTATCCATCATGTGTTGCTTAGTTGCTGCAACACCACTCGCCGCTCAAACTCTGGAACAGTCGGTGGCTATTACTTTGGCAACCAATCCAGAGATAAAAAGCATCTTTAACGAATATGTGAGCGTGAAAAAGCGTAACGATGCATCTGGAGGTGCATACAAGCCCAGTATCGATCTTGACGCCGGTATTGGTTACGAAGGCATAAACCCTGCACCAAACAACGGTCCAGATACCGATCTAACAAGAAAGGAAGCGACGATTTCCCTCACGCAATTGCTTTGGGATGGTTCCGCGACTCTGTACGACATTGATCGTACCGCCGCAGAAGCCGAGTCGGTTCGTTTACAATTGATTGCAGATGCCGAAGACAAAGCGCTGGAGGTCACTCAAATCTATTTAGATGCAGTGAAAGCCACTGAAGTGCTGGCACTGTCAGAAAGTAATCTTTCGATACACAAGAAAATCTACAAAGACATAAAGAAACGAGCTAATTCAGGCATAGGTTCAACCGCGGATGTATCTCAGGTAGAAGCTAGGATTGCAAAAGCTCATGGTAACTTGTTGGCCGCACAGAATAATTTGATCGATACACACACACAGTTCAGACGAGTAGTTGGCCAAGAACCCCTAGGCTTAATTTACCCACGAGCCGATATTTCGAGGATTCCTTTGTCGTTAACGGACGCCATTGTTGATGCCTTGGACAAACACCCCGTTATAAAAATCGCAACGGCTGATGTCGACGCAGCACATTTTCAATACAAACAATCGAAAGGCGTGAACTACCCTACGTTCTCTATTGAAGCATCACAGTCGTGGCGTGATGATGCGGGAGGCGATGAAGGCTCTAGTCAAGAGACCCTCGCGATGCTACGCATGCGATATAACTTGTACAACGGCGGAACAGACAGTGCTAATTCCGAAGCAGCTGCTTACCAATTGAATAAAGCAAAAGATCTGAGAGATCGCGCTTATCGCCAAGTGGAAGAAGGCCTTCGCCTTTCATGGAGTGCCTTAGATTTAACACTGCAACAAAAAAACTTTCTATCTGACCATGTTGATTCAGCTTCGGAGACCGTTATCGCTTATGAAAAACAATACCGAATAGGCAAACGTACTCTGCTTGACTTGCTCAACACAGAGAACGAACTATTTGAAGCCCGTAAAGACTATCTAGATGCGCATTACTCTGAGCAGTACGCTAAGTACCGTGTGATGAACGCAACCGGTTCTTTATTGAACGCTCTACTGGTCGACATACCAGAAGAGTGGACAACGGCCGTGGAGTATTAATGATGAAAATAACTTACTTATTACTTCCCGTATTAACGATGACTCTATTCGCCTGCTCTAGTCAACAGGAAGAGGCCTACATCGAGACACCTGAAGCGGAGCAGATTGCAGACCTGCAAGATGATGACAAAGATGGTGTGGTAAACGCACGCGATACCTGCCCAGGAACGCCTGAAGCATCACAAGTCGATAATGATGGCTGTGGTGAAACGATTCGTGCAGAAGAAGTCAGACAGCTAAAGATACTCTTTGCTCATGACTCATTTGAAGTGAACCCAATATTTTCTGATCAAATCAGCACGATGGCAGAGTTCCTTGAAACCTACAAAAGTGCTTCTATCGAAATCCAAGGTTACGCGAGTAAAGTGGGTTCCAATGAGTACAACTTAGATTTGTCAAAGAAACGAGCGAATAATGTGCAAGACGAGTTGTTGTCGAATGGTATAGAACCAGAGCGTGTCAGAATTGTTGGCTATGGCGAAGAACGCTTAGAAAGCGATGGTGATGACCCTACTTCACACGCACTGAACCGAAAGGTAACGGCGACCGTAGTTGGGTTAAGTGAGCAGATCGTTGAAGAGTGGACTATTTTTACCACACTAGAAAAGTAGCGTGACATTGTCACCGTACTTGCAAAACAAGCTATCTTACAAATAGTAGCTTAGCAAGATGATCAATAAAGCCGTGATAGGGTTACCTATCACGGCTTTTTGTTCTTTGTCGTCACATAAATCGTGTGGATGACTCTGTGACTCTTCTTGCTACTCAGAAATTGACTTGTTGCTCAGGAATTGGTTCGATGGTTAATCGAACCAATTACCGATTATAGTTTTACTTCTTGATGCTTAGTTTTCGGTAGAGAAATACTTAGCAGGAAGTAACCTAAGATAGCTGCAGTTGTTGAGCCCATCAGGATACCTAATCGAGCAAGCGTATCAAAATCTGCGTTCGTTGGACCAAATGCCAGTGACGAGATGAAGATAGACATAGTAAAGCCAATGCCACACAACACAGATACCGCGAAGATGTTCATGAAGTTCACACCTTCAGGAAGCTTAGCTACACCCGTTTTCACAGCGCCCCAGCTGAATAGGAAGATACCCAGGGGCTTACCAACCAATAGACCCATAGCAATACCAAGCGGTAGCATGCCTGTAAGGTTTGAAAGTGATATTCCTTCCAGTGAGATACCTGCGTTTGCAAATGCAAAGATTGGCAAAATAGCAAAAGCTACATATGGGTGCAGTGCATGTTCTAGGTGTTTCAGCGGAGAATGTTCTCCTTTATTACCTTTTAGTGGGATAGCAAAACCAATGACTACACCAGCCAATGTTGCGTGAACACCAGACTTCAATACAGCGAACCACAGGATCGCACCAACAATTAAGTACACGCTCAGCTTAGTTACATGCTTGTTATTTAACATGAACAACACACCAGTCGCGATGAAGCCAACCGTCAGAGCAAGCGTTGATAGGTCGCCTGAGTAGAACAGTGCAATGATAACAACAACACCTAAATCATCGATAATTGCCAACGCTAATAAGAATACCTTCAAGCTTACCGGTACACGGTTACCAAGAAGAGCCATGATGCCCAATGCGAATGCGATATCCGTTGCAGCAGGGATAGCCCAACCTTGAAGCGCTTCAGGGTTACTTGAGTTAAATAGCACGTAAATAAGTGCAGGAGCTAGCATACCGCCCACAGCAGCGATAGCTGGGAAGATTGCCGTCTCTTTAGACTTTAATGCGCCTTCTAAAAGTTCGCGCTTAACTTCTAAGCCGATTAGAAGGAAGAAGACAGCCATTAAGCCATCGTTAATCCAGTGAGACACAGACATACCAAGAACGTAACTATGAAGTACACCTTGGTACATTTCGTTCAGTGGTGAGTTTGCTACAAACATTGCGATCGCCGCAGCGATGACTAGGATGATGCCGCCAGCAGATTCCAATTTAAAGAAGTCACGGATGACGTCGGTCATGATTTCGCCCTTATATTTATTATTTAAATAAACGAATAACAAAGAATAACCCAGAGTTTATATCCAAGCTTTATCGATAGATAATCACTTCTTCGGATGTTTAACTTCGGTTTTTCCTACAAATACTAAACAATACGTCGTATATTCCATAATATTATTATGCGCCATAAAATAAGTATAGATGAGATCACCAAGGCTGTATGCACAAATAATTCGAGTCTGGTAGGAATCGCAAACATAAAAAAAGGCTATCAAATGATAGCCTTAGGTGTTTTTTAGTAGCCTGTTAACTGCATAAAGCCTGTTGCTTCATGGCTTCCGCTCGCCATAATTGGCCCTTCCCAATAGGGTATGACAAAAGGCAGCCACATATCCCTGCGCTTGATACGCGTCGTGAGGTTGATATTGTGTTGTGGCACATTAATAATCCATTGCAGTGGCATTCTTCTGCCATTCAGTAGCGTCGTATTCTGTAAAGGCTTAATAGAAATATCGGAGTCCGTGAGCTGGTACACTTTACCTGAGCGAGTGGCCAATGTTCCGAAAACATAAGGCAACTGTTGATTATGGCGGTAGCGGTTAATGCTCAGTGCTGTACCATCATCAAGATTAAACACGAACCAATCCCAGCCTTGCTGGCCCACTCCGAGTAAGCCACTACCCCACTCTTTATGTACCCAAGCAGTGCCTTCAACTTCCTTGGCAACACCGTCCAAATTTAACACGCCACTTAGAGACAGGAACGGAGCGCTGAAGTTATAAGACGCAACAGGTAATAAATCGTGCTTTTTCTGATAGCCGTTATCGCCGTTGAGCACGTATGGGCCTTTCGCTATAGTGTCGAGTTCAAGGCCAAACGTATCAGTTTGCACTTGAAGTCGACCTGGGAATGGTGTGCTACCGAGTGCGCGCCAGTTCCAGTTATCAATCCAAATTCTAAACGGACGACTGGTCATTCCCGCCTGGCCTATGCCACCACGCGCTAAACGTTGCTCTTTCCAAACTTTGGAATCAGAGGAGATCACAACATTTGAAATATAGACCTGAGGACTTTGCCACCCTGGAGTCTCACGTTCATCAGTGGCTATACGGAAGAAGCTCCACTGCACTGAGTACTTTTTACCGTCATCCCCTTTTAGAGATGCAAAGTAATGCCACCACTCGTGTTGGAATTCTGGGTGGAACTGAAAGTCACGAGGCAATGAAACGCTGCGGTCAGGTAGCACAGGCTCAAACACATTGAAGTGTTCGCTAACAAGTACTGAGTTAACCTCGTTAACCCCCTTTTCACCAACGTCAACAAAATAAGAATAGTACGCCCAGATACCTAAAATAGTGCCAAAGAAACCAATCAGTAATAGAGAGGAAATAAATCGGTGTCTGAGTTTCGTTGAGCCGTTTCGTTGAAGCATATTAAAGCGCATCCCTCAATGATTTCATCGGGGTATTCCGAATCATTCTCATCACTGGCAAAGCACCAGCCAACATCAATGCAGCCATGGCCCATGCAAATGTCTGTAAATAGTCCCAAGGAATCACTTGTAACTCGAGAGACCAGCCAAAAGACTGCTTAATAACGATATCAACAATCAAGCTTGCTAACGCTAAACCGAGCGGAATCGCAATCAAGGAGGAAATAAGCCCAAACACAAACAACTGTAAGCTACCTGTCAGAATCAGCTCCTTCGCCGATACACCTAAACAGCGCTGCAGCGAGATATGCCTTTGTCGAGACACTTCACCAGCAACGGTTGCGAAGAAGATACCAAAGACTGCGATAACCAATGTGATGTTACCCAACGTATCAGCGATCGCGAACGTTCTATCAAACACACGCATTGCTTGACTGTGAATATTGTTGTTATCAAAAACTCGCTCAGAACCAAGCCTGAATACACTTTCCAGTCGGCTGCGAAGTCCTACTGAATTGACATCATCTTTGAGTATCACGCCAAGGCCCACATTGCCGCGCCCTGCAAATCCATAGAGCCAGTTTCGATGTGACATCATGACCTGATGGTAAGGGTTTCCATAGTCGTAGTAAACACCGACAACCTGCCAACCGGAACCGAGGTTGTCATAAAGGTCTATGTAGTCGCCTGGGCGAATCCCCAACTTAAGAGACATCGACTCACTGATCAACACACCTTTCGAGTGATGTAAGTGATACCAGTAGTTCGGAATACCTAATTTGATGGTCAGAGCTTCTAGTTCGCCTTCAGAAGGACCAGTACTGACCACTTGAATACTACCCACTGGAGAAGCTACGTCTTTTTCCCAACGCCACCAAACTGAGTCCACTTCTGGTTGGCCTGACAGCCAGTTACTCATGCGAGCAGCGGCATTGTTGGTTGGGTAGATGTAAAGATCTGCAGCCAAACGCTGTGTTAGCCATTTATCAGTGGTATCCCTAAAGCTACCTACCATGGTTTCTACACCAATGTTTGCAGTCAGCGCCAACATAAACGCCATTGTTGCTACGCCACGGTAGCTCATACTTGACGCAGCATCAGCAAAGAACCAACGAGCACGAACCCAGCGCAATGAATAAGAGAGGCTATTAAATAGCTTCCACATCAAGAATGGCGTAAACAGAGCCACACTGACGAGCATCAACGCGATAATCGCAAAACCAGACTCTTGAGTCTGAGGGGCTTGATACACAGCGACAGCTGCAACCAAGAAGCCACACCCAATCAATGCTTGCCATGTGAATTCCGTACCCGCAAAGCGCATCAAAGATAAT
This sequence comes from Vibrio satsumensis, assembly GCF_050337435.1. Lineage (NCBI taxonomy): Bacteria > Pseudomonadati > Pseudomonadota > Gammaproteobacteria > Vibrionales > Vibrionaceae > Vibrio > Vibrio satsumensis. The sequence goes on along the minus strand of NZ_JAKJSX010000003.1, from coordinate 288,524 downwards.
CGAGAGGTCAAACGAATAGGTTGTGATCTAAGCAAACGAACCAGCGGCCAAGCACACGCTAAGAAGGCACCAAGTAGTGCCATTAACAAGCTGTAACCGCTCCATCGCCAATTCCAGTCAATCGTTAAACCAACATTGGCGTCATATAGGTCACCTAAGCTTGAAGATACTGCCGGTAACAATTGATTAGCCAACATGACACCGAATACATTACCGCAGATCCAGCTCAGTACTACCAATAGCAACAGCTCTAAACAAAGCGCTTTCGCCAGTTGCCAGCCCGATACACCTGTTTGTCTTAAGATTCCGACTAACGGTTGGCGCTGAATAAACGACAGCGACATCGCTTGATAGAAAATAAACAAGCCAACCACAAACGACAGCATACCCATCGCTTTAAGATTTAAGTGAAAAGCACTGGTCAGCGACTCTAGCTCCGCTTTAGAACTGCGGGTGATCGTCAGCCCATTCGGCAACATATTTTTTAGGCGCTCAAATTTCTCAGTAGACATGTCTGAGCAAGCAATCACTGAAAGTCCTGCACTGCGTTTAAGCATGCGGAGCAAGGAAATATCTGCTATTAACCTGGTGCCATTAATCAGGTTGTTTTGATCGACAACCACAGGACCAAGCTCAGAGCCATCCATCAGAGGAATGTAATCACCGTTGTTCCACTCCATGTGTTCAGCGAGATCATCACTTACAAGGATTGGATATGGCGGTTTCATGAGGTTTAAAGTGGTGAGATCTTTTAACGCAATACCCGGCTGCAATTGAAGCATAGAAACAGGGTCTATGCCGATAAGCATGAAGTTCGCGCCGTTTTCATCAGTGATACGATGGTGGTCAAAAGGAGAGCACTGTTGAAAGCCTTCACGGCGAAGCTGGATATAAAAACCTTGTGGGATCTTATTAGCGTTGTGTTTTGGTCGAATACGGTAAGGAAGAGGATTCGAAAAGAGTTTTTCGCCATGTGCATAGCTTTGCTTGGCGTGTTGATTGATAGCAGTAACACCAACCAAAAGTGATACGCCGAGGGTTAAACCAAGCCATACCAAAATAATCTGCAGTGGGTAACGTCGATAGTGACCGAGTAGTGCCTTAACTACGGGCCATAACATGCAGTTGCCCTCCTTGTAGACGGATCCTGCCATCCATGTGCAGTGCTACTTTTTCACTGTGTGTCACCAGCAACAAGGTACATTCTAATTGGCGAGCCAAAGAGGTCAGCAAACGCATTACGGCTTCTGCATTACGCTCATCTAAACTACCGGTCGGCTCATCGGCCAGCAATATTTTTGGTTCCATATACAGCGCACGCGCAATTGCCGCACGTTGTTGTTGACCACCAGACGCTTCTTCCGGGTAACGGCCAAGCAAAGGCATAAGGTCTAAAGCAGAAAGAATCTGCCTCCAGAGACCTTTGTCTTCAGGTAAGCCTTTTAACTGACGGCAAAAACGGATGTTATCGGCAATATTTAGCGTTGGCAGTAAGTTGAACTGCTGAAAAATATGGCCAATGTTGTTTCTACGATAAGCAGTGCGATCACGCTCGGTTGAGTCGTGCATATTGAAGTGAGGGAAAGCGATTTCACCTGAATCCGCAAGGTCTAAACCCGCGATAAGGTTCAGTAAAGTGCTTTTACCTGATCCGCTTTCTCCCATTAATGCTAGCTGGTCACCTTGGTTTAATGTTAATTCAGCACCTTGCAAAACAGGGTGAAACTCCCCCCCATCGACATAGCCTTTACATAGGTCTGACAGCTTTAACATTAAACAGCTCGCATTAGTTAGAATTTGGAAGGAGAATCTACACTAATTCCCTGTTAGGAGGAAGTATTTTGAAAGATAGATCACACACCAATGATAAAGTGACGTGATTGGTGCGTCCTACTTCAACTTCCTATCAAGTTTTTAATCCATTTTCTTGTTTTCATGCGATAGAGCGACCCGCCCCACTTAATCACTTCTTCGGTTAGGAAAAGCAGATATACCCACTCCGGTGGAAACTTAAGATAAATAGCAGCAATAGCCGCCAGTGGAATACCAATCACCCACTGAGCAATCAAGTCTTGATAGAGGCAGAACTTCACATCACCGCCCGCTCTCAACACACCAACAATCACAGTCAACGGTACCGAGCGAATAATAATACCTACACTTAGAATCAGAATAAACTTTTCTGAGAGGGCTCTGGTTTCTTCAGTCAATGCGCTAAAGGCATTAAGTATTGGCGTTTGAACGAAGTAGAGAAAAACGGCCACTACGATACTGGTTAAGAAACACAGAATCGTTAAGCCCAACGCTTGATAGTAAACCGCTTCATTGTTTTTCGCGCCAAGTTGGTTACCCACCAGAACCGCTGCCGCATTTGACAAACCAATCAATAGGCTCAATGAGATAGACTCAACCGGCGTCATTACTGAAAGTGCAGCTAAACCTTGAACGCCCGATTGTCCCATGATCGCATGGTAAGCAAACAAGCCACCCGCCCATGCTAAAAAGTTGAACGTGGTCGGGAGAGACAACTTCAAGAAGCGAACCACCTTTTCGATCGAAGCTGCCGCTTTAATATCGCAGAACTTGAAAGCTAATAAATGCTTAGAGAAATAGAGATAACCAAACAAAGTCGCGACTTCAATTGCGCCACTCAGTACTGTTGCAATTGCTGCGCCTTTGATTCCAAGTGCTGGAAAACCCAAGTTACCGAAAATCAACACCCAGTTTAAGAATATATTAGACAGGATACCGATACCGCTGAAAAAGGTACTTAGTCCAGGTTTGTGCATCGCTCTCAAACCCACAGCCATACTGCTTACGCACGATACCGCTAGCATGCTAAATGAGGTAATTACGATGTATTCAACGCCTAGGTTGATGACCTCTTGAGAGTCGGTCGTCACGCCCATGATTTGTGCAGGAAATGAAACGAAAAATGCAATGGTCAGTAACGCAAATAGGGTCGAAACCAGCCACGTCAGTGCGGTGCTTTCTCTCACACCTTGCCTGTTACCCGCTCCCCAATATTGAGCAGTAAGAAGCGCGCCGCCGGTGGTGACACCCACCAGCATAATGGTCGTCACGAACATCGCTCGGCTCGCAACACCCACAGCCGCAATGTCTGCTTCGCCAAGTTGGCCCAACATCAACACATCCACTAAGCCTCGGCTTGAAAACATAATGCTCTGCAAAGCAATAGGCAAAGCAATCGCAATAAGCCTGCGAACAAAATCACCTCGAGTATGATGAATAATTGAAGAGAGCAACATAGAGATACCTAAACGGAACGTATTGATGAATAAAGGAAAATATCCCGCCATTATATCAACGTTCGGTTTTTAACCATACATAAATAACGAGGTGAACATGAATTCCCGCATAGCATCCTAATTTATGCATCATTCACTTGTTCAAATGTGAAAACTCGATTAGCCAGACAATAGTGACATAATATTGTTCCTTACTCACCGAACTAGCAAAGCACATTCACTCAACCACTCTCTCGAACAAGGCGGAAATCATCAAATCCGCATTATTAATACAGGTGCACATATCAAAAAACACATTTGACGCTATAGACAGGTAAATTGATTGAAATCAAAGTTAGTAGCGATCGGCATCGCGTTGTATTTGTTGCCATTTTTAACAAACCAACATAACCACATGAATTAAAAGGCTTTATTTCGTTAAATTATTCTCCATCTAGTTATTCGATTAATATTGATTCCTTTTTGTCATTTCATAAAGTCGCTTAAATTCAATAACTTCCTAGCCAATTCACTAGGGAGTTAAAAGATGAATAATAAAAAAATAATATTAAGTTTAGTTGGTTTAGGGATATTGGCTTATTTAGGCTCGGTGTATTGGGTCGACAAAAATGACCAAAAACTGGCCGAGCAAAACTTGGCGCAATTCTCATCACTCGATAAGTCATCTCTTGATTATCAAGCGATGAAAGTACTTACAGATAAGGGATGTAGTTATTGCCATACAGGCGACAGCGAGATGCCTTTTTATGCCAACTGGCCAATCGCTAAAAACCTTATGGATAAAGACCTTCAATCTGGTATGAAACACTTTGAAATCACTCAGCTCTTCAATGGGGTACAAGGTAAAGAACCAATATCTGAAGTGGCATTAGCTCGTATCGAAAAAGTGCTTTATGACGATTCCATGCCACCAAAAATCTACCAATCGATGCACTGGTCAGCGGGAATTTCGAAAGAAGAAAAACACACGCTTCTTAGATGGATTCGTCACACTCGTGCCACTCTTCACGCCAACTCACCGGTGCATGACGAGGGAAAAAAGCTCGCTTTGCAGCCTATCTATTCTAGCTTTGACGTTGACGAAGACAGGGCTAAGTTAGGTAAGGCCTTATATCACGATACGCGCCTGTCTGGAGATGACACCGTGTCTTGTGCATCATGTCATGGCCTCGATACGGGTGGAGTAGACAACCTCGTTGGCTCGGTCGGCATTCATGGTCAAGTGGGTGGAATCAATGCACCAACCGTCTTCAACTCAGTGTACAACAAGCTCCAATTTTGGGACGGTCGAGCAAGTGACTTACAAGACCAAGCTGGCGGTCCTCCATTCAACCCAATTGAAATGGGTTCTGAAGGTTGGGATCAGATAGTTGACAAGCTTAGCCACGACCAAGAATTAGTGGCTATGTTCGACAAGACCTACGAAGGTGAAATCAGCGGCCACACCATCACTCACGCTATCGCTGAATTTGAAAAGACATTGACGACACCCAACAGCCGTTTTGACCAATACTTAACGGGTAACGTCGATGCTATAGATAGCCATGAAAAATATGGCCTAATGCTTTTCAAAAAGTATAGCTGCGGTACATGCCATGCGGGTGAAGCCATGGGCGGTGAAACCTTTGAGGCAATGGGCCTCAAAGCGGATTACTTCTCTGACCGTGGTTCTGACATCACACCAGAAGATATGGGGCGTTTCAACGTAACAGGTATCGAATCGGACCGACACAAGTTTAAAGTCCCTACACTGAGAAACATCGAGCTGACAGCGCCCTACTTCCATGACGGACAGGCAGAAACTTTAGACAAGGCGATTTTCGATATGGGTAAGTATCAAGTAGGTGTTGAAATGAGCGACCAAGAAGTTGATGCGATTAAGGCATTCCTCAAGACACTCACTGGTGAATATAAAGGTCAAAACCTTAGCCCAACCTCGTAAGTAATACCTTATGTCGCTCGTTCTTAGATAAAAGAGCAGGCTGCTCTTGAAGCTCAAAGCCAATAGGTTAATTCTATTGGCTTTTTTACATCCATCACTGGTAAATTGGTGTATAAGCAAGTTAACGCAGTTACCTTGAGTAACGTGTCCGAACTTTGAATAGCACATTACATGGAGTAACAATGAAGAAAGTACTGGTTTTAGGCGCTTCTGGATATGTTGGTTCGCAACTCCTCCCTCTTCTGCTTAAGCAAGGCTATCAAGTCACGGCAGCAGCAAGGCATATCGAGTATTTAAAGGCACGGACCGAGCCTCACGAAAACTTATCACTTAAGTATCTTGACCTGGCTGATCAAGCCGCAACACAAGCCTTAGTCCCCGATTTTGATCTTATCTTCTTCCTTGTCCATGGAATGGCAGAAGGCCACGACTTTATTGATTATGAGTTAAATCTAGCTCGCAACTTTGTCTCTGCACTTGGCCCTAAAAACCAGCACGTTATCTATCTAAGCTCGCTTCAGCCTCAAACCGGCGACTCAGAGCACCTTCAAGCGAGAAAGAAAACCGGTGAGCTACTTCGTAAAGGACCAGTACCGATAACCGAACTTCAAGCAGGCGTGATCATAGGCCCAGGCTCTGCGGCATTCGAGATCATGCGAGACTTTGTGTACAACTTGCCGATTATGATTGCGCCAAAGTGGGTCGATTCTAAAGCCAACCCGATTGCATTGCAGAACCTAAACCACTACCTACTGAAACTTGCACAAGAAACGCCTAGCGAAAGCCAAACCTTCGAGGTTGGCGGGCCGGATATTGTCTCTTATCGAAATCAATTTGCTCACATAGCCAAAACAGCCGATCGTCCACTCAGGCTTTGGGCGACATCGCTACTAACGCCGTCAATCGCTTCATATTGGCTGGGCGTGGTAACCTCTGTACCCTCTAACATAGGCAGAGCGCTTCTCGCAGGCTTAAAACACGATTTTATCGCCAGTTCGACCACCATTAGAGAAAAGTACCCTCAGAAGCTTATCTCGTTCGAGAATATGGTTGAGCAAGCTATTCATTCTGAAGGCAACTTCGTAAAGAGTAATGTGTGGGGTTTTGACAAAACCGCCTTCAAACGCTGGCAAGCTGGGTATGGCTATTACCCGAAGAAAACAGGCGCAAGTATCACCTCAAGTGCACCACTAGAATCGCTTTGGCATGTTGCTCAGCAAATCGGAAGCCCGAAGCAAGGTTACTTCTTCGCTAACACTTTATGGCGCACACGCGAATGGTTGGATGTTCTTTTCGGTGGCGGGGTACCTGTTCGTCAAATGCCAGAAGGCCCCAACCTAAAAGTCGGTGACAAAATCGATTCATGGAAGGTCATTCGCTGTGAAGAGAATCAGTTTTTATCTCTGCTTTTCGGTATGAAAGGCCCCGGTTTAGGACGACTCGAAATTACCGTCTCTGACCACGGAGACTCTCGCGAGCTGAACATTTCAGCGTGGTGGCACCCTAAAGGCTTTCTGGGATTACTGTATTGGTTCGCAATGATGCCAGCTCACCTATTTATCTTTAAAGGCATGGTGAAGGCGATTGAGAAGCAAGCAAAAGAGCAGATGCGAGATTCGAGTGTCGAGATGCGAAAAGACTAAAAGCAGATACGGGATTCGAGTGTCGAGACGCGAATAGATTAAAACGGATGCGAGATTCGGGTAACGGGATGCGAAAAGACTAAAAGCAGATGCGGGATTCGAGTGTCGAGATGCGAATAGATTAAAACGGATACGAGATTCGGGTAACGGGATACGAAAAGACTTAACAGCAAATTAGCGACACGCGCTATGAGAGGCAAAAAAAGAGCGGATAATTCCGCTCTTCGTATCTCTCATCTCGTATCCCGAATCCGCTACTAGCCAATAACGCTAATTGGGATCTCAGCCAATTGGTTGCCTTGATTAGCAGGGTAAACGATGTATTCACCGTGATACTTCACTGCAGACTTATAGTCCGTTACTTTGTGAAGCATGAACCCCGCTTCCATCGCCGCTTGGATGAACTCAGCGTGGTTACCACGAACAAACCAGTTCATAGGCTTAACCATCAACTCACCGTCAAAAGAGTCGTCGCACTGTTTGCCACACAAGGCAAAAGAGTGCTCACCATCGGTGAAGAATTGGATCTTGCCGCCAGTCGTTAGCTCGTCTTCACTCGATACGCTCCACCCCATCTCGTACATTTTGTCCATGAACGCTTCAACATCACTGTCTTTTAGTGCTTTAGGCTCTTCGCCTTCAGGGAAAAAACGTCCGTAAAACGCAGAAATACGTTTAAAGGTAAAAGTTAAATCAGAGTTGTTGCCTTTTGAGCGCCCCTGTTTCTGCCAACGAACCAAGTCAGGCACAATCACGCGATCATAAGCTTGAGATTTAATCGCCTTTGTTACCCAGCGAACAAGGTAAAGGTTGTTCGCGATAGGCGCATCGATCGCTTTACCTGACTTATGTAGAGCATACAGTTCGCCTAACGCATCGTTCACTAACTTCTGAATTTCAATATAGTATTTTGACATTATGCCTTCTTTCCTAATGTCCAATATAGTAATGCTGACAGTATTGCACAAACTGCCATCACCATAGCCATTGGCCCTGCAGTGTCACTTGGTAGCATTGCAACAATTGCCCCTACCACAGAACCAGTACCAAATCTTAATGTGCCCGCAAGCGAAGACGCTGTGCCGGCCATATTCGGGTATCCGCTTAAAAGCAGTGCCATTGAGTTACTACCAATAGTAGACAGTGTGCCGATAAACAGCATCACAAACGGCACAATACCCCACAAACCGATATCCAGCATCCAACCGACGAGTAGGCCTAAGCCAGCAAATAGTTGAATGGTTAAGCCCACTCTAAGCATGGCATGAGAGCCCACTTTCTTAACGATTCGACCATTGATGCTCGTCATCAAGATCATCGCAACAATGTTCAGACCGAACAGGTAGCCAAACAGATCAGGGCGAACACCATAGATATCAATGTAAACGAATGAGCCAGCCGTTAAGAACGCAAACATGCCTGAAAAAGAGAATGCACCAGAGAAAATCAGGCCCATCGCCGTTGGGTTCTTACACAAACGCGCGTAATTACGAATCGTTGTTTTAAAGCGCAGTGGCTGTCGCTTTTCTATTGGGAGCGTTTCTGGGATCTTCATCGATACCGCTAGAATCACGATCACCGCAAAAATAGCCAAAACCCAGAAAATTGAGCGCCAACCGAACCACAACGCTAGGTAGCCACCAATCATCGGAGCGACCAATGGCGCTACCGTCATCACCAAGGTAACGAAAGACATGGTTCTCGCGAAATCTTCACGATCGAACATATCTCTTACCACAGCTTGGATGATAACGGCCGCCGCAGCACCAGCAAAACCTTGAGCAGTACGGATGTAAGTCAGCGCTTCAATGCCGTGTGTTGTCGCACTCACCATAGATGCGATAGCAAACAAGAACACACCAATAAGCAGTACAGGTTTACGACCGTAGCTATCCGCCAACGGACCATGCAGCAATTGCCCCAGTGCGAAACCCGCGGTATACGCTGTTAGCGTAATTTGTACCTCACCCGCCGTCACACCAAGATCTTTGGCAATGGTAGGCATCGCAGGCAGATACATATCAATGGCGAGCGGAGTCAGTGCACCAATCGCACCTAGAATCAAAAACAGCACTAAGCCTAATTGAGGGGGTTCTGGTTGGGAGCTTGGGCTCTGTGGGGGCGATGTTTGCATAACTCTCCGGCTAAGTACTAGGTTTTATTTGTGCACGAGCATGCACGCAGCAATATACGAATACGTACAGTGATACACGAATATGCGCACACATACATGAACATATAGCAATAATGGCTGAAACTGTCCTAGTACCAGTCAAAATAATCAGCCGACGCTATCCTTGCTCGGCTACATCAATAGGTAGGGATTACTTCCAGATAGAGTCGACTTCTTCTTGCGTTAGGTAACGGTATTCACCTAACTCTAAAGATTCGTCCATCTCAATTTCGCCAATACGTTCACGGTGCAGTGCTTCTACCTTGTTACCAAGTGCTGCAAACATGCGTTTAACTTGGTGGTATTTGCCTTCGTGAATCGTTAGCAGCACTTCACGCTCTGCACGAACTTCTAGGTGCGCAGGAAGTGTTAAGCCATCTTCGCTCTTAAGCTGGATGCCCTCTTTGAATTTTTCAACGTAATCGTCTTCAACAGGTTCAACCAACCACACACGGTACGTCTTCTCGCACTTATGCTTTGGTGATGTGATACGGTGAGACCACTTACCATCATCAGTAATCAACACAAGACCCGTTGTATCAATATCTAGACGACCAGCGAAATGCAGCTTATCCATTTTGATTTCATCGAGTAATTCAAACGCGATACGATTTGCGCCATCTTCATGCGAACAAACAAAGCCTTCTGGCTTATAAAGCATGATGTAACGAGGGCCATGCACATTCAGTTCATTGCCTTGCCATTCGACAACACACTCTTCAGTTACCTTGAGTGAACCGCTTTTTTGAATGACATCATTAACTGTCACTGCCTTGGATTTTAATAAGTGTGTTGCTTCTCTTCGAGTGACGCCTAATGCATCGCACAGAAATTTATCTAAACGCATGAATACCTCAACTAATCTAAGTCGGGTATTATAGTCACCTTTGCTCAATTAGTTGAGCTATTTCACACTATTTGTTTTCCACCTTACAAGACGCGATATGTATACACTCCGCCCGTACCAAGCTGATTCCGTAAAATCAGTGATTCATTACTTCAGAAAACACCAAACTCCGGCTGTTCTTGTGCTTCCGACAGGTGCTGGAAAAAGCCTTGTAATTGCAGAACTGGCAAGGCTTGCGAAAGGTCGTGTACTGGTACTTGCTCACGTAAAAGAGCTGGTTGAGCAGAACCATGAAAAGTATGAAGGCTACGGGCTGAAGGGGTCGATCTTCTCTGCGGGTTTAGGACGTAAAGAGACCGACCAACAAGTCGTGTTTGCTTCGGTGCAATCCGTCGTTCGAAACCTCGACTCATTCTCTAACCAATTTTCACTATTGGTGATCGATGAGTGTCACCGTGTTCCCGATGAAAAGACCAGTAGCTATCAAAAAGTAATCACTCACTTGCGTGAGAATAACCCGGGCATCAAGGTACTTGGATTAACCGCTACCCCTTATCGTCTTGGTATGGGGTGGCTTTACCAATACCACACACGTGGACAAGTTCGATCTGAAGAACCTCGCTTTTTCAGAGACTGTATTTTCGAACTTCCAATTCGCTACCTGCTCGACGAAGGCTTCTTAACCCCTGCACGTATGATCGATGCGCCAGTTTTAAGCTATGACTTTTCACAGTTAAAGCCAGCGAGCACTGGTCGCTATAAAGAAGCCGAACTCGACATGGTGATCGAGCAATCTAAACGCGCTACTCCACAAATTGTCGACCAAATCATTGAACTGGCCAAAGACAAACTCGGCATCATGGTATTTGCTGCGACGGTTCGACACGCACAAGAGATCCTTGGCTTATTGCCAGAAGGCGAATCATCAATTGTAATTGGTGACACGCCTACGCTAGAGCGCGATCAAATCATCAACGATTTCAAAGAACGTAAGATCAAATTCTTAGTCAACGTATCGGTATTAACCACAGGCTTTGACGCGCCGCATGTCGATTTAATAGCGATTCTACGCCCAACTGAATCCATCAGCTTGTACCAGCAAATCGTTGGTCGTGGCTTACGTTTGTCTCCAGGTAAAAAAGAGTGTTTAGTGCTCGACTATGCGGGCAACAGTTACGATCTATACCAACCTGAAGTGGGCGACCCAAAACCCGATTCAGACAGTGAAATCATCACCATCCCTTGCCCGGCTTGCGGTTTCAATAACAATTTTTGGGGGAAATTGGACAGCAACGGCTTCTTGCTTGAACACTTTGGTCGTAAATGCCAAGGCTACTTTACCGATGAAGACACTGGCGAACGCGAACACTGTAATTATCGCTTCCGAGCGAAATATTGTGGTGAATGTGGGGCCGATAACGACATTGCCGCGCGTATTTGTCATGAGTGCGATGCAACCTTAGTCGACCCAGACAAAAAACTTAAAGAGGCACTGAACCTAAAAGATGCTTTGGTATTCGAGTGTTTAGAAATGGACCTCAACGTGCTTAAAGATGATAAAGGTAAATCACAACTTAAAGTCACCTATCGCGGTGAAAACCAAGCGCAAGTGCATGAGTTTTGGTCATTAACCACCAAAAAGCAGAAGCAGAACTTCAAAGACCAGTTTGTTCGCCCTCACCTTGCAGACAGACACCGCCCTTTTGAAGAAGCGTCACCAACGAAAGTGGTTGCTCACCAACACAGATTCCGGCCACCTCAATTCGTCATCGCACGTAAAGTCGGACGCTTTTGGAAAATGAGAGACAAGATATTCGAAGACGAGCTTCAACAACGCTAGATATTATGTTCTTAACACTCAATGGTTAGTCTGCAGTGATCAAGTCTTTAACCAATAAGTTTGAAGTTTTTAGGTTCAAATTCTCATTATTAATCAGGTTCACTTTCTGTTCAGAATTACTTTTTTATACTGAACGCTATCAACCTTCTCTAGGATTCGCTATGTTTAGTAAAGCTATGATTTCTTTGTTTTCTATAAGCTTAGGCTTATTTGTTTCTGCTGGCGCATGGGCTGACTCACATCATAATGGTCACGACCTAGTACAAGACGTTCACAAAGCAGGAACTCGTATCGAATTTGAAGAAGATCAAGACGAAGTCTATGAAGCGGTTCGAGAAGGTTATATCCGCCCTTTCTCAGAAATGTATGCAGCGGTTGAAAACGATCTTCATGGTCGAATTATTAAAGTAGAGCTAGAAGAAGATGACGACATTTGGGTGTATGAACTAAAAATCAATTACCAAAACAACATCATCAAAGTCGAATACAACGCTGAGACGTTAGAAATGCTCATGATTAAAGGCCGAAACTTTAAAGACGCAATTAAACACGGTGAATAAGTAAGAGCCGCAACTTTAAAGACACCATTAATCACGACGAGCAATTAAGCACAACGAACAGTCATTACAAGAATTAAGAAGAACAATTATGAAAATTTTAGTCGTTGAAGACGAGCCTCGTTTGGGCCAACAAATTATTGAAACACTTGAGGGAGCCGACTGGGTTCCAGAGCTTTCTCAAGATGGTATCGATGCACTCTACCGTGCGACATCAGAAGAGTGGGACGCGATTGTTCTCGATTTAGGTTTACCTAAGCTTGATGGCCTTACCGTATTAAAAGGCATTCGAGACGAAAACATTAACACACCAGTGATTATCTTAAGCGCTCGTGACACCCTAACTCAGCGTGTTGAGGGCTTGAATGCAGGTGCAGATGATTACCTAACTAAGCCATTCGAAATGGTTGAACTTATCGCCCGCATTCGTGCTCAACTACGCCGAGCGTCAGGCAGTGCGGCACCGATACTTCAAATTGGTGATTTAAGCCTAGATACACGCAGTTCTAAAGTGTTATGGCAAGGCCAAGCCGTCAGCTTGACAGCATTGGAGTACAAAGTTGTTGCTTACTTCATGCATAACCAAAACAAGGTTATCTCGCGCACTGAGTTGGTTGAGCACATCTACAAACAAGACTTCGACCGCGATTCAAACACCGTGGAAGTGTTTATCGGGCGTATTCGTAAGAAAATCGCACCTAAGATCATCAAAACCGTTCGTGGCCTTGGCTACCAACTGAATGCTGAATAATGCTGTATTTAATTAAGCTAAGAGCAGTCGTCAATTTAAGCACAACCATCAATTAAGTGGACAGCCTGTGCTGACCATCGTTGTTCTCATAGCAAGATGAGCAAAGACAGGCTGATAACGTATGAATCTAAAAAAACGAACACTTAAAAACGTCAGTCTAAAAAGCCGCTTGCTCCTCGCCGCGGCTTTTTGGCTAGGTGCGATGATATTAGCGGCAGGCGTTGGAATACCTAAGTTGGTTAACGATTACTTGGTCGATGACGTCAAGCAACAGCTCAGCCTAACCATGGACGAGTTAACCGCCAACATAGAAACCAACGACAATGGTAACCTCATCATGGCAGAGCGTCTGTCTGACCCTAGGTTTAACCAACCCTACAGTGGTATTTATTGGCGAGCTGCTACCCAAGACCAGATTATTCGAGCTCGATCTCTATGGGACAAAGACCTCACCATCAAGCGTTCTCCTATCCACACATCGGTCAAAGGGCCACAAGATGAGAAGCTGATTTACATTGAGCAAGACATCTACTTACCTGAACTAAATGAGCCCGTTACCATCACCATAGGTATTGATGAAGACCCACTAGAATCCACATTGACCGAGCTTACTAGTCAAGTATGGTTGATTCTGATGTTGTTGTTTGTGGGTGTGCTACTGCTCATCGGCATTCAAGTCAGTTGGTCGTTATTACCACTCAGCAAGATGCAACGTGAACTGGTAATGTTAAGAAACGGCGAGCAACAAGGGTTAAGCGATAACTACCCGAAAGAGGTTTCTCCGCTAGTTTCTGACCTCAATGCCCTACTCTTCCACTATCAAGAGTTATTGGAGCGAGCTCGCAACCACGCTGGAAACCTATCTCACGCGTTGAAAACACCGCTTTCCGTTCTGAAAAATGAGATAGAGCGACTGCCCGAAGATGACAAAGCACTGCTGCAACAGCCCATTCATCAGATTCAAAGCCAAATAGATTATCACCTTGGCCGAGCGCGTATGGCCGGTGCAATGAACATTCTTTCTGTGAAGTCTTCACCTTGCGAGCGTGTCGAAGCGATCTCAATGGCGTTTGATAAAGTGTATGCCGCCAATGAAGTCACCATGATTAACGAGCTAGACTCTGAGATTGAAGTGGCGGTAGAAAAAACCGATCTTGATGAAATGGTCGGTAACCTACTCGAGAACAGTTACAAGTGGGCGAGCAGCATTATTCGAGTCCATGCAAATGAACTCGACGATGGCAACATAGAATTGGTGATTGAAGATGATGGCCAAGGCATTCCTGAAGAGAAACTTGAGCAAGTGACCAAACGTGGCGTTCGACTCGATGAAACCACACCAGGAACAGGCTTGGGGCTTAACATCGTAAATGAAATGGCGCACAGTTACCGAGGCAGCTTAACGCTCGGCAAGAGCTCAATGGGCGGATTAAAAGCCTCTCTGGTACTTAAAATAAGTAAAGGCTGAACAAGCTAAGTAAAAGTTAAACACAATAAGCCCTAACGTAATGCTAGGGCTTAGTTCTATCGACCTGATATACAAACTCTATATATCGTTCACAGCGACATCCCAAGCTTGGGAATCATCACTCAGGGTCGTTGCTCCAATCATTAAAATTCTACCATCAGTATAATAATCATGATCTTCATCGATCACTTCCACAGTTGCCAATGGATTCTTATCTAACTCAATATCAGGCAGTAACGTTCGAATCTGATTAGCGAGCCTATCTCGCTCTTCATCAACATTAGGGTCAATGTTATGAAGTATGGTCACAATACCTGAATAAGGAGTGACTTTAAGGCCATCATCATAGCTGATTGCGCCTAACCATTGAGGCTGATTAGTTTGAATATCAACACCAGCACGCCACCAGCGAATATGGCTGCGCTTCATCAGGTTACCCGGCAATTGAAACGCCATATCTTGCGGCTTGTCTCGCCAATATAAATCGGACACTGGCGGCGTTTTGTCTCTGAGCAATGCGAGATAACCAGCCCATTCAATCTCATTTCTAGAAAAGGTTTGATTCTCTATCCAGCCTAATTGCTGCATTAAATCTCTTGGGGTTGAGCCCACATAAATCACGTTGATCGCTTGTGCTGAATAGAATGACGATTTCCCTGGGAATGCTTTATAGGAAACCGAGTTCCAATCTACTTTACTAATTTGAGCCGTACCTTGTTGATTCTGAAAATCATCGGCCTTCCAGAAAAAGTGTGCGTAATTTGCAAACAATACCCACGCCAACAACAGCGCACTCGACTTAAGAACCAAGCGTCGCCACTTCATTCGGTAACCGATAATGGTGAAGACCAATACCGCGAACACACCCACGATCAAGCTATTATGCTCAGAGATAAATATCTTAAGGCTATTAAGCCACGGAAAGCTTTCAACGCCATGCGCCAGCAACATGCCCCAAGCAATGAACTGTCCACCACCAAGAACCAAACCAGTAAAGGCCAACACACTGAAATTGCGCCACGGTACACGATGCGAGCCAGCAATAAATGGTACAACCCAAGCAATAGGTCCTAACAAACGAGCAAAAAGAATGATATATGTGCCTTTGCGAGCAATCAGGTAGCGGCAGCGCGCAATTAATCTTTTGGTTTTAGGGCGAAACTTAATGAGCCTTCGTTGCGCCTTAGCACCGTATTTATAACCTATAAAATAACTGAGTTGATCACCAAGCAAGCCACCTAGCATCACTAAAACTAACGCCATCCATGCACCTGAATACAATTGAAAGCCCGCTGCGATAAAAAAAGGCTCTCCCGGTACAAATAGGTTTGGGCCTATGAGAGCATCACCCAATGCTCCCAAAAACAGCCCTAGTCCATCAAACATAACAACCTCAATGCTTACTGTTCTTTATAGTGACCAAACTTGTAATTCATCTCATTGTTACGCATTTCTCCTTTAAAGAAGCGTCTGACATTGGCTTTAAGGTAAGTTGAGCCTGTCTTCACAACGCCATCTTGATCTAATCGACGTGGGTCAAACCCAAAGGTCAGATTTAGAAACCTAAAGCGCCATGTCTTGCTTGCACGTTTAACGTAGTCACAATCTTCACACAGTACGATCTCTTCATCGAAACCACCGATTTCTTCATGTGCTCGTTTCGTCGAGAAAATACACGCGCCAATCGCCGTAGGAAAAAAGAACTGGGTAGTAAACAGGCCTGCGTTAAATAGCCCATAACCAAACTTGTGCACAAGCGGCAAACCTTTCGAACTCATATACACACCTGCGACCTCAAGCTTGTTCTCTTCTAGTTCATAAAGCGCTTTTGCAAGGAAGTTTCGAGGCAAGCTCACATCGGCATCTAAAAAAAGGATTCTGTTGTACTGAGCCAAAGAAGCGCCCGTATTTCTGCCAAGGCTCACACCACGATTTTCCATATGATGAACAGTTAATTTTGGCAACGCGCTTTCATAAGCTTGTGCCACTCCTCTTGTGTTGTCTTCACTGTTCGAGTCGACAACAATCACTTCAAACTCTTGGTGGGTTTGCACGCTCAACTCTTCCATTAAGCGGCTAATACGTTTCTCTTCGTTTAGTGTAATAACGACAATGCTGACCGGTTCCATATTTTCACCTATTCATTCTGCTGTTTAATTAACACTAAGATTAACTAACCAAGCCTTAACCAAGCCTTAGCTAAGCATTCATTTTCCGTTCATTAACTTGATGATTTAGCAGCGATATAAATAGATAAGAATGGCGATGTAATAGGGGCTAAAATGGGCTCAACAAGCATTAGCGAACGTTTTATCTCCAAACGAACCCATTATTGAAGGAAATTCACTTTGAGGTGGGCTTCTGACTTGCTCATATTGGAATGTGATGTTAGTATCCGCGCTCGCTTAAGCATGAACTCGTTTATGCCTAGGCATTACCACATACTCAAGGTCGCATTGAGGTGTGAAGTTAATTTTTACTAATTTGAGAGTAAAACTATGAAATTTGAAGCAGTAGTACGTACTGAACTAGGTAAAGGTGCGAGCCGCCGCCTACGTCACGCTGGTAAATTCCCAGCTGTAATCTACGGTGGCGAAGCAGCAGCTGTAGCTATCGAACTTGTTCACGCTGACGTGATCAACCAAATGGATAAGCCTGAATTCTACGAAGCAATCACTCTACTGATTGACGGCGCAGAAGTTAAGGTTAAGCCGCAAGACGTTCAACGTCACGCGTTCAAGCCAAAAGTTGAGCACATGGACTTCATCCGTATCTAATTCCCTACCAAGGAATAAGATTGGATTAATCCAAGCCTTCTGCATAGAAAAGACAATCGATCTTACCAGTCGAGAAATCTAGAAATTCGAAACCCCGATGCTACCAACATCGGGGTTTCACCGTTTCTGAGCCCTCAAAAACGTCGTAAATCTCGCGCAATACACTGAAAAGAATCAACTTTCCCCTTCCCCACTTTGTCCCAATCTTACTTGGGTGGATTAAGGGTGGACGAAAGGTGGACTTATACAGTAGTTTTTCTAACAGTAAGACTAGACCGCTTTTTCGCTAGGTTCAACACACTACTCAAACAAAAAGACAAAACCGACTAGCATCTAGAATGTTACTTGTATGGTCTTGTACGCACTTCTAAACAAATATAATCATCCAAGAATAAGAACCGATCCTTTGGCATAATTCGCGAACGCTGATAGCCGCCAATATACATTCATGTATATTGGATTGGGCATTACCACCACGTAACACAGGCTAATCAAATAACGCTGAAAGACGCTCAAGAAAACACACTTCTGGCCTTTCGTTCATTCTTAACACCATCTTCCAGCCTAATCTTTCAACTCTCATTTAACGACATAACACGCCTGAACTAGCCATTAGCCAATAAACCTACTCATCCAGTATTAAGAACTTAAAAGGCCTATAGGCATTCACAGATCCACACACCCACTTTTCAAAACATAATACTCGGCTTCGCTGGCCAAAAATCATGGATTCGGATTCCGAATAACAGCTCGAACGTCTATGCAAACCTAAAATATTAAAGCATTTGGTCCAAGAATTTGTGATGGTGGGGCTCTGGTCGCATCACAAGCATAAACTCCCGCAACCCCCACCCTCATGCACTCTAGGTGACACTTTCAGTTCACCTAGAGTGCACGGATTTAAAGGGCTAACGAGAGATTTTATTGACCAAGTAATGTTGACACTTTTTTGGAAGAAATCTCAATCCAGATTCTAGTGCTAATTCTTAAAAATCAACGGCGTTTTGAAGGAGAAAAAAACGAGTAACTCTACGATTTTCAATACAACTCGTATAATAAAACTCGTATAAGTGAGGTTGCCGAGGCAGAATTGTAGCGGATATCCGAATTCGCGAATAAAAAGGAGTAATATTGAGATGATTGCAGCTACGAAAAAGAAGCGGCCTAATTAGCCAACTTTCCTTAGGCTCTTCTTTCTAGAATACTCGTAATGTCTTTTTTGAGTTCCTCTGAAAGGCGTTCGAATTGTTCTGGTGCAACCAAGCCTTCCTCACACATTTGCATTAGCTGGATAAATGTACGGCTTCGAGAATGACCATCAAAAATAAGCTTCATTTGCTTTTGAGATTCTTTGGAATGCTGACACATAAAGTTATACCTCCCCCTACAGGTTCTGCTTCATCAGTAATCGTTTTAATTGCTTGATCTAAATGACTTAAACCAACGCCCACCGAAATGACACGCACTGCGAATCACTCTTAAATGCTTTGTTAGCTTAGTTCTTTCCACATCTCGTTAACTATTCGTTCTGCAGCACAAATATTCCAATACTCACGGACGTAAATGTATGCCAGAGACCCTAGGGGGAAAGAGAATACAACTACGCCCCATAAGCCATTAAAACCAAACGATCTAATGATATCACCAATAAAAAACACTGGTGTAGTTGCCAAAAACGCTGTCACAAAGTAGCCCAGGCTATTATAGATTTTAATTTTTTTCAGTCTGCTTGACTTATAATGATTTTTAAATACAAGCACTCTTTTATTTTTATCATCAATGGACAACGTCAAATATAATTGAGCTTGCTCAAATAATTCGAATTTCGACAACGGATTTTGCGTGTTTAATATAAATCGAATTTCAGAAGCGTTAAGAGCTTTAGCACTTATAGCCAAGTAACCTTTTTCCAATAAAAAGTCTGACATATTTTTCCATTTATCATTTGCAATTAGCTTCTCGGCAAAGTCATAGTCAGCGCGTAACTTTGCCTTTTTATTAAACGTAAATTCATTAAACTTGCTAAACACAACAAAAATACTAGTTGCCAATGCGATTATCTTGGCAATATTGTCAATTGTAATAAAATCCATATTTTCCTCGAATAAGCTAACGCCCAATTAAGGAGGGAACAACGCCACCACCCAACCTAAAGCATTGTGCTATAAACACTAATTTTGAAGTAGAAGCAAAAATGCCAAGTGTTGTGAATCCCCCTTAAACAGTTATACATTTGTCCAAACCTTAGGGTCTGACTTGAAGTCTTCTTTCTCTAGTTTCTCCAAAAAACTAAATGTACCAGGGGCCGATTCCTTAACTTCAGACCAAACTTCAGAAAACAAAGCCCTATTAATATTTTCTTCAATTCCACTCGCCCAGCTCTTCCAAAGGCGTTCGCTTATACGCTTAGTGTGCCTATGAGCAATTTGTTCGTTACATAAGTCGAGATAGTTAAATACAATTTCACGCGCCTTCAACTTTTCGGGCTCAGGCAAGTCTTTACCGAGAAGTACATCAACTGGGATTGCATAAATCAAATCTCTATATTGTTGGTTAAAAGAGTCTTCAAACGTAGCTTGAGCAAGCTTTCGACTCTCCCATATCTGCCAAGTTGCTACAGCTACGCCAATTGCTGTTGCTATCGAAGCAATATTCTCTAAATCCATAACTTCCTCGAAAATGTATAACGCCAAATTAAGGTGTGAACAACGCCAACACCTTACCTAACGCATTGTGCCATAAACACTAAACTTGCTTGAAGTGAAAGCGCCGAGCGTTGTGAATCACTCTTAAATTTATTGTTAGAACAACACACTTGAAATACCTACCTACTGCCCCAATTAATCAATTCCTTTTAGTTGAGATAACAATATGACAAACAACGAAAAACTTACGCTACTCGCTTCTTTGGGAGCGGCACTGCTATCACTTTACACATGGTGGGAAGATGGCAAAGGCGATGACACCCAACACGCCTACGGTATTTATAGTGATTACTTAAAATCAAGAAACCAATGTTTGAATGAACAAAAATGTGCTGGGCTGGACGATCTTGCAATTCTCACTGCTGAGAGAATTTTCACTTTAGCAAATGATGATGCTGCTTGGCTTAATACGATTACATACATCCATGCTAATGACCCAAGTTTCTTTAAAGAAATACACTGCAATACTCTAAATTCAGATTTTCAAGGCTTCCTAGCAGAACAGAGCTTAACTTACACCTGCAAATAGAAAGCCCCCAAGTAAGGCTACAAACCTTACTTGGTGTTCTAACGCCCTGTTAAGGTGTGAGCAACGCAATACCGATGCTTCCGCATGCCACCTTAAACACTAAACACAACGCATAGTAAAAATGCCACGCGTTGCGAATCACTCTTAAATGCTTTGTTAAGTTTCAGACTATCCTAGTGCACGAACTAATATAAATACTACAGTCACGATTACTCCGACCCACGCGATTTTGCTGGCTAGGTAAACAACGACGCCCAAAATCGTAAGCAGAGCCCATGAAGCTACTGGCCAGATTACGAAATATCCCAATATACATAGCACTATCAATGTCGCTAGGTAGTGCATAACTACGACACTTCAATTTGGTACAGCAGTTCTACCAAATCAGTCGGCTGAACATCATCCCACCGCAAATAACTAGCCAAAGAACTATTTCCAGAATCTCTACCAAGTACTTTTTTACAGATACCTTGATGATCTAGCGACGCTGACACCCAAACTTTCCCCGACTGTTGGCAAAAATATGTAGACCCTTTCAAACTACCTTTTTGAATTCGTTTCTTCCATGTATCCACTTTTTGAGTGGTTATTTTAATTGCCATAATACCCTCTAGAAACTTAACGCTAAACTAACCCGCACGGAACCTTGGCATAGACTTTTGCGAAGCAAAAATGCCAAGCGTGAAGTGTCGGGGTTAGTGCCTTGTTATATTGAGCCACCGTAATATTCATCGCATGAAGGGCACTTATGATGCCCAAACGTAGCAAATGAACCTGTGACTTTAGCTAAGCGTATTTGCTGGTTTTTTACTTCATAGCAAGCCGAACAAAAAGGTCCATCCTCATCTTGAGTGTAATACGCAAATTCTTTGAAGATAAGTTGATTTAAGTTATTGCCTTGTGAGTTTTTAAGCTCGTTAACTTCAGACTTTAACTGATAGTTTTGCTCCATGACATCTGCTAATGCGAGCTTAGTATCTGCTAATTCCAAGTTGAGATCAGCAAGTAAGTTTTTAAACTCTGCATCCTCAATATTCTTACTGATTTCACGTAAACGCTTTGCCAAACCGATAGCTTGACCGATAGAACCTAAAACATCACTCATAGATTACCTCCCAATTTGAACAACAATATAACGCCGCATTAAGGTGTGAGCGACGTTTGGCTATACTTGAGCGAAGCGAAAACGCCAAGCGTTGCGAATCACTCTTAAATGCTTTGTTATACGATTTCTACGAGAAGGCGTTTTTCAACTCAATACTAGGATCGATTTTCTCGACTAGTTCGCGAATAAACCCTTTGTCTTGATTGCTCATTGAACGACCAAAGATTACCTCTTTAACTCGTACGCTAATAAAGTGTTTTCCCTTAACAAAGACTCGCTCTTCCTGCTCATACTCCCAAACATTAAGTTTATGAGATAGGATATCTAGTGCTGCATTTTGATTTAGATTATTTCGGTTAAGTACATGCAAACCATCATAGATAATCGGCTTAACTTCATACTCTGTGTCATCAACTTCTACGCCGATCGCAACACCTCGGTGTCCCTCAGCATAGTGTGACCACATAAGTTCATTTTCTGGATCTCGTGATAGTGAACATATCCGAATTTTTTCTTTCTCACCTTTTATTAAAGCTCTTACATCTTCATCGAGTGTGTTAGAGCCTTGAGAGTATAGGTATCTACCCTCCATAGGGTCGTTCAAATCAAAATACGGAGCAGCGTATAACCGCTGTTTCATAATAATATCAACGAAAAATCTAAAGCCTTGAACGCCTCTATATTTGTATAAAATCAACACTACCTCCAATCGTATAACGCCGCGTTAAGTAGTGAGCAACGCTACCAGAGAACTAAAACATACCACCGTAAACACAATACTCAACGATGGAATAAAAAACGCCAAGCGTTGGGAATCTGCCTTAAACGCCTTGTTAGGCTTAACTTTCACCATTTATCTGTCTTGCAAAATCCGCGTGAAAGCTGATTAGCTCAATACCATCAATTGCTTTTATTGATGCATTGCTGCCTTCAACAGTACAAAAAGGCGGATAAGCGAATAGCAGCTGACCAACCTTTAGCTCCAAATCGCTTGGAATATTCAATCTTTCAATTGGATCCTCGTGTACCCAAGCCAAAAATTGCTCCCAGGTACAACCAAATTCATCAATCTCACCAGTTTCAGCATTCAACTTAACCACCAAGTTATCTCGAATAAGGAATTGGTCGCCAAAGCAATCCTGAGCAATAGGAAAATCGCTTGCTTTAACTTCTCGATACAAGTTGTGGAAAGCAAATTCACCTTCTAAGAAGGTATTAACATTTAACAAGCGTTCTTGTGCATCGTGAGAGCGAACCTGTAGACCGCCTGAATACAATATTTTCATAGTTTCCTCTGTAAGCCTAACGCCGCATTAAGGTGTGAGCGACGCTTGGCTATACTTGAGCGAAGCGAAACTGCCAAGCGTTGCGAATCACTCTTAAATGCTTTGTTATGTGAATTATGAGCTAATAGGTATTTCGATTATCTTTCTGATTATTTTCACATCATATTCAATTTGGTCGAATACACTATCCATTAGAGGAAATGTCTCATGCACAAGTTCCCACCGACTTTCTTGCTGAGCGTCATAAATGTTCATTTCATTCTCTTCGTTGGTGTACGCCAACCCATGAACAGCAATGCCTTCAATACCAGCCTTTTTAAAGTACTTAACCGCAACGCTATACCAAGAGTCGTATAAAGATGCCAGATCATCGCTAATATATAGCTTTTCTCTTTCAATAATTACTTTGCATTGAATGAAGTAATTGTAGAAAATATCTGGTGACTCTAGCTCATCATCTGCCAGCGGATTTTCATTTTTAAACTTTGAATAATCTTGTTTTAACTTAAGCAGTTCCGTATATACCGAGACCTTACGATCGAAGTTCATTTCATACGTAGACTTAGATATCTGGTGGCTATGGTCTCTCTTCTGCATTTCAACTGAAAACTCATGTTCCAATGCTTTCAAGCTACTCTGGCTCTCATTTTTATACTTTTGTAAATTTCTTGCCGACCAAAACTGCCATAGCAACGTACATAAAGCCAAAATTGCAGCACCGCCACCAAGATAATCACTAAATTCTTTTAAAAATCCCACTTTTTCCTCGATCGTGAAAATTCACATAACGCCCTGTTAAGGTGTGAGCAACGCAATACCGATGCCACCGCAGACTACCTTAAACACAAAACGCAACGCATAGCAAAAATGCCAAGCGTTGCGAATCACTCTTAAACAGATTGTTAGGCTGGTACTATTTCGAGTTCACGATCCCAAGGACTATGTGTTCCTGATGGGAAGGGTCTACGTCCAGCAAAAGTCTGACTAGTCACCCGTAGATTACTAATCCTGAACAAGTCAAACCTACGCCACTCAGGTAACCCTCCGGAGCTACTTTGACCACCAATTTGATAAGCCAAGACTTGAATATTGCCATTACAGACGCCAAGCACATGAGGCTCTACCACGCGTAACTTATTGCTATAGGTAAACTCAATTACTAACTTATTTTGAATTGCTCTTCGAATTTCTGATTCGTTCATTTTGATACCTCAAAGAACGGCAATATGCCACTAGACACATTACAAGAATTCGATGCTCAAATAATTGAAGCTGTTGGCAAATCCATAATTTTTATATGGGTAAAGCCTAACGCCTTGCTAAGGTGCGGCTAATACCACGAAACCTAAGTAAAGCCACCGTAATCACTAAAGCCAACCAAACCAAAAGTGCCAAAGGTTAGCCGTCACTCTTAAGCAATTTGTTAGGCTTATATTATCGCAAGTTCCTTGGCTCTCAATATCACTGAAATCCCCATGCTTTTATCAACAGGAGTACCAGTAGATAATGCGAGTACTGAACTGGTAAAACTGGCAAGTTCTGTATCTGAAGCTTTTGTAGCCAAATACTCACTCATCTCATCAATAATGTATTTTATTTGTACTAAATGAGCCTCATACTCACAACGTTGAGATATATAATCTACATAGTTTGTGCCATCAAACCTAATGTAATTTTCTTCGTTTTCTACAGTATTCTTCTGTAAAAAATGAGCCGTCTCATGATATATAATATCTTCACGCCCAAGTGTTCGGTAACGTTCAGGCATTTCTATTTTATATTCGTTATACGCAACCGATTCAAAGCCCTCAAGTGAATACCTACGTTCAGCATTAACACCTGGGTAGCCATCACAAACCCAAACAACATCGAAATGCCTGGGGCCGTTATAACTATTATCATTGACATAAAAATCATCGAGATTTTGATCTACTAAAAATGTGTCCCTTGTTTCAAAACCAAAGAACTCCATCAATTCAAGGGTTTTATTAACGTAATGATTCAATATGACTCCTTTAAGCCTAACGCCGCATTAAGGTGTGAGCAACGCATCCACAAAACTTAACCATACCACCGTAAACACAAAACCCAACGATGGAATGAAAAATACCAAGCGTTGGGAATCACTCTTAAATGCTTTGTTATACATATTGTCAGGTTAATTTATCCAATGTCTTTCCGCAGTTTGCAGGAACCCAGTCTTTCAGTGCATCCATACGCACAGCATAAGACATACTCCCTGCAATCTCGATAAACTCTATTTTCTTATCTAGGTTATTATCCAATGTTTCAAATGCGATTGTCTCTGTTTTATCAGCAATATATATTGCTGCAACTTCCCATATTCCATTTTTTGATTGGAACACTGGACTTCCTGAGCAACCAGCTCCAACAGGCTGACTTAACTCATAAAGTTGCTTACCTTTAATTCCAGGTAATGCAAACGACGTTCTACGTCTAATATGACCTTTTGAGTAAATTAAATCAGGTCTACCCAAGACAGCTCCTGATGCATCTCGGGCATCTACGTTTTCATATAAATTTGCGTTTGGATATCCAAAGAGCTGATATTCAAATGATGCAAATTGCATATCAAAACTAACTCTTACATCAGTTTGAAATGGAGTCCATCCACGCATTTTTAAAAGACTAACGTCTTCAGTAGGATGAGTATCTGCTCTATCAGCATTGAACATCTGCCACTTATTAGTAGTTTTATCCACAAATAAGCCAACTATAGCTTGGTTAGGTTCGACCTTAAGGTCAACGACATGAGATGCTGTCAACGCATAGCCATCTGAACCCACAAGAAAACCTGTTCCCAGAAAGCTAACCATTTTCGACTCACCAGGCTTGACTTGTTCTGCCAAGATCAGTGGAAATACAATATATCTAACTTTAATATCGCCTGAAATCAAACTTTTCTCCTTATGTATAACGCCCTGTTAAGGGGTGAGCAACGCAATACCGAAGCCACCGCATACCACCTTAATCACTAAACCAACGCATAGTAAAAATGCCACGCGTTGCGAATGATCTTCACCCGATAAAATGGACACCCTATTATCTTTAACCCGTCGTTACTTCATATTCATGCGGGGTTCGATATCCAAGACTTGAGTGCAGTCTATAACGGTTATAAAAATGCTGGATATAACCGGCAAGTTTATCTCTAAGCTGCTTCTCACTTTTAAAACTATTTTTCCTAATTATGTCGCCTTTGAGCGTATGGAAGAACGACTCCACCTCCGCATTATCAGTGCAATGACCTGGACGATTCATACTTGGGACAATTCCATTTTTTGATAATAAAGCTTGAACTTCATGGGCGCGATATTCAGAGCCTCTGTCGGTATGAAACAATAAGCGCTCTTGTGGCTTTCGATTTCTAATGGCCATTCTCAACGAACTCATCGTTAGCTGTGTACTCTTCTTACTACCAAGCGACCAACCGACGATTTTACGTGAGTAAAGGTCGATAACGACGGCTAGATACATCCAACGTTTACCTTGCTTTATATACGTTAGATCTCCAGACCATTGTTGATTAACTGCCGTTGGTTTTGGTGTGTCTTTTTTAATATTCTTAATCGATTGATAGAACCGATGTAGCTTGGCCATTTTCATGTAAATGCGATAACTTCGTGCTCTCAGCCCTTGCTCTCTCATGATCCGAGCCACACGCTTACGGCTAACCAAAACTCCTTGGCGCCTCAGTTCTGCATGAACTCGTGGGCTGCCGTAAGTCTCTCGACTCTGGGTAAACACTTTAATTATACGCTTCTTCAAAGCCTGCTCTTCTTGAACGTAGCGGCTTGGCTCTCTATCAAGCCATGCGTAGTAACCCGACTTAGAAACAGATAGAAAACGGCACATCAATACAATGGAATAACGCGTTTTGTAATAGGCTATGAATCGGAATTTTGTCGATTTTCTTGGGCAACGAATCGTTGCCACTTTTTTAGCAAATCATTCTCGAGCTTAAGTTGTTCATTCTGACGTTCGAGCTCTGCAATCCGACTAGACTCAGTTTTCTGGCTCGGGATCTGAGTCCTTTTCTTACGTTTATCTTCCATAAGAACCCCTTCTCTATAGTCCTTTCGCCATTTAGAAAGCATATAAGGGTGGATATCTAATGATAGCGCCACGCCTTTAACTGTAGCTCCTTCTCGAAGCGAAAGTCGGACAGCAGTTACCTTAAATTCCGTAAGATATTGTTGAGTTTTTTTACCTGATTTATAAGCTGGCATAAACACCTCCAATTGCTATTGAAGGTGTCCACTAGATCGGGTCAACTACAGAATCTGTCTTAAACGCTTTGTTATGTACGTTTCACCGCGACCACAGAATATGTATGCCAATGCTTCATTCTACCCAATGAAGTTTTTGCTTTTTCATCACGCTCAAAGAACCTGATTATGTCAAAACCTGAGAACAAAGCCTTTACTTCTGATTCCGACAAAGGTGTTGTTGGGCTGCGATAGTTGTTAGCCCAACTGTCTTTGAAACCCATGAAGTCACCAGCAAATACCCCACCGATTTCAATTGAAGATTTAATGTTGCTCCAAGTCGATTCAAATTGGTTTGGGTCAGCGAAGAACAAACTAGAATTTGCGATAACTACACCCGATTTTGGATAGTCGAACGACTCAAACGAAGAGTCTGCAATATCAACTAATGACTTTGCCCCAAATCGGTCTCTACAAATAGCGACCGAATCAGGATTAATATCGAAGCCATGAACTTGAAAACCCTGTTGATCTAAGTATTCGATATCACTGCCTGTTCCACAACCACAGTCAGTGGCTACTTTGAGGTTCGATTCATTAAGTCGGACTGCAAATTCAGTACGTTTTGAATGTGGGTGAGATAGTGCCTTTTCGTAGTACTGACGCCAAATTTCAGTATTTTCATCCATAAGTTTCTGATTTTCCTTAAAAGTACATAAACAGATTGTTATGCAACTGCTCCATAGCGTCTTAAGAACTCTTCTTTGCGATGCGCTTGAATACAGAAAGAACTGAATTCGTTGAAGCGTTTTAGCTGCCATAGAATGCCCTTGCCAAAGTCAAGATACACTGGCTTCTTTGCATTTAGCCACACTTGTTTTGGTCGTTTCCACTCATAGAAAAAATGACCAACATGAGTATCTTTAATTAAGCTCTCTATTTTATCAGATGAATGTATTTCGATGAGTTCGTCTGGTTGGCATTCAGAAATATGGAAGTAGATAAAATGTGTTTTATGATTAATATTTCGAACGCCAATGTCCACCATAGATACATGGTTCGGGTCTGGTAATGCAGCCCTTAACTTCATATTTTTAGCTAGGTTCCTACCATTTACAACCCAAATCATATCTCCGTAGAATTGCTCACGAGACTGTAATTCCTTATGCGACATCGGTGAGTTTTGGAACTCTAATACCATACCATTAGGTAATTTAACGTCTGCTATGTGTTTTTCACCGACCTCATCAAAGTCGACAATCTCTTGATAGTCATTTGCCCAATGGTTTTTCCAGTCTCTGTGCCACTGACTTTCATTATCCCACCAAGGGTCACATGAATCTTTGCGTGCATGAGCCCAATGCCAACGTACTTTAGTGCCACACTTAGACAGCGTTGGCTTACCACAAAACTGGCATAAACCTTTTACCTTCGGGGACGGTTCCTGCCTAACTCCGTCAACTAACGAAAACTTCATTCTAGCCTCTTGTTGCATAACGCCCAATTAAGGGGTGAACAACGCTTCCACCCAAACCTAAAGCATTGTGCCATAAACACTAAAACTGAAGTAGAAGCAAAAGTGCCAAGCGTTGAGAATCCCTCTTAAATTGCTTGTATGTTTTTATTTGCATAAAAACATTGATGCATATCAACTAACTGGTGGATATAAATTAGATGTCAATACGTATGGACTATACCTACTAGTGATCATTTCCATATGAAGGAGGTAGTACAATGCCAGCTAGAATGGATGTAGTCGTTGAAGGAGTAGACGGAATATTTGGTTTGTTTAAATGGTTTGAGGGAATTGATAATGCCCATGAACAAATGGACAGATTCCAGCATGAAAGAGAACATATTGCTAGAACCCTTCCCAAAGGCTCTAGCAAGGACTATCAAGTGATAACCAAGGGAAATAAGTTTCACAGCCTTATACCTACAGATGAGGCCCACCTTTTACCTGGAGACGTTCAGTTTGGGCCAATAGAACGCATTTATGGTATGAAGTAAAAGTCCTAATTGAAGATGTTCAGGGCCTATTTCGACATATCGTTTAGGCCCACCTTACTAAAGTGTCTACTAAACGTGGGGTATTCAGAAACATAACGCTTAAGTATTTATCCTTTGTCGTAGCACAATGGATAAATACCTGTTGGACTTGGCCGCTTCTATCTATGGAATTTGCTTTTTAGGACTGACTTACGTTCCACTATTATCATTAAGACCGGTACCCCGTCAGCCATCCATTTTCCACTTCTAGCCACCAATTTATCTACATCGAATATACCCGTTGCATAATCTTTTTTAAAAGCGAACAACGCCCCTCTCTCGCCATAACACAACGATAATTTTATTCATTATAATCAGACAATTAGGTCAGTCGGTGCTCTGAAACGACTATCCTAGGTCTAATATTGATGCACACGAGTACCATGCTGTTGCTATGGCAGTTCGGACAACACGGTTTCTCTTTCAACACTTCCTACTTTTCTGCGGGTCACTTTCGTAAGCTTTGCCTAATTTCCGCTATCGCTTTTACCCGTACCGCATTAGCTAAAAAGCCATAATAGCGTATTCGCATTAGCCCTTTAGGTAATACATGTAAAAGTAAGCGTCGAAGTAACTCGCCCGCATTACAACACATTCTTTGAGTCCCATTGGTTCGATAGTCTTTGTAACTCATCGTGATACGGCCATCCACGTTATAACTTAATTGGTTTGGATTTAACCCGATACGATTGCAATACCGAGATAGATAACCCACTACCGCTGTGGGCTCCTGAAGTACAGGTTTACTGTACACAACCCATCTCTTACTAGCGACTTCCTCTAATAAGTTCTTGATAGATGAAATTCGGATTCCGAATTCTGAAATGACTTCATAATCACGAAACAGGGCACTATCACCTGCTCTTAGGGCTGAGGCCTCTAGTCATTCCAAAAGCTCAATAACAATTTATGTGTGTGTTTTTCTCTGCAGCAATGGCTGCGTATCACCTCTTATTGTTGCGCCACCATTACCTATTTACAACTTTCATGGCGCTCACAACGCCTTACCACACTCAATAACTTGATACCTAACAAACACATTATTAAACAGCGGGTTGCAGGTTTCCTACTCTCGACTTTGAGCTTTCGAAAAGAGATATTTCACAATTTTCATCAATAACAGTGTTCGAAAAAGAACATATGTCTCAAAAACATACACACCATCAATATGAACAATACTGCATGGTAAACTGCTTTTATAAAAAAGCAGGAATAAAGAATGATTACTAAGGATAGAGATTCAAAAATCGACAACAGTCTTCAACAGAAAGCTGGCGCAAAAGTAGAGCAAGATGTCGCGTTTTACTTACGCAGAGAGTTTGGAGATGCAAATGACGTTTTCATTATTAATGACCTACGCATACAATTTAAAAATGAAACAGCTCAGATCGATCACTTAGTCCTTTATAACAAAGGATTTATCATTATTGAGTCGAAATCGATTCGTGGTGAGGTTAAGGTCAACAATCAACTCGAATGGAGTCGAACCGTAAGAGGGAATTGGACAGGAATGCCCTCGCCTATCGAGCAAGCTAAGTTGCAAGCCAAACTATTGAAAGCACTTTTAAATGACAACGCTAAGTCGTTACTAGACCGAATTGCATTTGTACAAGCGTACTTTGGTGGTCGCTGTTGGGATCAGCTCTGTGCCGCGTCTAATGACGCTCTCATCGATCGAACTTCTATCCCTAAAGATATATCGAAGAAGCTCATTAAAGCCGAATCTATTGGTAGCTGCGTTAAGAGTCTCATCAAAAAGCACCGCGTAGGTTCAATACTAAATCCGAATCCTACGTTTAATCGTGATGAACTGTACCGCCTAGTTCACTTTCTAAACGAACAACATGTGCCTACGTCTTCTCCGGCTCCCAAAGTACATATCGCAGAATTGAGCGAAACGGAAAAGGTAGACTTGGTTCCAGCTCAAGAAACAATTGAAGAAGCCAAAGTTCCACAAATAAGGCATGGTTTTAATTGTAAGAAGTGTCAAAGCCCGCAGACCGAGCCGAGGTATGGAAAGTATGGGTATTACGTCTACTGCCCACAATGTAAGGTGAATACTGCAATGCGTATTAGTTGCCATTCTTGCCAATCTAATTCAGCTAAAGTCAGTAAGAAAAAGAACACGTACTCAATTGCATGCTCTTGTGGTGAAGGAACTCAAGTCGTATTTCCTTAATCTAATAATTCGGAATCCGAATTACAACGCAATTTAAAGCGATGCGGATTCAAATTCGGAATCCGAATTCCTCCAAAACTAAACAACTGACAAACATCACTTCTGGCCACCTTTAGGCATAACCTCAACAGGTGGTACTTGGTGCCAAATAATGTCACTTGTGCCTGTATAGATTTTTGTCGTTTTAGCGTTCGCATGTGCCATTCGCTCGGTAGCACTCTGCCCTTGCTGTTCAATCATTCGAGCAGCTAGTCCTCGAATTTCATGATAGGTCGGCCTTAGCGATTTCTTTAGGTGACTATAAAGCCCTAGTGAGTCTCGAACCTTACTGAACTCTTTACTTATATTGTGATGATGTACTTGGTACAGATGATCGGTCTCTTTTGAAATGCCACGTTGCTGCTGTTTGGGTTTACGATGAACGATATAAGGACAAATCAATCTCGATGTTTTAGAAAGATCGACAATGTCTTTAATCGTCTGAGTGACAGGAATGGCGACGGTGGAAGCATCGGACTTTTTCACCTTTTCTCGATGAACATAAAGCATTCCATACACTGCATGCCCATCCACATACTCCACCTCTTTGTCAGGGTTCCAAAGAATCCCACACACGCCTTCACGTGGTTTGTATATCCGATAACGAAGCCTATAGATCTCTCTCACAGCATGAGTCGTCTCAAGTGTTAAGCTCATTGCGACCTTAAGAAACAGTGGCGCTGCATCGTAGACCTTTTGGTAGTTTTCGATATCTAGGTCGTGGCGAGCTTTTGTGTAATCTTCTCTGGTCAATCGACGCTGTTTTTTATTGAGTACAAAATTACTCTCAATAGCGCTCTCATCAGCAAGATAGGAAAATACCTTTTTAAGGTTACTGATCTTATTGTTGAGCTGACGATTACTTAACTCTGAATAGTATTTCGAAAGGAACTCATTGATGTGCTGTAACTTGATCGATTTGGTTGGCAACCGCCCCATGAACTCATCAAGGCGGTAACAGTCCCTTTCCAAATTTCGATAAACGTCTTTGGAAAGCCGTTCTTCTTTCTTCACACGAGACAACACTAACGGAAGCCACTCTTTTAAAGGCCGATTAAATTTGTCCTTACGGCCTTTGGAGACAGCTTTGCGAAATGGGGTCATCTCAGAAAGGGAAAACGCGCTTCCTAACTCAGGACGATATTGCAAGTTGTAAACATGCGCAGCTTGTATCGCTTCTTGCTCTACAGTCCCGATAGGAAATAGCTTCTTCACACCATCTACGGTCGTAAACCGAAACCGAGATTGACCCCTATGGCTCATTTTCACCAAGAATGGAGGGTAATGAGCCGTTTCTTTGCTTCTAGCTCTACCAACCATTTATGACTCCAAGAATCTTAGAAGTTCACTCACCCTGTCTGCAGGGTTCCCTATCTCGTCGTCAACACAGACTAAATATCGGCCCGTTGGCGTTCTAGTGCCCTCGAGCTTGCCATGTTTAATCCAGTTTATGATGGTGGTATTGCATATCCCTGAATCAGGGTAAAACTCATCAATAAATTGTCTAGGTCTGATTTTACGCGTCGCCATGTCGTTCTCCTTACCTTTCTCACTACATGAAAATTAAGATTTTTCATCTACTGGTAGAAAAACTATGCACGATTTTTTCAGTGACATTCTATTTGCGCAGCAATTAACAAAAAGAATTCCCGAAGCGTAAAATGATTCAACGAATCGATTTCAAGCCCACTTTAGGGTGGACTAATACAGTAGTACCAAGTTGCTAATCTATTGATTTTATTTGACTATTTCATTGGCCTTTTTAACCGTTTTTTAGGCTAATTAGAGCTTAACCACCAGCTCTAAACACATGAAATTCATATAAATCAATATCATACAGCTAAGATTACTACCAACATCGGGGTTTCACCGTTTTTGGGCCCTCAAAAACGTCTTAAACATGTTATCGAATCTAAACTAAAGATAACTACCCACTCGCTCCACTTCTCTCAAAGCAATACCATCGGCCGCTATACCAACAGGAGCAGTATTTAGCGAATACCACGCGATGCTGTCAGCTTCTTGTGCGATTATCTCCCCTTCCCATTGGGTTACCACAAAGTAATGAATCAACTGGGTCTCTGTTGTTGGGTGGTAAAGTGAACATAAGAACGTGTATTCAGTAGGAGTAACGTTGAGCTCTTCTTTAAGCTCACGAAACAACGCCTGTACCTGACTTTCACCGCGCTCAATATGACCGCCAGGTATGGTAATCAATCCCGGATCCGTCTCTTTAGACTCGCTGCGTTTTTCTAACAATACTTGTGATTCGTTCAGCAAGATAAAAGAAACACACTCATGTACATCCATCGATTTTTCCTTAAGCCAAAGTTTAGATAATTAGACTTTCTTTACGACAACAGAGCCCGCAATGAAATCATGAATCGCTCTGCGTTTATGATTAAATAGCATGGAGATGAACTCTAAAAGAACCCATCCGATCATTGCGTACCCAACAAAAATAAAGGCCCGGCCTTGCTCTAAACTTTCCCAAGTCTGGCCGTAAAAAGACAGTTGCGCGTAAGCATAGAGACTAAAGGGTATAAGCATGATTGGGACAATATCTCTCATACAAGACTGTTTGAGGGTTAGGTTTCGACTTTCAGATACATCGACTACTTTCACTCGGGTGACCATCTTACCGATTGTTTGCCCAAATTTAGCATGCATGCCAACGTAGTAAGTGACACCAATTAGTGAATTCACCGCTCCCCAAGCAAAAATACCACCTGAACTTATCACGCCAGAAAGTACATAATCATCTATCCACTCCAAAGGTAAAAATACGATTGAATCTATCCAGATAGCGAAGAAGCGTCTCCAGAAATTAGAATACTTATTGGCATACATTTTTGTTCCTTGGTCTCTATTGGCAATAAAGCACAGACCTTACAACACATCAGTTTTTAATACATTCAACTGGCTATGATTTATAAAACAAATGCGAAGCGGCATGCATATGCCAATGATTTACCCCACCGATTTGCAGGCTCACTAAGCTCACGACAAATTCTTGCTTAGCCTTTCATACAACTCCAAGGCTTCAACTTTAGAGGTTAATTGCCCGAGAGCGTATTGATGTGCTAATTCAATATCGTCACTTTGCTCTGGATAATAACGCTTAGCTACTGCAGTACACTGGCTCAAGTTGGTGTGCCAACTTCCGTCTTTCTCAGCGGCAAAGTAGTACGCCGCCCGCACTAACTTTTTGCCAATCAGCTTAGCGACATCCGCATCTGTCATTGTTTTAAGGGCTGGACTCATTTGATCCAGAAAAGTAGACAAGTCACCATTAAGCGCTAGGGCTATTTCACGACTAGGTTTGTGGCGTGGAAAATCAATAGATAGATCATTACCCCAAATACAACAGCAACAGTGCTTGAGCCAAAACTGCCAATGGAATTTTTCTTGTGGTTGCAGCACTTCCGAAAGAAAGCCAGGGTCAATATCAAGCTTACTTACTTGGGGATATGCTTTGGGAATACAGTCAGAAAGGCGTTGAAATACTCGCTTCTCTTTTTTGCCAATAGGTGTATTGAGTACGATAGAAACATCCAAATCCGAGCGACCAACAACCGCCGAGCCTCTCGGAACACTTCCATATAGGTAGATACCATCAATTTGATTCGGCAGGTCACTTAACAACGAATCAATAACAGCAGTCACAACCTCTTGGAATTCGGGAGCGATATTCTTAGGAGAGTATAGATTTTCGATGAACCCGTCTTTGTCGAGACCTCTAGTTTGATTCAGCATGCCACTTTCCAGCTAGATTAAGATCCGTTTCACAGCCCGAGATCGTACATAGAACAATGCCACTCTCTTTTGAGTTTGCACTGATCACGAGCTCTCCTTGCGAACTCCAAACCGAGCTCTTGCCACACGTTTCCCAATCTCCCGTCATAGAGATATGGTTACTCAGTAATACTGGTATACCGTGTTCCGACGCAATTCCAGATAAGATTTTAGAATCCGGATCAAAGCCATTCTCAGAGATTAAAGCGCTCGCTAAATAGATATCAGCATCTAGATGTTTAGCTCGTTGGGAGTGATCCGCCTCTATGAAGTCAGCACATATTGCTAGCGCGATTTTATGCCCATTCACATCAAATACATAATCAACATCGCCAGCGGAGCAGTATTCACCCTCACCATCATGCAGGTGCTGTTTAGAGTAGAACTCAACTCTGCCATCGGGAAAGCAAACAACGGCGCCTATGGTGGGATGGGATAAGCCAGGAACTCGCAAGGGACACCCAGCCACAACAATCATCTCACTTTGAACTGAAGCACGGGAGAGTTCTTCAAAATTTGATGGCTCAAGAGACAATGCAAGTTCTTCAGCCAAATCAAGCTCATAGCCAATCAGTGATAGCTCGGGGAAAACAACCACATCCGCATTGTACTTTGACGATTGCTCTACCATTTTTAGATGTTGCTTAAGGTTTTCTCTCCAGTTGCCTCTTACGATAGGAATTTGGGCCAAACTGATAGTGACACTCATTTCAAACTTCTCCAAAGAACAAAAATCGCTACAGAAATCTCTACATAGTTAAATGCGGTTTACGTTAAGGTGTTGTGGTTATAATTTGGCTTCAAACACTGCTAATCAAAGCGACATTAACTCTCGCTTAATTTCATTGTCCAACTTTTCAATCGCGTAACGAAAAGCCACTCTTGGTATTGCGGCATGCTTAGCATTCAGATAACCAATAACCTGTTGAGGTTCTCTTTGACTGAGTACTTTAAGCATCCAACCATAGCCTTTCTGTACTAAGTCATGGTTATCTTCGAGCAATAGATTCGCCACGCGAAACGGATCCAACGCAGAGTATCGATTCTTATTGATAGGATAAATTAAGATGACCGCAGCGGCCCTGCGTACAGCAAAATTCGAATGCTCGACCCATTTGGTTGTGAGATCAAACAAATCATTGTATTGAGACAGTAATTCCCCAAAAGCATGAGTACAAAAGTCGTCACAATCGCTCCAGTCTGTGACGAACTCTTTTAACCAACGCTCAAAAACAGGAAACGTGTCTCTTGAATATTGTTTTCTTACTCTAAAAGCCCAATCGTACGCGATAACTCCTAGCGCCCAATCTCTTTGTTCCAATAATTGAGTACACAGAGACAACACGTGAGAAATATCTTTGTCTTCAATAGTCTTAAAAATCTGAGCAGAAATGGAACGAACCTGAGCTGTTTTGATACCCACTTTTGGATAACCCACTTCTGAAAGATGCCGCTTTACCGTTTCGACCATATTCACTACAACAAACTCCTTGTCTATCTAAATTCAACATTCAAGTGGGATATCCGGCACTTAAGTTATGTCTCAATTGAGTTTTATAAAATAAAGCCATGTAAATCACAACATTCATAATTGGTTTATAAAATCACCCCTGAAATATAGAAATTTCCTTTGGCAATAGTCACTTATGGTGCATACTTGCCGCCTTCAAAAGAGGTGCATAATGAAAAAGAACGGTTTTACAATTATTGAGCTTGTTGTCGTTATTGTGATTCTTGGAATAATCGCCGTTACGGCAGCGCCCAGATTCCTGAATGTGAGTACAGATTCGCATATTGCAGCCGTGAAAGGTACTGGCGCTGCTTTCAAAGCAGGTGTCGATCTTGCCTACTCAAAAAATTTGACCTTAAACGGTGGCGGTCCATCTACGAACATCCCTATCTATGATGACTCTGCCACTGGCCAGCTTGACTTCAATGAATGGGGATACCCAGTACAGCAATGGCCTTACGCAGAAGATTTTCCAAGATTGGATAATCCGGAAGACTGTATTTCGGTATGGGGAGCTCTCCTGCTTGATCCACCGAGCGTTTCTAGTTTCAACTCCCCGACTAATACTGACTATATCGCTGAGTACATCCACACCGACCAATGCCGTTATCATTATCGAGTCGTACCGGGGATATCTATTTACTACAACTCGATGAATGGCGATGTCACCGTGGATGACGAACCAGACAGCTAAGCTCTAGTTTAATACTCAACGTGTTGGTACACACAAATAAACTTAGAGAATGCCAAGCATCAAGATCCAGCCATCCTAGAAATTAAGACAAGCACGTTTTGGCGAAAACCAGCGTGCTGTTTAGCTTACTTGATGGCAAACACCTCACATTCGCATAGCGCACTTCTGCAGGTGACCACATCATTCCCACTCTGAGCGAAGCATTGCTAATACAACGGTATCCCACCACTTATTTTTGAAGAATCGGTGCTCTTTAAAGCAAGCTTCTTGTCTCATTCCAAGTGACTTGCACAGCCTTATCGCCGCTAGATTCTCACCAATAGTTTCCGCATAAATTCGATGAACCCCTAACTCTGAAAACCCAAAACCAGCCAGAGCTTTGGCCGCTTCTATGGGTAGCCCTTTCCCCTGAATTTCTCTCGCAAAAGCGCAACCCATTGAAGCTTGCTGGTTATCTTCAAGGCGTAAACACACGGTTCCGATAAACTTCCCTGACTCTTTACTTTCAACAGCTAATTGATAGGACTGGCGAGGATCTTCCTCAGCCTGTTCAACAAATAATTGGGTGAGTTGATAGTATTTACTAGGCTCACAATCACTCTCATCATAGAAGCGCTGATACTTAGCGTCTTGAGACATGGTAACAAAGGCGCTCTCATCTTGGAGTGTCATGTCTCGAAGAATCAGTCTGCTGGTTTCGAGTTTGAACATCAAAACTCCTTTTTCACGTTAAAACAAAACGAGTTGTCACTTACTCGTATACTTTCCCATTATGCTTTAACCAACCATGAGCATGATGATTGCGAGGATCTTTGTGCGTCCAGTGCATTACGCCACCTTTCTTGTTCCATTCATATTCACCATAAAATTCAACTCGATCGCCCTTTGCCAGATCCTGAACACGAGGAGCTAAGTCAATATTATGTGCGACTAACAATGTTTGTCCGCTATCAAGTCGTAAAATGAATTTCTGATGCCGAGAACCTTTATTATCATCTGGCAGTACTCGATACACCGTACCCGAACCGCGCACCTGAACGTCGCTGTGGTGATTTTCGTAAGCTTGCTTAAGTCGCGTATCATTCGCTTGAACATGACTGATGCCGAAGCTAAGCAGCACTAAAAGTAGAGCACAAAATTGTTTCATTACCTTCATTTCTTTCATTCCCCATATCTGAGTATTGATTTGGGATACTGACTTGGCATCCCCTCTTTTAACGATGCTTGTACTGAGTTGGACAATAACCTCTCGACACTTCAGAGCTACGAAGTTTTACATGTTTTGTCGCACGACCTGCGACGCGAGCGCGCCACAATTTGAAGCTACCCGGCTTCATATGGCTACGCATAAAACGAATCACCTGTGATTCATTTAAACCAAATTGGTGTTCAATTGCCTCAAATGGCGTTCGGTCTTCCCACGCCATTTCAATAATTCTTGATTCACTCTCTTTAGATAATTTCATTGTCTACTCATCCTTTAAAATCTGAGTAGAAGTACGCTCACTCTCACTTTTTAGATCAGGGTGTTACCACTGAATCGATAGGGAACCGTCAAGCAGGAAAACAGATATTTGTCGCTATCCTCTCTCCATCCACTCGCTACGCAGCACCCCATACTTCACCGAGTCATAATACTCGCCTTGGTAATATCGCACCTTTCTCAGCTTCGCCTCTTGCTGGAAACCTAGCTTCAAAGCAAGAGACATCATGCGCGGGTTACCTGACCAAGTAGTTAGCCCAACACGCTCAATCTGTTTGTTTCCGAATAAGTAAGTAACCCAAAGCGGAAGTGCCAATGCTGCGATCCCCTTCCCCCAATAATCAGAGTTATAAATGACCACGCCAGCTTCGAGCCAACGTGTCTCTTCACACTCCCAGTAGCAACTCACGGTTCCAACAGGTACACCGTCGACAACCACCAGCTGTAGATCATCGCCCTCGATCAGTCGTTTGAACGAATGCGCTTCAAAACTTTCTAATGACGGATGAGAATACGAAAAATAAGGGCCATTAAACTTAGTCCACTCATCGTTTGAGATAACCAAAGCATAAATGGTAGCCAATTCGCTCGGCATTGCTGGTCTTATCGTTATGTCCATTCACTTTCCTTATCCTGTTTTCAAACGCCATCGTACTATTTGATTATTCTCGGCATTAGCTCGACTAATTTTTGTTGGAGTCTATTAGCTTTAAATGAGTATTTGCGAACTCTCTAAGCACTCTCGCATTATTGTGATGCGCGTTATCTCCACATTGCTGTCCGTTCACTCTAATTTCAGGACTAGAGTAGGCAGGAATAATATCACGCTCGTAAGACATTACAGTGCCTCTCTCTGCACATGTAGCACCGAATGAATATGCGGGCGCTTTCGGGTACCTGTCAGCGATAAAATGTTCAATAGTCGCGTAATCTTTTAACACCGTTTTATAGTCATGGTTAGCACCACTCAAATGACCAACTTCATGTTCCATTGTCGAGTCTGGGCAGTTTATCGCTAAAGAGAAAAAATAGGATACTGGAGATGAGGTACCACAATATCGAGACTCGAACGCAGAATGATAATTAGAAAACACAACCCCTGAAAAAACAGGATGACCGTCTTCTGTGATTTCTTTAATTGGCTCTTCCATCGATAATTTGAGTAGCCTCTCTGCTGCGCTCAAATCTTGAAACCAGAGGCTATCGATTACCGAGCTATAAGTCACCTTGGTTACTTTTCTCGTCATAGGAATGCATGAGTTTTTCAACACCAAATTCGAATAGCTTTCCCATGTCGCTATTTTAGAGGCTATAAATTCTTTGGAATATTCGGCTAACACAGATTCATCAACATAAAGGTGGATCTCTGTATTCAAAGCCTCGCTCTGTGCACAAGTAGGAAACTCTATGGTTTGAGCATTGGAAAATCGGCTAAAGCTCAACACCATAATCAAAGCGTAACCAACTAGCCGGATAAGTCTCGTTAAAAAACTCTTATTTACTCGCGTATTCACCGCCACCCTCTCCCTAAGTTCAAAGTCCTAAAGACCACTATAAGTACCGTGACTTAAGATTCATAAAGATCACCATTACCAACATCGTCGTTGGCGTACAAAAGTAACCTGCTCTATCTATGTTTTTCAGAAAATAAAAAGCTCGCCAACGAGTGACGAGCCTTGTTTATTATTGAACCTAACTTATTACGACACTCTGCTTACTAAGAAACTTGGTCTCGTAACGTCAATTCGACGTTTTTCAAAATTTTGAACTCTTCGCGAGTACAACCACGAGCTACAGATACCCAGTGATCACCGGTTTCGTCTGCCCCTTTGAACTCTGCACGCAACTCGTATTTTCGCCATGAGACAAAAGCCAAAATAAAAGTCAGCGCAAGCATAGGCAGTCCAAACTGAGGAACAAACGCCCAAGTCGCAGCGGAGAGTACTAAAGCCAGTGAAACGATATTGATAGCGTTTTCTTTGAAGCCCAATTGACGAATTTCTAACTGTTTAATTTTACGCAAGCTATAAACATCTTTCTTAACTCGTAGTTCATTAGAACTGACAAGGAAGTCTGTTGCCTTATATGGTTTACGAAATCGCATTAAATTCGCTAACCCGTTGCGTGTTTGGTTCTTATTCATCGCCTTTCTCCATGTTATTTAAAGGTTAGTAAAAACTAATATAATCATGAAGTTATTGATGCGCAGAGAATTTATAAATCAAAGGAATGTTAAAATCAAGCTTATGCAATTAATAACACTTATAACAATACCCACCTAACATTGACAACCCCGATAGATACTACCGGTCGTGAAGCTTAGATTTCACCTCGAACGATAAGTTCTAAGTAGTTCTCTCCATTGATTACGAGAAAGAAGCAAAGCAAAAAATTAAGTAATGCCTAGCCGTTTTGTAACCACTTATTTCAATCCAATTTGGGTAAGAAATAACTATCGTAAAAGTTGTTGAAGCCTTGTCACAGAACACCGCCGTAATCATAACCACTGTAATGACAGGCTTTCTCGTCCATTAGCTATTTGAATGATCAAATCATTCATCCAGAGGCATTAACGCGGCTTATGAATTAAGCAATTGATCTCATAATGTAGAGTCTGTACGCTTACACTATGCACACGGTTACCTAATGGAGATCACGATGAACGAACTACTGACATGCGCAATGGAACAGAAACAACGAACAACGGTGACGAGTCTGTTCGCAAGGAATGGATTTAAGATAGCAGCTACTGACTTTGATGATGTGACTTTCGAACGTGAAAGTGTGTTGGTCAACGTTCGATTTGATTCCTCTTCTAACGTCGAATCGATTTCAATTCTAAACAACTAACGAGCTAACAAGTAGGTCGCTAAAATAATTGAATGGCCAACATTCGAGTCATTTTAGCGTATCTTGCGACCTGACTTTTTCTACTTCATCTCCTTCCTCTTCTCTTCCAACAGCCACCGAGTGACAATTAGATCAATAATTAGCAATTCTATGAGCTTGGCTTATATTTGTTAGTACCCTTTGAACAAAAATCGAAGTGATGCCTATGCTCCTAACTCGGTTAATTTATGTCAGTACGCTCTGTGAAAGTTGCGACTCTCAGGCTTTGAACGACATTCTTCAGATTTCACACGACCGCAATAAGCAAAGCCATTTAACAGGCCTTCTAAGCCACAATGATAAGTATTTCCTGCAATGCATTGAAGGTTCGAGAACCGCAGTGAACCATACTTACAATCATATTTTGAATGACAAGCGACACAAAAACGTCATGATTTTATATTTCAAAGAGATCGATTGTAGGCAGTTTGGTGATTGGTCTATGGGTGATATTCCTCAGTCGAGCCTAACTGAATTGGTGAACTTACAGTTTTCGACATCGAACCAATTCAATCCATATGAGATGTCTGGAGAAAGTGCTTATCGAATGCTTCTGGAGTTAAAGCAAAACTTACCGTCTCAATAGATGTTTTACCCTAGTTAGTCCATAGAGCAGGCAACAAAAAGCCCCAATGCATGGGGCCTTTTTGTATTTAAATCCAATGCTAACTATTGATTATCAGTCGAAGTTTCCTGCTCGCTCTCGATGCTCATTACTTCCTGTTCATTTCCAGAAAGCGCCTGCTCGCTGCCAACAAGAGCTTGCTGTTCCGCGTTAATATCAGACTCTTTAAACACGATAAACGCTCGACGGTTCAACGCATCCGCTTTATCTGAACGTTCATTGATTGCTGGCTGCAATTTACCGAACGATTTTACTTCCCAAATGAACTGCTTAGGGTCGAGTTTGGTTTTGAGGTATTTCACCACGCTTTCTGCTCGGCGTTCCGCTAACTTCTCGTTGTAAGAGACCGAACCGGCTTGGTCAGTATGCCCTGCCACCATGATGTTGCCTTGTAAGCCACTCAATTGAGATGCAAAGTCATCTAACTGAGTTAAGTCCTCTGGTTTTAGCACTGACTTATCAAAATCAAAGTGCGGTGTGATCGCCATATACACCTTACGTTCGGGTTTTGGTGGCTCACAGAAAGGCATCTCTTCGTATTTCTGCGCCTCTTCAAACACAATAAATGCACGGCGATTTTCCGCTCGGTCTTTATCGGTTTTACCCAACAACAGAGGCTGCGTTTCACCGAGGTGTTTCACTTCCCAATCGTAATTCTTAGGATCCAAATGCGTCTGAAGGTAGTCAGCCACTGACTTAGCGCGTCGCTGTGAAAGGCGTTCGTTATATTCCAGAGAACCTTTGTAATCAGTATGGCCGACAATCGTGATGCGCCCTTTGAGGCCTCTGATCTCTTTAACAAAGGTATCCAAGTTGATCTTGTCGAGGTCGCGTAGCTTGTACTTATCAAAAGCAAAATGCTCTGCGATAGCGATATGCACCTCACGCTCTGGCGCCAAACACTCGCTAATTAAAAACTTAGATACGTCTATGCCAGCAAACTTGTCTCGGTTCTCCTGACTCACGTACGTGTCGGTTGCACAGCCGGAAAGCAACAAAGTACTCATCACTGCGCTTATTAGGAAAATAATTGTTTTCATCTTACTCTTAACTGTCACTTCGAATTCTCAACTCTTAACTTTCAACCCACTTTTGAGCAGGCTTAGATCTTACCGACTAAGTTAATAAACACACCGGATGCGTCGTAGTCGTCATCATTGGTTAGATCGCTATCAAACGCAGAGAAGTTATAACCAATCCCCATTTTGAAGTTCTCGCCAATGTGCTTATTCACCGAAACTAACGCGCCGTGCTCTAACTCATCATTGAGTGTGTCAGTTTTCCAGTGATATTCACCCGTTACATCCCACTCTTTCATCACTCGGTAAGAAGCACTAAGTCCGTATAAATCAATGTCGCTTTTCACCATCTCATTCGCACCAGAAGCACGCTCGAAGGCCTGCTCTTTATCTTTATGCGC
Organism: Vibrio satsumensis; assembly: GCF_050337435.1. Taxonomy (NCBI): domain Bacteria; kingdom Pseudomonadati; phylum Pseudomonadota; class Gammaproteobacteria; order Vibrionales; family Vibrionaceae; genus Vibrio; species Vibrio satsumensis. The sequence goes on along the minus strand of NZ_JAKJSX010000003.1, from coordinate 244,720 downwards.
ATACTTCGTGCCGACATCCCAGTGCTGGTCGATTGAGTAGAGCGCTTCAACTTCAATGATCTGGCTGATTTCGTCTTGATAATCCACATCGCGATCCAGTTTATCGAAGTCTGCAATATAGGTGTAACGGCTCAGTAAGTTGAGTCGATCGTTGTAGATCGGACGATACGCTAGCCCACCCGTCGCCTCGGTAAATTGCGCCATGGTTTCGCCAGTGGTTTCACTCTCTGTGATTGAGTAGTTGTACTTACCAAACAGCGTGTATTCTTCCGTTAAGTGATGCGTATAACGGTTGGTCGTCACGATTTGTTGCAGCTCACGTTGTGCTATCTCTGGGTCGTCTTCACTCTTATCCACTCGGTATTCGAATTTGTGACTTAAGGTGATGTCGTCCAGGTCAATCGATGCATTGAAGCTGATGGACTCTCGCTCTGTGGTGATGTTTTCGTCATCTTCAATTTCACCAAGCTGATAACCGATGCCCATCTCGACATCTTCCGTCACGTCGTAACCAAAGCCATAAGAATCGATTCGACCGTGGCCATCGTTTTCATCAACGAATTGGTTCTCTTGGTAGAAATCGACACTGCTGGTGAGGTCCGCACGTTGCCCGACAATCACGTTATTTTGGCCTTCGTAGTTATCATCAACATAAGTAAGGTACGTTGAATGATCATCGGATACATCGTAAGTCACCGTCGCTTCAGCGACTTGGCCTCGATCGCCGTCGGTATATTCGCCGCCAAGAGACAAGTCTTCCAACACTTGAAATTCCGCACCAATCGACGCGCTGTCGTTTTCGTCATAGTCATCTGACTGGTCGACGGTCTTTTGCCCTTTGACGTAAACGCTATTGTCGCTGTCCCACATGTATTCCAAACGCACACCCGCTAAGGTCGCATCGCTGTGCTCGTCGTTTTGGTTTAGCTCTTCGGTTTGTTGCCCGGCCGCTGAAACCTTGATGTGCTGAGTGATTTTGACTTGAGTTTCGATCTCAATCGTTTCTGTATCTGTTTCTAGATTACCATCAACATCGCGCTCTTCATTGGTCGAGAAACGAGACAGAACCGCCAAACGATCGGTGGCTTGCAAACGAAGCTCAGCACCGTAGGCTTCTTGTTCTAAATCATCGCTGCTGCTCGCGTAGCTGTATCCTGCATCTTTGTCTCGATACCAAAGTTTCAAATCATTACCAACGGCACCAAAAATGGTTGGAGCAAGGTCATAAAGGCTGGTCACTGCGGTGATTTGAATGCTGTCACCTTCGCGGTCTTCTAGCGTGTCGCCAATCGGCGTAAAAGTTAAACCACCGTCAGTAGAGACGAAATTTGACTCAGTTTGAGTACCTTCACTGTGGGCAAACTCGGCTTTAATGTAAGTACCTTCCGTCGCACGCAACGTTAGGTCAGTACCGTAAGACTCGTAATCTTGGTTATCTTTCTCTTGCGTTGCGTAAGTGACACCCACACCAACGTAATCATTGATCCAACCTTTGGCTCGTCCACCGTAAGACATCGCATCCAGCGAGTCTGAACCTTGTGGGACATACTCATAATCAACGACCAGAAAGTTTTCGTAGTCGTCGCCGTTTTCAATCACGCTACCGAAACTGTCAGACAAGATATTGTCGAGTGGTTTAGTCAGAATGATGCGGCCTTGGTACGGGTCGAAGTCATAGTCAACACCCGGCTCCAGTGGAATTTCATTTTGTACTAGACCAGATTCATCTTTTACTTTTACATAAACCTTGTCGCTCCCCGGTACCGCTTCACCGTGACGAAGGAAATACAGAGAACCACCTGTACCTAAGAACTCATCATGTGCATATAAAGAGTCAGCTTCTGCCGTAAAACCAACTATATTCAATCGGTCTTCACCATATTGTGTGGTATCGCGAGTACGGTAATCAGCTTTGAAACCATAGAGGCTACGGTTGTAATCGTTGTTCTCGGTGCCTGTTAAACCCGTGTTGTAGTTACCCCACAAGTATTGAGACTTATCGTATTCAACATTGAGGTAAACCTTGCCCTTGGTGTTAACCACTTTTTCGATGTTTGAGCTATCACCATAGTTACCGTAATACAGCTCATCGTCGTCTTCGAGAATATCGAACACATCCGAATCGTCTGATGCGAACGGATGTTTAAACATGTCTTTGATTTCACTTTCTCGAGTGTCGAAGTGAGTGGTCACGCGAAGTTTGTCGCCAAATTTACCCTGACCAAAGTACGCTAAACGGCCTTGGTTATAGATGTCATCTTGGTACTGGTCATCGACGCTCAGCGCACTGTTATTACCAGACACATTGTTCTTACCAACATAAAGATCAGCCAAACCCGTTTGTGCGTAGTACGTATCTGGAATACGAACGTACAGCTTGTAACGACGTTCATCACCGTTATCAAACACAACCTTGGTTGGGAAAATGTAGGAGTCTGTAGGTAAGTATTGTTCTGCGTATAAGTTGCCGTCTTCAACGTCAAATTCGTCTTCACCGATGATGACTTTATCAACGCCTTTCAAACCGGTACCAATGAACTTTGCTAAGCCCGCATTGGTCGGAATGTTGTGACGCATCAACTTAGCTTGGCCATAGCTCTTGTCTTTGCTCTCTTCATCGTCGTTATCGTTGCGATCGATATCGACTTCAGAGTCAGGCTTCACCAGATCTGTCACACCAACCGTGGTCACATCCATGTTGCCATCTTTGTCCCACGCTTTTAGGCGGAACATCAGCTGCTCACCGACTTCAAACTGGTAGTCAATATCAGTTTGACCATCCCAATTGATGTCAGAATCGTTTGCCAGTTTATCGCCATCAAGCACAGCGATTGGCTCAGACAAACCAAAGTCACCCACACGGTACACTTCCAATTGGTATTTTTTGATGTAGTAACCATAGTTGGTGGTGATGGTGAAACCGACGCTGTCACGCAGTGTGCCTTGTTCCACTTCTAACTCATCGCTGACGCTAACATCTAATACGGGATCAAAGCGAGTGATGTCGCGGCTTGCCCAAATAGCACCTTGCTCTAGGTATATACGCGAGCTGTCCTGGTCTTGGTTCGGCTTAGTGATTTCAATGCCCGTTGTCTCAGAACCGAGCTTTTCAAGCTTACCTGTGTCTTTGGCCATTGCCATTGCCGGGATCGCCGCCAACACACACGTAGCTACACGGGACTTACTAAATACTTTCATACAATTTCCAGATACGGTTCCAATGGCCTACTGCTGTTCACTTTCTTGGTCTTTGCGATGCACGCTAAAGTTGAACTTGGTGAGCTTGTTCGGGGTAATTCGCAACACTTTCGGGTTCTCGCTCACCACTTCCATGGAGGTGGATAACGAATCAGTGTCCAACTTCACGAGGAAGTTCTTACCTTTCTTATTGAGTACCCATTGGTCGGGAACGTGGTAACGACCGTACTGGTCTGTGTAAATAACGATTCCATCAACCGTCATCAACTTAACGCCCGGAACACCATCTTCGTAAATACCTTTATTTTCGATAACGATTTCCCACAGGTAATCCTCGCCATCACGATATAGGTTTCTGGTTACGTTGAGATTTTCCGCGCTCAGTCCCTTTTTCTTGTCCGATTCATGCTTAAATTGAATCTGACCTTGTGCATCAAACTCGATACGGGAGCCCGCATCGGTCGTGACATAGAAATCAAAGCTCTGTTGTGTGCGAGTCTTGAATTGAATCACCACTTTGCTGGTTTCTGGCAGCGTTCGGTTGACTGAGTGACCCCAAAGATCACCAAGGGCCAAGCCCTTCTCAAGCGCCGAGGTTGCTGTGCCAATTAAATCTTTATCTCTAACTGCAATCTCCTTACCATCTCGGAGAACGATTGTAGAACTAGCAATGTAATCCTGAGTAGGCAAACTGGCTGTTAGCTCAACATTAAATGCCGTTGCATCTGCTTGGAATCCATCTTTGTTGTGATCTTCAAAGACTTTGCCGATTATCGATGAGGTATCGAACACCTTGTCCGGTTCTACGGTCACTTTGGCGGTGTCTTCATTGGAAACTATCGCTCCATCCACTTTCGCTACTGCGGTGTTGATGTAATCACCAAACGTTGCTCCTACCGATACTCGCAATAAGTAACGAATACGCAGCTTCTCGCCCGGATCAAAGTTCAGCGACGTGAACATAAGCTTGCCGGTGTCTGACGGCTCTTGAGAGATCACTTGATCGTCTTGTGTACCAAACTCACCATCAGTACCGCTCAACACGATTTCTGACGTGTCCACGATATATTTCAGACCACTTGGGTAACGGTCCTCTACAGTCACGTTCTTAAAGTAAGATTCATTGTTGTTCTCTACGATAATCTCGTATTCAACCGCGTCACCGACTTGCGCGGTATCTTGCAACGCAGATTTCGTCAACTCGAGGACACCAGAATTATCCGGAATTTTTTTTATGTGATTGGTGACGCTATCACTGGTTTCGGTACCGTCCGATTCCGTCGCGGTGAAGGTATTGGTGATGTCGTCATCCAAACCTTTACCCAATGTACCCACAACTTCAAACGCGAAGGCATTTCGCTTTTGAGACTTAAGATTAACGGTGGTGTCTAGGTCTGTGCTTGATGGGAAGCTATGACGTTGAATCACTGCGCCCGTTTCATCAACTTCGACCCCTTCAATGGTCCAATCGGTAAACACTTCGTTGCCAGCGCTGTTTTGCAGTTCGCTGATTTCATCGGTTAGGCGAACGTTCGCAGCATTACCCAAGCCGTTATTAGTTACGGCTAAATAGTAAGTCACACTATCATCATCTTCGGTGTATTCAGGTTTATCAGAACGCTTTTCAACAACCAGATCAGCACCCACTGGCGGTAGATCCAGAGCTGATACTTGGTCTGCTACTGCCTGCATCGAGGTTTCTGATGCCAACATGCCTTTCGATCGAGCACGCATCGTTGGGCTGCCGGTTAAATCAAGGTAGTAACCAAGCACATCGATGTTAGTCAGCATGTCTTCATTGACCGTCAATGTGAACGTGTAGTCAATCTTGCCGCCAGGCGCGATGTCGACCAACGTGAAGATATCTTTATCGTTATCAAAAGTACCCGGTTGGGTTTCAGCTCCTTCTGATGATGCAGTTAGTGTCCAATCATCAAAGGCATGGCTGTGTGAACCATCAATATGGTCACCCATGGATTCAGAAAACTGAGTATAAAGCGCGACATCTTTGGCTATACCACGGCCAATGTTTTGCACCACTAAGTGATACTCAACTTGCTCACCCGGAACGTAATACGGAGCATCGGTAAACAGCTCGGCTTGAACCACAGCCGCCACAGTGTGAACTGGAGGGCTGACCACATCACCGCCGTCTACTTGCGCGGTATTAATAATGTGTCCAGTCGCGATATCGACTACGGTGCCTTTTGAGCGGAACACAACTATGCCGTGTGGCGCGATATCTATGTTGTATTCCGTCGGGCTAACTTGCTCGGTGGTAGTGCCTATTGTGGTTGAATCGACCACCAAAGAGGTGGAACCAGCCACAAAAGCAGGACCCGTCGAACCGTCGTAATACGACACCTCAATAGATTCCATGTCATCAACAACACTTAAGTCACTGATGTAGTTGTTCGAGGTGTTTTCTATGGTGATCAGGAACTCCAGCTCACCACCCGGCTCATACTCGGTTTGGTCATTGGTTTTGGTCGCAACAAACTCAGATTCTTTCGGTGTGATCGTAACGGTAGAGTCTTGTGGGGCAGCGTTGTAAGTGATGGTTGCCGTATTGCTGATATCACCAATCGCTGTCGTGCGAATTAACGCCTTAACATGGAAAGTCACTGTGCTCTGTGGCGCAACATCCATACTCACATCGATGTCTTCACTCAAGTCGAACGTCTTTGGAGTTACAACGGAGCGATCATCCGAGGCGTCAAAGCTCACTTCCCATAGTAGGAATGCCGACTCTTGTTTATCAGCCGTCGTGTCGACTTGAATGTCACTGATGATGTCTTGAAGTTGCACACCAGATGCAAACGCATCAGAGCTATTGATTACGGTGATGTCGTAGTTAATCAGCTTGGTTACTTCATACGATGGCGTATCAACCGTCTTCTTGACCGAAACCGTCGCCAACACTGGTGAACTGGTAGCACTTCCATCAAATGTTGTGCCGTCAAAGGTCGCTGATGCGATGTTAGTAATATCACCTGTCGCCAACGGATTAGTCGTCACTTGAATCGTGAAAACAATGCTGTCTTGAGGCGCAATATCGAGCGTCTCATTAAGATCTTTACCACTGGTTGCATCCGGTACTGGGGTTTCACCCGTAGTCGATACCGCAGATATTTGGATTGAAGCAGGGTCAAAAGCTTGCTCAGTCGCACCGCCTGCAATCGTGGTTTCAACCGACTTAAGCGCATCTTCAATAGCCACATCTTCAGCCCAACCTAAGCCATTATTCTTGACGGTTACTGTGTACTGAAGCGACTCTCCCGGAAGGTACTCTGCTTTATCGACGTCTTTAGTGATCTCAACTTGCGCATCTTCTGGAATGTAGGTCGCGTCTGCAGAGTGCTCACCGTCGTCGCTATCAACTTTAACTACGTTAGTGATCTCGCCTTTGGCTTTATCATTAACAGTGTTTGTCACGACAAATGAATAACTGTCACCCGGGTGAATGCTGTAAGTCGCACTATAACCCTGCGTGTTATTAACCACATCTTTGCGAGCGTTCAGGACTGGATCGCCACTGCCATCAAGCTGTTCGTCGCTAATGACCCAATTACCTGTCAACGCTTGTTCTTGATCTGGGCTGTTAGCCACCTCTGTCATGATGGTGTCGATACGATCGGTTAGGACTTGATCGACAAGGTAACCTTCACCCGTGTTAGCCACAGTGATCTTGTATGAGATTGGTTGACCTGGTTGGTATTTGGCATCGGGTTCTGCAATTGGCGTCGTTTCTTTGGTGAGCACCAATTGACCCGGTTTCGGAGTGATAAAGCCTTCACGTAAGCGAGCGATCTTCGAATCGTCCAAACCATGTCGTAGATAAACCGTATTGGTAAAACGTCCAATCGCGTCATCACGAACCTTTCCTTGAACGTGAATACGGACAACTGTGTACTTATCGCCCCCCCCCGTACCTGCATCGTCACGCCCAGCCATCTTGATCGATTCAACAGGTAAATCGATGTCTGGGCTATTTTGACCTACTAGCTTGTCGAGCTCAGAGAAATCATTAGCGTTAGGATCTGATGGCGCGGAGTTATAAAGCACATCATAATCAACCGTCCACTCCGTGAGTGCGGTTTTCATTGAGCCATCGACAATTTCAACTTCAAAGCTGCTAATGATGTCACGAATCGAGAACAAGCCAGTGTCCACATCGTTATTGGTTATATCGATGTAGTAATTAACCATTCCGCCCGGCACGTACTCAGGCGTATCTGTCCATTTATCTATCAGGATATTCGAGCGACCCGGATCAAGTATGATGTCGTTGGTGTTGCCGTTATTCACTTGTGCCGTGTTGGTGATTGTGCCTGTCGCTGATGCCGAGACCGTACCTCTCACATCAAAAACGATACGCTCACCAGGGCGAAGGTCGACAGTTGCATCCAATGGTACGCTGCCGCTGTAACTACCTTGCACGTCATAGGTACCAACAGGTTCGACCGCAATAGCCGTTGTCCAGCCAGAGAACGCATCGTCACCATCTTCGGTTTTGATTGCGTGAATAGCGTCAATAACAGGTACATTACCGGCGATACTGTCTCCGATATTCTCTAACGTAACTTGATACTCAACATCACCACGTGGTGCATAAGTACAACCGCTACCATCGTCTGAAGGAACAGAACACCCTGCCGATTCACCATCGGTATACACCAAGGTTTTGAAGTAATCGAGCTCGGCATCTTTAGGAGGAATCTCTTGCGACGTCGCTGAGTCACTTCCTGCTGTCACTCGGTTGGCATCAATAGTGCCTAAAGCATCGTCGCGAACAATACCCGTTAAGTTAAACGTCAGCACTTCTCTCGCGGCAATATCGGTTTCAATATCAAGGTTGCCACTTGTGTTGTAGCTTGGTACATAGGTATCAATATTGGCATCAATACCATTGCTAATCTCATGAGAAACATCACTGGAAACAAAAGCTGGCATTCTCTTATTATTCCCAATAACCTCGACTTCAATATCCGTTATTGTGTCTTTGATCTGAACATCGTTCGCCCAACCGTTTTCTTGGTTAGTCACAACAAATTCATACTCAACTTCGTCACCCGGAAGATAGGTATCACCATCACTGAACGGGTTGCCGTTGATCGACACCACTCGTTTTTCGACATTGGTATTATTTTCAAGCGGCAATAAATTCGCACTTTGAACACTACCGTCGTAAGTCGCTTTATTTTGAATGTCACCCAATGCATCTTCACGAATTTGAGCATGAATAGTGAACATTAGGCCTTCTTGAGGCGCGATAACAATTTCGTTATCAATATTTATGTTATTGCCCGGTACAAAATCAATCGCGTCAGTAATAGAGCCTGTCGCAGCGGTTTTATCTAGGCTAACTTCCCAGCCAGCTAAGAACGGTTGACCAACAGGATCTCCAGCTGAAGTGGTGCTGTCTTCTGCAATACGAGTTTGAATTTCCGAAATCACATCTTCTAGGCGAGAACCATATTCAATACCATCACCCGTATTCTTAATCTCAACGCGGTAGTAAACCTCACTCTCGCCAGAAGCTTGGGAATATTCAGTTTTTTGCGAAGAGAACCCAGCGTCATAAAACGCTTTTTTAGAGAACGTGACTTCAGGATCCGCCATCGTTGATGGTGGTGATACCGCGATCAGTTCATTACCATTGTCTTCATCGATGAAAGCTTTGTTGATAAAAGAACCAACCGCTTTCGGACTGATCTTGGCTTTTATGACATAGCGGACAAACGCTGCCGATGCAGCTCGGCCAAAGTTGTCTGCCGAAATATCGAAGTGAGTATCAATCGGCTTATTGTCTTGGATTGAGTTATCAACATCTGGGTTGGAAATACCTGAGCTATCAGTGAATGTTTCAATCGTCCAGCTATCAAATGCAGGGCCACGCGTTCCATCAAAGTATTGAGTGTTAATTTGGTCGATGTCATCACGCAAGCTCATATCATCAACGTGGGCGCTTGCGATGTTCTCAATTAGGATTTCATATTCAACGTACCCCCCTGGCATATAATTGGTTGCGCCAACCAGTTCGTTACCATTCGTGTCGTAGTAAGCGAGAATGTTTTTCTCAAAATCGACTTTACGCGCTTCTTGCTGAATATCATGAGAAATGGTGTCACCATCGACGGTTAAAACGTTAACCACGTCTCCATTGGCTTTGTCATTAATGGTCGCTACAACTTGGTACTCAAGCTTAGCGCCCATCGGGATATCGGCTTCAACATCTAGGTTACTGTTGGTTGATGTGTAAACATTGCCAGCACCTGCGCCCGCATCCACATACTCAGAATCGGTTCCGGTCGCGATCGATGTAATGGTCCAATCTGAATACGCGGGTCCTGTATTACCGTCCACTAAGCTGACCGTGATATCTTCGAGGTTATCGACGATTGGAATATCGTGAGCGTTACCTTTGCCATCATTCTCAATCACCAAGTGATAGGTCACGGTTTGAGCTGGCTCGTACACCACTTCATCGGTCGTTTTATCAAAATCTAGATGATAGTCATCGGGAATAACGACGGTATCTCGATAATGAATATCACCGACCGCATCCGGTCTTACTGTACCTGTAACTGTGTAAGTCACGTCTTCGCCAGCATCGATATCAATCGAGGTTACGATGTCAGTGTCGTTCGCAACATCACCGTCTTTGGTACCATCTGTTGTTCCTGAGTTCGCAGGATCACTCTTAGCAACCGCAACCGTAAACTTGTTTAAGCCTACTGAATCATCGAAAAATGGATTGCCTGAACTGTCATCCTGTAACTCCACTGATATCTCATTAATCAGTTCATTGACATCAACATTGTTGCGATAACCGCGCCCGCCTTGAGAGTTGTACTTGATGGTATAAGTCAACTCATCACCCGGAGAGTAACGGTTAATATTGGTTGTACGAACAACGCCACCGTTATTGTGTACCTGATGGTTTTCAGCCACAGCGCGTTTAAAATATTCGCAATCTGTCGTACACCCAGAATCTCTACTATCGAGGAGTAACGCTTCATTACGAATAACATTTAACTCATCCGCATCAACCCCATTTGACACCGCATTCTCTTTAACAAGGGCATTAATCTTTATTGTCTTCAATTCACCGGGAGCGAGTGACAGCGGAATTCTTACATCATGGGTAGATTGACTTCCATAGCCACTCCCAGTATCTATCAACCAATGCTCGAATGCAGGCTGGTTTTCTACGTCCTCAACATACGCATCTTTATCATTGGCAAGTGTTGTGAAGACCTTCGTTAGTTCGTCTCTAAGCTCAACTTCAGCGAAGTTTTCTTCATCATTGTTCTTGACCAAAATAGTATATTCAACATATTCACCAGGCATATAGCGAACTACATCCGTCGTCTTTGTAAGTGAAACATTGATATCAAAAAGGCTATCTGCGTTATCAATTTGCGCGGAAGAACTATGATCTCTGTCTGTAATCGGATCATAGACATCTACACGGTTGGATACTTGATCATGTGGATAATCGGCATTAACAATACCGCTCACCTCATAGTGAACCCACCCTCCGGGAGTGATATCAACGTCGGTATCGATGTCAGTGTCGTTAGCAATGTCACCGTAACGAGAACCCGGTTTATCTGTATTGGTCGAACCGACAATCGTCCAACTATCAAAGAACATAAGTGCTGAAATACTGTCCTGTACCGTTGCATCATTTGCGTAGCCGATGCCGCGGTTATAGATATAAATATCGAACGTAGCACGCTCTCCGACCACAAAGTCTGTATGTCGAGCAGTCTTAGCAACAACAAGGTTTGGTTCATTTGGGTAAGTACGAACCGTATCAGATAGATTGGTTTCTGGTCCCGTCACTGTTGCAGTATTGTTGAACGCTCCCCAAAGAATCTCATTGTCATCACTGCGATCCAGCTGTCCAACAATGGTGTAGGTGATAGAAGCTCCGGGAGGAATTTGTGCCGTTGCATTAAGGTCATTATTATCCGAAAAGTCACCGGGGTCGGTTACCGCTAGCACCCAAGGAGACACCGCTTCTCTTTCAGCACTGATGGTCCATGATGAAAACACCGGCTTAGTTTCTCCCGACTCATGAAGTAACTCAGCCTCTATCGTACTGATTTCATCTTTAACATTGATATTCGATGCGAAACCGTTCCCTTCTGGGTTGGAAATACTGATCGTATAGGTAATTTCGGTCGTCGTGTCGGTATAGGCATTTTGTTCATTGTGCCCATCTACACGCTTGTCCAGAGTGAGGTAATAATCACGGGGATAAGCACCTCTATCGGAATAGAGCACGCTGTCTACCGTCACTTCATTTCGAATCTCATCATCAGCAATTGGGTTTACGATCGCGGCAATGCTATAAACGATCTTATCGTGTGGGGCTAACTTAGCCTTCTCGTCTAAGATCACTTTATTATTTTGATCACCTTCAATTTGGCCAGTAAAGCCAGGATCACTGTTTGTCGAGATAGAGCCGTCAGAAGCATAAGATTTCGCAGTAATCACCCAGCTCAAATACGCTTTAGTCGGCGTATCATTAATAGACTGAGTCATGACAGAGACTAAATCATCGTAAACCGGCACATCAATCGCGTAGCCGTCACCGTTATTCTCTACCGTGATATCGTAGTTCAGGGTACCGCCAGCTGAGTAGTAACGAGAATCCACTTCCTTTTGGACTTTTAATTTCGAGTTTGGCATTTGTACACCAGAGCCCGACTCACCTAAGTTATCTCCCAAGCACAAGCCTACATCTGAACCATCATCAACAATCTGACCTACACTAGTATCAGCCACTTTTGCGGTCAACTTGTAATGAACAAAGCCCTCTGGCGCGAGGTCGACTTTTAAATCGATGTCGTTTTTAGTCCAAGATCCATAGTTAAATGAACCGTAATTAGAGCCATCACCACTTCTATCAGCGACTTCTAATTTCCATTCAGAAAACGCAGAACCAGTGCTACCATCAGCTTGCTGTGTAACGATACAAGCAAATTTATCGACAACTTCAACATCGTTCGCGAAAAATTCAGCGTCCTTGTTTGAAATAACAATGTCATAGACCACTTCGTTATCACCGGATATCCCCGGTACATACGTAGTATCTGTTGTGCTCTTATTACGGGTAATTTGGCTTGATGAAGAGTTCAATACTTGTTGTGTATCTAGAGGGGCCGTTAACACATCAGTAGAACCTGCTGTGCCTTCTGCATCCACTACCCGTGCGATAACTTGAGGAATGACGCCAATTGAGACTGGGCTTACATCAACCTCCACCGAATACAGGACTTGTTCGCCAGGATAAATAGAAATTGTGTCGTTTAACGACTTATTGGATTCAATCCCAGTATCGTTCAGTTCAGAAATGCTGTTAGAACCAATAGTAATAACCTGATTGGTCCAAGACTCATATGGGTTGCCCATTGTATCGTCAGCATTCTTGTTATTGCTGACATCATTACCTAAATCGGTTTCAAGATCAGCGAGAAACTGCTGAACCGAATAATGGTAAGCAATACCCGAGTTTGCTTGGTTGGCAACCGTGACCGTATAGGAAAACTCATCATCGACTAGGTAGTTATCCGATTGGTTCAAAGTATGTGTCAGGGTGATACTAGGCTCAGTGGGTGGAGTGACAACCTCATCAACTGTGACCAAGTCATCGCGTGTTTCAGCGGTTATGTTGTCATTAACAATGTCGCCGACTAAATTGTCGGCAACGGTCGCTTGAATTTCGTAAGTCACAGACCCGCCTATATCAATCGACGCATCACTTACTGATAAGTCCCCTGATTCGGCGAAGGTGCCTGGTTCGCTCTTGCTGCCTTCAACCTTGCTGACTGAGTTAACGTTGTCAGTAAAGGCTTGTTGCAAAGCCCCTTCAATATTGAGTGCCTTTATGTCTGAAAGGACATCTTGAATGTCGAGCGTCTGAATAAACGTATCGCCAGTGTTCGAGACCTTAATCTTATAGGTGAGTTTGTTATTGAGTTGATAGCTCATCTTATCGACCGAAACAGCAACATCATGTTGGTACACACCACGCTGAATGGATTCTGTATTTGAGTCCACCGAATCCAATAGCCCAGAACTCGCCGTCGCGAAGTTATCAATCGTTCCCGCAGCCTCATCAGAAACCATTGCAGACATTGTGTAGGTCACCGAACCACCAGCGACAACACGCACGTCAGTTGCTTCTAGGTTGCCAAAACGATTAAACGTACCCGCAGATGAAAGCACCGTCGAATGCGCTTGGATCGTAGCCTGAGTAAACGCGTTAACGCTCTTGCCTTGGTCATCTGTCGTCAGAATATTGAGTAGCTCATCTTTAACGTCAAAGTCACTAATGGCTTTGTCTGACCCATTCGTTAAAACAAGCGTGTAAACCACCTCTTGTCCATTGTCATAAGATGCACTATCTACGGACAGATCCATTTTTAGCCCTGTAGTGTCAGCTTGGGCGGAGAATGGGATCAATAAAATAGATAAGAAAAAGGCAAGGTTGTATCTGAACATTAACGCGCACTTCACAGTAGATTGACAAGTCTCCAGGCTAAATGCCATAGATTTGACGTCACTAATTTGGCATTTCGCCTTTTTAGGGACATGCGCAACATACCGATCAATCAACCCAAACAATTAACATCCGTAAAAAACAAATTACCGAAGATGTTAAATAGAGAGTCTGATGTCTAAATTAGAATCGAGACATTGAGTTAATTATCAGAAGGTTAATGTTTTAATGAGTGAGTTTTCACAGTTGTTACGTAACTTCAGAAAGGAACTTCTATTTACGCAAAGAGAGTTTGCAACCTACTTAAATCAGCTGGACGATGAATTTAATGCGGTTGACGTCGTAACGATAAATCGTTGGGAAAACAATAAGGTAAAGCCAAGTACATACAAAGTACTCAAGATCTTACAGTATCTTGGCGGAGATTTGTTTGAGACAATAAAGAGCTTCAAGTCCGAACAAAAAGATACACTAATCGAAACGTTTTTTAACGAATCCCATGGCTCATTTCAAAGTCGAATTTCAGCTCTAGCAGGCCTCAATAAAAAACAAGGCCAACGAAATTTTAAGTCACAGCCTTTAATGTCAGAGCCGTGTGACACTAGCGTTATCGACAGAATCAAACTACTTTCTAAATTCACAAAAGTCGACATTTCGCCACTGGACCAAATTGATTTATATCTCTATTACCGTGAGAAAAAAGCACACGGTCACAAGCTCATCAATACAGATGGTGACATTGTGAGTCACAACGTAGGCTTTTTCTTTGAAGACCATCAATTTGAGATATTAAAAACTCAAGAGCTAGATCTCAGAATGGCCTGCTCTTTAAATTCAAGCAAAAGCATAAATTATTTTAATATAAGCTCACACTCAGAGACAAAAGATCATGTTATTGAGCATATAGTTTCAGATATACACTTACTTTCTCAGAACAAAAATATTAAAAAATATTCTGTTTTAGTAAAAGATCCCAACATGATGAAACTCTTGAAGGGCCTAGGGTTTGAAGTATTTAAATTTTCAGAACCTTCTGCTAAAAAATGTAATATCACATTCAAAGATAAACATTATAGCTACTGTATATTAACGATTGATAAAATAGACTATCTGACGAATCGGAACGTAATGTCACTAATCAAAGATGAATACTCTACCATGATGAAATTTCCGAAATTACTTCGCGAAGCGCGCAAGAAATTGAAGTTAACGCAAAAGGATTTTGCGGCATACATTAATCACTTAGATGATGAATTCAGCTCTGTAGATGTCGTAACGATAAATCGATGGGAAAATAGCAAAGTAAAGCCAAGTAACTACAAAGCCCTAAAGCTATTGGACTGCCTTGGTCTAGACTTGTATACAACGTTGAAGTCCTTTGATTCCGAAGAGAACGAAGACACTGCACTACTTGAAGATTTCCTGAGTGAACGGTTTTTTTCATTTCAAAGCCGAATATCATCTATCACTAAAGGGGATATTGAAGAAGGCTGTAACTGTAAGATCATGCCATTGATGACAGATCAGAATGACAAAGCAGTAATAGATAGAATAAAGCTGATTTCACAATATACAAAGGTGGATCCTTCAGCCCTCGATACTATCGATCTGTTTCTCTATTACAGTGAAAAAAAGGCGCATGGCAGAAAACTGGTCAATGTTAATGGCGATATTGTTAGTCATAGCCTAGGTTTTTTCTTCAACGAAGAGGTATTCGAGCAATACCAAAATAAGCATCTGCATATTAAGCAAGCCTGCTCTTTAGATTCTAATCATAACTTAAATTATATTGTGGTTAGCGGTCACTCTGAGAAGCGCGAACAATCTATTGCGAATCTAATTTCCGATATGAAGCTTCTTGCAAGAAATACTAAGATTAAAAAGTATTCCATGATCATCAAGAACCCAAGTGCATTGGAACTTATGAAGAACATCGGATTTGAAATATGGAAGTTTTCAGAACCAACAGAAGAAAAGTCGAACATCAACTTCAAAAACAAAAACTACCGCTACTGCGTACTGACTATCGACAAGATTGAATTACTGAGCAATAAACATGTTATTTCTTTTGTTAGTAAATATGGTTAAACACCGGGTATTAATAGCTATGCTAAGTTCTGCTTGAGCTTCTCTTCTAACGCTTGAACACACAATTGGATAGCGATTGGCGTATTTGAAGTAAACGGATTCAACGCATAAACCGTGTTAGTGGGTAATTGAAAACTAGGCATAATGTCGACCACCTCATCGGATAGCTGATGAAGGTAGAAATCTGGAATCACACCGATGCCAACGCCCGACTTGATCAAGGCAAGGCAACTGTGAAAAGAGTTGGTGGTACAGCTGGCTTGCTGTTGGTAGACAAAGTCTTGTTCATTTTGAGAACTAAAGTGATGAGTCACCTGTTTCCCCTGCCAAGAATTTGCGATGTAAGGGATGGATTCAAGTTCACGAACTCGCATACCTTCGACGCCACACAGCACGTCTTTAAACTCACCTAACCTCTTCTGCTTTAGGTTGCTATCACGTGAACTGCCCACTCGTACCGCGAGATCAATATCATGTTCCATGAAGTCTAGATGCTGGTCATCACTGATCAGTTCTGGTTTTAGCTTTGGGTATTGCTTCATCAGCTCTGCAATAACAGGCGCAACCAATAGATCCATCAACGCATTCGGAGCCGTAATTCGAATTCGACCTTGTGGCTCTTCTAACTCAGCTTTGGCCATATCCCAAGCCGAGTCTGCAATCACGTTAATGTCTTTGCAACTTAAATAGAAACGCTCACCCATACTGGTCAGGGTTTGTCTTCGTGTTGTGCGCTTGAGAAGTGAAGCCCCTAACTCTTGCTCCAGAATTTTGAGGTGCTGACTGACGACGGACTTAGATAACTCAAGCTTTTCAGCCGCAGCTGATACTGAACCCTGCTCTACGATGTGAGCGAAAATCGACATCTGCTTTAGCTTACTCATTTTATTGTTCTCTTTTTACATACAGTATTTTCTATTATCTCTGTTTTTCAAATTAATTTCCAAGACTAAACTCAATCCAACTTATCGAGACACTCAAATCAAAGACACAGTGTTTGAAAAAAGACTGCTATGGAGAAAAGCAATGTTAAACAACCAAGTATTAGAAGCATGTAAGCAAGGCATTAACGCATGGCAGAAAGCATTCAACAGCCAAGATGCAAAAGGTTGTGCGGATCAGTACTCGGAGTCGTGTGTGATGGAAGCTCGCCCATTTGGTACCTTTGAAGGTCGTGAAGCGATTCAAGCGTTTTGGCAAAATATCATCGACCAAGGCTTCAAAGACGTTGATTACACCGATGTTAAGTGGGAAGAGCACCCAGAAGGCGGCTACATTCTTACCGCTAGCTGGACAATGAACAAGGCGTTTGGTGTTGTACATCGTGAGCACTGGGCACTGGAAGCGGATGGCTGCGCTCGTTTAATAAGTGATGACTTCGAAGTTCAAGGCGAACGCTAGAGCTATAACTAAAAACTAGAAGCTAGAAGCTAGAAGCTCAAGAATAGAAACAGAAAACAAAAAGCCAGCAATCCAAATTGGACTGCTGGCTTTTTTAATGTTCACTCTGTCGCCATTTCACTTGATTTGAAGGTGATTGAGTGACTCTACACAATCACTCAACACGCTCATCAAATCAAAATGTCTTGTAAGACAGAGCAAATACAAGTCAAAGTTACAACGCTGCTTTCTTCGCTTCTGTAATCCAACCATCGAACGTACTTTGGTTCGCTTTGATCCAACCGTTTACGTGCGCTTCGATATCCGCAGAGCTGTTTTTACCTTTGCTCATCATCATGTTCTGAGCACTTACATCATTGATGTTAAGTTTGATGATTTCGAAAAGTTTAGCCGCTGATGGGTTGTTCTTAGCAAACTCTTTGTTCGCAATAATGCGCATTGAGTTCATTTCGAAGCCGTAGTTTTTACCATTAGACAAAGTAGTATCAACATTCGCACGCTCACCTGGTAGTGAAGAGAACGGAACTTCTAGCCATACTACATCTTCGTTAGGCACCAATACGCCACTCACCCAATAAGGTGTCCACGTGTAGTAAAGGATTGATTCACCTTTCTGGTAACGTGAAATTGTGTCGGCAATGATCGCCGCATAGTTACCTTGATTATGAGTTACCGTATCGTCCAGCTTGAATGCCGATAGTTGGTGTTCGATAACCATTTCACAGCCCCAACCTGGGTTACAGCCCGTAAGATCTGCTTTCCCATCACCGTCAGCATCAAACAGCTTGGCGATTTTTGGATCAGTCAGTTGACCAATATTAGTGATGTTGTACTTTTCTGCCGTTTTCTTATCGATTAGGTAACCTTGAGCAGCACCACTAACATATTGGCCTTCGCGGTAGAATTTGTCATCGCCGCCCGCCATTTTGTATTTATCAGCATGAAGCGGGAACCAACCTACCGTTAGGAACGTCGCGTCACCTTTTGCGATAGAGGTGTAACCTACATTGTAATCCACTTCTTGCGTAGATTTCACGTCGTAGCCAAGCTCTTCAAGAGCGCGGTTAACAATCAACGTTTGGAATGTTTCTTCCGCAACAGACGATTGAACTGGCTGAACTGATACACCTTCACCCGGTAAGCTTGCTGCCCACACGTTCGTTGATACTGCTAATGTAGAAACGATGCTAACTGCGAGTTTGCTCTTCCATGAATTATTCATTGGTGTTTTTCCTTAGTTGTAGTTCTGATTGTTTACCGCGATTTAAAGCTTTTAGCACAAGAGAAACAGGCCCCATGTGATACCAGCGTAATTTTGTATTGCCTGCATTTACCCCAAGAACTTGGGTAATGCGGTCAAGTAGGATTGCCAAAATAACAATGCCTAGACCACCAACAGCGGCCAATCCCATATCTAAACGGCCGATACCTCTCAGTACCATTTGACCTAAACCACCTACCGCGATCATTGATGCGATAACCACCATCGATAGCGACAACATTAGTGTTTGGTTTACGCCTGCCATGATGGTTGGCAACGCCAATGGCAATTGAATTCGATATAGCATCTGCTTTTTGCTTGCGCCGAATGAGTGACCCGCTTCGATCAAATCTTCCGGCACCTGTTGAATACCCAAGATAGTCAAACGTACAACAGGAGGAAGTGCGAATATGATGGTCACCACGACACCCGGAACGTTACCGATACCAAACAACATTACGATGGGTACAAGATAAACGAAGGCTGGCGTCGTTTGCATGGCGTCGAGAATTGGGCGTACGAATTTAGCCGCAGTATTACTACGCGCGAGCCATATCCCCATGGGCAAACCAATCAACAGACAGAAGAAGACCGACGTCATAACCAGTGAAAGTGTGGTCATCGCTTCAGACCAAGCGCCAATCAAGCCAATGAACGTCAACGATACTGCGGTAGCCACGCCAAGCTTCAGATTTGAAAACTGCCATGCGACGAGAAACAAGATGATCAACATAAACGGAGCTGGTGTAGACACCAACGCCGTTTCAAATGAACTTAGGATGAAATCGATAGGCACACGTATTGCTTGAAATAACGGACGTCCGTGTTCAACTAACCAATTTAATCCAGACTCAACCCAAGTATCAACAGGCAGAACTGCTTCTGCAAATGGGTTAAGTGGATCAAAAGGTGTCGTTTCGACGGTTTCGCTGCTTAGCCAATCTGCAGATGGTGAAGTATCAGCGGCTTGGCCCCAAGGATCACTTGCAGGTTGAGCGGCAGGAGTAGACTGTGACCATGGGTCATTATTTGTTTGTTCAGACGACATGATCTATCCCTTATCTAATGTTTGTAGCAGTCGTGACTTAGTCACAACGCCAAAGTAATTACCTTGCTCGTCCACAACAGGAACGGAATAAGGCACACCGCCAACAAGGCCAAGCACATCATTGATTGGTAAATCAGGGTTCAGCGTTAAACCATCATCGAGCTGCGCGCTGACGAGTGATTTGTTTTCTTTATGTGCTTTACGAAGGGAATCAATAGAGACGATGCCGGAGTAACGACTGGTCTTCTCAACTACGATGCCGTATTCGCGGTCGTTATCCATCAAAATTTGTAGAGCGGACGCTGGGCCATCGTGTTCTGATTTTTTAAATACCGCAGCTGGCTTCTTACGCGCAATGTCTTTCACAGTAAGCACGCTTGCTACGTTTACACCACGGAAAAAAGCTTCGACATAATCGTTAGCTGGGTTATTAAGAATATCGTCTGGAGTACCTACTTGAACCACTTCGCCATTTTGCATAATTGCAATTCGGTCACCGATACGCATCGCTTCATCCAAATCATGCGAGATGAAAACAATGGTTCGTTTATCGTCATTTTGCAGGCGAATTAGCTCGTCTTGCATTTCAGTACGAATCAAAGGATCGAGCGCAGAAAAGGCTTCGTCCATTAACAGAATATCGGGGTCGCATGCTAGAGCACGAGCCAAACCAACACGCTGCTTCATACCGCCAGACAATTCATCAGGGTAAGATTCTGAATACGCGCCAAGACCTACTCGCTCTAACGCTTCCAATGCTGACTGTTTTCGCTTATCGACTTCAACACCCGCTAGCTCAAGACCAAACGCGGCATTTTCAATTACTGTCATGTGAGGCATCAATGCGAAGTTTTGGAAAACCATTGAGATGTTGTTGCGGCGGACTTCGCGGAGTTCATCTTCTGAGATGTGGGCAATGTCTTTGCCTCGAAGAAGCACATTACCTTTGGTAGGTTCAATCAAGCGGTTAAGAAGGCGTACTAGGGTTGATTTGCCAGATCCTGACAGTCCCATTATTACGAAAATCTCGCCTTCTTGAATACTAAGAGAAACATCGTTAACGCCAATCGTTAAACCTGTTTCTTCGAAAACTTTATCTTTGTTCGCGCCTTCATTAATCATTGTAAAAGCACGGTCGGTGTCTTCACCAAACACCTTGTACAGTCCCTTAACTTCCAGTATGGGATCCATGTAATCTAATCCTTTCTCAGTTATTTAAACTTAAAAATGGTTATTTAAACCCGAAAAACGATTAGCACTCTAAGTAATTAACAAGTGTAAATCAAGGAGCTTCGTTCGGCAAAGAAAGGAGATAACCAGAAACCACACCAATAACGCCAAGTTCAAAAAACAAGCCAACACACAACAAGATATTGATAATTAAAAGAATAAATTAAACAAACATACGACCAATATTATGTATTGCTTACTCATAGATTATTGAATATTAATTTTACATTAGAGCAATTAATAGGCTGGATGAACCAAGAAAACCCACAATTAGTTCGTGCACAAATAATTCGAATACAAACTATTTATTAAGCTTTCATGGCGTTTCAGAAGCGAAAGTTCATTCGGCAACAAAGCTAAAATCTACTCTCAATCTCTACCTAAAAACCAAAGGTCAACCGGCTAAAGTCAGCGAGTCTAAATCAACTTTTTCAACCAAGAATTTTAATACACCACACCAACTGTGATACTTGCTGCAAACTCTCAATTGGTGATTACCTAAGCTGGATATCAACTTGTAGAGTGCTCATTGCTGAGCCATTCTTTATAAAAGAAATAAACATTTTCCCGTGACGAAATAGAGAAAAAGACAAGGAATTCGAATGATAAAAATGTTGGTGTGTGACTTTGACGGTACGCTTGATGGTGGTTCATCTCACGGTGTTAACCAGTTGTTTGATTACCTCACAGAGCAACCTGATATCCGCTTTATCATAGCGACGGGAAGAACATTACCTTCGATTCGAGTGGGTTTAGAATCGGATAACTACCCGAAACCACACAGTATTATTAGCGATGTGGGCACGAAAATTCATCATGTTCATTCCCAAAAACCAGACCATGTTTGGCATAACCAACTGGAAGCTTCTTGGAACAAATCAAAGGTAGAGACGGCTCTCGCACCACTTGATTTTATGGGTGAGCGCTTCGAAAACCATCAAGGTGATTACAAGATTACTTTTGAAGGGAAACTGTCTGATCCTCAACATGAGTTGATCGAATCAAGTTTGGAATCGCACGGATTGGATGTACATCTCACCTACTCTCACGACTGGTATCTGGACATCACCCCGAAGGGCGTCAATAAGGCTACCGCGATTCATCATCTGCTCAAACAACATGATTTGAGCGTTGCGGAAGTGTGCGTAGCGGGTGATTCTGCTAACGACACCTCGATGCTCACCATTGAGGGCGTAAACTCGATATTGGTCGCTAATCATTATCCTGAGGTTGCTCACCTATCGGATAGAGACAACGTATACACGAGTAGAGCAACACACGCTGAGGGTGTGTTAGAAGGCCTTAAATACTGGCAAGGGCGTGCGTCGAGTATCCGATAAACGCCAGTTCGCCATTAACAACAGATTAGAATCAAACAGGCTTCTAGCCCTACTTCCAGCCTGGGAGCCAATTTTGATTATCAGTAAGCTCTCGCCAATTGATGTTTTCTTCTCGTTTAGTCATTACTGCCTCTATCATGCAGCGCACTACTTCCCCTTCATCAAATTCAACTTCTGTGACCATAAAGTGCTTTTCTTTCTTCAAAGGGCTAACGGCCGTCCATTTACTGCGAAGTAGTTTCTTTGGATTGATTCGATTCATTGGTTCTGTCCTGTCTTAGTTTTTTAATACTTTATCTATAATCCTCAAAGAGTTAAAAAGATCACTTCAAGTTAAAAAAGCCCACGATTCAAACCCAGGTAAGTCATAACTAAAATCAATAAAACAAATCGTAAACTCGATACAATAGTTGTCACCAGAACAGAAACCTACTTCCCATGAGCCAAACAGAATTCCAACAAAAAATAGCGAGTTTCACTGCCATCGAACAAGCGCTTGATTACTTTGAGATTGGCTTTGATAGCAAGTTCATCGACCAAAATAGAGTCGAGCTTGTGAAACGCTTTAATGGTTATCTGATTCTTGCGAAACCTGATGATTGGTTTTCTGGACGAAGGGCATTGAAAAACGCTTATTGCAAGGTGCAACGCAGCAAGTTAGATCGCCACACACGTTCTGCCTGTCGCGGGTGTACGACTTGCCAGCGCCGATAGATTGGAAGTAATTGTTCAAAATAGACAACTAAAAAGTAGATAGTTGAAATAACATCTCATTACGATTTAGTTAGTGGTTTGCTCGAAAAAAAGTGTGCTAGTCTTACGGCAACTCAACTACGAGATAAAAACTACAATGAAAATTTTCAGCAATTTCGAAAGCGGCAACATTCACGTCGTTTCAGCAGATTCACCACAAAACATTCAACTGACTATCCCAGCAGACAACCAGACTGAAATCTCTCAGTGGTTTCACTTCCGTTTAGAAAGCGATGCTCAACAAGCACACCACTTTGAAATCGGCCAACTGGCAACGTCTGCATACCCTGAAGGCTGGAAAGATTACGATGTAGTTGCATCGTATGACCGCGAAGAGTGGTTCCGTATCCCATCTCAATTCGATGGCGACACACTAAGCTTTGATATCATTCCAGAGCACGATTCAATGTACTTCGCGTACTTCGCACCGTACTCATATGATCGTCATCAAGATCTTCTGCACAGTGCTCAAACGCACCCGGCTTGTAAGCTTGAAACTCTGGGTCATACGCTAGACAACAACGACATCACTTTGCTAACTATCGGCGAGCCAAGTGAAGAGAAGAAAAATATCTGGGTTATTGGTCGCCAACACCCTGGCGAGACTATGGCTGAATGGTTGATCGAAGGTCTACTTCAACGTCTACTCGATGAGACAGACACAGTGGGTCGTTCACTATTAGACAGCGTTGTATTCCGTGTTGTGCCTAACATGAACCCAGATGGCAGCATCCGTGGCCACCTGCGCACCAACGGTATTGGCGTTAACCTAAACCGTGAATGGCAGTCACCTTCTATGGAACGCAGCCCTGAGGTTTTCCTTGTACGTGAGCGCATGCTAGAAACTGGCGTTGACCTATGTCTAGACATTCACGGCGATGAAGCGATTCCATATAACTTTGTTGCTGGTAGCGAAGGCACACCTTCATACAATGAGCGTATTGCTAAATTAGAGAACCACTTCAAGCAAGCGCTACTGACGATCACGCCAGAGTTCCAAGATGAGTTTGGTTACGACAAAGACGAACCAGGCAAAGCGAACATGACCGTTGGTACAAACTGGATTGGCGAGCAGTTCAAGTGTTTGGCTTACACGGTTGAGATGCCATTTAAAGATCACATCAGCCACGCTGACGAACTTTACGGCTGGTCGCCAGAGCGTAGTGCCGCATTTGGGCACGACATGCTAGCAGCAGTTTGGGCAACAGTAGACGAGCTATAGATTAGCCATGCTCTTTATTTGACTCTCTATCTAGTTTGGTCAATATAACAAAGCCCAGCACTTATGAAAGTGCTGGGCTTTTTAATCTCTGCTTAGAATAAGCTATTTGCGCCTTAAGGAACTTACGTCAGCCGCTTTTAAGCCACTCTCAGGCTTGCAAAAAATACCGGGTATCTTTGCCTAATATGCCTTTGTTCAGACACCATATCTTTGAAGCTGGGGCCTTGTGATAACTGAACGATCACTTCATCGCCCTCTTGTCTCAATACAGCACCACTAATATCGACACTGTTGTTGTCATGCAGCCTCAAGGTGCCGGCCATTGAAAAGCCACGATAAACCGGAATGATGTTGCGCATCATCAGGCGTACACCTTTTTCAGACACTTCACTGACATGAAAAAGCTCATCCTTAATTCGCATCACCGGGCGTGCCTTTTGAGGGTACTTTAAGCGGTAATATTTGCGTTTCTGGGTGAATGAATCTTCACGCATTAATGACTCCCTGTCTCTGTTATTCGGTCAAGCAATAAACTTTAGCTTCAATTGGTTTCAAACAAACACATTCACCAAATTGATAGCTGATTATTATATCGACTTACCGGGATAATGCTTTAGAGATTTATACAGAGAAACAAGGATTGCTTAGCATTCAGTAGAAAATGAGAACTGAGACGGAAATCAGAACTGAACCGATAGCTAAATAGCCAATTCTTCACGTCGCCCCCTAAAGCTGAAACAACGCCAACTGGATGCTGAAGCCCACGAATAGAACACCACAAACGATGTTCATCATTTGTGAGATTCGCTTTTGAACCAACAAGCGCTTAAACGTATCCGCCATTAAGATCACAACCAAGAACCACATCGATACCACTGACGCCTGAATCCCACCAAGCATGAGACTGTTTGCCACAATCGCATCTTTTGAAACAAATTGAGGAAATATAGAAAGATAAAACAGGACGATTTTAGGATTCAGAAGATTAGTGAGGAGCCCTTTGAAAAATTGGTTATATAACTTACTTCCCGATGCACTTACCACAGAAAGTACGCCCTCTTGAGCGCGCAGTGCCGCACGAAAATGGTTATACCCAAGCCAGACAAGATACAAAACCCCAGCCCATTTTAGCCCTTCAAAGGCCATGGGGGTGTTCGACAGTAACAGACTTATGCCGTTGGCCGAGATAAAGGCATGAAAAAAGAAACCACATGACACGCCCAACACGTTCACAAATGCGAACAGCTTCCTTTGAGTTAAGGCTGTGCTTAATACCAATAAAGCATTAGGCCCCGGAATAATGGCAATAAAAAACACGATAACAATAAACAGCCAGATACTGTCCCAACTCATTTCGATCTCATTTCATGAACATTTTTAGGGCGGACATTGTACGTCCATTCATTGCCATTACAATATGACAAACGCTTAATTATCACGTATGGCTAACATATATAATTCGCGCGTATAATCAATACGTTTATCGTGTAACGTACAAAACTGATTCTCTAACATTTGCAGCCCTGTTAGACTCCACATCCCTTTTGATACTTGGTTCATTTATGTCATTTGATAGCCTAACCCTTAACGCAAAAACCGTGTCCGCGCTCCCATCTCAATTCAATAAGCCGACAGAGATACAGCAAGCGGTAATTCCTACAATTATTACGGGGAAAGACGTACTTGCATTGGCTCAAACGGGTAGCGGTAAAACATTGGCCTTCGGCTTACCTTTGCTGAACAACATCAATCATGATGTAAATGAACTGCAAGCACTTGTTATCGTTCCAACACGTGAACTTGCGTCTCAAGTCGCTGAGTCTTTAGAACCCATCGCAACTGCTCTTAATATCAGAACGATTACGTTAACTGGCGGTGTGAACGCAGATGACCAACAACAGCAATTATTAACGGGGCCACAGCTTGCTATCGCAACACCGGGCCGATTGCTGGCTGTTATCAAAAGTCACGAATTAGAGTTAACTCAATGTGTGTCATTGGTTCTTGATGAAGCAGACCGATTGATCGACATGGGCTTTTGGCCTGATATTCAAGCGATCATCGAAGCTCTGCCAGCGAAACGACAGTCACTGCTATTCTCAGCGACACTTCCTCCAGAGTTGGTCAATCAGGCTGAAGCGCTTTTATCAAACCCAGAGAAGATCACGATTCACCAAGAAAACAGCGTTGTCGAAACCATTGAAGAAACACTGTATCTCGTGAACAAAGGCAACAAGGCTCAAGCACTGATTGCCCTACTTAATCAAAACCAATGGCCGCAAGTGTTGGTTTTTATTGGCGCCAAAGACAATGCAGACGCATTAACCAAGCGATTGAACAAAGCCAAGATCAGCGTAAGTGCGTTACATGGCAACAAGAGCCAGGAAGAGCGCGCACAGGCATTAGAGAGTTTCAAAAATGGTGAAACTCGCGTGCTTATCGCAACCGATGTGATGGCTCGTGGCATCCATATTGATCAGCTACCTGTTGTGATCAACTTTGAATTGCCCTCTCACTCAGCAACTTATGTACATCGCGTAGGAAGAACGGCGAGAGCAGGAAGCGCAGGCTGTGCTATCTCGCTGGTTAGCCACAGTGAAAACGAGCACCTCAATGCGATTCGAACTCTGACTAATAAGCCACTTCCGTTGCAATCGTTGGAAGGTTTCCCTGTAACTGATAAACCTGCATCAGAATCAACAGCTCGTAAGCGTCCGCCAAAAGACAAAATGGCCAATCGAAGAACAGCCAAAAAGAAGAGCATTAAGCAGTTTAAAAGCAAAACAAATAGCTCAAAGTAACCAGGAATAGCTCTAAGCAATCAGAAATAGAATGGTCAGCTCAGTTTGCACTGGGCTTTTTTATATGCAACAAAACATAAATCCACACCCAAAAACTTCCCTAAAGCTGCCAACTTAAATGACACTTTTGTGAATTACGATGCCAACGTATTGATTCTTGGTTGCTCAAAAAAAATACTATCAAATCACGTTGACGCCCCTATATCTGGCAACTAGATTTTTCTATTAGTGTCTACAACAGGAGGTCATTGAAATGAAACGTGCTAGCTCTACATATCGATTACAACTGATTAAGGAAGTGGCAACCCGCCGAGATCGTCAACGTTCCAATGACCCGATGGCAAACTACATACAAACCCTATTAGATAACAAAGATGATTGTGATACCTCGGTGGAACGCAACCAGAGGTTCAGTGGCAGTCATTTTGATGAACACATAGGTGGTTGGGTAAGCGACCACTGGGGTAATAAGTAGAACAATAAGAGTAATCCAACCAGCATAGCCGCTGTAGTATTTATCTCCGCATTAACCTATCATCTGCAACAATTCCCTATCCTAGAGTAAGCAGAAAGTGTCTGAGTTAAAAAGAGAAAAAGAAGTGATGGTTGCCTTCCAAGTAATACCTCGCGTTAAAGAAGGCAACAACTTCGAAGTGGTTGATAAAGCCATTGAAGTTGTGAAAGCATCCGATGTGCCGTTCCAGGTTGGTGCAATGGAAACCACGATGAAAGGTGAACTCAACCAATTACTCGATATCGTTAAAAAAGCAGAGCAAGCTTGCTACGATGCAGGGGCTGTTGAAGTCATCACAAACATTAAGATCCATAGTAAAACCACCGAAGCCGATGATACATTTTGCACGTATCATCGTGGTGTAACGAAAGCGAATCACATGTTTGTTTAATAATATGTTTATTTCAGAAAGCTGTTTATTTAAGAAAACAGGGGTTTAAGAAAGACTCTGAAGAACCAGTGGTGTTATTGAAAAGGCATGTCTGAAAGGTGAGAAAGGATTTCCATTCGTTCTTCTTCTGACATCGAATGCCAATCACGCGGAGCCTCTTCAGGGTCATCTTTCGCCCCGATCGTTTTACGATCCAGTGCTTTGACTGGCTCTTTTTTGAGTTTTACGTTCTTTTTATTCATACCGACACCACTCCTTCAGGTACAAAGGTACCTATCTTAATATTACACCCCAACCATTATGTAAAGTAATAGTTACATCGGAGTTAAATAAAATCTTAATACATCCTCTTTAGCCAAAAAGATCTCTTTGGGGACTTGTATTTCCCTCTTCGTCGACCGACTTACCAACCAAGTTTTTTTGCTTCATTATTTTTCGTCTATAGCGCTGACGACACAGCTTTATCACGTGCAATTGTTCTGACGGTGTCATCGACATCCAGTTAAAGCGCTCTTCTCTCTTGCGCATACAACCATTGCAATAGCCTTTGTCATCGCTTGAACAAACCCCAACGCAAGGGCTTGGAACTTGGAAAAACTCTAACTGCTCCACCGTGCCTCCTTACACATTCAAAATTACGCTTACTATCTCAAAAATAAGCGATTAATTTATCGCCTAGCTCATGAAATCCATACTAAACTATGACCTTATACTGACACATATAGTGTTTTGTAAACTATACTTTGAACCCATCAAGTTACACTTATTCGGTAACTTCGTTCTTTCCTTTGGAGCCTTATAATATGAAGTTTAGTTCAAAAAAATTACTAGCAGTAGCCGCTTTACCTATGATGCTAGCAGCATGCACAACAACAGGTGACAACGCGATGCAAGTAACACCAACCGATCTACAGCACCATAATTGGGAACTTGCGCAAATTGATGGCAAGGACATTGTGAAAAGCGAAGACCAAGCAGCTCCTCGTCTAGAGATCGGCGAAAAGATGACTGCAAACGGCATGGCTGGTTGTAACAACTTCTTCGGTCAAGGCGAGCTGAAAGACGGTCAATTCCGTATCAAGCAAATGGGCATGACAATGAAAATGTGTCACGGCTCTGCGATGGAAATCGAACAGTCGGTTTCTGCTACTCTAAGCGAGTGGAGCGACGTAACCCTAACAAACGATACGCTAGTACTGAAAAACGATGTACACACGCTAACGTACACAATTCGTGATTGGGTAAACTAATCCGTTCTCGAAATAGATATTGATTAGAGGAGCCTTCATGGCTCCTTTTTTATTGCCTGCTTACCCTCACAACACCTTCAAAATTAACACTCATCGACTACTTTTCGTACCAACCTCCAATAAACCTCAAATATCTCTCATTTAGATGCAATAAATTCACTGGTTTATCGGTCTATTGCTAGGATGGTAAGAGCCTAAAGTCTGTCGAGCTTTCGAGACGATCGCATATCGAACAAACTCAACCGCGAACTCCCTGCCTGTTCTCAAGTAATTGATTGAATTTACTGTTGAATTAGAATTTATTTGAGAAACGGATAGAATAACTATTAGGGCGTTCGAAAACACAATGCTCTTGCCCGTTCACTACCAAATGGAAAAGTTTATGAACAAGATAGTAAGTACGTTAGGAATCATGGCAACCGTTGCATACAGCGCAACCACTTATGCTGATGAAGCAACATCCACCGACAGTTGGAACCAAATAGAACAGCAGGCAGAGGGAGAAACTGTCTACTTTCACGCTTGGGGCGGTAGCCAAGAAATCAATCGTTACCTACAGTGGGCGGGCAAGAAATTACAAAGTGAGTATGGTGTTACCTTAAAACATGTGAAAGTAACCGATATTGCAGAAACTACCACTCGCTTACTCGCAGAAAAGGCAGCAGGAAAGAACACTGAAGGCAGTGTTGATATCGTTTGGATCAATGGCGAGAACTTCCGCTCAATGAAAGACAACGCTTTGTTGTTTGGACCATTCACTCAAACACTTCCAAACTGGCAGTACGTGGATAAGTCTTTGCCGATTGATGTCGACTTCTCTGAACCAACAGAAGGCCTTGAAGCACCTTGGGGCGTTGGGCAACTTGTCTTCATCCACGATCAAGAAACACTGCACAATCCACCACAATCGTTTTCAGAGATGTTGAGCTACGCTCAGGCTTTCCCGAATCGCTTAAGCTACCCGCGCCCACCAGAGTTTCATGGTACGAGCTTCATTAAGTCTCTACTGATTGAGCTAACAAACAACAGTCCTGCGCTTGCTAAACCCGTTTCAGAAGATACCTTCCAAGAAGTTACGGAACCACTGTGGGCTTACTTAGATAAATTCCATAAAGTGGCATGGCGAGGCGGAAAGCAATTTCCTGCAGGTACATCTGAAAGCATTCAACTTCTGGATGACGGACAGCTCGACCTCGCGATTACGTTTAATCCAAACTCTGTTTATTCAGCACAAGCAAGTGGTCGCCTAGCGGAAACCACTAAGGCTTATGCTCTAGATAGCGGCGCTCTATCTAACATTCACTTCCTTGCGATTCCTTGGAATGCCAATGCAACCGCAGGTGCTCAAGTGACCATTAACTTCTTGCTGAGCCCAGAAGCACAGTCTCGCAAAGGTGACCTTAATGTTTGGGGCGATCCTTCGGTTTTGAGCAGCAAGTACCTCACTGGCAGCGCTAAAAACACCCAGCAATTTAAATCGATTGATGAACCGCATCCTAGTTGGCAAAACGCGCTCGAGAAAGAGTGGCTTAAGCGATACGGTAACTAACCTCCATGCTACGCGCTCTATATTTTGTTGTTATAGCTGTGTGCATTATCCCAACCATTCCTGGGGTAGCGGGAGTCGTGGCTTCATCACTGAGTTTCATCCCGCCCCTAGGTTTAGATGAGCCAACACTCAACGGTTTTAGCCAAGTCTTTCAATGGGAAGGGGCTTGGCACTCTATTGGCTTAAGTCTAGGTTCAGCGATTGCAAGCAGCTATATTGCCTGCTTCCTGACCTTTTGTATTCTTCAAGCCTCTTGGGGAAACCAATTTTGGAGAAAGATTGAGTTAACGCTATCGCCAATGCTTGCCATTCCACATGTGGCTTTCGCCATTGGCTTTGCGTTTTTATTTAGCCCAACAGGCCTTGGCGCAAGAGCCGTACATCACTTACTTGGTGAATCGGCTACGAGTTCTGAATTAGCTTTGTTGATCAAAGACCCATACGCATTCGGCCTCATCATCATGTTGGCGCTTAAAGAAGTCCCTTTCTTATTGTTGATGAGCATATCGATACTTCAGCAAATTGATGTAGAGCGTATCACTAAGGTCAGTGCATCTCTGGGTTATAGTCGTGCTCAGAACTGGTGGAAATGTATTTTCCCACAATGGTTTACTAAGCTTCGATTCCCAATGTTGGCGGTATTCGCCTACAGTGTGTCGGTTGTCGATATTGCTCTGATCATTGGCCCAACCAACCCGCCGACCTTTGCCGTTTTAGTATGGCAATGGTTCAACGATCCCGATCTTAATCTACTCCCGCGAGCTGCTGCTGGTGCTATCGTTTTGTTTGGCTTAGCTTCATTGATCATCGCCTTGGCGCGTTTAGTTGAATGGGCAATTCTTAAGTACTTTCGAACTTGGCAGTATTCAGGAAGAACAGGGGCTAACTTGCCGGGGAAAACCATATTCACTGTCCTTGCTAGCCTTTCATTGCTGGTCATTCCTTTAATGGCAATTTGGAGCGTTGCTCAGCGCTGGCGTTTCCCTGATTTACTGCCGAGCCGCTACAGCGTGCGCTTCTGGGAGTTCGAGTGGGATGGCATCATGAGCACCGTTAGTCAAAGCTTATGGATTGGTCTGATTGCGGCTTCAGTCGCTTTGTTGCTTGCGCTGGTTGCTCACGAATACCGAATCAAATACAAGTGGCAAGTTCCGGGCTTTATTATCGCGATTCCCATGTTGATACCTCAACTCTCAGTATTGTTTGGCATGCAAGTGACCACCCTATACATAGGCAGCAACGCCTATGAGTTTTGGGTGATTTGGGCACACGTATTCTTCGCCTTTCCATTTGTGTACTTGTCTTTGGACGGCCCATGGAAAAGCTTCAATGATGGGCTGATAAAAGCTTCACTGAGCTTGGGTAAATCGCCATTTCAGAGTTGGTATTCAATCAAACTGCCAATTTTGCTTCCTGCTATCGCCTTTGCTTGGGCGGTCGGAATCAGCGTGAGTTTGGCTCAGTATTTGCCAACATTGATGCTCGGTGCGGGTCGCATTAACACGATCACAACCGAAGCCGTTGCCCTAACCAGTGGTTTCGACCGCAGGGTGACAGCAATCTATGCCATTTGGCAGGCCCTATTGCCTCTGTTCTTTTTCTCTTTAGCGATATTAGTCAGCCGACTTCAACTTAGATATCGCCGTCTTACTTTTAAAGGTTTCCTAAATAATGAGTCTGTACCTCAACGACCTCACCATCCGTAAAACCGATGGCGAATCGCTGTTTTCAGCGCTAAACGTAACATTAGAATCAGGCCAAATATTGGCGTTGATGGGGCCAAGCGGCTGCGGAAAATCGACTTTGTTAGATGCCATCGCGGGTCACCTGAATGACGAGTTCTCATACTCTGGCACCGTTATTTTGAACGATATTCAGCTAGACGAGCTCCCATCACATCAGCGTGAAGTCGGCATTCTGTTTCAAGATGACTTGTTGTTTCCACACCTAAAAGTATGGGAGAACTTGGCCTTTTCGTTACCAAACTCGGTTAAGGGATCAGATCGCCAACAACAAGCAATGGAAGCGTTAAAAGACATTGAACTGACCCGCTTGGCGGAGTCATTTCCCGACCAAATATCTGGCGGCCAGCGAGCGAGAATTAGCTTAACTCGTATGCTATTGGCGAAACCGAAATTGGCGTTGCTTGATGAGCCTTTTAGTAAGCTCGATCAAGAACTCAGAGCTCAGTTTCGCGACTGGGTATTTGAGCAACTCACTAAAGCGGATATTCCGACATTAATGGTGACGCACGACCAAGCCGATGTGCCTCAAGGGGCAAAAGTTTTGTCTTGGCCATGGAGAAGTAACCATGTTGGATAAGTACTCTATTAAGGTCATTAAGTGGCCATTAAATCAATCAGCCAAACTACTTAATAGATTCGGCATCACAGCCAACCAAACCACCCTGTTTGGGTTTCTGGTTGGATGTTTAGCGTTTCCAGCATTGGCATTTCAACAATACGAATGGGCGTTAGGGTTTATTGTATTTAACAGGGTTTGCGACGGGCTTGATGGAGCCTTGGCTCGAATCCAAGGCATTAGTGATGCGGGCGGTTTCCTCGATATCAGCCTAGATTTCCTATTCTACTCATTAATCCCCTTTGGCTTTGTTATCGCCAACCCAGAACACAACGCTATTGCCGGTGCATTTTTGATTTTCTCTTTTATCGGCACAGGCAGCAGCTTTTTAGCGTTTGCGGTTATGGCTGGTAAGCGAGGCATTGAAAACCCAGTCTATAAACATAAGTCTCTGTATTACATGTCTGGACTAACCGAAGGCACAGAAACCATCGCTTGTTTCATTGCTTTCTGTATTTGGCCTCAACACTTTGCGGTTATCGCCTACACCTTTGGTGCCGCGTGTTGGCTAACCACATTTATGCGTATCTATTTTGGATTCCAGACCCTCAAGAATCAAACCAGCTAGTATTAGTTTATAAACAAAAACGCCGCTCAGATGGGCGGCGTTTTTTTAGCTGATTCTGAAATTCAATTAAGCATCGGCAGAGGCTTTAATTTGAAATCTCAATACCTTTAGACTTGAATCAAGATCGACATCCACAAACTCAGGTGGGTTATCTAAGCGTTCAATAAACTCAACGTTTGGCGCTTCTTCTGCCATCGTCTCGATAAGGAAGTTAGGTGACACTGCAGGTGAGTTCACACACGCAATCACTTCACCGCCTTCCGTTAGAAGCTCTGGCAAACGACGTAAGATCTTTTTGTAGTCTTTAGTTAGGGCGAAACTGCCTTTTTGGAACGAAGGTGGGTCGATAATCACCAACTCATAAGGACCGCCTTTCTTGATTTTGCCCCACGACTTAAAGATATCGTAACCAAGGAAATTCACCGAGCGCATGTCATGTTCGTTCAAACGGTGGTTATCACGGCCTTTGTTCAGTGAGCCACGTGACATATCCACGTTCATGCATTGACGGGCACCACCAGCGATAGCCGCTATTGAGAAGCCACAAGTGTATGCAAACAGGTTAAGAACGTTCTTATCCTTAGCATTATCTTGTACCCACTGACGACCATTACGCATATCTAGGAACAGACCAAAGTTCTGATTACGACCAATGTCTAACTGATACTTAAGGCCATGCTCAACAACCACTGGAGAGTCGTTAAGCTCACCCCACAGTACTTCCGAAGGTGCACCGTCAGCATAGCGGTGTTGCAGAACAATGCTTGTGCCCTGCTTTGATTGCCAGATATCTTTGTCGGTGAGTTCAACCAATCCAGCTTTGAGAGATGACAAGAATTCGTCGTCTACCTCTTTAAACACGTTAACCAGTAACTGTCCATCAACCCAGTCACATGTCAGTTGCTCTAGACCAGGCCAAAACTTACCGCGGCCGTGGAAAATACGGCGAAGTTCGTTTGGCACTTCATTTAATTGCTGTTCAATATGACTAAAAAACAGAGGTAAAGCTGATGCTTCCATTATTTCACTCACTTAGTGTTTAGCTTTGGCCAACTTAATGACCAAGGTTCAAGCCAACCGTCCAAACCGCTAGATACGGTTTCTTGGTGCCACTTCTCGCCTAAAGAGTCTAGGCTCCTTGGGTCACAGACATATTCGTAGGCTTCTGATTGATAAGTAAATCGAATCGCGAAGGCGTGCAGATAACCTCTGTCAGCCTCACTCGATGGATTATAAATAGGGTCACCAACAATGGCTGAGCCGATCGATTTCATCGCGACACGGATCTGGTGAGTTCGCCCTGTATAGGGTTTGCATAACAGCAGACGTTCACCGGGTTCCGCTGTTGCAGATAGAAATTGGGTAATCGCCGGGTTTTCTTTAGTTGCCAGAAGTTTCCAGCTAGAGCGTCTTGAACGCTCCATATCACCAGAAATCAGCCCCTGCTTTTTCTTTGGCTTCTTAGAACCGAGCGCAAGGTAGTATTTCTCTACTTCACGCTTTGCAAATAGCTGTGAAAGCTCGCTCGCCGCCGACGCACTTTTTGCTAGCAGCAGAATGCCCGAGGTCATTTTATCTAACCGATGAACGAGATACAGCTTAGGCTCATTGATTGCCTTAGCAACTTCTTGAAGTAACATAGTATCGCCATCGTCTTTGTGGACGCTGACTCCAGGATGCTTATTGATAAGTAAAAAATCAGAGTGGTTCAGAAGAATATCGAACATGTAAAGGCTAGCTCCATTGTAGAACGTGGAGTATACCGTGTCTGAATCCAGATTCCAGCTACGAAAAAGCCCAACTCATTCAATAAACATTGAATCATTGGGCTTCTTTTCAACCTGTACCAGTTAGTGCCTAGTATTTGCTCGATTAGATTTAAGTAATTCGCACAAAGCAACTCGCCCTATGCAAGATTTTATTTTTCGTCGAAAATCAAATTTCAGAAATAAAAAAACGGAAGCCAATGACCCCCGTTTCTTAATTTACTTTAGCTCGCGATTGTAGCTTCTAAGAATTATGGTTTCTAAGAACTATAGCTTCTTAGAGATTACCGCAGAGCCAGCAATGATACCAATACCTAGTAGCATGATTGCACCTTTACCGCTGTCAAAGCCAGAAGAGATACCCATAAACGCAACGATAGCGATAGCTACTGGGATGATGTACTTAACTAGTGTGTACCATAAACCGAATAGTGGGAAAGATACTTCACCGTCGTTAGTGATCTCTTTCTCTAGGTCAGCGCGGTTTAGTCTCCAACCAGCGAAGATACATACCAACATACCGCCAACTGCTAGGAAGATCTTATCAGTTAGTAGGTCGAAGATATCGAATGCGCCAGTACCGAACAGTGTAGGACCGAAGCCACCAAGTGATAGAGAAGCGAAGATACATAGAATCGCCATTACTACACTTGCAGACAGTACCGCAGTCACACGCTTCATGCCTTTCTCATCGATTAGGTAAGAAACCACAACTTCAAGTAGAGATACTGAAGATGTTAGTGCCGCAACACTTAGACCCACGAAGAACATAAGAGCAAACAGAAGACCAACTACGCCGCCCATTTCAGCGAATAGCTGAGGAACAACAACGAACACTAGACCAGGACCAGCTGCTGGCTCCATACCGAATGCGAACATTGCAGGGAACATTGCAACACCAGCTAGGATAGCAACGCCTGTATCCATTGCTGTAACCATAGCTGTAGTTTGAACTAGGTTCTCTTTCTTCTTCAGGTAAGAACCGTATGTCAACATACAACCCATACCAAGAGATAGTGAGAAGAATGCTTGACCTAATGCAGCTAGGATTACACCGCTGTCTACTTTAGAGAAGTCAGGGCTGAATAAGAACTCTAGACCAGCCATCGCGCCCGGAAGCATGATGCCTTTGATGGATACTACAATCAGGATGATGAAAAGAAGTGGCATCAAAATCTTACCCGCTTTCTCAATACCTCCAGAAATACCCTTCATAACGATTACAACGTTAAGTAGTAGGTATAAGCCCATCCACATAAGTGGTTGAACTGGGTTTGAGATAAAGCCACCAAAGCTGTCACCAATTGCTTCAGGTGCGTCTAGTAGACCACCAGCAATTTTACCGATGTATGCGATAGACCAGCCACCTACTACAGGGTAGAAACCCATGATTAGCAGGCCACTTACTACGCCGATTACACCAGCGAACGTCCAGCGACGGTCAGTTGATTTAAATGCACCTACTGCTGATCTCTGCGTATGACGGCCAATCGCAAACTCAGTCAGCATGACACTGAAACCGATAAAGATTACAAAAAACAGGTAAATTGCAACGAATGCACCGCCGCCACTTTCGCCTGCTGTGTATGGGAATTTCCAAATGTTACCTAAGCCAACAGCAGAACCTGCTGCAGCCATTACGAATCCTAACTTCGAACCCCAGGTATCGCGGGGTGTTGTGGTTGTATTACTAGTAGCCACGTTTACTCCAAACTTTTGTGTTATGTGATGTTGTGTTTTGCTTTGGGTGGCGTCTTTAAAAGATAAGGTGTACATGAAAATTTACACACCTAAAAGATTTGATTGACGCTCGTTATATAGCAAGTAAACCAGTTTAAGAATAAAATTGGAAGCCCGAACCGTATAAATTTCGTTACCAATGTAAATTTTTATGGTTAAATGCCGCCTTTTCATACAAAACAATCGTTTTCGTCTTAAGTTAACCAAAACTTAACAACTATAACCTGTTTACAGCTTTAGCTCTAATTTGTAAATAGTTGATTCCTTAAATTCCCATATCCGTAAAATAGCATTACTATCTAAGTGTCTCTTTTTTCGAGTATTCAATGTGGAAAAGCTCTACCATTTTTTAACTTTAGCCTCTGTCGCTTTGTACTGGGTACTTGTAGCCGGTGTGACTTTTCGTGTCGTACTAAAACGCCGCTCTGTCAGCGTTTCTCTCGCGTGGCTCATGGTTATCTACATTATCCCAATAGTTGGTGTGGCTTGTTACTTCCTTTTCGGAGAGCTAAACCTAGGCAGAAAGCGGGCTGAGCGCGCACATCGCATGTTTACTCCGTTTGGCGATTGGTTCCGAAAACTAGATGATTGTCAGCTCCACCTTCCAGGAAAGGTCGGCTCCCCTATCCACAAGATTGATGAACTTTGTAACAATCGGATGGGCATTCCTGCACTCAGCGGAAACACGCTTTCACTGCAAGCTTCTCCCAATGAGATCTTACACGCAATTATCGAAGATATAGAAAATGCCCAAACTAGTATCAAGATGGTTTTCTATATTTGGCACCCAGGAGGCTTAACTGATTCGGTTGCTTCCGCTCTCATTCGAGCTGCCAAACGTGGCGTAGATGTTAAGGTTTTACTTGATTCTGCAGGTAGCCCGCGCTTTTTCAAAAGTCACTGGCGCTCAATGATGAAAAACGCCGGTGTGCAAGTTGTACAAGCACTGGAAGTAAGCCCTTGGCGTATTTTCTTACGCCGTTTAGATCTGAGGCAGCACCGTAAGATCATCGTGATTGATGAAACCATTGCCTATACCGGTTCAATGAACATGGTTGACCCTGCTCACTTCAAACAGAGTTCAGGTGTTGGCCAGTGGATTGACGTAATGGTTCGCGTAACTGGCCCAACCGTAAATGTGCTGTCAGCCATTCATGGTTGGGATTGGGAAGTCGAAACAGGTGAACGAATCCTTCCTGATTTACCAGAGTGTCCGGTCGAAGAGGTAATAACGCATCACCCTGTTCAAGTAGTGCCATCAGGTCCTGGCATGCCGGAATATTTGATCCTACAAGTTCTGACCATTGCGATTAATCAGGCAAACCATTCTGTTCGCATCACAACCCCCTACTTTGTACCGAGTGCCGATTTATTAGAGACACTGAAAATGACGGCGCAACGTGGTGTAAACGTAGAACTGATCATTCCACATAACAACGATTCACTGATGGTTAAGTGGGCTTCGCGCGCGTTTTATACCGAACTACTTGAAGCAGGCGTGAAGATTTACGAGTTTTACGGTGGGCTTCTTCACACCAAATCGGTAGTGATTGATGAAGAGTTTTGTTTAATCGGAACGGTCAATATCGACATGCGCAGCCTTTGGTTAAACTTCGAAGTGACGCTCGCCGTTGACGATGTACACTTCACTCAACAGCTCTCTGAGCTACAGCAATCGTACATTGAATTATCTCACCCAGTTGTACTGGACCAGTGGGAACAGAGAAAGTTGCGAAATCGCTTCTTTGAAAGATTGTTCTATTTGTTCAACCCTCTGCTGTAATACCTATGATGAGTCGATTGCGGCTCATCACTTCCTCCCGTAAGTTTTTAACCTTTCACCATTAATTAAGTGAAAGGTTAAAAAGCGAAAGAAAAGCGTAAAAACTCCCGCTCCCCTCTTGCTTTGAAGGCTATTGGCATGTTTTAAATAGGACATAACCGATTGATAAGGAATTCACAGCATGTCCGAGAACAAAACCACTAAGCTGATCACTGCAGGTCGTGATAAGAAGTGGACCAATGGTGTCGTTAACCCACCAGTACAGCGCGCTTCAACTGTCGTATTCAACTCAGTAGAAGAGAAGCGTAAAGCTACGATTAACCGCGCTAACAAAACACTTTTTTACGGACGCCGTGGAACCAATACTCATTTCGCCTTCCAAGATGCCATGGTTGAAGTTGAAGGCGGCGCAGGCTGTGCACTCTACCCTTGTGGTACAGCTGCCATTTCTAATGCTATCCTCTCTTTCGTAGAAACAGGTGACCATATTCTGATGGTCGATACCTGCTACGAACCGACACGTGATTTCTGTGACACCATCATGAAAAAGATGGGAGTCGAGACAACTTACTACGAGCCAACGATTGGTGAAGGCATCCAAGACCTTATTAAGCCAAACACTAAGGTTCTGTTTACCGAATCTCCGGGTTCAGTCACCATGGAAGTTCAAGACATTCCAACGCTCGCGCGAATTGCCCATGAACATGACATCATCGTTATGTTAGACAACACTTGGGCAGCCGGCGTTAACTTCTCACCATTTGATTTCGGTGTTGATATCTCGATCCAAGCAGCGACTAAGTACATCGTGGGCCACTCTGATGTGATGTTAGGGACTGCGGTCGCCAATGAAAAATGTTGGGACCAACTGAGAGAACAGAGCTACCTGATGGGCCAGTGTGTATCGCCAGATGACGCTTACCTAGGACTACGCGGTATTCGTACTCTTGATGTTCGCCTACGCCAACACGCAGAAAGCAGCTTGAAAGTCGCAAAATGGTTAGAGACTCGCCCTGAGGTTGACCACGTTCGTCACCCTGCGCTTGAGTCTTGTCCTGGCCATGAGTTCTTCAAACGAGATTTCACCGGTGGTAATGGCTTGTTCTCTTTCGTACTGAAGAACTCCAACACAAAGGCGACCACAGCGCTACTTGATGGTATGACGCACTTTAGTATGGGTTACTCATGGGGCGGCTTTGAGAGTTTGATTCTAGCAAACGAACCGAACAGTTTTGATAGCCTAAGAACAGTAGCGAACCCTAACTTCGAAGGTACCTTAATTCGCGTTCATATCGGCTTAGAAGATGTTGATGACCTGATTGCAGACCTAGAAGCAGGGTTAGAGCGTTACAACGCACTCGTTTAATTTAAAGCGTTAACAGACTCAGACCAAAAAGGCAGGATATTCCTGCCTTTTTCAGATTAGCGTATTAGACACATAGCTTTAAAAAGCTATTGAACGTTAAAACAGGCCCAATTGAAAATTTCAGAACGGTGTTCATTGAACATATACAACGACTGTTCCTTTACCACAATGGCGTAGTCTATTGTCACCCCTTTATACTCACTGTAATCCTGATTAATAATAGGATCATGAAAAGGGGTCGCCGTTCTCACATCAATAATGCTCATCGACAAACGATTACCATCAAGGCCATAGTACCCGGAATACAAATTTTCCATTGTACTCTCCTTCCCATCTTGTTCGGTAATCGTCACAAACTCTCTCATACTGAAAGTATGGTCAGACTGAAAAGTAATACTTATACGCTCATAAAGTGATTGGTATGGTTGGAATGCCTGAGATAAAAAATCAGTTTTGACCGTTTTACAGTGCCATCGAGTACCTGCTAGTACGTTTTGTTCCAACAAAAAGCTCGCAGCAGCGATTGCAACAAGAACGAGTAAGCCAATTAGTCGCAAAAGTAACTCCTCTTTTCCATGTACTGAGCAAATGAATCAAAAGATGACTCTACATTGAAAATTGAAGCACCGTAATTCAAAGCTTCCCCATTTTCTCTCTGAACCAGCATATATAACGCATCACTTTCCGGTTGATCGACTGATGGATAGATACGGACAAACACATCAACATTACACTGGCTAGGTATCACATCCGTTAGCTTTTGAGTAATCGCAGGCAACGAATAGGAATCATTGTGCGCAATATGGAAAAAGTAGTGATTGGTATTATCTGTGTAGCTGTCGCGATATTCCGTCTTATCCACAAAATAAGGCTGTGGCGTATAATAGGTTTGGAAAAGGTTGAACGCCGTTACGACGACACAAATCAATGCGACTAAATAGCCCGCTTGAACGACATGAGAATTACTTTTTGAATTTGAAGGTTCTAATTCAGTTGAGTTCGGTTCTTGGTTGGAAGGCGTCTTGAAACCAGTATCAGTTACCGTTGCCGTGTTAACATCTGTAGATATTTCAGTTGCAGCCAACACTTCTTTAGCGATAGGCGAAGAGTTTGATTTAGATGCCTTCGCAGTCACTTGAGAAGGCAAAATTTCAGTTTTGCTTGGCTTTATCGACTCGTCGATTTCAAGTGAATAACCCGTTTTACTGACCGTGCGAATGGTCGCACAGCCACAAGTCACTCGTGACAGCGTTTTTCTAATCTTAGATATCACGTTAGTGAGCGCTTGCTCTGAGACAATCACATTGCCCCAGCACCTATCAAATATCAGGCCTCGTTCAATGCACTCACCTTCATTTTCAAGTAAGAACAGAAACACCTTACCTTCTATCGGCGCGATAGTTTCTACGTGGCCATCTTCACGCACAAACTGCCTAAGCAAAGGATCATAACGAGCATCACAGATTTGGTAGCTTTGTTGTTTCACTATCGTCTTCTAGGTTTGAATTTGGTCGCATATGATATTGAATAGTTTATAAATGACCAGTAAATTTTCCTATATTAACGCAATTATTTTTCGACAATAAATAACACTTTTATTTGTGCGGACAACCCACAACATGGTCATTAACCATGCCTGTCGCTTGCATGAACGCGTAACAGATTGTTTCCCCTACAAACTTAAAGCCTCTCTTCTTCAAAAACTTACTCATCGCTTTAGATTGCTCGGTAGAAGCG
The DNA here is from genome assembly GCF_050337435.1 of Vibrio satsumensis. Lineage (NCBI taxonomy): Bacteria > Pseudomonadati > Pseudomonadota > Gammaproteobacteria > Vibrionales > Vibrionaceae > Vibrio > Vibrio satsumensis. Next base: position 202,837 of record NZ_JAKJSX010000003.1, on the reverse strand, counting down.
GGAACTTGAGACATCTCAGTCCATTGATTCACAATCACCTTGTTATCGACAAACTGCCATAAAGCATTTGAAAGAGAGCCGAACTCTTGCTGTAATTCAAGCGTTGCTCTCGCATTATTGTATACCGAAGCAATCTTGCCCTTGTGCTTAACCACATCGAAGTTTTCAATGATGTGCGGCACGTTGTCTTCATTCAACTCAGCTAACTTATTTAGATCGTAATTATCAAATGCAGCACGATACCCTTCACGCTTTTTAAGGATCGTAATCCAACTCAGACCCGCTTGAGCACCTTCTAAGGTAATGAACTCAAATAGAGCTTGGTCATCATAAACAGGTACGCCCCACTCTACATCGTGGTACTCCCTTTCAAGCTCGTGTTTAAGTGCCCATGCACAGGTTCTATCCACTGTATTCGCTTCCATTTCGATAGTCTCTTTTAGTAATCGTACATAAAAATAATGCCCCATTCAGGGGCATTATTTCAAAGGTTAATTAGCGTTAAGCCACTTCAATTTTATGGAACAGACGATACAGCACGGGTACCACGATTAGCGTCAGTACAGTCGCAAAGCCCAAACCAAACATAATGGTCACCGCCATTGGTTTGAAGAAGATATCCGGCAATAGAGGGATCATACCAAGAATGGTTGTGATCGCTGCCATACATACCGGACGAACACGACTCAGTGCCGCATCAACAACCGCTACATACGGGTCTTTGCCTGATTTCATCTCAATCTCAATTTGATCAAGCAGCACGATTCCGTTCTTCAGAAGCATCCCAGATAGACTCAAGAAACCCAACAGCGCCATAAAACCAAATGGTGTATTCAAGGCTAACAAGCCTGTCGTCACCCCAATCAACGCCAATGGAACCGTTAACCAAACAATCAGAGGCTCTTTAACCGAGTTAAACAAGAACACAGTGATTAAGAACATAAACAAGTAACCCAGAGGCATGGTCGTGAACAGTGACGCCTGCGCATCCGCTGATGACTCATATTCACCACCCCACTCCAGTGAGTAACCCGGCGGCATCTCAATCGCTTCAATCTGTGGTTGTAAGCGTTTCTGTAAAGTTGATGCTGTCTCTTCACCCAGTAGATCTGGATCCGCCATTACTGTCAGCATGCGCTTACGGTTCTTACGAATGATCAGTGGATCTTCCCACTCCAACTCGTAACCTAAAGTCACTTGTTGCAGTGGGATGTATTCACTTAACGCAGGGCTCCAGATCTTCATGCCTTCGATGTTACGAATATCAACACGCTCATCTTCAGGCAAACGAGCCACAATCGGCATCAGCGTTGTACCATCACGGTATACACCAATTGATTTACCAGAGAAAGACATCGCTAGGAAGTCATCGACATCAGACTTGGTGATACCGTAACGACGCGCTTGGCTTTCGTTGAACTGAGGTTCTAAAACCTTAGTTCTTTCACGCCAGTCGTGACGAACGTTAAATGCACCGCTATCGGCACGCATTACATCCATCACTTGTGCTGCGATTGAACGTAACACCGTTGGATCAGAACCCACAATACGAGCTTCAATCTTCGCACCGCCACCAGGACCTAACTCAATCTGTTTTAGCTTGTAGTCGATCTCTGGGAATTGGCCGTTTACATGTTCACGGAAACGCTTCATCAACCCTTCAAGCACTTCGTAACTCTTCACACGAACCGTTATCTCGCCGTAAGCGCTATAACTTTTCTCTGGCGCATAGGTCAACATAAAACGTTGCAGACCTTTACCCGCCGTTGTCGTAATGTGTTCAACTTCGTCCTGCTCAGCTAACCAACTTTCAAGCACTTTAAGCTTGGTATTCGTCGCTCGAATATCCGTCCCTTCCGGCATCCACACATCAACTTGGAACATAGGTGTCGTTGAAGAGGGGAAGAAAGCTTGTTTCACAAAGCCAAAACCGTACACACTCGCGCCTAAACCAATAATCAGGACAAACATGGTGAGCCAAGCACGCTTCATGCAGAACTCAAGGAAGTTTTTGTAGATAACAAAAACCATCCCGTTGTATGGGTCTTTACCTTCGCTATCTGGGTCGACCTTCTGACCTTTAAAGAACATGTCAGCAAAGAACGGCGTGAGCGAGATGGCAGTAAACCAACTCAGCATCAAGGAGATAAGTAGAACTGTGAACAAGGTTCCACAGTATTCGCCAGTTGAGTCTTCAGATAAACCAATTGGAGCAAATGCGGTTACTGCAATGACGGTAGCACCAAGCAAAGGCCATTTGGTTTGGGTTACGATATCGGTGGCGGCCTGCATCCGGGTTCGCCCTTTCTGCGTGCCGATCAATATCCCTTCCACCACCACAATGGCGTTATCCACAAGCATCCCCAAGGCGATAACCAATGCACCTAATGAAATACGCTGGAGGTCAATCTTGAAGTACTGCATGAAAATAAAGGTACCGAACACGGTCAACAGCAGTATCAAACCGATCAACAGACCTGAGCGTAGACCCATGAAGAACAGTAGAACTACAATTACGATCGCAACCGCCTGCCCTAAGCTCACCACGAAGCCGCTTACTGACTTATCTACTTCCTTCGGTTGGTTGTAAACCTCTGAAATATCGATCCCGACCGGCTGTTGGTATTTCAATTCAGCAAGTCTGCGGTCAAACGCTTCACCCACTGCGACCACGTTCACACCTTGAGCAAAGGACACCCCAAGGTTAAGTGCGAGTTTACCGTTGTAACCGATGATGTTGCTCGGTACTTCAACATAGCCACGAGTGACGTCAGCTACGTCTTTCAAATAGATAAGACCTTGAGCACCGCCTTCAGTCAGAATCAAATCGCCAAGCTGTTCTACATTCTGGAACTCACCCGTTGGATGGATTCGAATGTATTCGTCACCAATTCTTACCGCACCCGCACTTGATACAATGTTTTGAGTCGATAAAAGATTAAATACCGTGCTTGGAGACAGACCTAAGGAGCTTATTCGCTTCATTGATATTTCAATGAAAACTTGCTCTTGTTGTTGACCAGAAACAGAGACCTTACTGACCCCATCAACCAACTCCAGCTCTCGCCTTAGGTAATCGATATAATCCAGCAGCTCTTTATAGCTGTAGCCATCACCCGTTACCGCCAGCAAAATACCGTAAACGTCACCGAAATCATCGATAACTTGAGGGTCATTCACGCCCGGTGGCAGTTCGACCTTCAAATCATTCACTTTTCGACGAAGTTCATCCCATATTTGCGGAAGATCATCGGGGCCGTAGTTATTCTTCATCGTTACCGTTACCTGAGACAAGCCACGGCTAGAAATAGAGTTCACTTCATCGACATAGGTAAGCTGTTGAATCGCTTTCTCTAGTGGGTAAGTCACTTCTTCTTCCACCTGCTGAGGCGTAGCCCCTGGGTACGAAGTCACTACCATTGCATCTTTGATGGTAAAGGCAGGGTCCTCTAAACGACCCAAACCGAAGAAGGCAGAAACACCACCAATAAGAAAGATCAGAGACAGCATCCAGCTGATGACTTTGTTACGTATAAAGTAAGCAGCAACACCTGTGATCTGTTCATCACCTTGTTGAGCGTCATTTTGGGGCTTGTTATTCTCTTCACTCATTGTTTGTCTCCTGAGATAGTACTTCCACTGTCATCCCATCTCGCAATCGCGATACGCCTGCAACAACCACATGCTGCCCCATTTCTAATCCTTTCGTAACCTGCAATGTTTTCTGATTTGCTTTTCCTAACACGACTTGCTGTTTCGATACAGTCTTGTCGTCGTTAAGCACCCATACATATGAGTTTTGACGAGTTAATTCATCCCCATCAGCGTTAAAAACTGCTTCAATAGGAATAAGTACACCGGCTTTTAAGTCCAATCCGATATCTCTACCGTTTGACGTCACTTCAACTGCCATACCATCAAGAATCAAATCATCTTCTGGCATAGGTAGAGCAAGCGTAACGGTGAATGTACCTGTGCTTGGGTCAGGCTCAGTAGTGAACTCCTTAATACCTGCTGTGTATTCATTTCCACTGGGTACTCTAACCACAGCTTCAACGTTCGCGAGCAATTGTTCGTTCGGTTGATTCACATAGATTTGATCAGGGAGTTGAATCACAACCTCAACATCTTCAACACTGTGAATATTAACGACCTGTTGACCTACCTGAATATTTTCATATTGATCGACACTGACACGTGAAATAATCCCATCAACAGGAGCACGAAGCTTAGTGAACGACAAGCGAAGTTTTGCTAACTCTAATTCGGCATAAGCAATCTGACGTTGAGCTGCGATTTCATCAAACTGCGACTTAGCCAATAAGCCTTTCTTCACTAGCGGGCTTGAACGTCTGTATTGACTGTTGATTACCGTGTAACGCGCCTGAGCGTTGTCGACATCCAATTGATAATCGGTTGGGTCAAGCTCTGCAATGATGTCCCCTTTAGAAACACGTTCACCCTCTTTGACATCAAGCTTATTAATTTCACCAGCCACACGAAAACTGAGGTGAGCTTTCTCAGCAGCGTTTGCTACTGCTGGGAAATAGAGTTTGTCACTAAAATCGATGACTGAAATCTCGATAGCTTTAACCAAGGGCGAATTATTCACCTCTGCAGCTTGCTTATCTTTACAAGCCGTAAGTAAGACCAAACACGACAGGCCAGCGGCCACTTGAAGTATTTTCATGTTATAGCCCCCTTTCCTTTATCCACTCTCGAACTTTAATGCCCGATTCAAGACCATTGACGCCAGAAGTCACAATGCGATCGCCATCGTCCAGTCCAGAGACAATATGGCGTTTTTCATCGATGACGATTGAGACACTCTCAACAATGCCATCGCTGTTAACACGCCAAACAGATACATCATCCCCGTCGACTACCATTGCTGACGTTGGAATTTTGGTGGCGGCTGCTAACGCTGAAACCAAATTTACCGTGCCAGACATGCCCGGCAAAATACCCACATCGGTTGGTCTTTCCATTACCATAGTGACTTTGTACGAACCTGTTTTCGGGTCTGCTTCGGTATCCACTTCTTGGAAGGTTAGAGCATAAGAGTTTTCAGGAAATGCATCAAAAACCATGGTTGCATCCGTCTCAAACCCTGAAGAAAAGCGCGTAATAAGTTGGTCGGGTAATAAGAAGACGACTTTAAGAATTTGATTGGTTTGAATATTCATCACGCCTTCTTTAGCAGCAATGTATTCATGGTTTTCAGCCGGAATAATGGAAATTGTTCCATCGTAAGGCGCAACTAGAGTGGTATAGCGAAGGTTTGCTTTGGCTTGATTAAGCATCGCTTTAGCAGAATTGTGATTGGCTTTCGCTTGATCGAAATCTTGCTCTGATACCACTCGGTCTTTACGTAGCTTAATCGAACGTTGGTATTGAACATCAGCAAGCTTAAAATTGGCTCTTGCTTGCTTCTCTAACAGCTGATATTCGTCAGGGTTGAGCGTTGCAAGCCCTTCACCTTTGCTGACCTTTTGACCAGAGGTGACATCGATAGTCTGAAGCAATCCAGGAACACGGAATGCAAGTACCGCTTTGTCACCGGCTTCAGTGGTGGCTGGAAAGCTACGTTCAAAGGCATTACTACCGACAGAGACAGTGAAGAGTTTGGCGGGTCTAGAATCAGGTTCAGGTACGGGAGGAAGCTCCTTACCACACCCAGACAACCCAGCTAAAGCTGTCAGAAGGACAACGGAGGCTCGATACATTGGTGATCATCCATATCTATAAATATTTTTATAACATAGATTAATCACATGTAACTTACCAGTTATCGTAAGATTTATTTAGACAAAATTATTAAAAAAAATAACGGCTTGGGATAAATTTTCCTAAACCGTTATCTAATCTTTTTTAGACTTATCGTTACATGTTCTTAAAAGCGCGGTCGACTTTGAAAGTGTCGGAGGTCACATAAGCTTCCATGTTGCGGACACTGGTCTCTAACTTCTGGAAATCACCCTCTAAAGTGCCCAGTAACGACTCTGCCGTTTGCCCTTTTTCCCAAGGTTTTTGCTTGAGTGTGTGCTCTTGCTTGGCTTTCATCTCATCAACATAGTGAGGTGGTTGTTTTTCAAGCATAAATGTCAAAGCTAAATACGCTAATAACACCAGAAAGCTACCACCAAGCAGTGCCGTAGAGATAACTAAGATGCGAACCAACCACACTTCAAGGCCAAAGTAGTTCGCTAACCCTGCACACACACCAGACAATTTGCCGTTAATCGTGTCGCGATACAGTTCTCTACTCATAGTTTCGTCTCCAGTTAGGCGACTCCGCATCCAGTATTTTTTCTAGCGTTTTCACTCGGTCTTGCATGGATTCGGCTTGCGCAGAAAGCTTATGCAGACGTTGAAGGTCGGTTTCTGAAAGACCATTGCTGGATTTCTTCTTGCTGCGGTAATGTAAGAATAACCATAGCGGTGCCACGAAGATTAAGAAGACAATCAGTGGACCTGCAATTAGAAATGTTGACATAGACAACTCCTAAATTATTTATCGCGGTTTTCAACTTGTTGCTTCAGTTTCGCTAGCTCTTTTTCGATTTCATCTTGAGCTTGTAGTTCGGCAAACTCTTGGTCTAAAGATTTTGCGTTACCCGTTTTAGCGTAAACGTCCGCTTCAGCTTCTAATTCATCCACTTTACGCGAGAATTGCTCAAACTTCGCCATTGCTTCGTTGGTTTTGCTTGAATGCAGATGTTTTTGAACATCACGACGATTGCTCGCCGCATTATTACGAATCATTAATGCTTGTTGCTTTGCGCGAGTTTCTGCAATTTTAGTTTCAAGCTTGCCGATCTCACTGGTTAGCTTTTCGATGGTTTCATGAACCAAAGTTTGCTCGGTGTGCAGGCTCTTGATGATGTCTTCCAGTTTTTGCTTTTCGATTAGAGCCGCTCTAGCTAAATCTTCTCGTTGTTTAGTCAGTGCTAGAGTCGCTTTATTTTGCCAATCTAGAATCTGAGTTTCGATAGCTTCAACTTTACGTGCTAACTCTTTCTTATCTGCGATCGCTTTTGCGGAGTTAGTGCGAACCTCAACCAGCGTATCTTCCATTTCTTGAATAATTAGGCGAATCATCTTTTCAGGATCTTCAGCCTTATCTAATAGTGCACTGATGTTTGAATTTACAATGTCTGCAAAGCGAGAAAAAATGCCCATGAGGAACTCCTTAATTACAATGATGGCAAATGTGTTTTAAATCGTTATTCGACTCTCAATCCACTTGCTCAAAAATTTACGTTAGTTGTTAAACCTACCATAAATAATCCAAGTTGCGTGCCAACTTTTAAGGCATTGTTTATCAGTCACTTACGATAAAATGGTGATTAACTCGAATCATGCTATGATGAATTTAACCAAGTATTGGTATTTTTCACCACTACAGCCTTAACATGACCTTCTTCAGTACTTAAATCGCATAAGGACCCGCTATGCAGCAGAACCTCATTGGTGAGTCACCTAGCTTTCTCTCTGTTTTAGATAAAGTTTCTCAGCTGGCTCCAATCGAAAGACCTATTCTGATCATTGGCGAGCGAGGTACGGGTAAAGAGCTGATCGCACAAAGGCTGCATTACCTTTCAAAACGCTGGGATCAACCTTTGATCTCATTGAACTGCTCAACCCTCAGTGAAGGTTTGATTGACTCAGAACTGTTTGGCCATGAATCCGGTTCTTTCACGGGCTCAAAAGGTCGTCATCAAGGTCGTTTTGAGAGGGCCGAAGGTGGGACACTGTTTCTGGATGAGCTCGCGACCACTCCCCTTGCCGTTCAAGAGAAATTGTTGCGTGTTATTGAATACGGACAATATGAACGTGTCGGTGGACAAAAAGCCTTAAGTGCCAATGTAAGGTTGGTGTGCGCGACCAATGCCGACTTGCCAGACATGGCATTAAAGGGTGAATTCAGAGCCGATTTATTAGATCGACTGGCGTTTGACGTGATTACTATCCCTCCTCTTCGTGAGCGAAAAGAAGACATCACGCTGCTAGCAGAATACTACGCTATTAAGATGTGTCGTGAATTAGAGTTGGAGCTGTTTGTCGGCTTTGCTCCGTCTGCTGTTGAGGCGCTGCTGGATTATTCTTGGCCGGGGAATGTTCGAGAACTCAAGAACGTCATTGAGCGTGCTATCTACCAACACGGTAAAGATCCATATCCTATTGAATCTTTGGTGTTTAACCCATTTAAGCCCGCATGGGAAACAGAGCAATATTCCACGCAGGAAACTGGCAATGAGCCGTCTAACAGCCATACTTCATCAGAGAGTTCGTTTTCTTTGCCGCTTGATTACAAAGCATGGCAAGAACAACAAGACATCAAGCTACTCAATCAAGCCCTAAAACAGAGCAAGTATAGCCAGAAACAAGCCGCAGAATTACTTGGGTTAACCTACAACCAATTGCGTGGAATGGTGAGGAAGTATGCGATTGTCGGACAAGCTAACGATAAATAGCTGTCCACACTTGATTATTATTTGGAGCCGAATAAATAAAATGTTAAATTGTCCGGATCTTGAGGCTCCTCTAACGCCTCGTTTCGAAAAGTATTTCTTTTTATGAAAGCACTAATAAGACTATCACTGAGCATCTGTACGCTGAGCTTTCTAGCTGGATGTGGTGAGAGTGTGAATCACGAGCAAATCCGCGAAAAAGGCTTCATTTATTGCGGCCAAGGTAATCCTAGTACCTTCAACCCACAACTGGTTGATAGTGGTATTACCGCAGAATCGCTGAGCCCTCAAATCTTCGATACACTGCTCACTCTTGATCCAATGACTTACCGACCAAGACAGAACTTGGCGACAAGTTGGTCTGTTGATAAATCAGGTACAGAGTACACTTTCAAACTGCGCCCAAATGTTGCGTTCCAAACTACAGACTGGTTCACCCCAACTCGTAGCATGAATGCACAAGATGTGGTGTTTAGCTTTGAACGTGTCATTGATAGTTCAAACCCATTTCATTATGTGGGCGGCGGCCTATATCCATGGTTTGCCGGCATCGACTTCAAAAACCTGATTGTCGATATCACTGCCATTGACGACTTAACGGTGAAATTCCAATTAAGTCGCCCAGACAATTCATTTCTCAACAATATCGCCACCAGCTATGCGGTCATTCACTCTAAAGAATATGCCTACAAGCTCATTGCAGCGGATGAGAAAAATCAAATCGATTCCAACCCTGTCGGCACCGGACCTTTCTACTTAGATGAATACCAAATCAATGATCTAGTTCGCTTAAAAAAGAACAAGCATTACTGGAAGGGTGACGTAGAAATGGACCAAGTTGTGTTTGACACATCACAACGAGGGACTGGGACACTTGCCAAACTCCTTCGCAGTGAATGTGACGTGTTGAACTCACCGATTTCTAGCCAAATTCCTATTATTCAAGCTCATGAAGAATTGCAGATTTCCGCCACGCCTGCGGTCAATGTCTCTTTCATCGCGCTAAATACTGAGCACCCAGCCCTGCGTGACTCTCGAGTACGTAAAGCATTGAATTTAGCCATCAACCGTCAGAACATTCTTGATTCTGTATATTACGGTACCGGTACTAAGGCCTATACATTGCTTCCTCCTACTTCTTGGGCTCACCAAAAAGACAGTGTTCAAGTTCGCTACGACCGAAACTATGCGATTGCGCTTCTTAAAGAAGCCGGTGTCGAGCCCGGATTAGAGCTTTCGATGTGGGTACCACTAGAGCCACGCGCATACAATCCAAGCCCAAGAAAAACGGCAGAGCTGATCCAAGCAAACTTGGCCGATATAGGTATTGAATTGAAACTCTATACCGACGACCGATTTGACCGCACACAATTGTCTTCTATTTCCTCAACAGATTTGTTGCTTACAGGCTGGATAGGCAATACGGGTGATCCTGATAACTTCTTACGTCCGCTTCTCTCATGCAGCTCTGAACGTGCAGGGTTAAATGTCTCTATGTGGTGTAATTCAGACTTTGATTTCCTCCTCGACTTAGCATTAGAGATCAATCAACAAAGGCACCGTGTGAACTTGTATCGACAAGCCCAAAATATTCTCAATGAAGAAGTTCCTGTTATCCCCCTGGCTCATGGCGTGCAATTCCGCGTGCACGATCGTTCACTAACCGGTTTTAAGCAGAGCCCTTTCAATGCTCAACCTTTTGATCAAGTCAGAAGAGAGGTGCAGTAATGTTTTGGTATACATTAAGACGTGTAAACTTATTCATTATTACGTTAGGAATTCTGACATTAGTGGGTTTTGCTCTGCTTCGATTAGACCAAACCTCACCTTGGGCAATTCAAGATTTTTGGCCCGGTTGGCTTAGTTATATCACTGAATTGTCGACACTAAACTTTGGTCTAAGCAAGCATGGTGTCCCTATCATCGATGAGTTAGCCGTGGTTTTCCCTGCAACGCTAGAACTGTGCTTCTTTGCCTTTGTGCTTGCGCTGTTTATAGGTATCCCTTTTGGCACGATTGCAGGTATGAGGCAAGGCAAGTTCGTCGATACCACCATTTCCTTCACCTCAATGGCTGGTTACTCTGCACCTATCTTTTGGGTCGCATTGCTGATGATCATGGTGTTTTCACTGCACTTTGAAATGTTCCCAGTTGGTGGTCGATACGACCTGCTTTACGAAATTGAACACGTGACTGGCTTCGCGATGATCGACGCCTTTTTTGCCGAAGGTCGCTACCGCGCACACGCATTACAAAGTGTTATCGAGCATATGGCGTTGCCTTGTCTTGTTTTAGCGCTGGCGCCAACCACTCAGGTCATCCGATTAATGAGAGCGTCAGTGGCTGAAGTAATGACGCAAAACTACATCCGTGCTGCGCGAATTAAAGGTCTTTCTACGAGAGAGATCATCACGCAGCACGTGCTAAGAAACGCGATACCTCCGATTATTCCTAAGGTCGGTGTTCAACTATCGAGTATGTTGACGCTTGCTATTATTACCGAGTCTATCTTTAACTGGCCGGGCATTGGCCGCTGGTTATTGGATGCATTATCGAATCAAGATTACGTTTCTATTCAAGCAGGCGTGATTGTGGTGGCAACCTTGGTTTTGACCGCAAACATTTTGTCCGATCTACTGGGCGCGATGATCAACCCACTGGTAAGGAAGGAATGGTATGCTAACAAATAACGTCTACCAAGAAGAACAAATTCCAACCCAGTTCGAACGTTTCTGGCGCAGCTTCCGTAGCAATAACCTGGCTATGTTTGGCTTGTGGTGTTTGGTGCTTATCATTCTGGTTACCGTCACCTCTCCGTGGCTAGCACCCCATGATGCACAAGAACAAACCGGTCACCTATTAACACCACCCTCTTGGGATCCTGCTGGCACGGTCGAATACTTTTTAGGTACCGATGACTTAGGTCGAGACATTCTTTCTCGCCTGATTATTGGCTCTCAGCTTACTTTCGGCGCTGCGGTGGTGATTACCTTTATCGCAGCAGTCATTGGTTGTCTGATTGGCGTACTCGCCGGGATGACTCGTGGATTGCTATCAAGCACGCTAAACCACCTGCTTGATACCGTTATGTCGATTCCATCTCTTCTGCTGGCGATTATTTTCGTGGCGTTCCTGGGCTTTGGTGAGTTTAATATCTTACTGGCCTTGTGTTTGGCATTGATTCCGCGCTTTATACGCTCAGTGTACATTGCCGTGCATGCTGAAGTAGAAAAAGACTATATTTTGGCTTCTCGCCTTGATGGCGCGAACGATTTCTATCTACTCTGGAACTCAATCCTTCCTAACATTCTTACCGTGGTGGCACTTGAAATTACACTGGCACTATCAGTCGCAATTCTTGATATCACAGCCTTGGGTTTCTTAGGGCTTGGCGCTCAAGCACCAAGTACTGAATGGGGATCAATCTTGGGTGATTCAGTCGAGCTGATTTACCTTGCGCCATGGACAGTAACCCTACCCGGCTTAGCTATTATGTTTACAGTTATCGTGATTAACCTCGTCGGTGAAGGTGTTCGCCAAGCGCTAAATGCAGGAATCGAATAATGCCGTTACTTGATATTCGACATCTAACTATCGAAATTGAGACTCCTCAAGGGATGGTTAAAGCCGTAGATCGAATGAGTATTACCCTCAATGAAGGGGAAATTCGTGGCTTAGTGGGTGAATCAGGCTCAGGTAAGAGCTTGGTTGCAAAAGCGATCGTCGGGGTTTGTAAAGAAAACTGGAAGGTTTCTGCAGACCGAATGCGCTTAGGTAATATCGACCTACTGCAACTGACTCCTAAAGAGCGCAGGCGTGTAATTGCTCGTGATATCGCGATGATCTTCCAAGAACCTTCTACGTGTCTTGATCCATCGGAAAAAGTGGGCAATCAGCTCATTGAAGCGATTCCTTCACACGCATTTGAAGGTCGTTGGTGGCAGCGATTTAAGTGGCGTAAGAAGCAAGCGATCGCGTTATTGCACAAAGTGGGCATCAAAGACCACTCTCGTCTAATGGACAGCTACTCTTATGAACTGACCGATGGTGAGTGTCAAAAAGTCATGATCGCAATGGCAATTGCTGCCAAGCCAAAAGTCTTGATTGCAGATGAGCCAACCAATGATTTGGATCCGATTACTCAGTCTCAGATCTTGCGTTTATTGAGCCGAATGAATCAGATCAATAACACGACCATCATTCTGATCGGCCATGACTTAACCACCATTACTCAATGGGCGACTCGCATTACCGTTATGTACTGTGGTCAATCTGTAGAATCAGCTGATACGCAGAAGCTATTGGATGCACCCAAACACCCATATACCGTTGCTCTGCTAAAAGCGATGCCAGACTTTAACGACTGGATTCCCCACAAAGAGAAACTGCAATCTTTGCCAGGATCAATTCCGCCGCTGCAGCATCTTCCTATTGGTTGTCGATTAGGGCCTCGTTGCCCGTATGCGCAAAGGCAGTGTGTCGAGATCCCACATACCAAGCGAATCAAAAACCACAAGTTTAACTGTCACTTCCCTCTGAATATGGAGAAGAAAAAGAAATCATGAGTGCATTATTAGAAGTCAGTGATTTGTCTAAAGACTTTACGACTCGCTCTGGTCTTTTCCGTAAAAAGATCCATCAGGCGGTGAAGCCAGTTAGCTTTTCCCTCGAAGCAGGTCAGACGATAGGTTTTATCGGTCAGAATGGCTCTGGCAAATCAACATTAGCAAGAATGCTCGCAGGCATGGTTGAACCAACCGCAGGCGAGATCCGCGTGAATGGCGAAAAGCTAGAGCACAAAGACTACTCGACTCGTTGTAAGCTGATTCGAATGATCTTCCAAGATCCGAATACCTCGCTAAACCCACGCATTCAGATCGGTCGAATTCTTGAAGGTCCATTAAAACGAAACACCAACATGCCACCAGAAGCCCGTATGCGTCGTGTGAAAGACACACTACTGCGCGTGGGGCTTCTACCAGAACATGCTTACTTCTACCCTCAGATGCTTGCGGCAGGCCAAAAACAAAGGGTTTGTTTGGCTCGTGCCTTAATACTTCAGCCATCCATCATTGTCGCTGATGAAGCGTTGAATGGTTTGGATATGGCAATGCGCTCGCAAATCATCAACCTGTTCTTAGAGTTACAAGAAGAGATGGGCGTATCGTTTGTTTATGTATCCCAACACCTCGGTATTGTTAAGCACATTACCGACAAGATCATTGTCATGCACGAAGGTAATGTGGTTGAGAGTGGGGAGACGGATCAAGTGTTGACCAATCCAACTCACCAAATCACCCAAAGATTGGTTGAGAGCCATTTCTCCAAAGCGCCGAACCACTAATCTGTAATCACGCTTCATTCAGCAGAGGGGAAAAGTATGTTACGAACAGCTTCAATGCTTCCCCTCTTGTTGGTACTGTTTTCCTTTAACGCAACAAGCACACCACTCACTTGGCTAGATAGAACCTTCGTCGAAACTGCCTTTTATAACGTCGCGCTTCAACACGAATATTCCCAAGGCACCAAACCGCTCGCCAAATGGAAACAACCGATCAAGATTTGGATCGATCACCGCGTCGGTGATGAGGAACTACACCAAGAGCTCACAGAGCTTCATATCCAACACCTATCTGAAGTCACTCAACACCCGATAACAATCGTCAGTAAAGAGTCCGAAGCGAACGTTAAGTGGATATACACGAGGCAGAGCCAGTGGATATCTGAGGCGAAATCAGTGCTCAAGCTCAAATCAACTCAGCATTTAAATAGCGCCATCTGTACGGCAGGTTATCAAACCAATTCTAAAGGTGAGATTGTTTACGCTGGGATTGTAATTCCCGTTGATCAGGCAAGATCGCGAGGTAAGTTAGTCGCATGTATCGTAGAAGAGATCACACAAGCTCTAGGCCTGCCGAATGATTCAGATAAAGCCTACCCTTCTATTTTCAATGACCATACACCAGAAGACTTGATATCGCCCTTAGATGTGGTGCTATTGCAACTACTGTATGAACCCGAATTGAAAGCTGGAATGACAAAGTCTGAAGTAAAGCCTATCGTTCGAAAGATACTCAAGAGATACAGCAAAACAGGTGTGCTTCAACAAGCTTCTAAAGCCGCACAACAAGCGCCCTTGTATCAGTTGATTGGGTATTGAAGAAAATACGTTGAAACAGCTTAGGTGAGATAATTGAATGATAGCGCTGCCTAAGAAAGGCAACGCTGACTTACGATGTTACAGTATTACGAAAGAACTAGCGCTTAGCAGCCTGCTTTTTCAATTCGAAATCGAACTCATCCGGGAACAAGATAACGCCTTCTTCTTGCTCGTTCGGGAATACTACAACAGCAAGCTCGTCCTCTTCTAGACCATTCGTCCAGCGACTGTGCCATTTGTTTAGCGAAATAGACTCAGCTTTACACTCAGACCAATCACCCGTTGCCCATGATTCTGCGAACTCTTGGTTTGGCCATACTGGAACACAGTCTTCATCTTCTGTGTTCAGCATTACACAACCGTGTTCATCGGTTAAGATCCATACTTCACGGTTTGCTACGATTTCTTTCACACAGTATTTCAGGCGTTGCTCGCCTGTATACTTGTTGATTTCAGCGATTTTTTTATCGTCTAGCTGTGTAGTCATCTTAATTTCCTACTTTAGTCAGTAACTTTGCTCTCAAAGCTATTCTATGCCGAGTGCTTTTAACTTCAAACATTATCGATGAAGAAGAAAATCTACTTCAAAGAAAAACGCCTGCTAAAGTAGCAGGCGTTTATTATTAAGTGACTTGATTAAACAAGCTCACCTTGCAGCCAAGGCCAGCCTTGCTTCTTACGGCTTAGTGTATTTTCCATCATCAATACGCCGTCTTTCTCGTGCTTAACCAATTTCTCAGCCCACTCACCTTTGTAAAGAAGGCGAGTTTGCGCAGTAGTGATGTCAGTTAGCATTACCGCAGCAAATGCTAGACCATCTTTCTCACAACGCTCTTCAAGATCAGCTTCTAGCGCTTCGATCATGCCGTCTACTTGCTCAAGAGTCGCAAGTTCAACTTGACCAACAACAACATCACGACCGTTGAATGGGTAGCCTTTAAGGTCTTTTTCTACTAGCTGTGCAGCAGATAGGCCTTCAATGTTTGTTTTAGCGATTAGAAGTGCTTTGATGAAAGCATCAACGTCTGTTACGCCAGCGATTTCAGCAAGCTCAGCAACAGCGTCTTTGTCTTTTTGAGTACATGTTGGAGAAGCAAAACCAACTGTGTCTGAAAGAATTGCAGACATCATTAGTTTAGCGATTTGTTGAGAGATAGAGTGGCCTTCAATCTTGAACATGTTGAAAAGTACAGTGTTTGTACAACCAACAGGCCAGATCCAAGCTTCCATTGGATTTACTGTCATCACGTCGCCTAGACGGTGGTGATCGACAATACCTACGATCTCTGCTTCAGCAACATCATCTGGTGCTTGTGCTAGATCTGAGTAGTCTACTAGCCAGATTTTCTCACCAGCAACAGAAGTACGAAGTTCTGGCATTTCAGCACCAGCAACTTCAAGAATGTGTTGAGTTTCGCGGTTGATCTCGCCTTGGCGAATTGGTGTCGCTTCCTCGCCACGAGCTTTAAGAAGCTCAGTTGCAACTAACGCACTACAAATACTGTCACTATCAGGGTTTTTGTGACCAACAACTAAAATCATGTTTCTTCCTATTACATAACAATTATGACTCTACCTTTAGAGCCTCTCTTTATTACCCATACTTTACCTCATTTTTTTAGATTGGTCATGTTTCGTAGGTTTAGCCAATAGTAACAATAGATAAAAAACAACAAATGCAATTGATAATTATTATCATTCGTATATATTTATCTTAAGCCACTAATTTTGAGTAACACCTATGGATCGACTAATCTCTTTTTTACCAAGCAGTAGCGCTGCGAAAACAACTCAGTTTTCACTGTCATTTAAACGGCTACTATTACCTATCTCACTTGCAGCATTGGTTGCGGCGCCTGCTACGCGAGAACTGACGGTCACTACTTTATCTGACGCCTTCTGGGCAGTGTCATGCTATGTGGCTTTAACCTTGGCGATTTACCACTGGTTAAGCCTGTACATCAACAAAGATAACGTCTTCAACAAACTCGTCCATCAATCCCGCTCCAACCAAGTTGTCTTCGCAGCACTTATGGGGGCGCTACCCGGCTGTGGCGGTGCGATCGTGGTGACCACACAATTTATCTCGGGAAGACTCGGATTTGGTGCGGTAGTTGCTGTACTTGTCTCCACCATGGGCGATGCCGCCTTCTTGTTGATAGCAAGTGAACCCAAAACAGGTTTGGCTATGATGGCGATGGGTGTGATTGTGGGTACTGCGTCAGGTCGAATCATTAACCTATTCCATGCGGATGACTTCTTACGTCCAAAACAAGCTGAGCAAAATGAAGCCGTTCGCAGTTGCTCATCTCAATCCCAAGACAAAGAATCCGTATCTAAAAAGGCGATCAACCTGCAAGGCTACCTATGGTCTGTACTCATTATTCCCGGCGCTGCAGTGGCCTTACTTGGCTCTTTCCAAGTAGATGTAAACGAGTTACTCGCGTTGCCTGAAATGTCGATGGAATGGACGGGAACAATTTTACTGATTAGCTCAATGTTTCTATGGGGTCTCACTCGCGAAATTGAAGATTACAAATCAGCAGTAAGTGAAGATGAGAAATGTTTAGGCTCTCATCCACTGCAAAAAACCGCTCAAGACACCAACTTTGTCACAGCGTGGGTTGTGGTTGCCTTTCTCTTCTTCGAATTTGGCTCTGTGCTAGCAAATGTGGATTTTGCGACGCTATTCTCAAGCTGGGGCATTATGCTCCCCCTGGCAGGGGTCCTGATGGGCTTGCTACCGGGCTGTGGACCGCAATTATTGGTGACTAGCCTTTACCTTTCAGGTGCGCTTCCACTTTCTGCTCAGGTAGGTAATGCAATTTCAAATGATGGAGATGCGCTATTCCCTGCGATTGCGATGGCACCGAAAGCAGCACTGGTCGCAACCTTGTATTCAAGTGTGCCCGCTTTAATCTGTGCTTATGGCTATTGGTTTATGTTTGAGATCTAACTTGATCAGAGTTAACTACATAGGCTTCTGTAAGGTCGGTACTTTGTATCGGCCTTTTTGTTTCCGTCTGCTTAAGTTTTTCCACAGGTTCTTTTTGCATTCCCTTCCTGCTTCACTGCTTCTACCACCTCTCTCAAACAGCGCGTTACAGCCTGCTCAAAACTTCCTCTATTAGCCCTGTTACAATGCTTATTTAATAAACACTAACACAGACATCTAAAATACAAAAAACCCCTGTAAGAGTGCTTACAGGGGCTTTAATTCAAGCTTTAATCTTAGCTTTTAAGCGAGATGCTTAAGAAACTTCGATTGGACCACCGAATGAAGTTACTGGAGGCAGCTTGCCTTGGAACTTCTCGAAGTCGACCAAACATGTGTTTGCTGACGTTGCTTGAGCAAGTTCAGACGTACCGATGTCTTGAGTCAGTGTGTTTGGATCGCCGTATGTATCTAGCGCGCCCACTTTCTCGTTGATCGGACCGTACCAAGCACCTTCTTCGATACGAACAACACCAGGAGCATAGCTATCCATTAGAACAGCACCCGCTAGTAGTTGACCACGGTCGTTGAACACACGTACTACATCGCCATCTTTGATGCCTTTCTTCTTAGCATCTACTGGGTTGATGTAGATTGGCTCACGGCCTTGTACCGCGTAAGTCGCACGCCACTCTTCAGATTCACACATCTGAGAGTGAAGACGCTTGTCTGGGTGACAAGATTGTAGCCAGTACGGGTGTTTGTCAGAGCCTGGACCACCGTGTGAACGTTCAGATTTCTCGAACCACATTGGGTGTTCTTGACAGTGCTCGTAGCCCATATTGCCAACAGTACGGCTTGTGATTTCGATGAAACCAGAAGGTGTACCTAGTGCGTTGATCTCTGGATCTTCACGGAATGAAGCGTGACGAGTCCATGGCTTACCTTTACCGAAGTCTAGGAAACCTTTCTCCCAGAACTCAGCAAATTCAGGCATTTCAAAGCTGCCTTCATTTGAAGCGCGACATTCGTCGTACAGTGATTTAACCCACTGCATTTCGTCCATACCACGCGTGTAATCGTCGTAACGACCCCAACGCTTAGTCAGGCTAGACATGATCTCGAAGTCAGTCTTAGACTGGAACAGAGGATCCACTAGCTTGTGCATCGCGATCAAACCACGACCAGAGTATGCGCCATAACCATCAATATCGTTTCGTTCCCACTGAGTACATGCAGGAAGCACGATGTCAGAGTGACGACAAGTTGCAGTCCAAGCAAAATCAACAGCCACTACAGTTTGTAGGCTCTTGAATGCTTTACGCATCTTGTTGCGATCTTGGTGGTGGTGCCACGGGTTGTTACCACTAAATACCATCATCTTGATATCAGGTAGTGTTACCGTTGAACCATTCGCTTTGATCTTCTTACCAGGCTCTAGCAAGCTATCAACCCAACGAGCAACTGGGATTACGCGGCTGTAGCCGTTGTAATCTGTGTTGGTGTACTTAGGTGATTGACCTTGGTCGATGTTCAGCGGGAAAGAACCCGGAGCAGCGAAGCCAGTTGAAGATACACCGATACCAGAGTAGTGGTGACCGTAAGAGATACCACCGCCCGGTAGACCAATTTGGCCAACCATTGCTGCGATAACTGCACACATCCAGTAAGGCTGTTCACCGTGCTCTTGACGTTGGATACTCCAACCCACAAGAATCTGTGTACGACCGTTAACCAGCATCTTAGCGAAGTCACGGATAGAGTCCGCGCTTGCGCCACAGATAGCAGAAGCCCACTCAGGTGTCTTCTCAACTTTATCTTTCGTTTCACCTTGAACGTACTTGATGAAGTCTTCAAAACCTAGACAGTAAGTTTCGATGAACTTCTTGTCGTATAGGCCTTCGTTGTAAAGCACGTGAGCAACACCAAGCATGAACGCCACATCAGTTTGTGGGTTGATGTACATTTGCTCGTTTTCTAGGTAACGACCTGTTTTGTTTTTAACAGGGTCAACAGAAACAACGTTGATCTCTTTCTTAGCAACTTTTTCTTTCAGCTGTTCTAGGTATGCGAACGACTCGTGAGTCTCACATGTCCAACCTACTTGCAGGTTTTTAACTGGATCGTTACCCCAAAGAACAATGTTGTCACTGTTTTCTAAGATAAGTTCCCAAGATGTACCTTGTGCGTAAACTTCAGTAGAACCTAACACGTAAGGCATGATCGTTTGACCTGCACCTGTTGAGTAGTCACCGATTTTCTTCACAGAGTAACCGTGAAGTGCCATTGCACGTTGCATGTGGTTAGTACAGCTGTGGAACTGACCCGTTTGTCTCCAACCAGTTTGACCTGTGTGAAGCGCCCATGGACCGTAATCTTTCTGTACGCGCTCTAGCTCGCGGTAAACAAGGTCTAGTGCCTCATCCCAAGTCACACGAATAAAACGGTTGTTACCACGCGTGTCTGCGCTGTATTTATGCTTCTTCAACCAATCTAGGCGAACCATTGGGTAACGCACACGTGATGGGCTGTAGATAATACCTTTAATACCTTTCAACATCTCAGTTGGGTGTTGATCGATTTCTAGAGGTTTAATTTCTTGTACTTTACCCGCATAAACACGAGCTCGGAATGCACCCCAGTGAGAACCAGAGACTTTCCACGCACCGTCTGTTTCTGCTGCAGACGCTGATGCCGACGCCAATAAGCTTGGACCGATAACCGATGCCGCACTTGTAGTAGCGACACCTTTCAGAAAACTTCTTCTTGTAATTGCCATTGTGTTACTCCAATTGACGTCTTATTAGTGATGGCCTTCAGAAAAATCTGATGAGTGCTTCTGTAGATACTTAAGAACTAGTGCTTCTGTATCTGTATCGAAGTTAACGAATGCAATCATACCATCTAGCATGCCTACCCAACCGTTAGCGCTGAAGTGAGCTTCATCTGGCTGTGAGTGACACGTTGAACAGTTAGATTGGTACGCTTGACCCGCTGCGTTCCAGATTGGATCGAAGTTATCAACCATAGACTCTTTCTTCATCCAAAGTGCTAGGTTAACTTCTTCCCATGGAAGGCCAGTAAGCTCATCTTCTTTCTTCTCACCAACAGTGATAACGTCACTTTGAGATACTTCTTTCGTCAAGATTGCAGTTGAGATGTTCATACCGAAGTCTTCTTGGATTACACGTCCGAAGCCTTTCGCTTTACGCCAACCGTCGATTTGAATCTTGATCATGTCGCCTTTTTCGTCGATAACCGCAACTTTACTTGCAGGGCTTAGTAGACCCGCTTCTACTGTTGCTGTTTCATCTGTGTACATTGGTAGGTGACGAATAGAGATCACGTCAGAACCATTTGTGTAAGATGTGCTGCTTGCTACGTTTTCTAGCTCGCCAACAATGCCGCTTGCTGATGCCATATCCATTGGAAGGTTGTGAGCAATACCTTTATGACAGTCAACACAGCTTTGATCACGTTCTGCTGCATTCTTCATCTGGATACGCGCTGTTGGGCGCATGTTCTCGAAGTCCATTGAATCGTAGTTGTGACAGTTTTTACACTCTAGAGATTTGTTCGAAGAGAAACGATCCCATTCGTGTTTAGCCAGTTCGATACGACGAGCTTCGAATTTCTCAGGTGTATCTAGGTCACCAAATACTTGAGCGAATACTTCTTTAGATGCTTGCATCTTACGAGCGATTTTTGCTGTCCATTCATGTGGAACGTGACAGTCAGGACAAGTAGCACGCACACCAGAAGTGTTTTTCCAGTGAACCGTTTCTTGCAGTTCTACGTACACGTTGTCACGCATCGTGTGACAGCTTACACAGAACTCTTCTGTATTTGTGTGTTCTAGCGCTGTATTGAAACCGCCCCAGAAAATAACACCGGCGATAAAGCCACCCATAGTTAGTACACCAAGACTGATGTGTACTGCAGGGCGAGTCATTGTGCGCCATAATTTAACTAAAAATGATTTCATGTTTAGCTCTCTTAAATATTGATTTTAAAAAATGTTGTTACTAGAGGGCATTACATGCCGCCGTGAGCACCAGGAGGTCCGAATACAAACACTTGCAGTGCCCAAACTAGGAAGCCGTAACCGCCTACAAAAGCTACACTTAATATTGGAAAGAGAACCACCGCGATGAAGAGGAAAGACTTCCACTCCAACGAGCGTTTTTCGCCAGTTTCAATTTTATTAACATCACTCATACATTTTGCCTATTTTGTATTTAGTAATTTCGAGTAACCCATTCTATGGGGCTAAAGTTCTTGAGTATCTAACAACAAATTTTAGACCATACACAAAGTAGGGTTCAATCAAATCCCCCGTTATAACCCTTGCTAATCAATACTTTTTTGAGGTCATCCAAACTTGTTTTCAGTTAAACAAAGTTATTAAAAAGTATTAACAAATGTGAAGAATTAAGTATATTTCACAAATGTTAAAAACCAACATACACGCAACCATCTGACAACCAATTTTAACTTTTTACCTACTAAGTAGTAGCTAAAAAAGCCTCAAACAACCACTATTTTGTGTTTTGTTTGTTAAATGATTGATCATTTTTAGAATTGGTGACTTTACAGTTGAAATGCATGATTTGGTACTTTCAGATATGATGGAGACCACTTAAAAGGAATCATTATGCAAGACGTTATTGATATATCTTGGTGGCAGTTATTGTTCTTCAGCTCACTTCTCTTGCTACCCATTACCATCAACCACAAATTAAAACTCGGCCTTGGCAAAGAAGCTTCTATCAGCATAATTCGCATGGCTGTTCAATTATTTCTCGTTGGTCTTTACCTAGAATATCTGTTCACGTTGAATAGCTTGGGGGTCAATTTACTGTGGTTGCTTGCGATGATTGTCGTCGGAGCAAGCTCGATTGTTGAAAAGTCTAGGCTACCAAGAAACCTACTTTTGGCTCCTGTCGCCATTAGCCTTGCGGTAACTTGTGTACCTATTGTCTTGTTCATCTGCTTTTTCATCATTAAACCAACACCGGTTTTTAACGCGCAATACCTTATCCCGATAGCAGGGATGTTATTGGGTAATAGCTTAAGCAGTAATATAGTGGCATTGCAGAACCTGTTTGATGCTTTTGAAACGCAGAAATCAGAATATGAAGCGGCAATCGCGTTAGGAGCCTCACCAAGCTATGCAGCTTCGCCTTTTGTACGTAATGCAATACAGAAAGCGATGTCTCCGATTATGGCTTCTATGGCTACGACAGGCTTAGTGACACTACCAGGAATGATGACAGGACAAATTCTTGGTGGGGCGTCACCGATGATCGCGATTAAGTATCAACTGATGATCATGCTGGCTATTTTCGTGATGATGAGTTGCTCTTTGGCACTTGCTCTTCACCTTTCATTGAAGAATTGCTTGACGAAAGAAGGACGAGTTCTCGCTAAAATACAGCCTTCGAAATAACCTCCCCACTCCCTTGAGGCCTGGTTACTCACTGAATTTGAGACAGGTTATCCACAGAAATTGTGGATAACCAAATCAATATAGATCCTTTTTTGTCCATTTCCATCCAAAGAACGATCATTACCGTTGATCCTTCGGTGTTTTCAAAGACATATACACATACGTTGAGTAATACTATTGAGCGTTCACATGACAATTTGAGAAATGAGTGAGTAGGTTTTCCACAAATAAAAAACGGCCTGCAATGCAGACCGTCTTCTGGTAAATGTCATAAGTCAGTTCAGTATTGTCACTGAGCTTCAACTAATCCCGTAAACTGAATTAGTCACGTAAATAGATTAGCCAATACCACATACCAACAAAGATACCACCGCCAATGATGTTACCGATGGTAACGGGCAGCAAGTTGTTCATCAAAAAGTCCATCATGTTCAGGTCAACATAGTCCGCTGGGTTAGCGCCTGTCATTGTCCAGAATTCAGCTGGAGCAAATGTTTTAATGCCGATAGCTAAAGGGACTTGGAACATATTCGCAATACAGTGCTCGAAACCAGCCGATACGAACATCGCAACAGGTAAAATCATTACTGCGATTTTGTCGGTCAGTGTACGTCCACTAAACGTCATCCATACCGCGATACAAACCAATACGTTACACATGATACCAAGCGCGATAGCTTGGATAAAATCGTGGTGCATCTTGTGTTGGGAAATCGCCATTGCATTTAAACCAACCTGGCCATGGTCAAACATGTACTGTTTGGTCAGAAGCATACATGCCACCAGCAACAATGCGCCAATCAAGTTACCTACATAAACCGTAGCCCAGTTCTTGACGAGCGTGCGCCAAGTAATTTTGCCACTTGCACGAGCAACCAGAGTAAGCACCGAGCTGGTAAATAACTCACCACCGGTAACAACAACGAGAATTAAGCCCAAGCTAAATGCAAGGCCACCTAATAGGCGAGTAATACCCCAAGGCAAATCACCAGCACCGGTCGTTACGATGGTGTAGAACACAAACGCAATACCGATATGTATGCCAGCGGAAATCGCTAAGAGAAAAGATTTGATTGGGTCTTTGGTTGCTTTACCTACGCCAATATCTGCAGCGCGCTCAGCCATTTGTGGCGGTAATAATGAGTCAAATTGGTTTAGATTCATGATGATTTACATTTTGAAACATGTCGTCGGGAGCGCGATAATCCTCTCTTTCATTTCTGAATTCAAGAGCTATTTTAGGCTCAAAATGCCTCTCACAGCCTTGTTGAAAGCAAATAGTCCGAGTTATTCCAAATTCATACGACTTTAGTAGTAAAAAGAAAACTCTGCTGAATGATTAGTTATCAGCATAGAAAATAACACACCTATAAATATCAACAAGTTACATTAAAACCAAAAGAATGACGTACACTATAACGACTCACTGAGCGCTTTTATTTGTAGATTTTGATATAGATCAACAGAACGCAAAAAAGCGCCCTTAGGCGCTTTTAACTCAATCACAAATAAAGAAATTAGTGATACTAAACCGAAGGTTCAATCACTCCTTCTGATGATTGTTCTAAGGTTGCATCCTCTAAATTAGATTCAATAGTCGGGGGCATCACATCAGAGTCACTTTCGTTGGCAACTTTGCCACCTAAGCTTTTCAAACTATCCACTAACTCTTCTAAGCTTTTTATGTGAGCATCACTCTTCGTAATCTGCTCACCTAGAAACTCACTGTGCTTGGTTGCTTCAGACAATTGCTGCGCTTGCTTCTGGTTTTCAGACTCCAGCAGAGCTAATTGCTCAGTTAAAGTTTCAATCTCTGACTTTAACAGCTCTGTCATATCGGAGTTTTTTAACGCTTTAACACTCGCTACAATCTTCTGTGATTGCTGACGTAGCCCAACATCACGGTAATCTTCATCATTGACGATTTGTGAAATGCTCAATAGCTGATTCTCAGTATTCAAAACCGACTGTTCGAACTTGTCGCCTTTTACACTCGCGAGCACTTTGACTTCATGAGCGACACTGCGCACGTGATTCAATTCAAACTCTGCAGCGTGAACCGCGTCTTCAATGATCGACTTTTCACGAGGGCTGGCTTTCACTTGGCTTTCGGCCAACGCAATTTGAGATGTCGCCTTCGCAAAGGTCAGCGGAGCAACATCATCAAAATCTTCATCTTCCAAGAACTCTAATTC
Organism: Vibrio satsumensis; assembly: GCF_050337435.1. Classification (NCBI taxonomy): domain Bacteria; kingdom Pseudomonadati; phylum Pseudomonadota; class Gammaproteobacteria; order Vibrionales; family Vibrionaceae; genus Vibrio; species Vibrio satsumensis. The sequence continues at coordinate 177,624 of NZ_JAKJSX010000003.1, read as the reverse complement.
GTTCTTCAAAGGTTCGATGTATTTCTTATGCGCCACTTTAACTTCGAGTAAACGAGCATTGTTAAGAAATTCGACCTGCGCTTCTTGAGCGTCTTCAAGCTCATCGACCAGCACATACTCGAACAACTCACTGTATTCTGAATACAAACGTTTATAGCTCGAGGTAAACATGGTATCTGCGCCAAGGAACTTTAGGTAATCCATTTGGACAATCGAATCAGCGAGTACTCGGTCAGCCTTCTTCTTTAACACTAAGATCGAGTCATAGTTTGATTTGATCAAAGCGATTTTTTCATCGAAGGCTTCAGCGTAAGTTAGGCTCGAAAAAATGGAGTAACTCTTGGTTATTCGAGTTTCGTCTTTCAATAAGTCCGCATAAATGCTTTCAGCATCATCCCATGCGTCTAATAGTTCATTGTAATTCTCTGGTGCATAGAGAGACAATTGAGCATGGTCTTCAAGCTTAACTTCCCATTCGGAGTAAACGCTTTGGACAGACTGAAATGAACGGACTTCTATTGTAGATTCATTATTGTTGTTTGTGTTTTGGTTCGCGTCTGTCTGCTCTGAGGGTGTGCTTTGACAACCTGAGATAGCAAATAGCATACTGATCGTTAATGCTACTTTGTTCGCTCTCACTTATGCATATCCTTTTTATACAATATTCGCTCAATGCAAATTATTTCTAGTCACAATATATTACAACCACTTAGCAATAAACATCACTGATGATTTAAGTGGGTGCAAATCACCCAATATAAACAAAATAAACTCATCACTCGATGATTAATCAATCAATTTGGTATCACTTATCAATTCTCTTTATTTGCTATTGCCTGAGCCGAGAATGCGCACTAAGGTGAAGGTAGAGAACGTTATGAATATATAGGTTAATTATGAAGTACAACGCTGAACATATTGCTGATTTAAACCTCCTTCTTCAATTTGATGTAAGTAGCGCAGCTACGGGCATTAAAGTTCATCAAGAGGCTACTCAAGAAACTCAAGACGCTGTTAAGCGCCTATTCGAAAAGAACCTTTGTACTCAGCCAGACGGCGGTTACCTAACAGATGAAGGTATCGAAATGGCAGAGCGCGCAGACAAACTACTTCGCGTACTTAAATAAAGCTTCATTGTTCTAGTAAAAACTCCACTCGCTTCGGCCGTGGAGTTTTTTCATTTTTGGCCAAAGGTTTGTTAGGCTTATTGTAAATTCGTCCTTTGCAGTTGGGAGGTACAGATGGCTTCTATATTTATTGTCGGTGCAGGATGGGTAGGCGCGCCTTTATCTGAGCATCTAGAGAGACATGGTAACCGAGTGGTCGTCACCAAGACGACCCAAGCGGGTGCAAACACTATCGGTAATGAGCGTATTCCCTGTGAGGTATTCAGCTTTAACGCATCACAGGCTGACCAAACTATCGGACAACTCTATTCGCTATTACTCGAAAACAATGCCGAGATTGTAATAGGCAGTTTCCCACCTGGTTTTCGAAAAGGTGCAGGTCAAGAGTATGCCGATTACTGGCAGCAACTAACGAGTGCTTGTCAGAAGGCGAACGTTAAGAAGCTCATTATGGTTAGCTCAACCACGGTTTATCCGACTAAACCCGGTGTATTAAATGAGCAAGACGCCTCACTTCTCCTCTCCACCTCAGATAAAGAGCACGCATCTTCATTTTCTGATAATGCGCGCGTCATGCTACAAGCTGAACAATTGGTGATAGATTCAGGTATCGATTACACCATTCTTCGTTTTAGTGGCTTGATTGGCCCAAGTCGCCACCCATCAAGGTTTGCAAGTAAACTGAAGCAAGTGAGCACTCAAGCTCCGGCCAACATGCTTCATCTTGATGATGCCATTGGCGCAGTCGACTTCGCTATCAACCAACTACATAATGAAGTGGTTAATGTTACTACCCCAAACACCGTGAGCAAGGCGGAGTTTTATGCCGCGGCACTGAAAAGCGCGAATAGCAGCGAGCCTCTACCCGCCGTTGTTGATACGCCAGACAAACTGATCTCTTCAAAAAAGATTCTCGACTTAGGTTATTCATTTAAATTCGAATTCACACTGGACGCACTTCATGACTGAACAATCTATAGCTAACAAAGATCCCAACATAAAACTGCATCGCTCAGTCGACACCCTTTGGAACTTTATGTCTATGGGTCACAAGGTTACGCCTTCAGACTGTATCTTTGTATTGTGCAGTAATGATACTCGCGTCGCTGAGTACGCAGCGGATCTGTATAACCAAAAGGTCGCGCCATACATCGTTTTTTCCGGTGGTGTTGGACGCTTCACTGAAGGCAATTTTGAACGTTCAGAAGCAGAAACCTTTGCCGCGATAGCGCGAGACTGTGGCGTGCCAGATTCAGATATTGTCATTGAAAAACAAGCGTCTAATACTGGAGAAAATGTCCGTTTCACATACGAGTTGCTTACTGAGCGAGGCCTATCACCAAAGAGGATGACCTTAGTGCAAAAGCCGTTTATGGAGAAACGAACCTACGCTACCTTTAGCAAACAGTGGCCTGAAGAAACGACAGAAGTCACGGTGACTTCAAAATGGCAGGATTGGGTTGATTACTTTAACGAAGAGTTGCCGTTAGACATGGTGTTAGGTGCATTAATTTCTGATTATGAACGAATCAAATCCTATCCAGATAAAGGGTTTCAGATTGAAATGCCAATACCCGACGACGTTGATCACGCTTATCAAGCGTTGAAGAAGCTCGGATTCGAATAAATCAAAAGCTCTGATTGGAATAAAGAAACAGCACTGGCTCAATAAACAAAAACGGTGACACTTGGTCACCGTTTTTCGTTTTAGCTAGCTGAACTATAAATCGACTTATTTACCTAACGCTTCTTTGTAGTGCAGGCGGCAAACAGAAACGTATTTGTCGTTACCACCAATAGCCACTTGGTCGCCTTCAGCAATCGCGACACCGTGCTCATCGGTACGGATTACCATGTTCGCTTTACGGCCACAGTGACAAATTGTTTTAAGCTCAACAAGTTTATCTGCCCAAGACAGTAAGTAACGGCTACCTTCAAACAGTTCACCCAAGAAATCGGTACGTAAGCCGTAACAAAGTACAGGGATGTGCAGTTTATCAACCACTTCTGTTAATTGGTACACCTGCTCCTTCGATAAAAATTGGCACTCATCGATCAAAACACAATGACGCTTTTCTTCCTCATTAAGCTTTTTGATCGCATCAAACATGTTGGTGTCATTTTTAAACAGCTGAGCTTCAGATTGCAGACCAATTCGTGAGCTCACTTTACCGATACCATAACGGTCGTCCAACGCTGCCGTAAAGATCACTGGCGTCATGCCACGTTCTTGGTAGTTGAATGAAGATTGAAGAAGCGTTGTTGATTTACCCGCATTCATTGCCGAGTAATAAAAATACATCTGAGCCACAGAAATATTCCTGTTAATTAAAAGTTGAAGATAGAAAGGTGAAAATAGAGAATTCGTGCTAGAAAAAAGGGCTGAAAATCAGCCCTTTTTATAAGATTTACTTACGACGCCAAGTCGTACCTTCTGGGCCATCTTCCAGAACAATACCCAACTCGTTTAGCTTGTCACGTGCAAGATCGGCGTTTGCCCAATCCTTTGAAGCACGAGAGTCGTTACGCAGTTTGATCAACGCTTCGATTTCAGCCACTTCATCGTCATTACCTGCCGCATCACCTTGTAGGAAGGCTTCTGGCTCTTGGTGAAGAATACCGATGATGTCTGCTAGTTCACGCATCAATGCACCAAGTCCACTCGCTTTTTCGATGCTTTCAGGCTTGATACGGTTGATTTCACGAGCCATTTCAAACAGTACTGAATAAGCTTCAGGCGTGTTGAAATCGTCGTTCATCGCTGTAGAGAATCGAGTCACGTACTCTTCGCCACCAGCAGGAGCTGCTGTAAGGTCTAGGCCACGAAGTGACGTGTATAGACGCTCTAATGATGCGCGAGCTTGGTTTAGGTTATCTTCGCTGTAATTTAGCTGGCTACGGTAGTGACCAGACATTAGGAAGTAACGTACCGTTTCAGCATCGTAATGTGCTAGCACATCACGAATAGTGAAGAAGTTACCAAGTGACTTAGACATCTTCTCTTTGTCTACCATCACCATACCGCTGTGCATCCAAGTATTTACATACTGAGTGCCGTGAGCGCAGCAAGACTGTGCGATTTCGTTCTCGTGGTGAGGGAACTGTAGATCTGAACCACCACCGTGGATATCGAAGTGGTTACCAAGAATAGATGAATTCATTGCTGAACATTCGATGTGCCAACCTGGACGACCCGGGCCCCATGGCGATTCCCATGTAGGTTCACCAGGCTTAGACATCTTCCAAAGAACGAAGTCTAATGGGCTACGTTTTGCAGATTCAACATCAACTCGAGCACCCGCTTGAAGCTGATCAAGGTCTTGCTTAGAAAGCTTGCCGTATTCGTCGAATTTCTTTACTTCGAACATCACGTCGCCGTTGCTTGCAACGTAAGCGAAACCACGTTCAATCAGCTTTTCAACAAGCTCGATGATTTCAGTGATGTATTCTGTAGCACGAGGCTCAACGTCAGGACGTTTCATGTTCAATGCATCAAAGTCTGCGTGCATTTCACCGATTAAACGCTCAGTCAGAGAGTCACAAGACTCACCGTTTTCGTTAGCGCGTTTGATGATTTTATCATCGATATCTGTGATGTTACGAACGAAGTTCAAATCGTAGCCAAGGTAACGAAGGTAGCGAGTTACTACGTCGAAAGAAACGAACGTACGACCATGACCAATATGACAGAGATCGTATATGGTTACCCCACAGACATACATACCGACTTTGCCAGCTGTAATTGGTTTGAATTCCTCTTTCTGTCTTGTGAGCGTGTTATATATCTTCAGCATGATCTCTATCTATTTTATGGATTAATCAAAAATAAGCTCGCAGTATAACAAGTCATACCTTAATAGGTAATACCTTTCACCACCAAATCGGCTAAACTCCTTGTTATCTATTGACGATTTCGTATTTTGAAACTCAATCAAACTAGGCTAGAATCGCTTTTCATATTAAAAAGACAGTAAGGTAACAATCATGATCATCCTTCACACAAATTTTGGTGACATCAAAGTTCAACTTAATGAAGAAAAAGCACCAGAAACAAGTGCAAACTTTCTACAGTATTGCCGTGACGGTTTCTACGACAACACACTATTCCACCGTGTTATCGATGGTTTCATGATTCAAGGCGGCGGCATGACTTCTGGCCTTAAAGAAAAAGCGACTCGTGCAACGATCAAGAACGAAGCAAACAACGGTCTTGCGAACAAAGTTGGTACGCTAGCAATGGCTCGTACTATGGAACCGCATTCAGCGAGCTCTCAGTTCTTCATCAACGTTAACGACAACTCTTTCCTAAACTTCCGTAGCGAAAGCCTAGACGGTTGGGGTTACTGTGTATTCGCAGAAGTTGTTGAAGGCATGGACATCGTAAACAAGATTAAAGGTGTTAGCACTGGTTCTATGGGTATGCACCAAGACGTACCTCTAGAAGAAGTGATCATCACTGGTACTACAATCGAAGCTTAATTCATCGCTTTCGGTTAGTATTGATGAGCCGATAAAATCAGGATATAGGGAGCGAATCGCTCCCTTTTTTTAGACCTATGAAAACATATTTTATATCAGACTTGCACCTTGCTCCGTCACGACAAGACATCACAGACTGCTTCTTAACCTTTATGAGGAAGGAAGCCATCGAAGCAGATGCACTATACGTGCTAGGCGACCTTTTCGAATTCTGGATTGGTGACGACGACAAGAGTGAGTTCGCGACTTCTATTCGCCAAGCGTTTATCGATTTGGTGAAAACAGGCGTACCTTGTTACTTCACTCAAGGGAACCGTGATTTCCTTGTCGGTAAAAAATTTGCCAAGCAAACGGGCGTTCAACTTCTCGACGAAGTATCGACAATCGATATCTACGGGCAAAAAGCAGTGGTGTTGCATGGTGATACGCTATGTACTGAAGATGTAAAGTACCTCGCCTTCCGCGAAAAAGTGCATCAGCCATGGTTACAATGGGTCTTCAATCGAATTCCATTTTTCATCAAGAAGAAAATTGTTTCGAAGGTTCAATCTGATATCAAAGATGACAAGCAGACCAAGTCTCTCGACATCATGGATGTGACACAGCAAGAAGTTGAAGATGTGATGGAACGAAACAATGTCGCTCTGATGATCCACGGTCATACTCATCGTCCAGACATCCACACATTCAGTGCCAATAATTGCACTAAAACCCGTATCGTACTTGGCGATTGGTATACGCAAGGTTCCGTGCTGGTGTTCACGCCGCAAAGTTTTGAACTACAGAATCGAGCGTTTAGCAATAGCTTTTAACGTCACTCTTAAACTTTCAGTTTGATTATTATTGTCGGTCAGACTTTCTTAGAAAGTGTATGGTAATTTCTACTGAATTAGCTATTATCTCTCTACCAGAAATAAACCGAACACAGTACCAAGTTGAAATATTCATACGTAGCGCGTCAACCAATACTCGATACAAGCAAGAAAACCATAGGTTACGAGTTGCTATTCAGGGACGGTCCTAAGAACACTTTCCCTGAAGTAGAGCCGGAGCTCGCTACTAGCCGTTTGCTTTCCGATCACTTCTTATCAACTCACTATAATACGTTGGGTGATAAGCTTGGGTTCGTAAACTTCCCTTACGCAAGCCTAATCAACTTAGTCCCTACTCTGTTCCCCAAAGAAAGCCTCGTTGTAGAGGTTCTTGAAGACTGCGAACCAACAGACGAATTACTTGAAGCAATCAAAACAATCTATGACGCGGGTTACACGATCGCGTTAGACGATTTTGTGCCAAGTAAAGCTTGGAAACGCTTCTTACCCTTCGTTTCGATTATCAAGTTTGATATCCGTTTGACTCCAATTGCCAAAGCGGCGATGTTTATGAACTCTCTCAAAGGGCTAGATATCACGTTCCTTGCCGAAAAAGTAGAGACATACGAAGAATACCAAGAAGCGAAGAAAGCCGGCTTTACCTACTTTCAAGGTTACTTCTTTAGCAAACCAGAGATGATCCAAACCCGTGCGCTCAATCCTGCATTTCTGACTACCGTTCAACTGTTAAAAGAGATTGCACACGACCCTATCGATTTTGGTGAAGTAGAGCGTTTAATTACGCTTGATGTGACCATGTCGTATAAGCTGCTTACGTACGTAAACTCCGCAGGAGGATCAGCAACGACAATTCGTTCATTCCGCCAAGCGCTTATTTACCTAGGTGAACAGAAGCTACGTAAGTTCGTTTCACTAGTGGCTATCGCATCCGCGAAAGAAGATAAGCCCGACTCTCTTTATGGTTTAGCGGTAATACGCGCACGTCAGTGTGAACTCTTAGTCGAAAAGATGAATGTTAAGGTTGAGCCTGGACAAGCCTTTTTGACTGGTATGTTCTCTCTATTGGACTCACTCTTTGACCAACCATTGAAACAAGTACTCGATTCAGTGCCGATAGACGTAGAGATCAAACAAGCCTTAATTCAACGTAAAGGCGTGTTAGGTGCTGTATTGGCAATGGTCGTTGCTTATGAACAAGCTCGTTGGGATGAAGCGACTCGTATTCGCCAGCTTCTCAAACTGAGTGAAGCTCAACTTGGTCAAGCTTATGACGAAGCGACAACTTGGGCCCAAGAGCTATTGGCTCCAGCCCTGAAATAACATACTTCGTACTATAGCTTTAATAGTTTCAATAGAAACTAAGCTTTGGTGAGCGATCGTTTCTTGGTAAACTCCCACGTATTCATTTATGGCCTCTTAATAGAGGCCATTTTTACAGGACCTGACTATGTCTTTATGCCCATGCGGTAGCAACAATACTTACCAACAGTGCTGTGAATCAGCGCACCTTAACCACAGTGCCGTTGAAACACCAGAGCAATTAATGCGCTCTCGTTATTCAGCACACGTGCTGGGTTTGGTTGACTATGTTGTTGCGACTTACCACCCTAGCTGCAATGCAGAAGCACAAAGAGAAGGCATTGCCGAATCTATCGACAGTGACTGGGCAGGTTTAGAAGTCATCGATACCGCGGCAGGCTCGCACCAAGACGAAGGCTTTGTTGAATTTAAAGCTTACTTCAATGAAGACGGCGCGCAGTACTGTATGCAAGAGCGCTCGCGTTTCGTTCGTAAAAACGGCCTATGGTTTTATATCGACGGTGAATTCCTAGAACAAAGCCAACCAGAACCAGAAATCGATCCTCGCCTAAACCAAACGGTTGAAAGCTTCAAGATCGGCCGTAATGATCCGTGCATTTGTGGTAGTGGGAAGAAATATAAAAAGTGCTGCGGGTAACTCGCACAACTAGGAAGTCAGATTAATAGAAGAGATTCCTGATGTCGCTTAGGCTCCTCGGAATGACGAGGCCTAAAAGTGAAAATATATACTCAGGAGTTGAACGCTAAAAAGCCCCGTAAACGACAACGCTTACGGGGCTTTATCTATCTGTTACGTGGTTCGATTAATCCTAAGAGAGCTTACTTATGGCGCTCTTTTAATTTGTTCACCACATCGTTCATCGATAAGCCTTGGTCTTGAAGAAGAACCATTAGGTGGTAAATCAAATCTGCTGATTCACACACTAATTCCGCCTTATCGCCCGACGTCGCCGCAAGCGCGACTTCAACGCCTTCTTCGCCCACTTTTTGCGAAATACGCTTGGTGCCACGGGCATATAGGCTGGCAGTATAAGAAGACTCAGAGTCTGCGTCCTTGCGGGCAGCCAATAGCTGCTCAAGCTGATGAAGCCACACCATCTGAGACTCTTCTTGCTTGTCTCCATCCCAACACGTTGTTGTACCTGTGTGGCATGTTGGGCCAATGGGATTAACCTTAATCAGTAAAGTGTCGCTGTCACAGTCCAAGGCGATGTTTTGTAGTTGCAATACGTTGCCTGACGTTTCACCTTTCGTCCAAAGGCGCTCTTTTGTGCGAGAGAAAAACGTCACATTGCCAGTTTCACCTGTTTTCTCAAGTGCTGCTGGGTTCATGTATCCCATCATTAAAACTTGGCTCGATTGGTAATCTTGAACAATAGCTGGCACTAAGCCATCTACTTTTTCCCAGTTAATACGCTCTGACAATGCGCCTACTTCTGTTTTTGATAAGCTTGCGGTTTCAAAACTCATAGTCGCACCTCTACATCTTGTTGTTTTAAATACTGTTTAAGTTCACCAATATTGATGACTTGCTTGTGGAATACCGAAGCTGCTAACGCTCCATCCACGTTGGTCTTCTTATAGGCTTCAGCAAAGTGTTCCATTGCACCCGCGCCACCAGAGGCAATCAACGGCACATTACACACTTCACGCACCATGTTTAGCTGATCGATGTCATAGCCGTTACGAACGCCATCTTGGTTCATCATATTTAACACAATCTCACCTGCGCCACGTTTCTGTACTTCCTGCACCCAATCTTTAGTTTCCCATTTGGTTGCTTTAGTACGCGCCTCATCGCCAGTGAATTGGTAAACCTGATATTTACCGGTTTCTTTATCGAAGTATGAGTCGATACCGACGACGATACACTGCACGCCAAACTTATCAGCAAGGTCAGTGATCAGTTGTGGATTAGCCAATGCCGGTGAGTTAATAGACACTTTATCCGCACCAAACTCAAGAATGCGCGCTGCATCTTCTGCAGATTTAATACCACCAGCCACACAGAAAGGAATATCGATCACTTCTGCTACGCGTTTTACCCAGCTCTTATCAACCACGCGACCGTCACTTGATGCGGTGATGTCATAAAATACCAGCTCATCGGCGCCCTCTTCTGCATAGCGTTGTGCTAGCGGAACGATGTCACCAATAATTTCATGGTTACGGAACTGAACGCCCTTAACCACTTGTCCATCACGGACATCCAAACAAGGGATTATTCGCTTTGCCAACATGCAAATGCCTCCTCTGCGGTAAACTTGCCATCAAGTAGCGCGCGACCCACAATCACACCAGCCACACCGCTACCTTTTAGAGCTTCGATGTCTGCTAGGTTGCCAATGCCGCCCGATGATTGGAATTGCACTTGTGGGTACTGCTTACAAAGATCAACATAGAGCTCTACGTTTGATCCTTCTAGCGTACCGTCACGTGAAATATCGGTACACAGAACGTGTTTAAGGCCAACCGTGAGGTAGTCTTCAATTAGCGCTTCAATGGTCACGCCTGAATCTTCTTGCCAACCTGAAATCGCGACTTTACGTGTACCGCTTTCGTCAATGTTGATGTCCAGAGCAAGCACGATTTTTTCCGCGCCGTATTTCTCCATCCAGCCTTTCACCAACTCAGGTTGTTTTACTGCTGTAGAACCAACCACAACACGCTGTGCACCCGCTTCTAGCAGATCAACGACATCTTGTTCGTTACGCACGCCACCACCAATCTGGATATTGGCAGGCGTGCTAGCCAGTAACTTAGCAATCAAGTTTAACTGACGAGCCGTTGTGTCTTTTGCACCCGTTAAGTCAACGAGGTGAAGCCAACCTGCACCAGCTTGGTGGTACAGGTTAAACTGCTCTGCTGGGTCTACTTTGTATTCTGTTACTTGCCCGTAATCACCTTGGAATAAGCGAACTACTTGGCCTTCAATTAAATCTAACGCGGGAATAATCATTTACATTCCTTATATGGCAACGTTAGCCGCTGCCTAATCCTTATTACAATTCCAAGAAGTTCTGAATCAGCTTAGAGCCAGCTTTTGACGAGCGCTCCGGGTGGAACTGAACACCATAATAATTGCCACTTTGCACCGCTGCAGTGAACGGATTACCGTAATCACATTGTGCGATTGTGTAGTCACCCACTGGCATTGCGAAGCTGTGAACAAAATAGAAGTACTCACCTTCTTCAATGTCTTTAAACAAAGGGTGATTCGGTGTTGCCGTTACAGTGTTCCAACCCATGTGTGGTAATGGCAAGTCGCCCGTTTCAAGTAAACGAACTTCACCATCACACAAACCTAAGCATTCAACTAACTCGTCAGCCTTTTGGCCTTTCTCTTGAGACAGTTTGCCTAACAGTTGCATACCTAAACAGATACCTAGCAGAGGCTTCTCTACTTGCTTCACAAGGCTAACAAGGTCGCGCTCTTGTAGGTTCTTCATTGCCTCACTTGCTGTGCCTACACCGGGTAGGAATAACTTATCGGCAGCAAGAACAACTTCTGGTTCTTTTGAAATTTCAACTGCGTAGCCCAGACGTTCAATCGCAAACTTCACTGAAGAAACGTTGGCACAACCAGTATCAATAATAACTACTTTCTGCTCTTTCATACCGATCCCTTACAGAACGCCTTTGCTGCTTGGTAACTCATTACCTTCAACTTTGATTGCTTGGCGAAGAGTACGACCAAACGCTTTAAACAGGCTCTCAATGATGTGGTGATCATTATTACCATTAGAAGAAAGGTGTAGCGTACAAGCCAGTGTGTCGGTTAGAGAGCGGAAGAAGTGAACCACCATCTCGGTTGAAAGATCACCCACTTGCTCACGGCTGAACTTAGCATCGAATTTCAGGTATGGACGACCAGAAAGGTCTAGCGCACACTGAGCCAAACACTCGTCCATTGGCAGGCTAAAACCAAAACGGCCGATACCACGCTTGTCACCTAGTGCATCTTTCAATGCTTGGCCTAAAGCCAGAGCGGTATCTTCTACTGTGTGGTGATCATCAATGTGCAGGTCGCCCTTCACAGTCAGATTCATTTGGAAGCCACCGTGTGTCGCGATTTGGTCAAGCATGTGGTCGAAAAAGCCCATGCCTGTATCGATCTTGTTGCCACCAGTTTCATCAAGGTTTACTGCCACCTTGATATCTGTTTCTTTAGTGGTACGAACTACCTCGGCAATACGCGCATTAACCGTCAGATCTTTAACGATTTGTGGCCAGTTAAGCGTGCCTTCAGTTTCCGCATCTGGGCCATATTGGATACCGCGGATAGCCATGTTTTCAGCCAGTTGAAGATCCGTCATTCGATCGCCAATCACAACAGAGTGTTGGAAGTCGACTTTACCGCCTTGTAGATACTCTTTAACCATACCCAGTTTAGGCTTGCGGCAAGAGCAATTGTCTTCGTCAAAGTGAGGGCAAATAAGGACTTCATCAAACTTAACGCCCTGAGATTCAAAGAACTCCATCATCATATTGTGCGGAGCATCGAACTCTTCTTGTGGGTAGCTATCTGTGCCTAGACCATCTTGATTCGTTACCATCACCAAGCGGTAACCAGCATCTTGCAGTGCAAGTAGGCTAGGAATCACTAGCGGTTCAAATTTTAGTTTGTCTAAACGGTCTACTTGAAAGTCAACTGGCGGCTCAACAATTAAGGTGCCGTCACGGTCTATAAAAAGTATTTTCTGTTGTTTACTCACTTGAACTTCCTTTTAATTTTAAATCTGGTGGCCTAGCTAAAATCAAACGCTAACCCAAAATATTGGTTTCACTTGCCAGCCTGCGATTAATCAACTCAAACTGGCAAATGTTATTACTGGTAAGCCTTTCGTTACTGATAAAAGTTACGAATGAATCCAAGTGTCTTTTCGCACTCTTCGCGGTTACCAATACTAATACGAACACAGTCTTCAATTGGTGAATTACGCAAGATGATGCCCGTATCCCAAGCCGCTTTAAACAACTCATCGCCGTTCGGGAATTTAACCAGTAAGTAGTTACCCCAACCATCAAATACCGTCACTTGAGGCATGCCTAATAGACCCGCTTGCAAATACGCTCGGTTAGCACTTAAATCCAGAACTTGGAACTTAGCTCGCGCTAGTCCTTGTTCTGAAAGTGCTTGAACGGCTATGTCAGCAACAGGGATTGGCACAGGATAAGGAGCAATCACTTTCAACAGCACATCGATAAGCTCTTTATTCGCTAGCGTAAAACCACAACGTAAACCCGCTAAAGCAAAAGCCTTCGACAAGGTGCGCAGGATCGCTAGGTTTGGATATTGCTCAAGCAAATCAACGGTTGAAGCTTCTGGACAAAAATCGATATACGCTTCATCCATCACCACAATCGCTTTGTCTTGTGTCATTTCAAGCAGCTTGATGATGTCTTTACGATCAACCAAATTACCGGTTGGGTTATTTGGACTACAAACAAAGACCACTTTTACGTTGTCGAGTTGAGCTTCAATCGCTGGAAGATCCAATTGCCATTCAGAAGTCAGAGGCACAACTTTACGCTCAACACCAATCGTCTCTGCACTGATTGCGTACATACCGTAAGTGGGTGGGCAGTAAAGAATAGCGTCTTCGTTCGGCTCACAGAAAGCACGAATCAGTAATTCAATGCCTTCGTCAGCACCACGCGTTGTCAGTGTTTGTTCTGATTTCACACCAGCGTATTGGGCGTAAGCGTCAATCAGCTCTTTTGGCTGACACTCGCTGTAGCGGTTAAGACGAGACAAGTTCAGGTTGTACTCATTATCAAACGGAGATTCATTGGCGTTCAACCATACATCTCCACTGCCACCAATGCGTCTTGCAGACAAGTAAGGTGTCAGAGCCTGAACTTGTTTTCTTGCTAACTTTTCCATGCCCTACCCTTATTTTGCTTTATTTAACTTTTCAACTCGGATGGTCACAGCGCGTTTGTGTGCATCCAAGCCCTCGGCTTCCGCCATTGTTACTACTGTTGGCGCTAGGCCTTTCAAACCATCAGCCGTTAGCTCTTGAACCGTCATTCGCTTAGAGAAATCAGCCAAACCTAGACTCGAATAAGTCTTGGTATAGCCGTAAGTCGGAAGAACGTGGTTTGTGCCTGATGCGTAGTCACCTGCAGATTCTGGAGACCAGTCACCAAGGAAAATTGAGCCTGCATTATCTAACAATGGCAGCAATTCACGTGGATTCTTAGTTTGAACAATCAAGTGCTCAGGACCGTAGAAGTTCGAAATCGCAATAGCTTGAGTGATAGATTCAGCAATGATGATTAGGCTTGAAGCCAATGCTTGCTGAGCGATGTTCGCACGAGACAGTTCTTTCAGTTGCTTCTGAACCGCTTCTGTTACTTGGTCTGCAACCACTGGAGATGGTGTTACCAGTACAACCTGAGAATCAGGACCGTGCTCCGCTTGGCTCAACAAATCCGCAGCAATGAAGTCTGCATCTGCAGTTTCATCGGCAATCACTAACACTTCAGACGGGCCCGCAGGCATGTCAATCGCTGCGCCGCGGAAGTCATTGCTTACTTGACGTTTCGCTTCCGTTACATAGGCATTACCCGGGCCGAAGATCTTGTCGACCTTAGCCACGCTCTCGGTACCGTAAGCCATTGCAGCCACCGCTTGACCACCACCAACGTTGTATACCTCGTCGATCTTACAAAGCTTGGCGACATACAAGATTTCATCAGCGATTGGCGGAGGTGAACAAAGCACAACCTTACGACAACCTGCGATTTGAGCTGGAACACCTAACATAAGAACCGTTGACGGAAGTGGCGCACTGCCACCTGGAATATAAAGGCCAACAGTATTAATGGCGCGCGTCACTTGCTCACACACAACACCAGGCTGTGTCTCAACCTTAATTGGCTGTGGCTTTTGAGCTTCGTGAAACTTAGCAATATTGCTATAAGCTTGCTCTAACGCTTGCTTCATCTCTGGTGTTAGACGAGCACACGCCTCTTCGATCTCACCCGAGCTGACACGGATAGACTCTGGAGTCACACCATCAAACTTTGCAGTCAGCTCTCTAAGCGCGGCATCGCCTTCATTTCGTACTTTTGCAATCACATCAGAAACAGTCGCTGTGATGTTTGCACCTTCAGTAATAGCTGGACGCTCTAATACCGAGTCTTGCTGTGATTCACTTAAAGATTGCCAAACAACGGTTCTCATCGTCACTACCCCATCATTTTTTCGATTGGTAATACTAGAATCGAGCTAGCACCCAACTCTTTCAGCTGTTCCATTGTTTCCCAGAACAAGTTCTCTGTACTTACTAGGTGAACGGCAACTTTGTCTTTGTCTGTAGATAGTGGAAGAACAGTCGGATCTTCAGCACCGGGTAATAGTGCTTTGATTTGCTCTAGCTGAGATGTTGGCGCGTGAAGCATGATGTACTTCGACTCTTTCGCTTGTTGAACACCCTGCATACGAGTCAGTAGTTTTTCAATCAATGCGGTTTTGTCTGCGTCGAACTCACCAACACGTTGAATCAGTGTTGCTTTAGATTGGAAGATAGCTTCTGCTTCTTTTAGGCCGTTTGCTTCTAGCGTTGCACCTGTAGAAACTAAATCTGCGATAGCGTCTGCTAGACCTGCACGAGGGGCAACTTCAACCGAACCTGTTAGCATACAAGTGCTGAATTCAACACCCTGCTCATCCATGTAGGCTTTTAGTAGTTGTGGGTAAGTTGTCGCAATACGTTTGCCCGCGAGATCTTGTGGGCCGTTGTATACTTCATCTTTGTTGATTGCGATAGAAAGGCGGCAACCACCGAAATCTAAACGACGTAGTGTACGAAACTCTGATGGCTCTTTTAGAGCAACACGGTCTAGGCGAACTTCTTCTAGTTCATTTTCACCGATAAAACCAAGGTCAACCACACCATCCATGATAAGACCTGGGATGTCATCATCACGAACTAATAACAAGTCGATTGGCATATTTAATGAATGAACAACTAGGCGCTCACCCATGATGTTAAATTTAACACCACATTTTTTAAGTAGATCTTGGCACTCTTTACTTAAGCGACCTTTCTTTTGAATTGCGATTCTTAGGCGTTGTGTCTGCATTGCTGTATCCCTGTGCAAATATTTGAATTTATTGATTATTTAAAAGCGCTAAAACTAAAAAACCCTCGGAAGACTTTGTCATCCCGAGGGTTTAAATCTAAATTCTTTGACTTAACCTCCGGGAGAATTCTTGCTCCCGGGTATACGTAAATCTCCCCGAAAGACTAGATAGGGTGATGATGGTGATGAATGTTCATTACTAATTTACGCATACTTATAAGCTCTTCAGTTGTTTGCTGTCTTGTCTCCACACTAACTAAGCTGAGATCCTTTTTCAACCATTTATTCGAACTTTTTTCACGAAACTTAAAATTAAATTAACAAGCACAAAAAAGGGAGGCTAACGCCTCCCTGATAGTTTACTGATTAGCTTTCAGTTTTAGCTTTTGCACGTCGCCATTTTACAGCGAGAGAAGTAAGCCAATGCAAAACATACAGCGACAAACGTTAGAGACGCTGCGCCAAATGCGATGCTAATTGAAGATGTCATACCTAGGGTAATGAAACCAATGCACGATACGAACGCCACAGACAGCGCGTATGGAAGCTGAGTCGATACGTGGTCAATATGGTTACAACGAGCACCAGTAGAAGACAGAATCGTTGTGTCTGAAATTGGAGAGCAGTGGTCACCAAATACAGAGCCCGCAAGAACCGCACTTAGCATCGGCAAAATTAGCGCGATGTCAGATGCTGCAGCCATGTCACCCGCAATAGGTAGCATGATACCGAACGTACCCCAAGATGTACCTGTCGAGAAAGCCATCAAACCAGCAAGAAGGAACAAGATAACTGGTAGCCAGTGGTAATCAATATTGCCAGTTGCTAAAGATGATAGGTACGAACCTGTTTTCATGTCGCCGATAACAGAGCCGATAGTCCAAGCGAACACAAGAATTAGGATAGCGCCAAACATAGAGCTTGCACCGATCCACATTGTTCTTGCGATGTCTGCCATAGACAGCTTTTGCTTAAATACAGTCGCTAGCGCCACAAGTAGACCGATGATGCCACCGTAAACAAGAGACTTACCTACATCCGTGTTTTCAAACGCACCTAAAAGGTTAAATGCTTGACCGTCAGCAGTAAGCGCTTGCCCACCTGTGTAAAGCATCGCGGCAACGGTCGCTACGATTAGCGATACGATTGGCATAACCAGATCAGAAACAGAACCATTCTCGCTCTCTTCGATATCTAGTTCTTCATTTAGATCATGCGCTTGCTTTTGATCGTTGTCGCCTTCAAAGCCACGGCCTTGAGATGCTTCGATCTCATGCTCACGCATTTTACCAACGTCTAGGCCGAACCATGCAACGGCAAACACCATTAACAGAGCGAATACAGCGTAGAAGTTCATTGGGATAAGACGAACGTAAGCACCCAGTGCAGAATACTCTGTCACACCGTGTGTCACTAAGATGCCACCAATGATAGTGATGATGTAAGCACCCCAGCTAGAAGCAGGCATGATCACACACATAGGAGCAGCCGTTGAATCTAGGATATAAGCAAGCTTAGCGCGAGATACGTAAAAACGGTCTGTTACAGGACGAGAGATGGCACCAACCGCTAGGCTGTTAAAGTAGTCATCAACAAAGATGAATACACCTAAGAAAGCAGCAAGTAGTTTTGAACCACGTTTGCTCTTAACGCGAGACTGTGCCCATTCAGCAAATGCGCGAGTACCGCCAGACAGTGTTAATAGTGCAGTTGTCATTCCAAGAATAATTAGGAATGCAATGATGCTCATATTCCAAGTGTTGATGCCACCATCTTCGATGAAAACACCCGATGCTTTAGTAAACACGTAGCTAGCTGCGTTACCTACTGAGTAATCAGCAAGTAGAATCGCACCCATAACAATACCGACACCCAAAGAAACCAATACACGTCGGGTAACAATAGCAAGAGTCAATGCAACCAAAGGAGGAAGCAGTGATAAAGGCGATGTTGCAAAATCTATTAAATTCATGATCTTCAAAAACCAGTTTTTTATTTGGCTAGAGATCTACTGCAGACAAACTTGATACGGCTGACCAAGTTCATGTTGAACTAAGCGAAAGGGAAGTGAACACTTCACCCAACCCTACAGTAGCGCTCCATAGTTTAAAATTAAGACTATGGCAGTGTTGTACCTATTGAGCACAACCCCAGCAAATTGCTTAGATATACAATTTACTTCGGCAATTACACCTTTCATTCCCGCTCATTGGCATCACCCCAACGGAAGTTACTTTTTATAATTGCACCTCTACGTGCGATAACATTATTAACCGTGTAAACCAGAGTTTAACAACAGATTAACCAAAGCCTCGCATCAGGTAGCCGCAATTGTACTCATGAAGAGCAACAATGCAACATATCATTCCGAGAAAAATAGCTTTTTGTTAATGAAGCAATCAATAACAGAATAGTCAACTCTGGTGAACTACTCCACCAGTCACATATCATTTTTTAAGATAATCTTAATAATTATTATAAATTCGATAGGAATACAACGTTGAGTTTTCAACTATTCATCTCACTTTTATATTTTAATATGTAATAGAAGAAATACTATTTGTTTTATTCTTAGGCTCTGTTTATTATTAGGAGGATTATTTAGTTTACCTTGATGGAAAATATCATGTCTGAATTAACAAAAACTCTATTAAATATCCGTAGCCTTCGTGCGTTCTCACGTGAATTAACTCTTGAGCAACTTGAAGAAGCGCTAGACAAGCTAACTATTGTTGTACAAGAGCGTCAAGAGTCAGAAGCTGAAGAGCGTGCGGCTAAAGCAGAACAAGAAGCTAAACTTTCTGCTATTGCTGAACAAATTGCAAAAGACGGAATTGATGTTGCCGATCTTATTGCTGCACTTTCTGGTGAAGCAAAATCTAAAACAACAAAAGCTAAACGTGCTCCTCGCCCAGCGAAATACAAATATGTAGATGCGAACGGCGACGAGAAAACTTGGACAGGTCAAGGCCGTACGCCTTCAGCTATCCAAGAACAGCTAGATGCTGGTAAATCTCTAGAAGAGTTTGCTATCTAAGCATTTAGTTTACTTAGTGAGTAATCAATTACACACTAAGCAATAGAATTAATATTTAAGTCAACCAAAGTATTATTTACGACTTCAATATATTCAGAAACAAAAAAGGCTCCTTTCGGAGCCTTTTTTATATTTATACTATCAGTATTAAAATGAGCTGATACTGATAGTACTACTGATTAAAGAAAGTAGCTTATCTTTCCCAGTACGCTTCTTCTAGGCTATCTTCTCTTTCAGGAAGGCCGCGAGATAAACGTGGAGAGTGTTGAACTAACACTTCATAGCTCGCACGGTTTGAATATTTACAAACTTGTGAGAAAGAAGAGTACGTCAAGAATGAATGTTGGTGCTTACTTGAGTTTGGTACGTTTTCTTTGTGGTACTTATTAGCAGCCATATCATGTAATAAAGCTGATAACGCAGCATCACCTGCACCGTTAGTGTTTTTGATCTTTTCAGGACCACCCATGTATGGCGCAATGTGCGAATACACTTTAGTTGGGTTTTCACATAAATCTTTATGCGCAGGACGACTAAATTCAAAACGGTTGAATTCCGCAATTGAACCTGGAAGTAAAGGCAGTGACGTTTCACGCTTAGCTGCATCTTCCGTATAGCCAGCCATAAATAGACCAACAGGTCCCGCAGTGCATAGAACAAGATCTACCCACTCTAACGCTTTATCTGATGCAGCCAGTG
This sequence comes from Vibrio satsumensis, assembly GCF_050337435.1. Taxonomy (NCBI): domain Bacteria; kingdom Pseudomonadati; phylum Pseudomonadota; class Gammaproteobacteria; order Vibrionales; family Vibrionaceae; genus Vibrio; species Vibrio satsumensis. The sequence goes on along the minus strand of NZ_JAKJSX010000003.1, from coordinate 158,035 downwards.
GATCGCTTTCACCCGTTAATGCTTCAGCTTCGTCTTCATTCATTGCAACAACCGTTACGTGTTGCTCAAGGAAATCTTTCCAGAATTCTGGATCATCTTGAATAACGAACTTAGTACCCAATGTAAGAACTACTGGCACATCGTATTTCTTCGCGTACTCGATCGCTTTCATTGTTGCTTCAGGCATAGGGTCACCTGGTTTACAACGAACTAAATAAGCCGTTAAAACTAAAGCAGAAGCACTTTTGAAGATTTTTTCAGGAATGCTTTCTGGTTTTAATTGGTTCATTTGTCCTTCGCTAATTGCGAAAGTACGTTCACCGTCTTCTGTAATTAATGCAAAACAGCGACCGATTGCACCATCTACCCCTTGTAAATGGTTCAGATCCATTCTGCTTGATGTATTACATAAATAGCGGTAACCGTAGCTACCAATCTTAATATCTTGGCTCATGACACCCAGTAGAGTAGAACGGTCATCCGCTAGCACTGAATAGTTGTGTAATGTGTTACCAATTGTGCCACCAGCGTATTCATTGGTAATCAGGCACTGTTCTTTTAATTCTTGATATAAAGATTCAGCGGCTGCGTCACCAATAACCAGTGAATGTCCCTTGCTCAAACCATACTTCTCAATAAGTTCAGAACTCACCTTTGCTTCAATATCCACCAATGTTTGGTCAATACCGATAATATGAGTGCGTGACATTCTTTTACTGCTTTGAGCTTGGCTCACTAGAGGATCACGAGCGTGAACCGGAAAGTAGTGCTTTGATTTACGTTGTCCAGGGAATTTCATAGGGCTAGTCTAAGTCAAGGGGAAATAGGTGGCGGATTCTACCGCGCTATATTTAACGCGGCAATCTTTCAAACTATAGCAAACGTTTGCTGAAGGTTTTTTTTATTCGCCTTCCATAAAGCTTAAATCAGGCAGCATGCCCAAATGCTCTGCGTAACGTTTCTGATTAAACTCCGCGCCGTTTTTCATAACGTCAAATACTTCAATTGCCAATGCACATGCCATAGCCGCAATTGCCTCTTCACGAGGAGTACCAGTCATCATTAAACGCATCAACGTCTCTTTCACTTTCACTGGCTCGCCATCTTCAAGCTGGTTCTCGATAATCTCAATCAGCTCTTCTTCTTGCATAAATTCATTTTGTTCAGACATTTTTTTATCTCAGGTCTTGGATTTCGAGCGACTATGCCACATATACTTCTGACATCCTAGCGACTCACCTCGCTCTCATGCGATTCTCTAACAAAGTCAGCGCACTATTTGTGCAAATGAAACTGTGATTCCGGTCTCGGATCTGTCACGGCGTTTCTCTTTCTGTTAGAATCTGCGACCAAGTAATAGTAACGGTGTTTAGACATGTCAGATATCAGCTCTGGAAACAGCGAAAAGAAAGTAATTGTCGGTATGTCCGGCGGTGTAGATTCGTCAGTATCGGCGTATCTTCTTCAGCAACAAGGCTATCAGGTAGAAGGCCTTTTCATGAAAAACTGGGAAGAAGACGATAACGAAGAATACTGCACGGCAGCTGAAGATCTTGCTGATGCTCAAGCGGTATGTGACAAACTAGGTATCCACCTTCACACTATCAACTTTGCTGCAGAATACTGGGACAACGTATTCGAATACTTCCTTGAAGAGTACAAAGCAGGCCGTACGCCTAACCCAGATATCCTTTGTAACAAAGAAATCAAATTCAAAGCATTCTTAGAGTTTGCGGATGAAGTGCTAGACGCAGACTACATTGCGATGGGTCACTACGTTCGTCGTACTTTCCCAACTCAAGAAGAGCTTGATGCTGGCGTAAAACCAGAAATGCTACGCGGTCTAGACAGCAACAAAGACCAAAGCTATTTCCTATACACGCTAAGCTCAGATCAAGTGGCACGCAGCCTATTCCCTGTCGGTGAATTAGAGAAGCCAGAAGTACGACGTATTGCTGAAGAGCAAGACTTGATCACAGCGAAGAAGAAAGATTCAACAGGCATCTGCTTTATCGGCGAGCGTAAGTTCACTGAGTTCCTAGGCAAATACCTACCAGCACAACCTGGTAACATCGAAACACCTGAAGGCCAAGTTATTGGTCAACACCAAGGTTTGATGTACCACACGCTAGGTCAGCGTAAAGGCCTTCATATTGGCGGCACTAAAGGTGGCGGCGGTAACGAAGAGCCATGGTTTGTTGGTGAAAAAGATCTCAAGCGTAATGTTCTGATCGCAGTACAAGGTAAAGACCACCCTCTTCTAAAATCAGAAGGTTTGATCGCATCTCAACTTCATTGGGTAAATCGCACACCAATTACTGAAGTTATGACATGCACGGTAAAAACACGTTACCGTCAAACCGATATTCCTTGTACAATCATCCCAATTGATGATGAGAACATTAAGGTTATTTTTGATGAACCACAGATTGCTGTGACCCCAGGTCAATCGGCAGTGTTCTACCTAGACGATGTTTGTCTTGGTGGTGGTATCATCGAAAAGCGCATCTAATCGAACGAACAACAAACGATAGAAGACAACTAGGAGTTACTACGTGGCTAATACACTTTATGACCGTACGATTGCTTTCGCCGGAATTTGCCAAGCTGTGGCTTTGGTTCAGCAAGTAGCGAAAGACGGCCATTGTGATAAAGATGCCTTCGAAGCTTCACTCAGTGCTATTTTAAATACCAACCCGGCGAACACTGTGGGCGTATTTGGACGTGAAGCGAACCTAAAGCTAGGTCTTGAGTGCTTAGTAAAAGGTATCGATAGTACTCCAGCTGGTGGCGATATTACTCGCTACATCATCAGCTTGATGGCTCTTGAGCGTAAGCTATCTTCTCGTAACGACTCAATGTCTCAGCTTGGCGATCGCATTCAAACTGCAGAACGCCAAACTGAACACTTTGATCTGTTTGACGAGCAAATGATCAGCAACCTAGCGAGCATCTACCTTGATGTTGTTAGCCCTATCGGCCCTCGCATTCAGGTTTCTGGCACACCGTCTGTACTTCAACAGACATCGAGCCAACATAAGGTTCGTGCACTGCTTCTATCAGGAATTCGAAGCGCTGTGTTATGGCGTCAAGTTGGCGGCAAACGTCGCCACCTTATCTTCGGTCGCAAGAAGATGATCGAGCAGGCTCAAATCCTACTAGCTCGAATGTAATTTATTAGCTCGCGCCTCGTCGCGAGCTTGTTTTTTGTATCAACACAACTCTCACGCAAACGATTGCGCAATGTGCGTGACAATTGAGATTGTTACTGGTATAAACCTCTCAAAATTTAGAAAACTCAATTCAGGAGAACACCATGGAACTGTCAGCATTGACTGCTGTTTCACCAGTAGACGGCCGTTACGGAAGTAAGACTATTGCATTACGCAGCATCTTTAGTGAGTTTGGACTACTAAAGTACCGCTCTATCGTTGAAATTCGTTGGTTACAAAAGCTTGCAGCAACTGATGCAATCAAAGAAGTACCAGCGTTCAGTGCAGAAGCTAACCAGTTTCTTGATGAACTAGCCGCTAACTTCAGCGAAGAAGACGCTCTGCGTATCAAAGAGATCGAGCGCACGACAAACCACGACGTAAAAGCGGTTGAGTACTTCTTGAAAGAGAAAGTTGCGGGCGTTCCTGAGCTTCACGCAGTTAACGAATTCATTCACTTTGCATGTACTTCTGAAGACATCAACAACACCTCTCACGCGCTTATGCTTAAAGAAGCTCGTGACACAGTGATTCTTCCAGAAATTCGTAACGTAATCGATGCTATCAAAGCACTTGCGAACGAGTACCGTGATATTCCTCTTCTTTCTCGTACACACGGTCAGCCAGCTTCTCCTTCGACTATGGGTAAAGAGATGGCGAACGTTGCGTACCGTATGGAACGTCAATTCAAGCAAATCGAAAGCGTTGAGATCCTAGCGAAAATCAACGGCGCTGTAGGTAACTACAACGCTCACCTTTCTGCATACCCTGAAGTTGAATGGCACCAATTCAGCGAAGAGTTCATCACTGAATCTCTTGGCGTAACTTGGAACCCGTACACAACTCAAATCGAACCTCACGATTACATCGCTGAGCTATTCGACGCTGTTGCTCGTTTCAATACAATTCTTCTAGACTTCGACCGTGACGTTTGGGGCTACATCGCTCTTGGTCACTTCAAGCAGAAGACTATTGCTGGCGAAATCGGTTCTTCTACAATGCCGCATAAAGTAAACCCAATTGACTTCGAAAACTCTGAAGGCAACCTTGGCCTAGCTAACGCAGTATTTAGCCACCTTGCACAAAAGCTTCCAGTTTCTCGCTGGCAACGTGACCTAACTGACTCTACGGTTCTTCGTAACCTAGGTGTTGGTGTTGGCTACGCAATCATTGCATACACTTCAACTCTGAAAGGTATTAGCAAGCTAGAAGTTAACCGTGAAGCGCTACTTGCTGAACTAGACAAGAACTGGGAAGTACTAGCTGAACCAGTACAAACAGTGATGCGTCGCTACGGTATCGAGAAGCCATACGAGAAGCTAAAAGAGCTAACTCGCGGTAAGCGTGTAGATGGCGAAGGCATGCGTGCATTCATCGACGGTCTTGAAATCCCTGCAGACGAGAAAGTTCGCCTGAAAGAGATGACACCAGCGAACTACATTGGTCAAGCAATCGAGCTGACTGACAAACTGTAAGATTCGAACAAACGAATAGACGAAGGCTTCCCATGTGGAAGCCTTTTTGTTGCGTAGAACAAATATCTCGAACAGCAGTGCCCTAAGTAAAGCAACAGCCGTCAATCAAACCTGGCATATCCAACTAGCCTCTCCCATTCAAGTACTGTAAGTCGTATTAAACAAACACCCGTTCCTTTTCTTAAGCAGCAAGTACAAAAAAGGCCTCCCGAAGGAAGCCTTTAGAATACATATTGCCGCTTAACGATAGCAGCTTGTGTTAGAAATTACATGTTACGTAGAGACGCAATACGTTTATCTAGCGGCGGATGGCTCATTAGAAGCTCTGTAAGAGACTTCTTACCGTTGATACCAAACGCCATCATAGAACCTTCTAATTGTGGCTCGTGGCTCACTTTTAGACGCTCTAGCGCTGCAATCATCTTCTCTTTACCTACCAAGTGCGCAGCACCTGCATCGGCATGAAACTCACGATGGCGGCTGTACCACATCGTAATGAAGCTCGCTAGGAAACCAAATACCAGTTCCAACACCATAGACACACCGAAGTACACCATCATGTTGCTGCCACCCTCTTCTTCATTGTCATTCGACGCAACAATATTCGCAATGAAACGAGATAGGAAGATAACGAACGTGTTCACAACACCCTGCATTAGAGTCATTGTCACCATATCACCATTCGCAATGTGGCTAACTTCGTGAGCTAATACCGCTTCAGCTTCGTCACGCGTCATGTTGTGTAGCAGGCCCGTTGATACTGCGACCAATGAATCGTCACGCTTAGCACCTGTAGCAAATGCGTTGATATCTGGCGAGTCGTAGATCGCCACTGTTGGCATACCAATACCAACTTGTTGAGATTGACGGCTTACCGTCTCCATCAACCAATGTTCTGTTTCGTTACGTGGGCTTTCAATGACCATGCCGCCTACAGAGCGTAGCGCCATTTTCTTCGACATCATTAATGAAATGAATGAGCCGCCAAAACCAAATACCGCAGCCATCACCAATAAGCCTGATAGGCTACCGGGTTGCATACCTGTGACTGCGTATACAATATTAAGAACAACACTTAGTACCAATACAACCGCTAGGTTGGTTGCAAGGAACAACATTACTCGCTTCATTACTTATCTCCGCATGAAAGCTGTTTTTATAAAACTTATTGTTATAGACAAGGCAGACAGCAATAGATTCCAACCTTGAAGACTTATACTTACTTATACATATAGTCTTAGATTAAGAAAACAAGGTTAAGCATTAAATTGCAACATTTGATTACGAGATTATAGCTGAGTTAATCACGGTCTATTAGACCTAAGTCGTATGGTGTCGATATAACAATCCGTTTACAGTGACTTCAGATGATTTATTGGCTAGTCCATGTACAAAAAGGGAAGGATCATGGTTGAAGGTACTAACACTCAAATGGCTATCGATTTACTGTGCTGTCACCTAGGGATTACTGAAGAAGAAGCGAAAAAGCAGATCGGTATTCTTACGCCAGAAGCAGCGCAAGCAAACATCACAGAGACACAGCAAGCACTAATGGGACTCACTAAAGAGCACTAATCCCTCGCTTGACTCTATAAAGGCTTAAATAGCAAAAGGGCTGCAATCGCAGCCCTTTTCTTGTTCTATGCCCTAATAACCAATTACAGTGCTAGCAATGGTTGAACATCGATGTACTTACCAATGTTCTTAGACTTAGCTTTTGGTACGTAAGGGATCTCACCTAGCTTTGGCGCACCTAGTTTGTCTTCAAGCATCGCAATAATATCAGCGTAGTGCTCAGTGCCTGGATTAATGCGGTTTGCTACCCAACCAACTAAGTTTAGCCCGTCAGCACGAATCGCTTCTGCCGTTAATAGAGCATGGCTCAAACAGCCAAGTTTAATACCCACAGTAAGTACTACTGGCAGCTGCTCTTTTTTAACCCAGCTAGAGAGATATTCATCGTCTGAAACAGGTACACGCCAGCCACCCGCACCTTCAACTAGGACGATGTCAGAGTTTTGCTTATGCTCGTCTAGCTTCGCTGATAATATCGCTTCATCAATCACGACACCGTCATGCTTGGCTGCGATGTGAGGTGATGATGGTAGTAACAATGCGTACGGGTTAACGTCTTCGTAAGCAATGTCTTGTGTCGCCGCTTCTTGAAGATGCAGTGCATCACTGTTACGTAACCCTTCAGGGTATTGCTCACACCCTGCAGCAACTGGCTTGTAGCCAATTGTTGATAAATCTTGTGCGGCTAAAGCTTGAAGAATCGCTTTTGAAACCACAGTTTTTCCCACTTCGGTATCCGTACCTGCAATGAATAATGCATCAATCATAATTGAATAACCCCTAAACAAACTTGATATGTTGCTGGTAAGAAACCTTGATGGTTTTTAAACTCTCGATATTCCCGTTCAACAAGCTGCAACATGCGACGACTTGTTAAACCTTGTGAGCGACCACTTACGTGATTAGCGCCGATACCTTTAAGGTCGCGCATCAGTTCAAACGCAGTATCGTACCAAACGGTGATGGTGGGCAAGTCTAGTTGATGAACCGTACAGCTAGATTGCGCTAACGCAATTTTTACCTGATTGATTGTAATAAAATGGTTAACGTGTTGATGTGCGTCAATTTTGGACCACGACTTTTTCAGCTCAAACAGTGACCCATCAAGCAAAGTTGAGAAAATAACACGCCCACCAACCGCTGTAACACGCTTCATCTCTCTCAAAGGTGACGATAAGTCGTCACACCATTGCAACGCAAGGCTAGAGAAAACGATGTCAAAACACCCATCTTCAAACGGTAATTGTTCAGCATCGGCTTGTTGATATAAAGAGACAGATGCACCACAACGCTTCTCTGCGGTTTCTAACATTCCAACAGAAAGATCAGCGCAAACCACTTCAGCGCCTCGTTTCACCATCTGTTCGGAGAAATAGCCAGTGCCACAGCCTAAATCGAGCACCTTAAAGCCTGACAGATCGCTGGGTAACTTATCCAGCAGTCTGTGGCCGACATCTCGCTGGAATTCAGCGTGTTTGTCATAGGTTGTTGCTGCTTTACCAAAGGCTTCGGCAATCGCACTTTTGTCTTGGCCGACGTAATTATCCACTACTGCTTCTTGTGACATTTACTGAGCCTCTTTAGTTGATTCAAAGCTTGGATGGATACCCGATTTAACGCCTGAGTCGATGTTTCGTTCAATGGCTTGATGCAACGACCTGGTTAACTGGAGAATCTGTTTTTGGCTATGTTTAGCCGTTAACGTGATTCGTAATCGAGCGGTTCCAGCAGGAACGGTTGGCGGCCTTATTGCGGTCACCCAAACTTGGTTTTGCTTTAACTCTTCAGCAATAGATAGTGCAGACTGGGCTTCGCCGATTAAAAACGGCTTGATCGGCGTCTGAGTATCCACAAAACCTTTCAAGCCGCTCATTTGCTCTGCATAGAGAGAGCCTAACTCCGCCAGCTTTTCTCGGCGCCACTCTTGATTTTGAATCATCTGACAGGCATGAGACAAAGCCACCGCTTGTGAAGGTGGCATTGCCGTAGAGTAAACGTGATGACGAGCAAATTGAGTTAAGTAATCACCCACCTCTGACGAGCACAAAATCGCAGCACCAGAGAGGCCAAATGCTTTACCAAAGGTCACCACCAAGATATCAGGTGAGACTTGTGCCGCACTGCAGCTCCCAGCCCCTTTATCACCTAATACGCCGATACCGTGGGCATCATCAACCGCCAACCAATTGTCGTATCGATTAGTCAGGTTAAATATCTGGCTAAGAGGTGCTTGGTCGCCATCCATGCTAAACACACCTTCAGTAACGACTAACGATTGTGGAGAGCGGCTTAGTAAAGACTCGAGGTGCTGAGTATCGTTGTGCTTGAAACGTTTCATTGTTGCAGGACAAAGCATCCCCGCTTCCATCAAAGAGGCGTGGTTAAGTTTGTCTTGCAGCAGAGAGTCGTCTTTTTCGAGCAGAGAAAACAACAAGGCTTGGTTCGCACTGAAACCAGAACTAAAGAGAATGGCACGTTCAAAACCTAACCATTCACAAAGTTGAGCTTCTAAATTTCGATGAGCAGGAGTAAACCCCGTGACCAATGGCGATGCCGCACTACCAGCACCATACTGAGAAAGTCCCGCTTGCCACGCCTCCACCAATTCAGGATCGCTCGCCAAGCCTAGGTAATCATTACTCGAAAAATTAATGAAGCTAGAACCTTCGCTAGTAAGCAAAGGACCATTACTGTTTTCTAACACCTTAAGTTGGCGAGTTAACCCTTGCTCACGGCGATGAGCAAGAGCTCTTTTGATACGAGATTTAAACAGTGGCATCGTAGAACATGTCATCTTTCGTTGGACGAGCAGCAACGCGCTCCACCACTTGATCTAACAGTTCGTTTTCTTGAATTTCATCAGGCTTCTGAGCCACTTGTTGGCTGTTGATCCCTAACTTCTTAAATAACTGCATGTCCGTGTCTTCATCTGGATTTGGCGTAGTCAGTAGCTTACAGCCGTAGAAAATAGAGTTCGCGCCAGCCATAAAACACATCGCCTGCATCTGTTCATTCATATTTTCACGACCGGCAGATAAGCGAACCGCAGACATTGGCATCATGATACGAGCAATCGCAATCAACTTAATGAAGTCAAAAGATTCAACATCATCGACGTTTTCCATCGGTGTGCCTTTCACTTTCACGAGCATGTTGATTGGCACACTCTCTGGGTGTACAGGAAGGTTCGCTAGCTCTACCAGCAAGCCTGCACGGTCATTAGTACTTTCGCCCATACCGATGATGCCACCAGAACAGATCTTCATCCCGGCATCACGTACGTGAGATAGCGTATCTAAGCGATCTTGGTAAGTACGAGTGGTAATAATACTACCGTAGAATTCTGGCGACGTATCAAGGTTATGGTTGTAGTAGTCCAAACCTGCGTCTGCAAGCTCACCTGCTTGATCAGGCGTTAACATACCTAGTGTCATACAAGTTTCTAGGCCCATGCCCTTCACACCTTTGATCATGTCAGTTAGGTGAGGCATATCGCGTTCTTTCGGGTTTTTCCATGCAGCGCCCATACAGAAACGAGTTGAGCCCGCATTTTTGGCTTTTTGCGCCGCATCCAAAACACGCTCAACTTCCATTAAGCGTTCTTTGTCGACATCCGTTCGGTAGTGAGCACTTTGAGGACAGTACTTACAATCTTCAGGGCAAGCACCAGTCTTTATCGATAACAGCGTACTCACCTGCACGTGGTTGTGCTCTTGGTACTGTCTATGAACCACTTGAGCTTCAAACATTAAATCCATAAACGGTTTTTCAAGCAGCGCTGTTACTTCAGCAACTGTCCAGTCATGACGAACTTCCACGTGTCGATCCTTTTTATTATTTGATGTTGCATCTCCATCACTAGAGATTGCATTTATGCTTGGCTAGTCTACCGACAAGCTTTAGACTGTCAACACATTGATAATATCAAAAGTTTACATTTGGTTATCTTTTAATCACATCAGGAATGGGAATTACTATGGATCTCGCCTTTGATCGCCAGCATATCTGGCATCCTTATACATCAACGTTAACACCTCTGACCTGCTACCCAGTCACCAACGCAGACGGTGTTTACCTAGAATTAGAAGGCGGAAAACGAATTATTGATGGCATGTCATCTTGGTGGTCAACCATTCATGGCTACAACCACCCAGAACTAAACGCTGCGGCTCACAGTCAAATTGATAAAGTTTCACACGTTATGTTTGGTGGTATCACCCATCAGCCCGCTATCGATTTGTGTAAAAAGCTTTTGAATCTCGCACCAAGTAATCTTGAACATGTATTCTTGGCTGATTCAGGTTCAGTCGCGGTAGAAGTAAGCCTTAAAATGGCGCTTCAATACTGGCATGCCAAGGGGCAACCTCGTTCGAAATTCCTCACACTCAGAGATGGCTACCACGGTGATACCTTTGCAGCGATGTCAGTGACCGATCCTGACAACTCAATGCACAGCCTCTATAAAGGTTTTCTGCCGGAACACATTTTCGCTGATTCACCAAAAACTGGCTTTTGGGATGAGTGGGACGCCAAAGACATTGATAGCTTTCGCGAAAAGTTGACCGTACACCATGAAGAAATCGCTGCCGTGATCCTAGAGCCAATTGTTCAAGGTGCTGGCGGTATGCGCATCTACCACCCTGAGTTCCTAAAACAGGTTCGATTGCTGTGTGATGAATTCAACGTATTGTTGATTTTGGATGAGATTGCAACTGGATTTGGCCGCACAGGGAAACTGTTCGCGTGTGAGCATGCCGACATTCAACCGGACATCTTATGCGTTGGAAAGGCTTTAACTGGCGGCTATATGACCCTTTCAGCAACGCTGGCGAGTAAAGAAGTTGCTGACACGGTATGTGGCGGTGAAGCGGGCTGTTTTATGCACGGGCCAACCTTTATGGGCAACCCATTGGCTTGTGCAGTCGGTGCGGCAAGTTTATCCATCATAGAGCAAGGCCATTGGCAAAATCAGACTCAACAGATTGAACAGATCTTTTCAGAATTGCTGCCACCTTTGCGAGAGCATGATCTGGTGAAAGACGTACGCTGGTTGGGCGCGATTGGTGTAGTTGAAACGCATTCGCCTGTCGATATGGAAACCATTCAAGCTCACTTTGTTGAACAAGGTGTTTGGATTCGCCCATTTGGTAAATTGATTTATATGATGCCTCCCTTTATTAGTAAGCCAGAACATATCGAGCAGCTTGTTTCAGCCATTGAAAGTGTATTACAGGATAATAACTGCTTTAAGTAAAACTAACGGAGTTTACTCTTATCTTCCTTTGTTAGTGAATCTCATAAATTAAAAGGCCTTACGTGAAAGTAAGGCCTTAGTATATTTTCGGTGATAGTTAACAATTTAACGTAATTGGCTATCTTTACTTGCTCGACGGTTAAACAATGAATGTCGATGTGCGTCATGCTCTAATATTGACTGACATTCAATACAGAAACGTACGCCTTTAATCGCAAGACGTCTTTGTTCTGGTATCTCATCACCGCATTCATCGCAATAACGCAAGCTTTCTCCGCCTTGAATGTTACCTCTTACTCGAGAGATCTCATCATCAATGGTATTTTGAATTTGCTGGCTGACACTATCGTCACCAGCCCATCCTACGGCCATAAGCCCTCCTCAGTATTTGAACGAGAAAATCTATACCTACCGCGGTAAGAGCATATTATAGCCACATTTAAGGATTGTAATAATTATCAAAATTAATAAAACACTATTACGCACAGGTAACAAAAGTTATTTATTTCTCGCCACCGCACTATTCTATAGGCAATAAAAAACCCAGCCTGCTGGCTGGGTTTTATGAGCAATCTGATGCTTAATCAGTCTAATTAACCGATGTGCGTTACGCCGCCCATGTATGGCTGAAGCACTGCTGGGATAGCAATACGGCCATCAGCTTCTTGGTTGTTCTCAAGAATAGCAACCATAGTACGACCAACAGCAAGACCAGAACCGTTTAGTGTGTGTACAAGTTCAGGTTTCTTCTCGCCTTTACGACGGAAACGAGCTTGCATACGACGTGCTTGGAAATCCCACATGTTTGAACAAGAAGAGATTTCACGGTAAGTCTCTTGTGCTGGAACCCATACTTCTAAGTCGTAAGTTTTCGCAGAACCGAAGCCCATGTCACCTGTACATAGAATCACTTTACGGTAAGGAAGCTCTAGAAGTTGAAGTACTTTCTCAGCGTGACCAGTTAGCTCTTCAAGCGCTGCCATTGAGTCTTCTGGCTTAGTGATTTGTACTAATTCAACTTTGTCGAATTGGTGCATACGGATAAGACCACGAGTGTCACGACCGTAAGAACCCGCTTCAGAACGGAAACACGGCGTGTGAGCCGTCATCTTAAGTGGCAGTTCAGCTTCATCAGTAATTGTGTCACGAACCATGTTCGTTACCGGAACTTCCGCAGTAGGGATAAGCGATAGAGTCTTAAGAGGCACATCACTTACTTGCTCAGTTAGCGGGCTTGTGTGGAACAAGTCTTCGCCGAACTTAGGAAGTTGACCAGTACCGTAAAGGCTATCGTGGTTCACTAGGTACGGTACGTACATTTCTGTGTAGCCGTGCTCATCTGTGTGAAGGTCCAACATGAACTGAGCAATAGCACGGTGTAGACGCGCAAACTTGCCTTTCATCACGATGAAACGAGAACCAGAGATTTTAACTGCGCTAGCAAAATCAAGACCGCCAGACATTTCGCCAAGATCTACATGATCTTTCACTTCAAAGTCGTAAGCCTTAGGTTGACCCCAACGAGAAACTTCTACGTTGTCGTCTTCATCTTTACCATCTGGCACTTCTGCATCAGGTAGGTTAGGAATAGACATTGTGATCGTTTCTAGCTCAGATTGAAGATCAGCCAATGCTACTTTAGCTTGGTCTAGTTCTGCGCCTAAGTTGCCTACTTCTGCAAGGATACGCTCAGCTTCTTCATGGTCGCCTTTTGCTTTCGCTTGACCAATGGACTTCGATCGAGAGTTACGTAACGCTTGTAGCTCTTCAGTTTTCATCTGAAGGGACTTACGTTTTTCTTCAAGTTCACGAATTGTCTCTACATCAAGGGTGAAGCCTCGACGTGCTAATTTTGCCGCTGTTTCATCCAGCTCAGCTCGAAGTAATTTAGAATCCAGCATTGCTAATCCTATGCTTTAGTTATTTGAATATTCAGTAGTTTGCTACTGAATCACTGCTAAACCTCTAAAACTGGTGCTATTTCGACCAACTTTTAACGATTTAATTGAATTTTTATGACTAGGTAACGATATCCAAAAAAGACTACTTTTCATAGCGTTTTTGTGGGCTTTTTGCGTCCAAATCCGCCAGATAATCTAGCTTCTCGCCAATTTTGGTCTCTAAGCCTCGTTTTGTTGGGAAATAGTATTGCTTCTCTCCCATTTCAGGAGGCAGATACTTTTCGCCAGCCGCGTAGGCTCCAGGTTCGTCATGAGCATAACGGTATTCTTGCCCGTAGCCCATGTCCTTCATCAAAGTTGTGGGTGCATTCCGCAAATGATAAGGGACTTCATACTCAGGCAGATTGTGCGCGTCTGTTAACGCTTGCTTCCAAGCTGTATAAACGGCGTTACTCTTTGGTGCACACGCGAGATAAACAACCGCCTGTGCAATCGCACGCTCCCCTTCAGCAGGGCCAATACGTGTAAAACAATCCCAAGCCGACATCGCGACTTGCATTGCGCGAGGGTCAGCATTGCCAATATCTTCAGAAGCAATCGCCAGCAAGCGTCTAACGATATACAGAGGATCGCAACCTGCCGCAATCATGCGTGCCGACCAATATAAAGCGGCATCAGGGTTTGAACCACGAATTGACTTATGAACTGCAGATATTAGGTCGTACCAAATGTCGCCTTTATTATCAAAACGAGCGACCTTCTCACCGGCCACTTCAGCCAGCAACTGCAAGGTTATCGCTTTCTCGCCTTTATCGTTGTCTTCTGCCATGTCATACAGCAGTTCAAGATAGTTAAGCGACATACGCGCGTCGCCGTTAACCAGTTCTGCAAGGCGATCTAAAACATTATCAGCAAAATCAGCAGGCACATCACCTAACCCGCGTTGCTTATCTTCAATCGCTTGGCGGATAACGAGGGAAATATCCTCGGTATTGAGAGAAGTCAGTTTGTAGACACGCGCACGTGACAACAAAGCATTGTTCAATTCAAAAGAAGGGTTTTCTGTCGTCGCACCAATAAAGGTCACGGTACCATCTTCGATATGAGGCAGAAAAGCATCCTGCTGACTTTTGTTAAAGCGATGGACTTCGTCCACAAACAGGATGGTTCTGCGCCCTGCTTGCTTGTTCTCGCGCGCTTTTTCAATCGCAATACGAATGTCTTTTACGCCCGAAGTTACCGCCGATACGCGTTCAACTTCTGCATTCGCATAGTTTGCTGCTACTTCGGCTAACGTCGTTTTACCGGTGCCCGGAGGCCCCCACAAAATCATCGAGTGGATATGGCCCGCTTCCAATGCTCTGCGAAGTGGTTTACCTGGGCCTAATATATGCTGCTGACCGATGTACTGCTCGACAGTTTCCGGTCTCATACGAGCAGCAAGGGGACGAAAATCTTCGTCCCCCGCAAAATCTAAGCTGTAATTACTCAATTGCAATCTCTTGATTCGTTGATGGCATTAATGCCTATCGACGTACTACCAAACGATCTGCTTGTTTAGATCAGTTTCTTTGGTCGTCGACCTCGACACCTTCCGGCGCCACAAAAGTAAAACGGTCTGCTGCAGGTTTACCCAAGTCAACATTGCTAAAGGTAAACTCACCTTTTTGACCGTCTTGTTCAATCACATTAAAGCCCTGAACAATGCCGCTCTCGGTGATATTAATCTGGAAGTCACCCTGATTAGAGTCCGCTGCCGTTGGTGTTAGTGTAAATTGGTTACCCGTTTGCGCTACGTTGTAGTTATCCCAATCGCTTTCTTGGTTACGAGTCAGCAGTACGAAAGGCGTTTGCGACGTCGCTTGTTCTTGCCAGTAAATGCTCACTTGCTCAATGAACGGGCTGTAGTACCACAAGCTTTGGCCATCAGATACCAATAGGTTTTCATCAGGGAACGTGGTTTCCCAGCGGAATAAGCTAGGGCGCGCAATCTCTACAGTGCCCTCGCCTTCCATTACTACATCACCATCAGGGCTGGTCACAACTTGTTTAAAGTCAGCACTAAAACCTGCGTTCAATGCCAAACGGCTACTCAACTCTTCTTTCGGAGAAGCAAATACTGAGAAGCTCATAAATAAAAGTGCAAATACTTTTTTCATCAATAATCCTGTTAAAACATAAGTCGGTCATATTCTCGATTTGACCGACTTAATGGACATAAGTTCATAGGGCGTGTTGACCTAATCTTTTGGTGGCGCTGGTGCTAATACTTCTCGGTTACCGTTATGGCCCGGAGCACTCACAATACCTTGAGCTTCAAGTTGCTCGACAATACGTGCAGCACGGTTGTAGCCAATCTTAAATCGACGTTGCACGCCTGAAACTGAACCACGACGTGAATGAACAACGTGCTCTACCACTTGATCAAACAGAGGATCAACCTCTTCATCACCTTCCATCTTCTCACCCGGAAGTAAGGTTTCAGGAGTTTGTTCACCGTTGGTGATTTCATCAATATAATTTGGCTTACCACGCGCTTTCCAGTTATTCACGACTGCGTGTACATCGTCATCAGACGCAAAGGCACCATGAACACGAGTTGTATGACTAGAACCCGGCGGCAAGTAAAGCATATCACCCATGCCCAATAGTGATTCGGCACCACCTTGGTCAAGGATAGTTCGTGAATCCGTTTTGGTTGATACCGTAAAGGCCACACGAGTTGGAATGTTCGCTTTGATAAGGCCGGTAATAACATCCACCGAAGGACGCTGCGTCGCTAGGATCAAGTGAACACCCGCCGCACGAGCTTTTTGTGCCAAACGTGCAATCAGTTCTTCAACCTTCTTACCGACCACCATGATTAGGTCGGCAAATTCATCAACGATAACCACAATGTAAGGCAGCTTCTCAAGCAATGGCGCTTCAGGGTCCATGCTGTCGCCCGGCTTCCACAGTGGATCGTGAATTGGATGACCCGCTTCCGCAGCCATCTTAAGCTTATCGTTGTAACCTTTAATATTACGAACGCCTAACGCTGACATCAGCTTATAACGGCGTTCCATCTCGCCTACACACCAACGAAGGGCGTTCGACGCATCTTTCATGTCGGTTACCACTTCAGACAATAGATGAGGGATGCCTTCATAAACCGATAGCTCAAGCATTTTCGGGTCGATCATGATGAATCGAACATCTTCCGGTGATGCTTTGTAAAGCATACTCAGAATCATTACGTTCACACCTACCGACTTACCAGAACCGGTTGTACCAGCAACCAGAACGTGAGGCATTTTCGATAGATCAGCAATGACCGCTTCACCTGCGATGTCTTGTCCTAGAACCACTGTCGTCGGCGATTTCGCTTCTTGGAACTGGGGGCTAGCAACCACATCTGAGAAGAATACCGTTTGACGACTCATGTTCGGCAGCTCTAAGCCAACATAAGGTTTACCCGGAATCACCTCTACAACACGTACAGCCAATGCAGAGAGCGAACGAGCCAAGTCCATAGAAAGGCCCGAAATACGGCTCACTTTCACGCCTGGAGCCAGATCAAGTTCGAATCGAGTGATTACTGGACCTGGGAAAATATCAACCACATCAGCTTTGATCTTATAGTCCGCTAGCTTAGATTCAACAAGGCGAGCAATCGCCTCTAATGCATCACGGTCAATAAAGGTTTCACGCTTTTCAGGGTGGAATAACAATTCAAGCGTTGGTAATGGCTCAGCAGGTTTCGGTAAATTAACATCTTGTTGAACCAAGAACGGGTTCTGCGCCGCTGCCATATTCGCTTGTGCTTCAGAAACAATGCTTTGGAATGCGGCGACATCTTGATCTTGATGCGAAGGTTCTTCTTCCGTTACCTCTTCCCAAGGAAGATCAACAGCTGGTTCTTGGCTTTGCTCTGTTGGTTGTTCAGGTTCTGAATGTTCTTCTTGGTAAGAGAAAGGTTCAAACTGCTCGTCGGTTAATGCTGCGTCAGCTAACTCAGCTTCAGTCTGTTCAGATTCAAGATCTGAAGCCTGTTCGTAGCTTTGATCTTCCGTTACATCAAACGGTGAAGGTTGTGCAGAGAAATCGTCTTCCACTGTTGCTTCTGGCTCGCCTATAGGTGAAGCGTATAAAGATTCAGGCTGAACATCTTCAGCACCGAATTCGCCATTTACTTGTGGTGAGCTATCTAACTCTGGTTCAGCACTTTCAAGTTCAGCATGAGTAGGGCTAACTTCTGATTGTTCGTTCTGCATGTATTGTTGGTACGCAACCTGAGACTCATGCGCGTCGACCTGATCTTGTTCCGCTAGATCATCTTCATACATGGCCGCATTTTCTAGCTGCTCTATCGTTGCATTCAACTGCTTCGAGCGCTCAATACCTTCTTCTAATGGCTCTTCTGGCGTTTGGTAAATAGGAGCAGTAGGGATCGGTTGCTCTGGCTCAATTGCAGCTTGAAGCTGAACCTGAGGTTGTTCATGAACAGCAACATCTTGCTTCGCAGCAGCTTCGACTGGCATGTGAATATTGTAATGACGCTTCGGCGATGCAGCATTGTCTAGCGCACTTGCCGCCACACCTGAAGAATCATTAGTCGCGGAAAAGCTCATCGCAGGATCTAGCGGGTCATGCTCTGTTGATTCTTTGTTGTCTTCTAAAGCAGGAACATCACGGTAAGTCGGCTCTTGATGACGCTCTTCGATTAAATCGCGGTCTGCTGATTCTCTTAACTGAGGCTCTAGTAGCTCTTGATCTTGGCCACGAGCCTTATTAACAGCAGATGTGAAGAATTTGATGGCACATTCACCCAGCCATTCCACAATGCTTAACCAAGAAATACCGGTTAATAGAGTAAAGCCAGCACCCCATAAGAAAAGAAGGACTAGCGTACTACCAAGAACATTCAACGTCGGAAGTGCAAGGCTGGTTAAGACGTCGCCCACTACGCCACCTGATGAAAAGTACCAGATGTCGTCAAAGTTGATATCCGCTAGACCACAACTAGTAAGGATTAAGATAGTCAGGCCGAGTAAGCGAGTGCCCCACAGCATGAAGTCGATCTGCTCGTCTTCATTACGTTTGCGGAATAATACCCACGCAGCAACCGTCACTAAGATAGGCAAAGGGTAAGCCAAAGAACCAAATACGAAGAAAAGCGTATCCGCCAACCAAGCACCTAGGTAGCCACCCGCATTTTGAATGTCACCACCCCACGCCGTTTGCGACCATGATGGGTCTGCAGGACTAAAAGTTAATAACGCAACGGCAAGTAGAATAGAGAAGAGAACACCGAGAATCAGACTGCACTCTTTGAGACGTTGAGAACCACTCAAACGAGGAGACTGGGGCTCTTCACTCGTTTTAATGATTGTTTCTACTTTATTACTGCTCTGCTTGAACATAAACCAACTTAATAATTAAACGGGATAAAAACATCTCGAGCGGCCGAAGCCGCTCGTTTCAATGAAACTACTGTTGATTTAACCATATCAAACAGAAAAACCCAATTCCAGAAAGCAAGAAAGCGGAACAAATGTCCGCTTTCTTTCATTTCACCAATTGTGACTAACGAGTTTTAATCACAAGTTGATTGGTTTGTTTCACTTCTTCCATTACTACGTAAGTTCGAGTGTCGTTTACGCCCGGTAGACGAAGTAACGTATCACCCAGTAGCTTACGGTAAGCACCCATATCAGATACACGTGTTTTTAGAAGATAGTCAAAATCACCCGACACTAAATGACACTCTTGGATGTCATCCAGTTTCTGCACAGCGGTGTTGAATTGTTCGAACACATCTGGCGCACCACGGTTCAACGTAATTTCAACAAACACTAAAAGTGAAGCATCAAGGTACTGTGGGTTCAGCAACGCTGTGTACCCAGTAATGTAACCTTGACGTTCTAAACGACGAACACGTTCAAGACATGGAGTCGGAGAAAGTCCTACTCGTTTTGAGAGTTCAACGTTTGAGATACGACCGTCTTTTTGCAACTCATTAAGAATGTTGCGGTCAATACGATCTAGTTCCTTGGACGGCTTCTTATAATTGTCTGCCATTTTTTATTCCACCTTATTACTTCCTTGCAAAAAAATATACTACAACTTTTTAATATTCAGTATCAAATTTTATCTGAACCTATCTATACTAGATATTAATTCGACAGAATTACCCTACACATAGATAAAACAACCAAAATAAAATGAGGAGTCAGGATGATCATTGGCGTACCTAAGGAAATCAAGAACCACGAATACCGCGTTGGTATGACCCCAGCTAGCGTGAGAGAACTAATCTCACACGACCACCAAGTTTTTGTAGAAACCAATGCCGGTACTGGTATCGGTTTTTCAGACGATGATTACATCGCCGTAGGCGCATCCATTCTTCCTACTGCTGCTGACGTTTTCGCGAAAGCAGAGATGATTGTAAAGGTTAAAGAACCTCAAGCTGTCGAGCGAGCTATGCTTCGCGAAGGGCAAATATTATTTACCTATTTACACCTTGCACCAGATTTTCCACAAACTGAAGAGCTTATCAAGAGCAAAGCTGTCTGCGTAGCCTATGAGACTGTAACAGATAATATGGGTCGCTTGCCACTATTAGCACCAATGTCTGAAGTAGCTGGTCGTATGTCTATTCAAGCAGGTGCACAAACATTAGAGAAATCTAACGGTGGTTGTGGTCTTCTTCTTGGTGGCGTTCCAGGTGTTGAACCAGCAAAAGTTGTTGTTGTTGGCGGTGGTGTTGTAGGTGCTAACGCAGCACGTATGGCTGTTGGCCTTCGCGCTGATGTTACAATTCTTGACCGTAACGTAGATACTCTTCGTCGTCTTGATGAAGAATTCCAAGGTCGCGCAAAAGTGGTTTATTCTACTGAAGACGCTATCGAGAAGCATGTTCTAGAAGCAGACCTAGTGATTGGTGCAGTACTAATCCCTGGTGCAGCAGCGCCTAAACTGGTTACAAAAGAGCACATCGCTAAGATGAAGCCAGGTTCAGCTGTTGTTGACGTTGCAATCGACCAAGGCGGTTGTTTCGAGACATCTCACGCAACCACTCATGCAGACCCAACTTACATTGTTGATGACGTAGTTCACTACTGTGTTGCAAACATGCCAGGTGCTGTAGCGCGTACTTCAACTTACGCACTAAACAATGCAACACTTCCTTACATTGTTAAGTTAGCGAACAAAGGCTACCGCGAAGCACTTCTGTCTGATGAAGGCTTCCTAGAAGGTCTAAACGTCATTCACGGTAAAGTAACTTGTAAAGAAGTTGCAGAGAGCTTTGACCTTGAATACGTAGATCCAGCTGAAGCAATCGCAATGTTTAACTAATGATGTAGTGGTTAACTGAACGTAATAATTTTCTCGTTGAAGCGTTCAGTTGATTAATACACATTAAACAAAAAGCCAGTACGACATTATGTCGCGCTGGCTTTTTTGCGTTTATGACTTTATTTGTATCTATAGCTTTATTTTGCATTAATGGATTTAGGTCGAAAAAACACGTAATAGTACGGTTTACCACTAGTGCTCGATTTTAATCCCATGAATCAATAGGTTTCTTGGCGTAATACTGCGTTCGCAGAACTCTTCAATCGAGGCTTCATAACCTTGCTCTTGTAGATAGATAGCGCGATCTAAAGCTAGCCATACCTCTAAAGGTCTTCTAAAGACTTGTTGAACCAAACTCAGCTTTTCCATTTCCCAGAAAAGCACTTCGCCTTGAACCAAATAAGAGTCAAAATCGATATCTGAACCAAGCGACATCTCTTTCACATCAGATGCCCAGCGGCAGAATGATTCAAAACCCTCAGCTAACTCTGATTTTTTGATGCTCGGTACAGGAATGTATTCTTCAATATGAAGTTCAGCCTTAAGTAACTGGCTGAAGCCTAGACGATAGCTCATCTCTAGTTGGCGATGTCTCTTTACTCTTTCACCACCAGTTACGGTTTCTTGAAGCGGGATTCTTAAGTCGCTCTTACTTAACGTTAATGCTGATCTTTTCGCGACAGAAGACATCGCTTGGTAGTTTTCGCTTCGAATAAGATGATAACAACAAGGGGAAATCGTGACCGCGGGTAGCCCATGTGACACTGACTTTTTAACCAGCTCAACATGAAGATCGCCACAAGCATGAAGGGCTACGGCATGCTGGTTTGAGTTAAATACGTCATCGGCATCGTCAGAAAACGCATCACCTTGAACAAAGTTCATCTCTAATTTCTGGTCATCCGCAATCTTTTGTCCGCTTTCGCATAACGATTGCTGCCATTCAAAGCTAGTGACTTTTTGATCAGATTGTTGAGATAGAATTCGACCAAGAAAGCCTTTACCAGAACACCACTCGAGCCACTCTTTGCCATGGTGATGATCTAATACAGCCTCGCCCATCGCGATAACTTGATATAGCTTTCGGCCAGGAATACCCTCAGCAGTACCACGAGGGAGGTCTAAACCAACCAAAGCTGTGTTATCGAACTGGATATTCTGAGTGGCACTATCTAATTCAGGGAGGAATCGAGTCAGTTCCTCAACCAAAAGCTTGGGCTGCTCTTTTAAAGTTTGAATGCTTTCATTATTTAAGCTTTCTAACCAATCAACGAGTGGACGATTGACCTCTTTCCACGGCTGCTGTTGAGTTTGGCATAGGTGAAAAGGCTCTGAACGCCAGTAAATCTGGTGCTCTAGCAAAAATGAATCGAGTATTTTAAATCGTGAATGCATGCTTCCCCCTATGATGCGTGGATTGTAGGGGGAAGAGGTCAAAATGGAAAGGGGCGATAACGAGAACTAAAACGAAAGCTAAAGCCCAAAAGAAAAACGGCCTGCAAATACAGGCCGAATAAAAATCTAGATTTACACGATGAGATTAACGAACAGGTAGCTCAATATCTTTAAACATCTCTTCGATCTCTTCATTCGATTTCAAAGAAATAGCTTGCTCAACCACTGGGCGAGTTAGGTGCGGCGCAAAACGCTCCATAAAGTCAAACATGTAAGAACGCAGGAAGGTACCTTTTCTAAAGCCAATGCTGGTTGTGCTTGCACCAAATAGATGGCTCGCATCAATCGCAACCAAGTCAGTATCTTGCTCGTGGTCAATCGCCATACTTGCGATGACACCAACACCAATGCCCATACGAACGTAGGTTTTGATGACGTCTGCATCGGTTGCGGTAAACACAACGCGCGGTGTTAGACCAACTTTGTTGAACGCCGTATCAAGCTCAGAACGTCCAGTGAAACCAAATACGTAGGTCACTAGGGAATAAGCCGCAAGATCTTCAATCGTGATATTGCGCTTCTGTGCCAGAGGGTGATCTTTGGTCACGACGATCGAACGGTTCCAGTGATAACAAGGCAGCATAATTGCGTCTTGGTATAGGTGCAGCGCTTCCGTTGCAATCGCAAAATTCGCTGTCCCCTTAGCGACTGCTTCTGACATTTGGCTTGGTGTGCCTTGGTGCATGTGAAGCGATACTTTTGGATAGCGCGCCGTGAAACCTTTAATCACATCAGGCAGTGCATAACGAGCTTGAGTATGAGTGGTTGAGATATTCAACGTGCCCATCTCGGGATGAGTGTGCTCGCCGGCTACGGCTTTAATACTTTCAACACGAGCCAAAATCTCTTGAGAGATACGAATGATATCCTCACCCGCTTGGGTAACCTGTGTTAAATGCTTACCACTACGCTCGAAAATCTGAATACCTAGCTCATCTTCAAGTAATCTAACTTGCTTACTAATGCCAGGCTGAGATGTATACAAACTCTCTGCTGTCGCTGAAACATTTAGGTTATGGTTTACAACCTCAACAATGTACTTCAGTTGCTGTAACTTCATATCTAACCTCGTAATCCTTTACTCATTTCTGTGCTAACTTATTTGCAAAGAGAGCGTGATAGTCTCGTGTAATATAATTATTAGTTATAACGCTTCGAGCACAGAAATGACAGAAAAATTGAATTTTTATAGCTCAACAAACAAAAACATCACTAACGCTTTGCAACCAAGTCCTCATTCTCATACATTAGTTGGTAAATTTTGATTGCCGATTTCGCTCAACAAGAGATAATCAGAAATTGCAATTTACGAGTGCCGATACACAATGGAATCGTGTATCCTCTCTAGTTAGCTATAGAAAACAATAAGCAGACACAACTATATGAATATTGGTTTAATAATCGCCTTAGTAGCCGTTCTTTTGGTGTTGGTTTTAGGCTACAACATCATGCTTCAATACAAAGTTAAGGTAGAAACAGCGAAGAAACAGGAAGCATCTCGTTATCTAACCATTATTGACGGAACAGAAGAGCTGATTGGCAATGCTCACCATATGCCGTTTAGCCAAGATCTTCTTATATGCTTAAACAATCGAATTCTTGATGCATTAGAAAACATGTATCAACTCGATCCAAAAAATAAGCAGCTTGCCCAACGCATTGAAAGCGTAAAACAACAGATCACGCAACTTAAAGAGAACTACCAAGGTGGTGAAAGCACTACTTTCCGCGTGCCAAGCAGTGACAAGCAAGCAATCATGATGCTTAAGCTAGTTAAGCGCCTACGTGACACGGTACGTAACGAGCACAATAAAGGCCGCTTCGAGACTCAAGCTTATGTGGTTGAAAACGCTCGTCTAGAGACGATTCAAATTCGCATCAACATCGAAAATGTTATCAAGCGTGCAAACGACTCGATTTCTCGCGGACAACCAGGAACGGCAATTCAGTTACTGCGTAAAGGTATTGACGCACTAGCCACCAAGAACGATTCATATTCAACTCAAGCAAAAGAAAAGCTTCAGCAGATGCTTAACGAGCTTGATCAGAAGCGCCAAGATAAAAACGCGCAAGATTTACAACAGATCGAATCTAAAGAGCGTGATGACGACATGGATGCCCTCTTTGGTCAGAAGAAGAAATGGTAACAGTCTAACTCAACACTTAAAGGCCGCCTTATTTACACAAATAGGCGGCCTTTTTTGTGCCTGTCGAATTTCCTTTCTCTGTATAGGGAGATCTCTTGAGCTGTGATAAAATCTCGTATTATCAACAAACTTGCCCTGACCATGTATCAAGAATTATTAGCTCCAATCCACTCTTTTCTTAAAGCTGAAACGCCAGATTCATGGATCGATGAAGCCAAAAAGCCTGAAAATCTGCACATCATTCTACGCGACCACATGCTTTGTGAACTTAAGGCGGCACAGAGTGCTTTGTTCCTTATCCGCAAGTACGCCGTTGATAAAGAAAGTGCAAAGCAACTGAATGAATGGATTTTGCCATACGAGCAATTTGCTTACCGTCGTATCGGAGACTTAGAGTCTCTGCGTGGTAAAAGCAACGTATCCAAGCAAATCACAGCGAAAGAAGGCTGTAATTACGGTGCTGACCTGATCGATAAGATGGTACTACTGATCAAAGAAGAGCTGCATCACTTCTACCAAGTCATGGAGTTGATGGAGAAGAAAGGCGTGACTTACCAACCGATCGAGGCGGGTCGTTATGCTAAAGGCTTGATCAAACAAGTTAAGACTTACGAACCTGATGCTTTAGTTGATAAGCTTATCATCGGCGCGTTTATTGAAGCACGCTCTTGTGAACGTTTTGCAAAACTGGCCCCTTTCTTAGAAGAAGACATGGAGAAGTTTTACGTATCCCTACTTCGTTCAGAAGCTCGTCACTACCAAGATTACCTTGAGTTAGCAGAGCAAATCGCAGGTAAAGATATCTCGGAACGTATCGCCCACTTCGCTCAAGTAGAAGCGGATCTGATCACCTCAGACGACAGCGACTTTAAATTCCACAGTGGCGCACCAGTATAATCCGCTAAGAAAGCACGCTCCAATCCAAACAAAGAAGGCCAGCTATTTGCTGGCCTTCTTATTTGTTTCGCGCTAGCTATAAGAGAAAGTTAAGCTAGCGTGCCGTTGATCTCAGCAAGCACAGCTGCAGGGTCTACAGCTTGAGTAATTGGACGACCGATAACCAAGTAGTCAGAACCTGATTCAATCGCTTTAGAAGGCGTCATGATGCGCTTCTGATCACCAACATCAGCGCCAACAGGGCGGATACCTGGAGTCACTAGTTTAAACTCCTGACCAAGCGCACCTTTCAATAAAGAAGCTTCTTGTGCTGAACACACCACACCGTCGAGACCAGAGTTTTTTGTAAGAGAAGCTAAACGCATCACTTGTTGCTGTGGTTCTAGATCCAACCCGATACCCGCTAGATCCGATTGCTCCATGCTCGTCAGTACTGTTACGCCAATCAGCAATGGACGATCTTTACCGTAAGGCTCCAAAATTTCGCGAGAAGCCGTCATCATGCGCTCACCGCCACTTGCGTGTACATTTACCATCCATACGCCTAGTTCAGCGGCTGCACGAACGGCTTTTGAACATGTGTTCGGGATATCGTGGAACTTTAGGTCCAAGAATACTGAAAAACCACGCTTGTGTAATTCACGAACAAACTCAGGACCAAACAGGGTGAACATCTCTTTACCCACTTTAAGGCGGCAAGATGCTGGGTCAATACGATCAACAAAGGCTAACGCATCCGCTTGGTTGTCATAATCCAAGGCTACAATGATTTTTTGGTCGTTCATTTCATCTCCTAACGCAGTTAACTTTCTTAAAAAATATCTATCTACCCTTGCAGGCGATATATAACAGTCATAAAAATGCAGCCCGAAAGCTGCAATTAATAATTTGGTCTTTTAATGACCACAAATCTATTCACCATCCAACCCACGAATAGGCTTGATCGTTCCCCACCCCTTACATGAAGGGCAGTGCCAATACATTGAGTGTGTTGAGAATCCACACTGACGACAACGATAATGAGGCTTAACCTTAAGCTGTTCACCAACCATAGATTGAAGCGTAGTTAAACTTTCTTTTGCTCGACCTTCTTCGGCTTCTGCTAGGTGATAATCGATTAATCGATAAAAACCTTTCATAGTTGGGTTTTTGACAAGCTGCTTGGTCAGTAACTCTTGAGCAGAACCAATGTCTTCATGATGCGCGACCAACTGAGCAAGCATCAATTCAGCGGATACACCGGCTTTATTCTGGATACACGCTTTAAGGAACTCGACCAGTAGTGCTTCTTGCCCAAGTTTGTGGTAACACTCAGCAAGGGTTGGCAACACCTCACTAATAAAATCGATATCTTGTTCGAGTACCGACTCCAGACAATCAATTGTCTTTTGGTAATCTTCATTCGCTAAGTGGAACTTACCTAAAGCAATACTGGCACGGACACATTTAGGGTCTTCAGAAAGCGCCTTCTTGAAGTGCTGAAGTGCTTTTGAGCGATTGCCATCAGCTTGTTCCTGCATCGCAAGTTCACACCAAAAATGCGCTACTGTCGCACGCATCTTCATTTTCTTCTTACCAAGCTTAACGAGGATATTTCCGTAATGGATAGCCTTATTCCACTCTCGAGTTTGCTGATAAATAGCAACTAACTGCTGCAAAGCACCCTCTTTGTGGTCGGGTTCTTCTACAAGCTGTTCAAAGATTTTTTCGGCGCGATCAAGAAAACCAGAGACCATGTAGTCTTTAGCTAATTGTTGCAGTGCGAGATTTTTCTGGTCGAGAGTAAGCCCCGAACGGGAGATAAGATTTTGGTGAATACGAATAGCGCGGTCGACTTCGCCTCTTGAGCGGAACAAGTTGCCCAAAGCCAAGTGAGTATCAATGGTTTCATTGTCTACTTGAAGTAGTTCAATGAAGTGATCAACCGCTTTGTCAGATTGGTCTGACAGTAATAGGTTCAAACCCGTCACGTATTGACGGGAGATCTGGTGTGATTGCTTTTGTTTTTCTTGCTGAGCATTACGATTACCCATATACCAACCATAAGCGGCTGCGATGGGCAAAAGTAAGAACAGTAACTCTAACATCAAATATAGCCTTTAAGCTTTAGTATCAGCAGCGACCTGCTTTGATTGCTTATTGAGTTGCTTCTTCAAGCGATGAATTTTTAGCTGAGACCGCATGTGCATATTGCCAAAGACTAACCAAGCAAGGCCGAAGCCTGAAACGAACACAACGCCTAGTAAACTTGATAGATGGAAGTCACCTTGCGCTAGCAGATAGTTGAAATTCACAGTTGTTTGGTTTTGAGAGCCTAAAGCCAGTGCAATTAGGAAAAGTGCGATAACGGCGACTATTTTTATAATTTTCATAGTTCATCACTCATTGGTTAGTTAGCTGTACGATTATGCAGGAAAATTACTAATCAGACCACCATATTATGGTCATAAAAAAGCGGCATACATTATAGTATGCCGCTTTTCTTAATTCCGATAAGTAGGCTACAGTCCTGAGTTTACTCGTTCACGTAGCTCTTTACCTGGTTTAAAGTGAGGAACGTATTTGCCTTCCAACTCAACCTTGTCACCAGTTTTAGGATTACGTCCAACACGAGGCTCACGGTAATGCAGAGAAAAGCTGCCAAAGCCGCGAATTTCGATTCGATCACCACTTTCTAGTGTTGAAGCCATGTGCTCTAAAATGTCTTTTACAGCGTCTTCAATTTCTTTTGCAGAAAGATGCGTTTGCTCAGCGCATAGTCTTTCAATCAATTCAGACTTAGTCATAGTTACCCTCGTTGGTTTTCTTTTTAGAAATTATAGACCTATCGGAAAAATAAGCAAAAAAAAAGGAGCCTTACGGCTCCTTTCTTGGCTAGATAGCTATAATTCTCTTAATGAGAAGCTATTATTCGCCTTTAGCAGCTTTGAATGCGTCTGCCATTGCGTTACCGAACGCGCCTTCTTCAGACTTGTTCAGTGAAGCCATTGCTTCTTGCTCATCAGCTTCATCTTTAGCTTTGATAGATAGGTTGATTACGCGGTTCTTACGGTCTACACCAGTGAACTTCGCTTCAACGCTGTCGCCAACGCTTAGGATTAGAGATGCATCTTCGATACGGTCGCGAGAAACTTCAGAAGCGCGGATGTAACCTTCAACGCCTTCGATTAGCTCGATAGTAGCGCCTTTCGCGTCAACTGCAGTAACAGTACCGTTTACAAGAACACCTTTCTTGTTGTCAGCAACGTATGCGTTGAACGGGTCGTTTTCCATTTGCTTAACGCCAAGAGAAATACGCTCACGCTCTGCATCTACTGCTAGAACAACAGCAGAGATTTCGTCGCCTTTCTTGTATTCACGTACAGCTTCTTCGCCTGCAGCGTTCCAAGAAATGTCAGATAGGTGTACTAGACCGTCGATACCGCCTTCTAGACCGATGAAGATACCAAAGTCAGTGATAGACTTGATCTTACCAGTAACTTTGTCGCCCTTAGCTTGCATTTCTGCAAATGACTGCCATGGGTTAGCTTTACACTGTTTCAGACCTAGAGAGATACGACGACGCTCTTCGTCGATATCAAGAACCATAACCTCAACTTCGTCGCCAACATTAACAACTTTAGAAGGGTGGATGTTCTTGTTAGTCCAATCCATTTCAGAAACGTGTACTAGACCTTCAACGCCTTCTTCGATTTCAACGAAGCAGCCGTAGTCAGTTAGGTTTGTAACACGACCAGAAAGCTTGTGACCTTCTGGGTAACGCTTAGCGATTGCTACCCATGGATCTTCGCCTAGTTGCTTAAGACCTAGTGAAACACGAGTGCGCTCACGATCGAACTTAAGAACTTTAACTAGGATTTCGTCACCAACGTTAACGATCTCTGATGGGTGCTTAACGCGCTTCCAAGCCATATCTGTGATATGTAGAAGACCGTCAACACCGCCAAGGTCAACGAATGCACCGTAGTCAGTAAGGTTCTTAACGATACCTTTAACTTCAGTACCTTCTTGTAGAGTTTCAAGAAGTTCGTCACGCTCAACACTGTTTTCAGATTCGATAACAGCACGACGAGAAACAACAACGTTGTTACGCTTCTGGTCTAGCTTGATTACTTTGAACTCTAGCTCTTTGTTTTCTAGGTGAGCAGTGTCACGGATAGGACGTACGTCTACTAGAGAACCTGGAAGGAAAGCACGGATACCGTTAAGTTCAACAGTGAAACCGCCTTTAACTTTACCGTTGATGATACCAACAACAGTTTCAGCTTCTTCGCAAGCTTTCTCAAGTACGATCCAAGCTTCGTGACGCTTAGCTTTCTCACGAGAAAGTTGAGTCTCACCGAAACCATCTTCAACAGCGTCTAGAGCTACGTCTACTTCAGCACCAACTTCAACTTCAAGTTCGCCAGCAGCGTTCTTGAATTGTTCAGCAGGGATAGCAGATTCAGACTTAAGACCAGCGTCTACAAGAACGAAACCGTTCTCGATAGCTACTACAGTACCTTTAACGATGCTGCCTTGTTGGAATTCAGTTTCAGATAGAAACTCTTCAAAGAGTTGAGCAAAAGATTCAGTCATTATTTAATCTTCAATAATTAAACGTCCATGGGTATCCTACCGCATGGGGTTGATAAATTCGCCGGTCATCATCCTTGCGACCAACGTTCGTACTAGCTCGGCGAAATTACCCAGCCAGTTTCGATTCAATATAGTGTAGTGCTTTTTCTACTACCTGCTCAATATTCATTGAGGTGGAGTCAAGCACTAGAGCATCCTCTGCAGGGCGAAGTGGCGCCACTGGGCGATTACGATCTCGATCGTCTCGCTCTTGGATCTCGCTCAAAAGGTCGTCAAATTTAACATCTAACCCCTTCTGTTGCAACTGTTTAAGGCGGCGACTCGCACGCTCTTCAGCACTTGCATCTAAAAATATTTTCGCTTCAGCTTCAGGAAACACAACCGTTCCCATGTCACGGCCATCTGCAACCAAACCAGGCGCGGCGCTGAATGCACGTTGACGACGAAGCAGTGCTTCACGAACGCGAGGTAAAGCAGCAACTTTTGAAGCCGCCATGCCCGTCTCTTCTTTACGAAGTTCACCAGACACATCTTCACCTTCTAGTATAACCTTAACTAAGTCGCCTTCAGCAATAAACTGCACGTCTAAGTGTGTAGCAAGCGGTACTAAAGCATCTTCTGATTCAGTATCCACACCATGGTGAATTGCCGCTAAAGCCAATACGCGATAGATCGCGCCTGAGTCTAGAAGATGAAAGCCTAGCTTATCTGCTAGCAACATACACAGGGTACCTTTACCTGCACCACTTGGTCCATCAACCGTAATCACTGGGCTTTGAGAAGGCATCTTTTACTCCACGTTTTGTCGTAAGTTTTATTCTGTACTAGCGATTCGCCACTACTTTATAGGCGGCATATTATAGAGAAAAATTGAAAGTCGAGCGAGGTAAATCTCAGATAATTCCGTGTTGATGATGCATAAACCAATGCAACCGACTCAATATCCGTTTGCTTAGGTCAATCAGACACGCATCCGCTTTTCGATAGCGTACTTTTCGATAGATAGAAAAAAGCCTCGCAACAAGCAAGGCTCATGATTTTGCATTTTTGTAGAGCAAAGAAGTAGTCGCTCAAAGAAGCTTAGCCAATAATAGCTCGAACCGCTTCAAGGTCTTCAGGCGTATCAACACCAGCAGCTGGTGCTTCAGCCGCAACATCTACATGGATTTTTTCACCGTACCAAAGCACTCGTAATTGCTCTAGGCACTCAATACGCTCAAGAGTACTTGGTTCCCAGTTGATGTAGGTATTGATGAAACCCGCTCGATAAGCATAGATACCAATATGACGCAGCAAAGGAGATTCCGCTGCAGTACCGTTGTTCGCGTAAGCATCGCGATCCCAAGGGATGGTTGCTCGGCTGAAATACAAGGCATAACCGTCTTTATCGGTTACAACTTTAACGGCGTTAGGGTTAAACACTTCATCAGCATGAGTGATTTCCACACCTAACGTTGCCATCGGAGCAGTACTGTTCGCAAGATTGTTCGCAACCTGATTAATGATCGCAGGTGGGATAAGTGGCTCATCACCCTGAACATTCACGATTATATGATCATCAGGAATATTCATAACTTCAATCACTTCAGCTAGGCGCTCAGTGCCTGACTCATGATTCGGTGATGTCATACAAACGGTCGCACCAAATGCTTTAGCCGCTTTTTCAACTCGAGCGTCGTCGGTAGCGATAATAACGTTATCGGCACCCGCCTTCATTGACTGTTCGTATACCCATTGAATCATCGGCTTGCCACCAATGTCAGCAAGTGGCTTTCCTGGTAAACGGCTCGATTGATATCTTGCAGGTATAACAACCGTATAAGACATTACTTACCCTCATCCATAGAAACGGTGCGAGCTTCAGGTTCTAAAAGAACAGGAATACCCTCTTTAATTGGGTAAGCAAGGCGATCAATTTTACAAACAAGCTCTTGCTTATCCTTGTCAAAAGTTAGTTTACCTTTACATACAGGGCAAGCAACGATCTCAAGTAGACGGTGATCCATAGTATTCCATAACCTCTTTTATTCTTTTTAAAATTTGCTGTTGCGAACCTTCATCAAACTGCGCAGAAACTGGAAGATACCACCAGTTGTCTTGAGCATATTCCTCGCATTTTACAGCGTCTTTTTCTGTCATAATCAGATTCATGCCTTTCTTAGCTAAGGCATGAAGTTCATCTTTATCAAAATCTTGGTGGTCGGCGAAGCCCTGTGTGAAAACCACATCACCATCAAGATCGTTTAATGTTTTAAAAAAGCGTGGCGGATGACCTATTCCAGCAAAAGCCACAAGCTTCTGCAGTTCTGCTACCGATATTTTCTGACCAGTTTTTAGATTCACAGCTTGGCTTGGTTGCAAAGACATTGAAAACTCTCGCCCTTGCTCCTTTCCGCCATTATTAATCAAGAAATCTACATCATCCAAACGTGATACTGGCTCTCGTAATGGACCGAGTGGAATCAAACACTCATTACCAAAACGTCTTGCACCATCGATAACTGAAAATTCAATGTCACGTTCAAGCGCATAATGCTGGAGACCATCATCAGTGATGATGACATTAACACCTTCACTCAACAAAGCCTTTACTGCATTCGCCCGTACAGGGTCAACCGCAACAGGACAACCAGTTCGCTTTCGAATCAAACGAGGTTCATCACCCGAATATTCGGCTGGTGTATTTTCATCTAGTACGAGTGGATAGCTTGGCGCTTTAGCTCCATAACCTCGCGACACCACACCTGGTTTAAAGCCGTTAGCTTGCAACATCTCAACCAACCAAATCACAACTGGTGTTTTACCATTACCGCCAGCGGTAATATTACCAACAACAATTACTGGCAGTGGTGGACGGTAGGTTTCTTTCTTCCCCGATAGATAAGCGTCACGACGTTGACCGCTGATCATTTTGAACAGCAGACTCAGTGGCCACAATAGCGGCCAGAGAAGATATTTCAAAGGGTGATTGTTAAACCAAATCTTTTCGATCACAACAAGACCTAATCTTATCCACTGAATTGAATTCGGTGTAACTGCGCATAAGCGCCATCATGTGCGATTAGTTCTGCGTGCGCGCCTCTTTCTACAATTTGGCCATCATCAACCACTAAGATCTCATCGGCTTGCTCGATAGTAGATAAACGGTGAGCAATCACCAATACAGTCTTATCTTTTTGTAGTTCTTCCAATGCAGACTGAATCGCTCTCTCTGATTCAGTATCCAATGCAGACGTCGCCTCATCAAGAATCAGCACAGGTGCATCTCTTAATAGAGCGCGTGCAATCGCAATACGCTGTCTTTGACCACCAGAAAGGCTTGCGCCATTTTCACCAACAACGGTATCGATGCCATTTTCCATGCCTTCGATAAACTCACTCGCATGAGCAAGCTTGGCTGCGTGTTCAATCTGTTCGCGAGTATATTGCTCTTCTGCGGCATACGCGATGTTGTTCGCGACCGTATCGTTAAACAGGTGAACATTTTGAGAAACAAGAGCAAAGTGCTCACGTAGGTTTCTCAATTCGTAATCACGAATGTCGTGTCCATCCAATTCGATAGAGCCCGAGTCGACATCATAGAAACGAGTAAACAGGTTAGCGATGGTACTCTTGCCCGAACCTGAACGGCCGACAAGTGCGACTGTCTTACCTTTCGGGATATTGAAACTCACCTTATCAAGTGCTGGTTTCTCTGCACCATCATAAGTAAACGTCACATCTTTTACTGCAACTTCACCGGTTACGGTTTCAGGTTTCAACGTGCCTTTGTTTTGTTCTGTATCTAGATCCATCAAACCAAATAGCGTGGTACTTGCTGCCATACCGCGTTGGAATTCAGACGTTACGTTAGTTAGCGCTTTTAGTGGACGCAACAAACCAAACATTGCAGAGAACACAACAGTGAATGTACCCGGCGTTAGTTCTGCTTTGATAGAGTCGACACTCGCCAAGAAAAGAACCACCACAATCGCAACCGAAGCGATCATTTGAATGATCGGGTTAGCAGCGGCTTGAGCGGTGATTAACTTCATGCTTTGTTGGCGCATCTGGTTACTTACTTTGTCAAAGCGGTGTTTTTCTAGATCCTGACCACCGTAAGTAAGAACCACCTTGTGGCCTTTTAACATTTGTTCCGCAGAAGAAGCAACGTGGCCCATGCTAGTTTGCATGTTTTTAGAAATCTTTCTAAATCGCTTCGATACAATGCTGATCGCCCACGCAACAAGAGGAGCAACCGCAAATAGAACCAAAGACAACTGCCAGCTGTTCCAGAACATCAATGTTAGCAAGCCAATAATGCTTGCACCTTCACGCACAATGCTGACTAGCGCTTTACTCGTCGCGGCAGACACTTGCTCAGAATCGTAAGTAATTCGAGATAGCAGCGCACCTGTCTGTTCTTTATCGAAGAAAGAAACAGGCATGTGCATGAAATGACTGAAAATTTTGCGACGAATTTCCATAACCACATTGCCAGAAACCCAGCTCAAGCAATAGGTTGAGACGAAACCACTGACACCACGAATGAACATCATGGCAAAGATAATGATTGGAAGCGTGCGTAAAAAGTCAGATTCAGCATTACCAAAGCCTTCATCAAGTAACGGCTTTAGTAAGGAAATCATATAAGTATCAGAGACGGCATTTATAATAAGCGCAATAACCGCAACACCAAGGCCGGCCTTATATAGTCGAATATAAGTCCAAAGTCTTTTAAATGTGACCCAGGTAGTTTCATCTGTTTGTGTTGACATAGAATCGCTTAATTTTCTCACAATAATCTATCTATTCTACTCCCTTACGAAGCATCTGCCTATACCACTGCCTGCCTTGTTGTTCTCTAATCGTATGATATTGCCAACCTTCTTCACTAAGAGTGATGGTTATTTGTCCACTTTCTCCAGTATCAAGCCAGGTACTCCCTGCTTCCTGATAACGTCCCACAACAGATCTGCTCGGCATTCCCCACTGATTGCCTTTGGCCAAAGAAGCTATCGCTAGCAGAGGTGACACGGCCTCAATAAACGGTTTAATCGACGACGAGTCACTACCATGATGCGGAACAAGCATTACATCACTCCTGAGCTGCTCACCTTCACGAGCTAGTAACCACTCACTTACCAGTTCAATATCACCAGTGAGTAACATCGAAAACTCTAAACTGGGTGCCGAGAGCCTGACCACACACGAATGTGGGTTATACGCCCTCTTCACTTGTTTGGGAGGCCACAACACCTCAAAAACAAGATCTTGCCAGGTCCATACTTCTCCTAAAATACATGCTTGAATATTAGACGACTCTTGAATCGTAGATTGTCCTTGTTGACTGATATTCTGACTAGCTCTAACCCACTTAGGGTTGTAATTTTCAAGTAACGCCGGATAGCCACCAGCGTGGTCAGAATCGAAATGACTCACAATCACCCCCTCCAACTCATTAATTCCCCTCTGATTCAAAGTAGGAATCAACAAGGATTCGACAACCGAACCTTCTGGCCATGCATTACCAAGATCGTAAACAATGACTTGATTGTTCTTTTCCAATACCAAAGACAACCCATGTCCGACATCTAATATATCTATGGTTAATTTTCCTTGCTGGGGCTTGCCGAATTCCCACCACAGCACAAACACTGCAATGACCAATATCGATACTGTTGTCTTGAGATATCGACTAACAAAACTCAAAAACAAAATAAGGAATACAGATAGCGCAATCACATGATTATCGACTTGAATCCAAAATGGCTCAGAGAAAGGAAGGCTAAATACGAGAGGCTCAAGCGACAAGTCGACCAACTTCCACAGCTGACTAACCAAACCATTGTCTAGCGCTGTTATACCAACCAAGCCAGACACTGACTCCGATATTAAGCTGAGAAACATTGCCAAAAACAACAGCGGGATCGTCACCATCGATATCCAAGGCAAAAGGAGTAAATTGTAGAAAACAGAGACTAAGCTAACTCCGCTAAAGAACAGCATCGAAAACGGTGTGATCAGGAATGTCAGTATTAGCTGAATCTTGAAGAGCTGTAGTGCTCGGTCGATAAATGTTGAGTTTGAATAGGATGGCTGACTATTCAACGCAATATAAAGAACGGCGCCCAACGCGCCAAATGACAACCAAAAGCTGCTCGACAATGCTGAAAATGGCCAAATCAGCAGAACCACGCACAAGCTTAAACCAACATATCGGAGCAAACTGATATTTTGTCCACGCCATAAAAAGTAACTTGCGATGACACACATCACCAAAGCTCTTAATGTAGGTAGCGTGAATCCAGCAAACCAACTATAGAAATAGGCTAAACCGAGCCCGAATATTGTGGGTAACCAAAGAAATGAAGGTGACAGTAACCTGAATATCTTTCCGACCTGATAACCGATACCAAAGGCAATCCCAATATGGAGCCCCGAGATAGCCATCAAGTGGATCAAGCCACTACTTTTAAGCAAATCCCAACGCTGAGGATTAATTAGAGCTCGATAGCCAAAACTTAAAGCCATAATGAGGTCTTTGTTTTCTAGCTGGCTTAACCTTCCAAGGCTGGTTTCAAACCATTGAGATCGCAAGCTCGTGCTAGAGTGAATCCGATATTTGGTATCGGCTCTGTAAGTTGCATTGGCAACCACGCCGGAACTAAACAAGTACTTTTCTAGATCAAAGCCCGCTTCATTGAGTTTGCCCCATACCGGCTTTATGGACGCAGATAAGTAGACGTCATCTCCAAGCGTTAACTTAAAAGGAGTAAATAATCGTAATTTTATCAATTGAGGAAAGATTAATTTTTCGCCGCCAATTGATCTGGCTACTATTACACTTTCAAAACCGTGGCTATTTTCACTAAAAAGGCTAACAACCGAAGCATTTATGGTAGTATTCTGCCCGGATTGAAATAATCGACTTGTCTGTATTTCAATTGTATTCCCAAGGCAAATAACTAGTATCAATGCTGTTACTGGACCTCTTGCACTCCGGAAAACGCTATACTTTGTTGATGCCATAAGTAACAAAAGCATCAATGATGCCCAAACCCAATGTGGCATCACAGGCCAAAAGCTGGCAGACACAACTGTCGCAGCAAATGAAATCAAGAACCAAGTGTTAAACAAGAGAGTAGCTTCCTCCTATGCCAAGAAAGTTTATCAAACGATTTATGCCTGACCATGAGCTCATCAAGCGTCAGAAAGCATTGAAAGTTTTTGGCAATGTTTTGTACAACCCCAACTTATGGTGCCTTAATCGTCGCTCTGCGGCTGGCGCATTTGCTGTTGGGTTATTCATGGCGTTTGTCCCTCTACCAAGTCAAATGATTATGTCTGCAGGCTTAGCCGTTGTATGTGGCGTTAACTTACCGCTAGCTGTCGCTCTTGTTTGGATAAGTAACCCCGTAACCATGCCGGTATTGTTCTACTTTGCTTATAAAGTAGGAGCATTCGTTATGCATGTTCCGCCGCAAGCCTTTCATTTTGAACTGTCTTGGGACTTCATTTTGGCTCAAATGAGCACCATTGGGCCTCCGTTCCTGCTGGGTTGTATGATTTGTGGTGTGATTTCAGCAATGATTGGTTATTTCGGCATTCGCGGCTTATGGCGCTACTCAGTGGTAAGAAGCTGGAAGAAACGACAAGCAAGATACTGAACGTATACTGACGCGCTCTCCACTTTTAACGGATAGCAATAAAAATCAGACAAGTTATAAGCCATTAGGTGATAGGCATGTAATGAAAGTCTTAAATAATACAGTTTGAGTTCAATAAAAAAGGATCCCACAAGGGATCCTTTTTTGTATCTGTCGAAACAGTAGATTTGTTATTTGGAGCTCAACACAGAAGCGGGATTTAGCTTCGCAGCTCGTGATGCTGGGTACCATGTTGCCAGCAAGCTCAACACAATCGCAGTTCCTGAAACGACAATTACATCCATCATATTCAGTTGTGATGGCAAGAAGTCGACAAAGTAGATATCACCGGATAAGAACTGATGATCGACCAACTTTTCAAGCCCTTTGATAAGTGTCGTGAGATTAAGCGCGACTAACACACCTATTGCACTGCCCACCAAACTACCTAACACGCCTGAGAATACGCCCTGCCAAACGAAAATGCGTTTCACAAGGCCGTCCGATGCGCCCATGGTTCTTAATATTGCGATCTCTGATGCTCTGTCTTTTACTGCCATCATTAGCGTCGAGACAATATTGAAACAAGCCACACCAATAACCAATACCATCACTAGATACATGATAGTACGAACCAACTGGATATCTCGGTACAAGAAACCAAACTTCTGTTGCCAACTACGTAAGTACACGTACACATCAAGCTGGTTACCAACTTCACGCACAATCGAGTTTGCGTTCAGCACATCGGTCACTTTTAAAGAAACCCCTGTCACTGCCTCGCCTAGGTTTGCGTAAACTTGAGCATCACCAATAGGGATGAGAGCCAAGCTGTGATCTATCTGTCCGTTAAGCGTCAGTAAGCCAACCACTTTCACTCGAACACGTTTTGGCGCCTGGACCTTCACAGAACCATTCACCGTTGGAATCATCAAAGTCAGATAATCACCGACTTTCGCACCCAACACATTAGCTACACCAGAACCCAAGATAATTTGCTGTTGCCCGGCCTTAAACTCGCTCCAAGCTTGCTTATCAATAAAGCTCGATAAACTCGAGACTTGTTGCTCAAGTTGTGGGTCAACGCCTCGAACTTCGATCGCTTTCAGCTCTTTGCCCTTTTCTGCAAGCGCAGTAATTTTTACATAAGGCGCCGCAGCAATGACTTTATCGTGCTTTACCGACTCCTCAATAACATGTTCCCAACGAGTCACAGGCTTATTCACACCTTCAAACTCACCGTGAGGAATGACAGAAAGTACTCGCGATTCAAGCTCTCGTTCAAAACCATTCATGGCAGATAAACCGATAATGATCACGGCTACGCCAACCGCAATACCAATCGTCGAAGACAAAGAGATAAACGACACCATTTTGTCTCGTTGTTTCGCTCGGCTAAAGCGACCGCCTATCAATAAAGATAAAGAAGAAAACACTTAGCTCTCCTCTTTTTCTACGTTGACCAGTAAACCGTCTTGCATGTGAAGTTGGCGGTCCATTTTTCCAGCCAGCTCACCATCATGAGTGACCACCAAAAAAGCAGTATCGTACTCACGGTTCAGTTCGCGCATTAAGTCGTAAATAGAAAGTGCGGTGTTGTGATCGAGGTTACCGGTTGGCTCATCCGCCAAAACCAAAGCAGGCTTATTCACCAATGCACGAGCAATCGCCACTCGTTGTCTCTCACCACCAGAAAGTTCTGAAGGTCGGTGGTCGACACGATGACTCAATCCAACCTTATCAAGCAAACGCTGCGCTTCTTGTTTTGCTTTAGCTGGCTTTTCACCACCAATCAACAACGGCATTGCTACATTTTCTAACGCTGAAAAATCAGAAAGAAGGTGATGGAATTGATAAACAAAGCCAAGATGCTGGTTGCGAAGCTTGGCCTGCTTATTCGAACTCAAAGATGCTAAGTCCTGACCAAGAAAGCTCACCCTGCCCGCAGAAGCGTCGTCTAATGCGCCTAAGATATGCAGCAAGGTACTTTTGCCCGAGCCAGAGGTACCGATGATTGCTACTAGCTCACCCTTTTCGATTTCAAAGCTGACTCCCTTGAGCACCTCAGTATCTAACGAACCTTCACGGTACGTTTTACGGATATCATTACATTGAAGAAAATTACTCATAACGGAGGGCCTCAGCAGGTTTCACAGACGATGCACGATAAGAAGGGAATACAGTGGCAATCAGGCTAAGTGCAATAGCCAAAACCACAACAACAGCGATTTGAATCGGATTAATCAAAATTGGCAATTGCCCCCCAAACGAGAACAGAGCAACACCCATCGCCTCTAAAATAGTATTCAAGTTCATGGCCAAGACAACGCCTAACACGCCACCCGATAGCGCACCAATCACGCCGCTACTTGCACCTTGAACCATAAAGATCCCCATCACTTGACCATCGGTCATGCCTTGGGTCTTAAGAATCGCGACTTCAGATTGCTTCTCCATCACCACCATGATAAGCGCGGAAATAATATTGAAAGCAGCAACACCGATAATAAGCCCAAGCATTAAGCCCATCATGTTTTTTTCCATACGAACGGCTTGGAATAGCTCACCACGTTGGTCTCGCCAATCACTCCACAACCAACCTTCAGGTAATGGTTGAGTCGATAACTCCGCGACTTCAAACGGGTCTTCAAAAAACAGTCTCCAGCCTGAAATGGTACCTGATTTGTAGCGCATCAAACGCCCAGCATCTTTAATATCGGTCACCATCAATTGAGCATCGATATCAGAGCCCGTATTGAAAATACCAGCAACGGTGAAATTTCGTTGGCTTGGAATACGTCCGAGCGGTGTGTATTGGCTAGCGCTGGTCACCATCAGGCGAACTTTATCCCCCATAGATACCTTTAGGTTTCTCGCCAAGGTATGACCGAGGAACAACTGGTATTGCCCCGCTTTAAGTGAAGACAATCGACCTGCAATTAGATGGTCTTGAAGAGGGTCATCAGAATTAGGTTCAATACCGATTAACAGCCCTGCAGATAACTGGGCAGGACTTTGAATTACCGCCTCACTGCGGACAATCGGTTCAACGTGGCCATTAAGCGAGATTTGCTCTGCAAAATTAGGCGCTTGAGCAGAAAGAGAGGTGGTACCGCCCTGTTCATAAACCACCGCTTGAGGAAGAACACCAAGAATTCGGTCTTTTAACTGCGCTTCGAATCCATTCATTACCGATAAAACAGTAACCAAAGACAAAACGCCAATGGTGATACCTGCCGTCGACATATAAGAAACAAAACGGCTAAAGCGATCACCTGAACGGCCTTTCAAATAACGTAGGCCAACAAACAACGAAATAGGATGAAACATACTTTGAACCATCTAAAAGGGATGCGGGTTAATGTAACGGGTATTGCTGTTACTGTGTAGGGGGTAATTGAAAATATAGAGTGAATTAACTCAATTAGTTAGGCTTGAAAAACAGAACCTTGTCAAATAGCCAAATTTCAAACAACTATTTGAGACTTTCAATTAACTGACCTTGATTACTGCGGCCACATAGCGATAATCAATAGATCACTTCAAGGAACTAACGCATGACAGAACAAGAGTTTTTCACCGTTCACCACAGCCTTACCGCGAATA
The DNA here is from genome assembly GCF_050337435.1 of Vibrio satsumensis. Classification (NCBI taxonomy): domain Bacteria; kingdom Pseudomonadati; phylum Pseudomonadota; class Gammaproteobacteria; order Vibrionales; family Vibrionaceae; genus Vibrio; species Vibrio satsumensis. Next base: position 116,966 of record NZ_JAKJSX010000003.1, on the reverse strand, counting down.
TTGAACCAATGGACAGCGGCTTCAGTTTACCTTCTCAAATTCAATTCGAATCTGAGATCCCAGCCCCGTTTGTAGTGGCAAGTGAATTTAGCCAATTGGATCTGCTAGCTGACAGTGCTCGTGCTGAACTGAAAAACAGCGACTTGAAGAATGTCACCAGTTTATTGGATGCACAGAACTCCAAATTAAACCTGCTGTTGAGCTTTATGTTATCGCAGCAAGATGATGAGAAGTTTCGAACTCACACCTACTCCTTCGGTGCGAGCCAATTTTCCTGTTTTTCTAAGACAGACATCGAGCCGGGTCGCTTAGTAAAAGCTAAGCTGTTCTTGGAGCATCCTGCCGCAGCGATTTACTGCTACGCGGAAGTGTTTGCAACCCAGCCTAAAGATTCAGGTTTCGAAATTAACTTCAAATACGCTCATCTTCGCGATACCGACCAAGACCTGCTGATCAAAGCGGCGCTTCATCAACAACAGAAACTTTTGCGTCAACGCTCTCTAGACCGAGATAACAAGTAAATTAACATGACCAAACAATCTATTTTTACCCTACCAACCCTCAAAGGAGCCGGTGACAAAAAGCACATTGGTAACCTTGTTGGTTCGTCTCTCGCTCTTGCTATCGCTAAACTCGCAGAGCAACACAACAGTCATACTGTACTTGCTGTGCCAGATCCACAAATCGCACTCAAGCTGCAATCTGAAATTGAACAGTTTACGGCGAGTGAAGTTGCACTATTCCCAGACTGGGAAACTTTGCCTTACGACAGCTTCTCACCACACCAAGAGATCATTTCTGATCGTATCGCGCGCCTTTATGCCTTGCCGACCTTAAAAGACGGCATCACGATCGTGCCGATCAGCACGCTACTCCAGCGCCAATCACCACGTGACTTCTTGCTACAGCACACTCTAATGGTGAAAACTGGTGATCTTTACTCACTAGAGAAACTGCGCCTGCAGCTTGAAAAATCGGGCTATCGTTACGTTGATCAGGTATTTGGCCCGGGCGAGTACGCAAGCCGAGGTTCGATTCTTGACCTGTTCCCGATGGGCAGTAAAGACCCATATCGTATCGACTTCTTCGATGATGAGATCGATACCATTCGTACCTTCGATCCTGAAAACCAACGTTCTATCGAAGATATCTCTGAGATCCGCCTGTTACCTGCTCACGAATTTCCAACCTCGGAAACGGCAATTGAAGATTTCCGTATTCGTTGGCGCCAACAGTTTGATGCCCGCCGCGAACCAGAATCGGTTTACATGCAGGTATCTAAAGGCACATGGCCGGCTGGTATTGAGTATTGGCAACCGCTATTCTTCGATCACACAGAAACGCTTTTTGACTATGTTGCCGATGAAGCGCAACTCTTGATTCTTGGTGACGTAGAAACCGCTGTTGATTCGTTCCTTGCTGATGTCGCTCACCGATACGAGCAACGTGGCGTTGACCCACTACGACCACTACTGACACCTGAACAACTTTGGTTGAAAAAAGACGAGCTGTTCGCTCACTTCAAACAGAAGCCGCAGGTAAACCTAAGCTTAGATTCGATTGAAGAGAAAGCCGGACGTACCAACCTTCCGGTTGTGTCTCTGCCTGATCTCAGCGTTCAACATCAGAATAAAGAGCCACTCGCAAACCTAAGAAAGTTCACTGAAGCCTTCGACGGTAAAGTCGTCTTTTCGGTTGAATCTGAAGGTCGCCGTGAAGCACTGAGTGAATTACTTCGAGGCATCAAAGTTCGCCCTAGCGAAGTTGAAAACCTCGATACAGCGATTAACGGCAAAGACAAGTTCAGCCTGATTCTCGGTTCCGCTGAACATGGTTTTATCCACGAAGAACAAAACATCGCCCTTATCTGTGAAAGCGATCTATTAGGCGATCGTGTTATTCAACGCCGTAAGAAAGATAAGAAAAGCGTAAACAGCGATACTGTAATCCGTCACTTAGCGGAGCTTAAACCGGGTCAACCTGTTGTTCACATTGACCATGGTATTGGTCGCTACATAGGCCTGCAAACACTCGAAGCCGGTGGCATGAAAACCGAGTACGTAACCCTTGAGTATCAAAACGATGCCAAGTTATACGTACCTGTTGCTTCTTTGAACTTAATCGGACGTTACTCTGGCGGCGCAGAAGACTCTGCACCACTGCATAAACTCGGTGGCGAAGCGTGGCAAAAAGCTCGTAAACGCGCCGCGGAGAAAGTACGTGATGTTGCAGCGGAGCTGCTTGATGTTTACGCTAAGCGTGAGCTGAAACCTGGCTACAAATTTGTGCTCGACCGTGGCCAATACGCGACTTTTAAGTCTGGTTTCCCATTTGAAGAAACCGATGACCAAGCAATGGCCATCAATGCTGTTATGTCAGACATGTGCCAAGCAAAAGCCATGGACCGTTTGGTGTGCGGTGATGTTGGCTTTGGTAAAACTGAAGTCGCGATGCGCGCGGCATTCGTATGTACCGACAACAGTAAACAAGTAGCCGTGTTAGTGCCAACCACCCTGCTTGCTCAACAACACTTTGAAAACTTCCGAGACCGTTTCGCCAACTTACCGATTCGTGTTGAGGTACTGTCTCGATTTAAATCAGCTAAAGAGCAAAAACTGATCATGCAAGATGTCGCCGAGGGTAAGGTTGACATCTTGGTGGGTACTCACAAGCTGCTTTCTAGTGATATTAAGTTTAAAGACCTTGGCTTGCTGGTTGTCGATGAAGAACACCGCTTCGGTGTGCGTCAGAAAGAGAAAGTGAAAGCGATGCGTGCGGATGTCGACATCCTAACGCTCACTGCTACACCAATCCCGCGAACGCTGAACATGGCAATGAGTGGTATGCGTGATTTGTCTATCATCGCAACACCACCCGCACGACGCTTGGCAATTAAAACCTTCGTTCGCGAGAGTGATGATGCGATCGTCAGAGAAGCGGTGCTGCGTGAAATTATGCGTGGTGGTCAGGTTTACTTCCTGCACAACCAAGTCGACACGATTGAGAAAACAGCAGAGTCACTACAGAAGCTGATTCCAGAAGCGCGCGTTACCGTGGCTCATGGCCAAATGCGAGAGCGCGAACTGGAACGCATCATGAATGACTTCTACCACCAGCGTTTTAACTTGCTAGTGTGTACAACCATCATCGAAACCGGTATCGATGTACCAACGGCCAATACCATCTTAATGGACAGAGCCGATAACCTTGGTTTAGCACAGTTGCACCAATTGCGTGGGCGTGTGGGGCGATCTCACCACCAAGCTTATGCCTACTTGCTAACACCTCCCCCGAAAGCAATGACCAAAGATGCCGTCAAGCGATTAGACGCGATAGCTTCACTTGAAGACTTAGGTGCAGGCTTTACGCTAGCAACCCATGACTTAGAGATTCGTGGTGCAGGTGAGCTGTTAGGCGATGAGCAAAGTGGTCAAATCCAGTCGGTTGGCTTCACCTTGTACATGGAAATGCTTGAACAAGCGGTTGAAGCATTGAAGGAAGGTCGAGAGCCATCACTTGATGACCTACTGCGTGAACAAACTGAAATTGAGATGCGCCTGCCTGCACTGTTGCCTGATGACTACATCCCAGACATCAATACACGTTTGTCTACCTATAAGCGTATTGCGAGTGTGAGTGACACCGACGAATTGGCCGAGTTGAAAGTCGAGCTGATTGATCGCTTCGGCCTTCTGCCTGATGCAACCAAGAACTTGTTGTCAGTTTCTGAGCTAAAATTAGCCGCGGCGTCAATCAAAGCGAAGAAAATTGAAGCGCACGATAAGGGTGGATTCTTAGAATTCTACCCGGATGCTGACATAAACCCGGCCTACCTTGTTAAACTGTTGCAATCTCAACCGCAAAAGTTTTCAATGGAAGGACCAACAAAGTTCAAGTTTACGATACCATTGGTCGACAGACGGAAACGAATTCAATTTGTTAGTGATTTATTGGGCGAATTCAGACAAAACTTGCTGCCTTCAGCATAAGACCCAATCCACTGCACATATAAATTATCCGGCCGGTAGTTCGGCTGGAAGACGGAGTAAAAATGAAAAGACTGATCCCACTGCTACTATTGTTCGTCTCACTGCCAAGTTTGGCGCAGAGACAATTTGATATAGAAGTGATCATTTTCAAGCGCGCAGTTGATGCAGAGAAAGTGAATGAGTCTTGGCCAAATACACAGCCAAAGATTTCGCTTGAACGCGTTGGTTCATTTCAAGACACCCAATACCGAGCAAAGAAAGGCGTAAAAATGCTTCCTTACTCGGAATACAAGTTAACACCTCAGAAAGACAAGCTACGTAAACACGCAGGCTTTGAAGTCCTGATGCATACGGCTTGGCGTCAAGGTGACCAAGGTAAGAGCTCAGCACCTGTTTTCCACATTCAAGCAGGTAAAGACTTCTCTAAACAGTTTAATGCTGACGGTTCTGAGAAAGGTGCTGTAACTACAGAAAATGCCGATGGCTTCCAAGAAGAGACTATTGATAAGCCACTCTACGAATTAGACGGTAAGCTGCAAATCTACGTACAGCACTACCTATATGCTGAAACGACCCTAGATTTAAAAGCACCAAGCGTTCGTGAAGTCACTCTACAAGAACAACAAATCGAGCTAGACTCACCAGTAAGCGGTGCCGAAAGCAATGTTCAGGTGGGTAATCTAACCGAAATCTCTCCAACCGTTGAAGTGGAAGAGTTCCTTAAGAGCTACCGCATGGACCAAAAACGTCGTATGCGCAGTACAGAAACTCACTACCTTGACCACCCGCTTCTTGGCATGGTGATTCAAGTTCGTCGCGTCGCTCAGTAACCAGCCCAGAGATATAGCGACTGAACCAGTTACTCTGTTGGCGCCCAAGCTATACTCATATTAATCATTCAAAACGCCCTCCATTGTGAGGGCGTTTTATTAAGTGCTGGCTACTTTCAGCAGGTACTTATAAATTTAATTGGTACACCCTATGAGCCCTGAATTTCAGATCAACACACAAAACCTCAGTCTGAAGATTATTGAAGCTTCCGATGCTCAAAAGTTTTCACAGCTCATCAAGTCCTCCCCTAGCTTGCTGCCATGGGTCGACTGGTGCCACGATGAGTTTTCTATCGTCGAAGCAGAAAAATTCATTCTGGCAACTCGTTTAAATTGGGTCAAAGCCGACGCGTTTGGCTTTGGTATCTTTGAGCGAGAAAGCAATAAACTTGTCGGCATGGTGGCGATCAATGAGCTTTACCACACCTTTAATATGGCGAGTTTAGGTTATTGGGTTGGTGATGAATTTCAAAGAAAAGGAGTCGCCAAAGAAGCGATGCTAGCCCTATTCGAATTTTGCTTCGCACAACTGAAGTTAACGCGTTTAGAGATTGTCTGTGATACCGAGAACTTACCCAGCCAAAAGCTGATAGAGAAGTGTGGAGCCGAAAGAGAAACCATTGCCAAGAATCGATTTCTGTTTAACGGTAAGCCAAAAGATGGCGTGGTTTATTCTGTGCTACCTCCAACCTCTTAACGCTTTAGTTAGTTTGCAACCAGCGATAGCACGTAATCAATACGATCAAAAAAGAGCTCCGAAGAGCTCTTTTTTATTATCAGCGTAAGCCCCTTAGAGGGCTTACCTGATTAGTGAAGCTTTAGGTTTGGACGAAGTACACGGTTAATACGACCAACCAACATCATCAGTGATGTTTTGATTAAGCCGTGAAGCGCCATCTGGTGCATGCGGTACAAAGAGATGTAAACCACACGAGCAATACGACCTTCAACCATCATCGAACCTTTGGTCAGGTTACCCATCAAGCTACCTACTGTAGAGAAACGGCTTAGTGAAACCAGCGAGCCTTTGTCTTTGTAGATGTAGTCTTTCAGGTCACGACCATTCAACTTAGCAATGATGTTGCTGAATGCACAACTTGCCATTTGGTGAGCCGCTTGTGCACGTGGTGGTACAAATGAACCATCAGCTTGGGTACATTGTGCCAAGTCACCGATAGCAAAAATGTTGTCATCCAGTGTCGTTTGCAGCGTATTTTTCACAACCAGTTGGTTGATACGGTTAGTCTCAAGACCACCGATATCTTTCATGAAGTCCGGCGCTTTAATGCCTGCCGCCCATACCATGATTTGAGCAGGGATCTTATCACCGTCTTTGGTTGTTAGACCATCAGCATCAGCTTGAGTCACCATAGTATTAGTACGAACGTTCACACCAAGCTTTGTTAGCTCAGAATGTGCAGCACTTGAAATTCGAGGAGGTAGCGCTGGAAGAATACGCTCACCTGCTTCAACAAGGTTAACATTCAGCTTGCTTGAATCTAGATCACCGAAGCCGTAGGTGCGAAGCTCTTTAACTGCGTTGTGTAGCTCTGCAGAAAGCTCAACACCTGTCGCACCTGCACCAACAATCGCGATGTCTACCGTACCTTGACCGTTCTTAGCATGAAGCTTTAAGAACTGGTTGTTCATTTCAGTACGGAAACGGTGCGCTTGTTCTGGGCTATCAAGGAAAATACAGTTGTCACGAACACCTGGAGTGTTGAAGTCGTTCGACGTTGAACCTAGCGCCATAACAAGAATATCGTATTCAAGTTCACGGCTTGGCATCAGCAGTTCACCGTGCTCGTCGGTCAACTCACTCAATGCAATCACTTTACGATCACGATCGATGTCGTTCAGGCTGCCCATTTGGAAATCGAAGTAATGGTTTTTTGCGTGTGCGCGGTAGCTTAATGCATCAACACCTTCATCCAGTGAGCCAGTTGCTACTTCATGAAGTAATGGTTTCCATAGGTGGCTTGCTTTACGGTCTACCAGAGTGATCTGGGCACGTTTCTTACGACCTAAAGTTCGGCCTAGCTTAGTTGCTAGTTCTAAACCACCAGCACCGCCGCCTACTACGATAATTTTTGTCACAATGACAATCCTCTACAAAATGAATAAATGGGGTTCGGTCCGATTACTCCAACCGATAAATTCTATGTATCTACTCGGCCTTGTTGATAAGGCTGTGACATATTGGATAACCGCGAAAAAGAATAACGACAGCTCACCGAGTAGTTAGAGGGATTACAAACAACAAACATTCGTTTGTCGCTTTGCTCACATGGATAAAAAGGCGTCTAGCTGAGAGATAGAGCGCAAATAATGGGCAAGTTTTTCACTCGCTCTCAATTTTTTTTGATATTTGTCAAAATATTTTGCTTGGGAACATTATATATAGCAAAAAGATGACCGCAACAAAAATCCTTATCCACAATGAGGATTCGCCACAAAATAGTTAACGTTTGCGCAAGCTCGCTAACATAGCGGCTACGATAGCATCATCAATAGTAACCTTTGTTATCCAGATACAAAAAAGCAGCACCCTAATGAGTGCTGCTTTTATAAAATAACCAGAATAATTTAAGCGTTTTTAAATGCTTTCATTGCCTGAAGATGTTGAGAGATCTTTTTGAATTTATGACTCTCTTTATCGTCCCAGATTACGTCGTAGTAATCTTCTAGCGCTGCAGCCGTTTTGGAGTTATCGTGAATTTCGTCTTCACGAGAAAGCACCACTAGGCAGCGACCTTTGTTTTTCATACGGTACTGCTCAACACACTTGGTCGCAATATCTTCGTACTCTTCAGGACGGTCAATTCGACCTACCATGTTGTTTTCAGGTTGCAAGTTTGGATTGAAAATCACCTGCTTAATACCACACAAGAAACCAATGCGCTCAGACCAAAAGCCACCTAAGCCTACACCACAAATAATTGGATGCGGATCGTCGGATTGCTCTATCACTTTATGCACTTCTTTAAGCAAATGTTGCATATCGTGTTTTGGATGCAAAGTACTGTAGTTGATGAAACGAACGTCATCATCAATGAATTGCAACTGCAGTATTTTTTCGTGATTGCCCGGGCTTGTTGAGTCGAAGCCATGTAGATAGATAATCATTGTACCTCCCCCATTGAATATTGGTACGTTTTGATCAATCTAACACGAAAAACAAGGTTTTAAAGGGAAGACCACCGAAATTATATTTTTCACTTCCTAAACGTGATCCTAGCTACATAAAGTGTGACTTAGAGCCTCTGCTTCCTGCAAATAACTTTCATCGCCCCAAAGCTGATGAGCAAGTAAATACCAAAGCATTGCCATCATTTGGCTTCTCGGTAACCACGCTTCTACACCATCTAGCCAAGGCTGAACATCATGGATGCCTCGCAGCTGGCAGTACTTCTCAACCGCTTCATTGGCCTGCACTCCAGTAACCGCAATGGTCAGGGTTAAGTCGAGCCTAGGGTCGGCTAGCGCGGCGTATTCCCAGTCGATAATCTTAATACCGTCACTGTTTCTCACTAGGTTATAACCACCTAAATCAAAATGGCACAAAGACAGGTCGACATTGGTAACACTCGGGGCCACGCGCCACTCTTGATAAATCTTAGTGCAGGTTTCGGTCTTATGAATCGCATCAAGCTGAAGCCAATAGTGGTCGACTCGCGCTGTGAAACTGAAAGGTTGGAGCGGCAATCGTGCAGTGTTAACCAGATGCACTGAGATCAACGTTTTCAACAGGTCTTCAATGTCTAACCCTTCATAAAGAGTCTCACCATCAATCCATTCAACCAATAACCCTTGCTCATTCACCACCATCGGGCTTGGGCCAATACCAAGACGCTCAATCGTCGAGAGCACTTGATACTCTTCATGACGAGAGATGAAGAACGCTTTGGTGATAGGTGTGGTTGGTCGCCAAACGTAAGCAGTGCCATCGGCAGCTACTAGCTTCCAACATCGATTGGTCAATCCACCAGTTAGTGTCTGCGCTCTGGCTGGAGGCTCAGAAAAGTAACCATCAAGCGAACTCAAACTGGTATCAAGAAGCTTAGCCTCAGACCAAGAAAAAATTGCCATTGTTTATTCCCTATAAACGTCTTCATTTCCCTACAAAAAAGACACTGACCAAAAGCCAGTGTCTCTTAATAAACAGCGCATCATGTACTGCATTGGCGTACGACCAACCTATATGCAGCCAAGATTGAACACTGTCAAGCTTATGGTCAGCCAAGACTAGACGCTGTCAAAACTGGCTGCGCATAGTTGGCGAGTAAGCGAGATTAAAGACCCAGTAGGCTCTTAGATTGTTGCTTACGGATTTCGGTCTCGTCAGCCCATTCAATCAAGCCAGACTCAAGATCCATTAGACGCATGGTCATTTTGTAGTATACGTCTTCATCGCTACCCGCTTTCTTAACGATGCTTGATAGGTTGCCGTACAACATGTACTGAGCGCCAACCATTTTACCAAACTGAATAGCTGAGCTTTGGTTCACTAGCTCATCGTTGTTTTGGAAATTCAATTGGTCACGAACAGACTCAACACGGTCCATATCAACAAAACGGAACTTACCAGAGTTCAGCATTTTAGTACTAATGGTATCAGTGATTGACTCTGTATCGATATGCTCACTCGTTTTGTTCTTGATTCGCTCTACAAACACGATTGGACGCTGTTCACGAGTAATGTAAGCCACTGAACCAGACGCCATCATGCTATCGACCATTTCACCCGCAATCGTTTGAAGGTCAGTTGAACCGAAATCGATTGTCGTGGTTTCTACTGCTTGTGCATCACCGTAGCTTACCTTGTTCGAACAACCGCCTAAAATAACCGCTAAACCTAGTAGCGCAATGACACTCTTTTTCATTTTGTTTCCTCAACTTATCACTGAGTGGGGTTACCCACACTCTTAAATTCTTGTATTTACGAATCATTAGACCCGTTTAATCTAACTTACTGCTCTCGGAACTGGACTCTGAACTGAGTCGCTTTCGGGTTTACCGACACTTCCGACAACGAAATACTTTCAAAACCACGAACAATCGCTTGCTTCCAAGGGCCTTGCTTTAGGTTGACCTCAAGCCCGGCATCGTCGTACCAGTAAAAACGATAAAGGATATGTTGATCGCCCTTATAGTTACTGTTTAAACGAACGATTCCTCGCGTATGACCGTCGACCAGATCAGTGCGGATATCTTCAACCTGTAAACGGCTGCCCAATACCTTGTCACCAAAGAAAACGTTCTGAGTCAGGCTATCGACCCTTACGCCAGCTGTATTATCTGCACAACCAGCTAGAGCCATCACCGCTGCTAAGCTCACTAACCACTTTTTCATTACAGCCTCCCTAGCTGTTTATGCCACATTGTTGCGTTGTTTCCTTGTCGAGAAATCCACACCAAGGTGGTTTGCCCTTCTCGAATATCAAAGTCATACGTTTTAGCGCCCGCTTCCAACGTATATTGACCGTTGTTTGCTACAAACGTGCTGCTCTTAATCTCTGCAGGTAATGATTGCCAACTACGTGTGTCTGGTTGCTCTGTCAGTGTGTTCCACACGTTGAACAAAATATTGCCGACATCATCGCCTTTGGTGGCTTCTTTACGAATGCGATCTTTCGCGACTACGCGTAGCGCTTGGCGAATAACAATGCTCGTCATACGCTCGGATAAATCATTCTGCGCCATTGCATTTACGTCAGTGATCAAGTGCTCTTGTAGCGGTTGCCCACTGATTCGCAACGCAGAAAAACGCTCTACGTTTTGGCTTGGGTAATATGGCAGCGCAAGAGAGTATATTGCTCCCTGATCGCGACTGTCATAAACAGGTAAATCTAGTCGCCAACTGTCCATAGCTTGCACAGCGCTCTGCTCTTGGAGAACAATTACTCGCCCTTCTCCTGCACCAAGCTTAGATGATTGCTTGTAACGCTTTTCCAATGTCGCTAAATCTTGTCTCATCCCTAAACGAGCGGCTGTTGCCATGGTTCTATCTATAATTTCTTGGTTGTTTGGCATCACAGCCAAAGCACGACGATAGTCAACATAAGCGCTGTTTAGATCATTCGAAGCTTCATAAAGCAGACCAGACAAGAACATCAGATACGCATTTTGTACCGACTGTAGTTTTTTACCCGCATCAGGATAATTAGAAAGGATGCTACCCACATTGGCAGACAAACCCTGCTTCTTCGCATCGTTGGCTGCGCGATCTAACTCGGCTTCACGTTGCTTCTTTGCTTGTTCTTGAACTTGATTGGCGCGACGCATTTCGATCACCGCACCTTCTAAATCATTTTTCTTAAGGTAATTTAATCCGAGATATAGATGAAGAAAGCCCAACTCATAATCGGCTGGCACATACTCGGTAATATTGTCATTCACTGCCAACGCACCAACACTGGTTGCGCTGTCTGAGATTGAGATCACCGCTTTTCGTTGCTGCTCGGTTACTGCTTGATCAGCCACTTCAAACGAAGACTTACTCTCAGGGTATTTTTGATCCAGCAGATTAATTCTGCCTCTTTCAAAATTATCAAGGATGTCGCCTGCCGTGTAATCTGGTAGATCTTGCTGAGCCTTTGAATAATCTCCAGACTTAACGGCTTGGTAGATCGCTTTGTTTTGCGCACTGTAATGACTGAACAGGCTTCCTGCAGACATACTCGCACAACCCGCGGTCAACGCTGATAACAGGGCAATGGAAGCGAATCTAAACTGTTGCTTCACTTATCGTCTCCGTGCATGTTTAAAATGCCAACTTTAGTTAGTTGTCTCATTATCAAAACGAAACGTGTTGTAAAAAGGATCTCAAGCCAGTTGAAACCCTACCGATTTAGCCTCGGCCTAGGCGATGCCGACATTCAGACAACAGATAGAACTTAAAGTTGGCATACAAACTACAAATTTTCCAACTAACTACTTGCGTTAGCCCGCTAATGAGCTCGCTTAAACTAGCTCATTAATAGGGGACCAAGTGGACGGCCACCAACCAAGTGCATGTGAATATGGTAAACCTCTTGGCCACCGTGAGAGTTACAGTTCACGATAAGACGATAGCCATCTTCTGCGATGCCTTCTTCTTTTGCTAACTTGCGTGCAACGGTAAACATACGTCCCATCATCGCTTCATCTTCTACTTCAACATCGTTAGTTGTTGGAATCAGCTTATTAGGAATAATTAGAATATGGCTTGGCGCGCGAGGGTTAATATCGCGAAAGGCCGTTACTAAATCGTCTTGGTATAATAAATCTGCTGGAATTTCTTTATTGATGATCTTACTAAAAATGGTTTCTTCAGCCATGTTTCTCTCCGATAAAACATTTATTTTTTAATGCTTTGAGTATGCGCTATGCCGCATCAAACCACAATAAATCTGCTTTAAAGCATAATAAAAAACACCGTTCAAATCAAAGAAAACGAGTCTTAGTTCTCAAGAATGGCATGTTGGTTATAACTGAGGGTTATTTTTGACGTGTGCGTCATAAAATGCGTAAGCCGAGCTCAATAGAATGCTGATAATTTTGTTAGTTTTACTTTGACCTGACATTAGGTCTGCATTTTTATTTAGGGAGAAAGCCATGAAGGGATCTGTGATCAAGCGTATGTACGCTGGTTTCGCACTGATCATCATCATGTTCGCAGTCACGATAACTATCATGATGAACAGCATGAATCAGATACACAGCAATTTTGAGAGTGTCTCAGAAACCTCATTACCACTTGTCGCGCTTTCAAATCAAACAAGTGTTCAATTGCTTTCTGCTGATAAGTCATTCAAAGATTTCTTAACCACACAAAATGCTGAACGCATGTCTGCAATGCGTACAGAGTTTGCTGCATCACAAAACTCGTTTTCTGAAGTGCTAGGTAACTTAGAAGCAGCGAGCCAAGACAATGTTTCGCTCACCGAACGTATCGCGCAATTAAGAGCGATGGAAGAGCGCTACTTCGCCGAAGCAGACGAAGCGATGAACAACTACGTCGCAATGTTTGAAGCACAAGAGCAGGTACAAAAAGCCTCTCGTGACTTCCAACGTCTGCATTCAGAATTAACTGTTGGCATGAAAGAGTACGTTGCTGATCAAAAAAGCATCTCTGTAAAAGTGATGGCAAAGAGCTACTTCATTAAACTGCAAGACGCAGAAGTCATTACCTCTGATGCGCTTGCTAGCTCTGATGTTACCTTCGTTCAGAAAGCCGTTAACCAAAACAAAAAGGCCGTTACTCACCTTAACTACGCTTATCGCGGTCTATCCACACAGCTACCGGCGCTTAAAAATGTCTTCGATGAGTCGGTTCAGAAATTCACCAAAGACGTTGGCCAGAAAGGTGGCGTACTAGACAAACACAACAACTACCTACAAGCCAAGCAAGCACTGTACGTGAACATCGCCAACCTAGCCGTAGAAGTTGACCAAGCGATGGCTGTTTTAGACTCATTCAACGTGACCGCTGAAGAGCAACTCAACTCGTCGTTAGCTGACGCAAGCAGCATCTACGACAAAGGCCTATTCAACGCGATCACAATTGGCATCATTGTGACCGTATTCGCTGCAGCGATTGGTTACCACATTGCACATAGTGTAAGAGAACCACTAACTCGCATTCTCGGGACATTAGAAGGCCTGACTCAAGGCGATATGACTCAACGTATCGATATTCGATACGACAACGAATTCAGCCGTGTGAGTCGTCACATCAATACCTTGGCTGACAATTTGCACAATATTCTCGTGAAGCTAAATGACGCTTCAGATGACCTAACCAAGACCGCAAGCGTAAACCAGAAGACTTCTTCTGAAACGCAAGCTCAGCTGAACAGCCAACGTGAACAAACCGCTACCGTTGCGACCGCAATGACAGAGATGTCTCATTCTGTACAAGAAGTGGCAAACAGCGCGCAAAGCTCACTAACCATGGTTCAACAAGTAGAATCGGCTTCTGAATCTGGTCGCCAGATCATGAACACCAATATCAGCACCATTAATCAGCTTGAGGTTCGCCTTACCGAATCAGTGGGTGCGGTGGGCGAGCTACAACAAATGAGTAGTCAGATTGGTTCAATCCTTGACGTTATTCGTGGCATTGCTGAACAGACCAACCTACTTGCACTCAATGCGGCAATCGAAGCAGCGCGTGCTGGCGAACAAGGTCGTGGCTTTGCCGTTGTTGCCGATGAAGTACGAGTGCTAGCGCAAAAAACTACTCAATCAACCTCTGAAATCGAGACCATGATCAGCAATCTGCAGTCAAGTTCGAAAACCGCAAGCAACGTAATTGAAAGTTGTATGAGCGATATGGACATGTCGGTTCAACAAGCTTCAAGTGCAAACAGTGCGATGGAAGAGATACAAGCCTTGATTCTAGAGATCAGCCACATGAGCACGCACATCTCTCAAGCAGCCGCAGAGCAGAGTGAAACGTCTGGTGATATCGCACGTAATATCGAAGACATCAACCACATCGCAGATAAGAGTTACCAAGCGATGTCTTCAATTGCGGAAGCAAGCCAAAACCTCACAATTCTGGCAAATCAGCAAGGTGATTTAGTACATCAGTTCAAACTATAGATAAATAAAGAATCGATAGATATTTAGTGAGATTGTTGAGACTTCATACCCAATAGTGGTAACTAATTGAGCTAGGGCAACTTTTATCAAGGGTTGCCCTTGTTTTTTATGAGCTTTGTCATTATATGATTATTAAGGCTTGCTGCTTCCCGTTTTTTCTTTCACCTTTATGAGCGAGCCGCTATTAAGGAATTTATATGGCTGTTCATGTTGGCATTATCGATCAAGACCCCATTCGCTTGCTCACCCCTTTACTTGATAACCGAACGGTCAGCACTCATATCGTGTTTATCGGCGACAAAAATCAAGTCAGTATGTACAAACGTTTAGACAGCGTTTTGCAGAAGCGCGACATTACCAGTGAGTTTTTCGAAATTCCGACCATCGTAAATACGTCCGTCATTAAAGAATCTATCCAAACCCTTGCCGAAGACCTGAAAGCACGCGGTCAAGAAGTGAAACTCAACGCGAGTTGTGGCCTTCGTCATCGTCTACTTTCCGTCTACGAAGTATTCCGTACTTATCACTGGCCAATCTTTGTTGTCGAACCAAACAGTGACAAGCTGTGCTGGTTGTATCCAAATGGCAAAGAAGACGCACAAGTTCAAGACCGCATTACTATCGACGACTACCTAACGGTATTTGGTGCTCGTGGTGAATTCAGCGATGTACAACTATCGCCGCAACTTGATCAGAAGCTTTATGAGTTAGGTGAGCGCTGGGCAAGTAACGCACTCGAATTAGGCCCTGGCCTTGCGACATTGAACTACCTTGCAACGACCTGTCGTAAAGAACAGAAGCTTGATGTTGAGCTCTCTGAGAAGCAACAAGGCTATCGCGAACTGAACATGCTGCTGAGCGATTTGGTTGAAGCTAAGATTGCGACTTACAACAATGGTATTTTAACCTTTACCAATGAAGACGCGCGACGCTTCTCAAACGGTGAATGGCTTGAAACATTAGTTCACAGCACAGTTAAGCAGATCCAAGATGACATGCCGACCATTCAAGACCGTTCTTTGAATGTTCAGGTGTACCGTCAACTCGGTGAGCGTGAGGTTCGAAACGAGCTTGATGTTGCATCTGTGGTGAACAATAAGCTGCACATCATCGAATGTAAGACCAAAGGCATGCGTGACGATGGTGATGACACCTTATACAAATTAGAATCGCTGAGAGACCTGCTAGGTGGCCTACAAGCGCGTGCAATGTTGGTGAGCTTCCGCCCTCTTCGCCATAACGATATCACTCGAGCAGAAGATCTTGGTCTTGCACTGATTGGCCCTGACGAACTAAAAGACCTTAAAACACACCTAACGGCATGGTTTACAGCTGCTGGCGGTAATGAAGATCTAGAGTACTAAAAACAAATAAACTCATGAGAGCTAAACGCTCTAAAGCAGATTATAAAAAAGGCGAATGACCATTAAGTCACTCGCCTTTTTCTTGTCTATTCTCTCTATCGATTACTTTAAGACGACATAAAAAAATGGCCACATCATTCGATGCGGCCATTTTCAAAATTTGAAGTCAGTTTAAGGCTTAATGCTCTCTACTACTCAGAGCACTTTAAAACTTAAAGCATTTTACGAGCAGCTTCTACAACCACTTTGATTGAACGAGCTTCTGTTACTTTTAGTGTGTCGTGGTCTGGAATCTCTTTTTGAGTACGGTTGATGATTACACCAGCAACACAACCCGCTTTAAGGCCAGAGCTTGCACACATTGTTAACAGCGTTGCAGATTCCATTTCGAAGTTCAGAACACCCATGTCTTGCCATTCTTGCATAGAACCTTGGAAGCGCTTAACTACGCGACCAGAGAACGTGTCGTAACGCTCTTGACCTGGGTAGAAAGTGTCACTTGAAGCTGTTACGCCCATGTGAACTGCTGCACCTGATTCTTCAACTGCCGCTTTCATTGCTGTTGCCACTTCGAAGTCAGCAACTGCTGGGAACTCCATTGGAGCAAAGTGCAGGCTAGCGCCGTCTAGACGAACAGAACCAGTAGAAACAATCATGTCACCCACGTTTACGTGAGGTTGGATAGCACCCGTAGTACCAACACGCAGGAAAGTGCGAACACCCAGTTGAGCTAGCTCTTCTACAGCGATAGAAGTCGATGGACCACCGATACCTGTTGAACATACAACAACTGGCTTACCGTCTAGTTCTGCGCGGTAAAGTGTGTATTCACGATGGCTAGCAAGAAATACTGGATTCTCCATCTCTTCTGCAATTTTTTGTACACGAGCAGGATCACCAGGGATGATCGCAAGAGTAGCACCGTTAAGATCTGCTTCAGTAACACCTAAATGGAAAACAGCTTGAGACATAGTTCGCTCCTTTTGGCTTATTGGGCTTTTTACCCTTATTTAAGCTCATAGTAAATTCGTGGGGTACGAACACACTCTAACCAAGCTAACCACAAAATGAAGTGATACTCGTCACATGAATGATCGCAACAAGATTTCAAGTTTCACGAAAAACCGATTGGCATCACAAAAATAAGCAATCCATACGCCTGTGTTGCATACTAATGAGACAAAAAGCGCCTTTACCGTATTACCGCTAAAGGCGCTTTTTATATTAAGAATGCTCTATGTCGGTGAGCTCGATTTAATCCGCTTTAGATTTGAATCGAAGCAGGCGCAGTGCGTTTAATGTCACCAAAGCTGTCGCACCACTATCGGCTAACACAGCAACCCATAAACCGGTAATACCAAGCAAACTGGTCACCAAGAATACACCTTTCAAACCGAGCGCTAGAGCAACATTTTGACGGATGTTGTTCATAGTTGCTTGCGATAGCTCAATCATCGCTGGCAATTCTGTTAAGCGGTTATGGGTTAGTGCTGAATCCGCCGTTTCCAAGGCGACATCAGTCCCTCCGCCCATTGCGATGCCGACATTCGCCGTTTTCATTGCTGGCGCATCATTGATGCCATCACCAACCATTGCAACGTGCGACTGTTGAGATAACTCCTCAACGTAAGATACCTTGTCGCTTGGTAATAGACTTGCCTTGTACTGCATACCAATCTTGCTACTGATCGCTGCGGCACTGCGTGGGTTATCGCCAGTCAGCATGATAGATTGAATGCCCAAGTCATTAAGTCGCTCAATCGCAAGCTTAGCGTCACTGCGTAACGTATCTTGCCAAGCAATCAAGCCAATCACTGCCGTTGCGTGTTCTGTTGATTCTTCTTGATCTTTAAGCTCAAGAGCAACCACAACCGTCTTACCTTCGCCTTCTAATGCTTCAACCTGAGAAACCACATCGACACCAAGTTCGAACGTGACTTTAGACGGCGACAGAACCTGATACTTAACACCATCAACATCACCTTCAACACCACTGCCAATCAGCGCTTTCTTGTTGTGTGATTCAGGAATCTCAATATTCAGATCTTTTACTTTAGCGACAAGTGACTGCGCCAACGGGTGAGTAGAGCCAACTTCAATCGCTCCAACCACACGCAGCATCGCATCTTGTTGCCAACCCGATAGAGGCTGAATGTCCGTAACCTGGGGCTTACCTTCGGTCAGTGTGCCCGTCTTATCGAAGGCAATAGTTTGGATTTTGCCAAGCTGCTCCAGTGCTGCACCGCCTTTAATTAGTGCACCACGTTTCGCTGCTGCCGCTAAACCAGAAGTAATCGCTGCTGGCGTCGAGATAACCAAGGCACACGGACAAGCAATCAACAATAGCGCTAGGCCACGGTATACCCATGTTTCCCAAGGTTGAGCGAACAACAGTGGTGGCGTGATAATAACGAGCAAAGCCACCACCATCATCAATGGCGTGTACCAACGGCTGAACTTATCAAGGAAACGTTCCAGTGGTGCTTTACGAGACTCTGCTTCTTCAATCAGGTGAAGAATACGGTCGATTGCGTTTTCACCTTGTTTTGAAGTGATGGTTATACGAACCACTTTGTCCACGACGACGGCACCAGCCATAATACTGTTACCTTCGGCGTGTTCAACAGGAACAGATTCACCGGTTAACGCACTTTCATCAAAGCTTGCCGCGTCTGTAATCAATTTGCCATCAGCAGGCAAGCGAGAACCTGCTGCGACTTCAATGATATCACCAGGAACAAGCTCACTTACTGCCACTTCAACACGTTCACCGTTGATAATCTTGGTCGCGTTCTCTGGCACTAATGCCATTAGCGCTTGAACGCCACTTCTTGCTCTAGATGAAGCAAACGCTTCTAAGCGCTCACCAATCAAGAACAATAATAGAACCATCGCCGCTTCCGCGGTTTCACCCAGGTACAAAGCACCCAGCGCGGCAACACTCATTAAGGTTTCAATAGCAAACGGTGTACCTGAACGTGCCAACTGAACCGCTTTCTTCGCCACCGGATATAAACCAAGCAGACAAGTTACCGTAAACAAGCCTTCACTTAATTGAGGAGAGGTACTTTTCAGAAGCGCAGCAAACAGCATTGCCGCTGCAATCGCGATAATCTGTAAATTAGGTTGGATATGAGCTTGCCAAAAAGTCTCAGGCTGTTGTTTTTCTTTCTTAGAACCAACTTCCGTTAATGGGAAGCCAGTTTTGATAGAGACCTGTTCAATAGTGTTGGCAAGGCTTTCATTATCGAATTTCACAACCAGCTTTTCGGTAGCAAAGAGAACCTTCGCTTGAATAACACCGTCAATATTGCTGATCGCGTTTTCTATTTTTCTTGCACAAGCTGGGCAGTCCATTCCGGCAACCAACCAACTTTTGGAAAATTGGGCGTCGAGAGATAAGGTTGAGGACTGACTGTCTTCTTCTCCACTATCCGACGAACTACAACAATCATCTCCAGACGGTGACGGAGCAGCAGAAGAGCTACAACAACCAGATGAGGTACCTGCTGCTGTGATACTTGAAATTTTAGGGCTAGAGCAACTTGCTCCTGCCGCTTGAGGTTGAACGTCCACTTTTGCTGAGCGGCACGCTGCATGTTTTGCGCACATAATGTATCTCCTTAATACTCAAAAGCCTTGAGGTTGTTGCTAACTCACGAGCAACAGAACCTTAAGTTCACCAAAAGTATAAACCTTGGAGGCTACTCCAAGGTCAAGAAGAAGTTATCGAGAAAACAAAAATATTATGCCAGCGCCAATGGCTTACGGAGATTTAAGCTCCGCACACTCTTCACGATTCGCCGATACATCATCAATAAGAACCGCATCGTGTGAACAAAACGGCTGTGTGTTCAAGCTGACAATCGACACATCGTCTTCAACTGGATCAACTTGAGAACCTTGCATCAGCTCAGTAATATGATGTCGAAGTACCAAAATACCTAAAATCCCGAACAGAACATTACCTAACGCTTGTCCGTACAAAACCCCCAAAGCGCCATACCACTGAGAACCTAGATAGACGAATGGTAAAGTACCTAACGTCGCTTTGCCCAAATTCAACGCCGTTGAGTAAAGCGGTTTACCTAGATTATTAAAGGAGGTATTGGCAACAAATAGCGCGCCGTTAAAGGTGAAGGTTAACGCCACATAGGTACAGAAAGCCGCCACAATGATTGCCGCATCACCTTGTAAGCTAAAGCCTTGAATGACATAACCTTGAACGAGGTACAACAGAATACAAACGGCAATAGTATAAAGTGTCGTCACCAGCAATGAGTTATTAAGTGTTTCTTTAACTCTGTCCATGCGTTCTGCACCAAAGTTCTGACCAATGATTGGTCCCACAGCGCCAGACAAGGCAAAGATAACCGCAAAACAAACCGGTGTTAGACGACCGATCACGGCAAAACCCGCGACAAAATCCTCACCATATTGTGCGATACCTGTCGTCACAATCGCATTACCGATAGGCGTTGCGGTATTGGTGATAATCGCAGGCAGCGCAATCGCCAATATTGGTCGAATATTAAGGCGCCATTGCACAAACGAAGGTGGAGCCACCAGCTGATGGCTGCGAATCAAAGGATAAAGCGAGAAGAACAGCACCGAGAAGCGAGCAACAACCGAAGCGATAGCTGCCCCTTCGATGTTCCAACCAAAACCAAAAATAAACAGAGGATCGAGAATCGCGTTAACAATACCGCCCGACAAAGTCGCCCACATCGAGCGTTTCGCATCTCCTGCCGCTCTTAAGCCCGCACCCGCCGCCATCGCTAACGCCAAAAATGGACCACTCGGTAGCAAAATCTGTAGATACGCTTGAGCACGCTCAGCAGCAATCCCTTTTGCGCCTATCGCGGCTAACAGCTCTGGAATATAAGCGAACATGATTGCAGTTACGGTGGAACTGATAACAAACGCAGTCAGCATGATGCTGGTGCTTAGATTTCGAGCGTGTTCTTGATTCTTTGAGCCAATAGCTTTGGAGACTAATGCGCCCATGGCAATCGAAGTACCAATCGAAACAGAGGTAGAGAAAAAAGTCAGCGTACCTGCAAAGCCCACTGCCGCGGCCAATTCAACCTGCCCGAGCATACTGATGAACAGCATGTCGAGTAAATCTACGACAAATAACGCCATCAAACCGACAGAGCCAGCCCCCGACATCACCAATATATGGCGCATCGTTGAACCTTCAACAAACTTTGCCGTTTGATTTGACATGAAACCTCCAAAAGTTGGCATACCGCAAACTAAAGCTTAATAAACTAGTCAACCACAAGTTGGGGATCCACAAAGAAAGGATCTATCTAGAAAAGCTCTATACAGAAAAAAGGCGCTAGTGCGCCTTTTGTCAATTATGGGTATTGATAAAAATAATCGTTCTTAACACCTTACTATACAGGATGTTTGAAACATTCATCTAAGTTCTTGCCGATTGCTCTCAAAACATCGGTTCGGGTGATCATACCGACCAGCTTCCCGTTATCAATTACTGGGTATGCCTTAGGTTTACCAACTTGCATCATGTCCGCCAGCTCAATAATAGATAATTCAGGTGAGACAGACAGTACTTCTTGATACATGCAGTCACCCACAATGTGTGTGTCTTGGCAGAAATAGCTCACCTTCACCAGCTTCTCGAGTAAATCTTGCTCAGAAAGGAAACCAATCACTTGCTCATTATCGTCAATTACGGGTCCACCCATATGGTGGCTACGCATCACTTTGTCTAACGCTAGACTTAACGGCATATCAGGAGTAAATGTCACAACCTGTTGCGTCATATAATCTTTCACTTTAATAGAATGCATTGCGTTCTCCCTAAATACTTTGCGTTATATATTTTTCTATCTTGTTAAGTTAATTGTTGTCTAAAATCTTGATTTTACTAAATGGATTTCAACAATTTTATTGATAGGCAAAACCTAACAAGACAACAAAGCGAGACAAACAAAGGCTTGAGCACGTTTTAGACCACCAGAAAAAAGGGGGAAAAGAGCCCTTACAAAGCCTTACTTTTCCTTGCTTAACCTTACTTAGCCGAACTAGCCTGAGTAGATAAACCCTGTAATCTTCACCGCACTAATAATTAGAAATCCGGATTTAGGAAGTTTATGCAACACGACAACAACATGTACGCGTATGTTTATGCAGGTAACGACGGCACAGAAAACACTCTCATCGCCACTATCGATAATCAAGAAAAACCGCTTATTTCAAGCTGCGTTGATGAGATAAAACGCATGTCGTGCTTAGCCATTGACTTAGCAGCAAAACACGACCTAAGAGTGAAGCTGGTGAAATACCAAAGAGAACAAGAGATTGACTTCGGCTTGTTCGTTAAATAGCAGACTCATCACACATGTCTTGACAGTCAAGCTCAACAAGCATTGTCAGCGACACATGAATACCGTATTTTGTGGCAAGTTCTTGAGCAGGTAATCACATTGACGATGATTACCTGCTTTAACCGATAAGCGCTCGAATTGGACACATCCGTCGCACCGCTTTTCATTGTCTAAACGGTTCACTATGACTTTGCTTCGTTCTCCTCAAACTGTTCTATCTCACTTTATACCTAAGCTAAAAAGCTACTTTAGCGAATTGTTAGATTTCCAATCACGTATTTGGGTGGTTCATATCTTTGAAGACTCCTTCACCGATCAGTCCTTTGTGATTAATGAAGATGGCTTTAAAGAGCCGTTAGAGTGGATGAAGAAGCGAGCCTATCAAGCAGCAATGCTTGAACGAGTTGAGAAAATGAAAATTTCACAAGTCATTGAGATTCAATTTGAAGGCAAGATGCATCGATTGATGCGAGTAAAGTAACTCTTATTGCTTGAGCATTCACGAAAGCCCTTTGCTAGAAATCAAGCACAAAAAAGGCCAGCACACGCTGACCTTCTCTCATTGGTTAAAAACCATCATCTAACTCGCACAATACTCATGCCACAGGCGCACCGCTTTCTGGTATGCCTCAGTTTTATCGTGCGTTTCTGCAAAGAGAATAGCTGTCATGCTGTCAACAACGGTATTCGCCATTAACGCCATCTCTTCAGCCGGTGTACCAAGTACACATTGACTAGGAATTGGCAGCTCTAGGTTCATCATCTCTTCCCAGTAGAACGATTCAACTTTGTCAGGAGAGCTCATCCAAACCGTTTGGCTAACTTTAGGGTTATATTCCGACTCACCATTCATCCCTTTGAATGAAATCACCGAGTGGGATTTATTACCAATGACATGCTCAACTTCCGCATGAAGCTGTGGGAAGCCAGGATGGAAACTGCCACGCAGGCCTAAACGGCCACCACCTGGGTTCAATGCTCGAACCACAGTGTTGATTGGTGTGCGCAAACCGTAACGGTGTTTCCAGCCGATCATGGTCTGAGCTTCTGGTGCAAAGTTGGCAAGCGGTAAATAGGCGATACCATCAGATTCAAGGATCTGCTTCGCGTCTTCTGGATCTTTCGCACTACGCACACCGACACACTCAAGGTGAGTCTCTACGTGCGTGCGGCCACTTGGTTTATCCATATAGCCATGCATCAATACCTTATAACCGTCGGCAGCCAATATCTTCGCAGCAAGCAAATTCCACGGCTTACCACTGGCAGTATCATTACGTTTACCGGCGTAACACGGCCAGTCAATATCTGCGCCTAAGTCTGGCACTCGTGACTGAAAGGCTTTTACAAAGCCAGCAATCTCTTCATTGGTTTCATTCTGCACACGAATCAACATCAGTAGCATCGCCATTTGGTCGTCACCGACCTCTCCGCTTAAATACTCATCCATGATGCGGTAGGCTTGTTCGAACGACAAAGGCTTACGCCCTCTTTCTCCTCGTCCAACTGTACGAATACACTCTAAAATACTACTCATTGATTGTTTATTCTCTTCCGTTGATATCAATAAAATTCGAATACGTTTTCGATTCTATGATACCCGCAGTCCATTGCAAAGCGATTCAACAGCTGCTCCCTAATTATCAATACACAGATTGAGGTAAAATTAACGTATGCAGCGCACCTTGATAGGTCAAACAAAAATAGAACCCTGGCAAGTTTCATCGGGTTTGATTAGAGATGCTGAAACAAGTCGTGTATTATCGGAACGTTTGCACTTTACCTATTTTACGGTTAGCGGTTGCACAATTTTATTCGCACCAACACACGTTCATATACCAAGACTAAGAATTGATGCCAAAGTTGATTAACAAAATTTGGGTACACGCTTTCATGCTCTTCGCTATGCTAATGGCCACCATTAGTGTGGACAGCATCGCGAGCAGCAATGCTCTGCAAGCCCCTCAAGCTCAATCAACTTCCACCAATAGCTTCTCTTTCTCTGCTTCTAACATCAGTTCTGTAGAAAGCGCCCCTACACCTTTTCCCAGCGCACAACCCAACGTTGAACACCATTGCTGTGGATCAGTCTGTCTACTGAAAATGCCACCACTTATCGTTTCTGAATCTTTCGATACGCAGATTGAATCGCTGGCATTGATAGAAAAAGAGCCTTCACACAAAGCGATCATTGCACCACAAGCGCCATATCGCCCTCCTATTTCTTAATCGTTTGTCCCTATTTGGCAATATCTGCCGCCAAGATATAACAGCGCATTTGCTGTATCTAATGACATCCGAATTTAGGAAATGAACACATGAAAAAACTATTTAGCCTCTTTGCCGCTCTTATCTTGAGCGCTTCAGTAAACGCCGCACAATTTGAAGAAGGCACGCACTACAAAATCCTTGATGTAGCGAAGGCCGACAAGCCTGTCGTAACCGAATTTTTCTCTTTCTATTGCCCACACTGTTACAAATTTGAAGGGGTGATTAAGTATCTAAAAGAAGACTTACCAAAGTCAGCAAACTTCCAAAAAGTACATGTCGCTTTTATGGGTAACAACATGGCCGTGCCAATGGCAAAAGCTTACGCGACCATGATTGCTCTAGACGCTGAAGAAAGTATGGTTCCTGCGATGTTTGCTCAAATCCATGAGAAGCAACAAACACCAAAAAATGAAGTAGAGCTGCGTGAAGTTTTCATTGATAACGGTATCGATGCGAAGAAGTTTGATGCGGCATACAACAGCTTTGCAGTGAACTCGATGCAAAAACGTTTCGATAAAGAGTTTGAACAAAGCACACTAACAGGTGTTCCTGGAGTTCTGGTTAACAACAAATACATCGTGAAACCGGACCAAATTAAGAGCTACGAAGAGTACAACCAACTAGTGAATTACCTGCTAACTCTTTAGCAATAACTAGGGCCTATTTTAGATATCTCAAAGTCAGCGATTTCATCGCTGGCTTTCTTATATATGATGTTTCCTAGCCACTCACCAATCCCGTCAATACGCTTGGGAAGTATTGTTAACTGGCATCCTCCATAATTTTTCATATACTGCACTCAATTAAGCTATCCACTGTGCTGTAGCATTCCAAATAATAGCACTCAAATATTGGGACCTTTATGATCATTCTGACCACTAACTTTGGCGACATTGAAATTGAACTGAACCTTGAAAAAGCGCCAGTAACGTCGAAAAACTTCCTTAAATACTGCCAAGATGGCTTCTACGAAGGCACGACATTTCATCGTGTTATTGAAGGTTTCATGATTCAAGGTGGTGGGCACACTATTGACATGACAGAAAAACCAACTCGCGCACCCATCGTCAATGAAGCAAACCGTGGCTTAAAAAACGTGATCGGCTCTGTCGCTATGGCTCGTACCGACGCCCCACATTCTGCAACAGCGCAGTTCTTCATCAACCTTGATGACAACGACTTCCTAGATCATACCTCAACGACGAATGCTGGCTGGGGTTACGCGGTATTCGCTAAAGTTTCAGCAGGTATGGACGTGGTAAACAAAATCGCTGTAGCGCCAACAACCACTCGCTGGGGACACGAAGATGTGCCTTGCGAAGATATTGTGATTACTAAAGTCACCATCAGCGAGTAAAAAGCACGGGGTCACAAGTAACAAACGCCCCCCTGCCCACCATCCCGAAGTGGTGAGAACTTTTCTCACCATTTTTTATTGTCGATGTTATCAACTGTACTCATTTCTGTACGGTATATTTATAGGGTTAACCATTCCCTTACTATTAATCAGTATAAATGACGTGTTATGCTCCAGATCCGCAAGCTCCCATAGCACTGCGATCAACCTTACATTGGACGTAACTCTCTACATGATTCGACACTCTTTTTGGACAACAGCCCTTTTCTCTTCTGTTGCCAGTTTCTCTAGTTCAGCATTCGAAGTTGATACGCGAGAATCCCAAGAACCAGAACTCGATGACCAATTTCGTGTTATCGCGATCCCCTTTTATGACCCGAGTGTAGATACCGGGCTCTCTGTGGTTCCCATCTATAACTTCTACGCCGATGGCGAAACTAAGAACGCTTCCACGTTATCAGCGACACTGACTTACACACAGAACGACAGCTATTACATCAAAGGTAATGCGGAACTATTGCTGAAAGGAGATTCGGTGAGATTCAGTGGCGAAATGGGGTTCTCTAGCACTAACATAACCTTAGTCGACCTTGTTGATACCAACCATCAAGAGTACGCGTTCGATGGCGATTTCTACTTCAAAGTATATGACAATATCTATCTAGGTATGGGGTTAGACTTTTCCACGGCTCGCTATTTGGCAGACACTCCCCGCAACAAATTGTTGTTGAAGTTGACGGGTTTTAGCGAAGAATATGAAGCCGATACTGGCGCTAAACTTTCATTCTTATGGGATGAGCGAGAGCATTACTATTATCCGTATCATGGCTTTTTGTTTGAGCTCACGTATGAGAACCACGGGACTTGGTTAGGCAATGATGAAGATGCTACCTACTCTTCACTGTTTTCAGACTACCGTTTTTTCTACAGTTTAACGCACAATGACAACCATATTATTGCCAGCAGGTGGGTTACTCGCTACCTACTTGATGCTGAAAATGCCCCAAGCAGTGCATACAGCACTTACGGGCGACAAGGTCGTAACGTGCAACGAGGCTTTGTTGCAGGGGATCACATTGCCTCTCATATGACCAACCTAGAAATGGAATATCGCTACTCACTTTCTGGCTCATCGATCAACTTCCTAAACAACGTGTCAGTGGTCGGGTTGACCGGTGTCGGCAAAGTATTTGGTGAGAGGCTCAGTCCAAAAGATCCCTATCATAGCTTTGATGATGGTGATCTTTTATCGATGATTGGACTTGGCTTACGTTATCGCTTGATGCGTCAAGAGCGTATTAATGTGCGTATGGATTTCACCTACAACAGCGAAGATGAAGTATTGGCGTACTTTAGCTTGGGTGAGAACATCTAGTTTCGGTGTCACTGAATCAGGATCCAATAGACAGATTCCCAATGTATTAGCTATCCAGAACCCTCTTAAAAACTTTCTGCGTAGAAAAGTCCAATCAACACCGATAGTTCTCACCATACTCTCCGGAAAAAAAATCATTGAGAGTCAAAGGATCATTTTAGAAATGGCAGTCAATTAGCTTTTTCATCAAATAGAAAATCATTGTTGATGCTAATTGCGTTCATATTAGTTACGATGACAATAGTTGTAATGTCATCGTAAGAATTAGGTACAAGCGGATGTCAGTAGAATTTGATAGACAAAATAGCTTTGGATGGATGATCAATGTAATCGCCAACAAAGCGAGTAAAGATTTCGACCTAGAGCTGAAGAAGCACGGCCTAACCATCGCATTGTGGCCAACATTGATGTGTCTATGGGAAGAGGAAGGTATTACTCAGCGTGATATCGCGGCAAAATCCAAAGTCGAAAATTCAACCACGACACGCACACTAGACAAGTTAGAAAAGCTTGAGTTGGTTGAGCGTAGAGCCGATCCAAACAGCCGTCGCTCTTTCCGAATCTACTTAACCGAAAAAGGCAAAGCTCTCGAAGAACAACTCATCTCTATCCCTGCTCGTTTAAACAAAGAGTTAATGAGCGAGTTGGACGAGCAAGAGCAACAACAAATACTCAAGCTACTTCAGAAAATGGTCGCGGCGATTTAAGCGTACATTAGAGAACAAGCAACACTCGGTCTCGCACCGAGTGTTTTATTGTCGTCTCGACCACTTAATATAGCAGAACAGTGAAGCAATAATCACAGCTCCACCTAGCAGCTTTTGCATCTCTACACTTTCGTCTAACACACTCACACTCAGTAACAGCGTCCATACTGGCTCAAGAATCATGATCAATGCCGCTACTTCCATGTTGACAGAGTGTTGGCCGACGGTTTGAAGCAAGTAACGAATAGAAGTCGCAATAACCGCAGACACGATAAACCAGAAAACTAAGGTTTTGGTTATTTCGAACTCCGGCTGAGCGGTCATCGAAGTAAAGGCTAAACCACTCACGCCCACCACAAACAACTGCACACAGATTGATGCGATAGGTTTGATATTGGTAATCACGCGCTTGTTCATCACAAAATGAACGGACAACAACATCGATGCTAGCAGAAAGTAAATCTGACTCTGCTCGACATGCCAGCCGTTACCCAAAGTCAGCAACAGCATGCCGATAATCGCGATGGGGAACGACATCCAAAACGCACGATTAGGCTTAACTCGAAACAAAATCCAAGACACAAACGGTGCAATGATCATCGCGAGGCTCATGATGAATGCCCCTTCCGATAAGCTTTCTGTCACCGATACCGCAAACACCCATACCTGCAATGAGGCAGACAACAGCAAACCCACTCCGCAAAGAGAAAGTATCTGCTTGAACGAAAGCTTACGAATATGATGAATACAAAACGGAAGTAAAATCAGGCTTGCCACAACAAACCGCACACCAATGAACACTGGTCCTGGCATTTCTAATACCACCAGCTTAGATGCAATCCATCCAACCCCGGCTAACAGGGTGGCAAATAGGAGATAAAGTTCCCCACGCATCGCTTTCACGTTCATCATTTTATTCGGTCCAATAACGAAAAAAGCAACCTGGCTCTGCTAGGTTGCTTTTTATAAACATTCAACAGGATCAAGATACTATCTCAATACTCTGCTTCAGGCAGCTGTTTTTAGCCTGCGTATTCTGGGTAATCCGTTAAACCTTTTTCAGCACCACCGAACAATGTGTTTGGATCGTGCGCCGCAAGTGGGTAACCATTTTGAATACGAGCAGGTAAGTCTGGGTTAGCAACGAACGGACGACCAAAACCAACCATGTCAGTTACGCCTTCAGCAACCGCTTTTTCGCCACGCTCGCTATCGTATTTACCCGCATAAATCAGAACACCTTGATAAGCATTACGTACTGCTGATTTAAAGGTTTTTGGTGTTTCAGGTGCATCGTCCCAATCGACTTCTGCAATGTGCAGGTAAACAATTTTGTATAGATTAAGTAGTGCTGCCGCCGCTGTGTAAGTCTCTACTGGCGTAGCATCAACGGTACCATTCAACGATGTAAACGGAGCAAGACGCACACCAACGCGGTCAGCACCAATCGCTTCAACCATAGCCTCAACCACTTCACCTAGGAAACGTAAACGGTTTTCGATTGAACCACCGTATTCGTCAGTGCGATTGTTTGCTTCAGAATCGATGAATTGGTTGATTAAGTAACCATTCGCGGCGTGAAGTTCAATACCATCAAAGCCCGCTTCAACCGCATTCAAAGCCGCTTGGCGATACTGTTCAACCACTTGTTTGATGTCTTGTTTCGTCATCTCACGAGGTTCAACCACATCTACAAAGCCCGGTTCATCAGTGCCGTTATCGATGAATACTTTTACGTTTTCTGCTTTAAGTGCAGAAGACGAGATTGGCTGTTCACCGCCGATGTTATCTGGGTGTGTTACACGGCCTACATGCCAAAGTTGAGCGAAGATAACACCCTCTTTGTCATGTACTGCATCGGTGACTTTTTTCCAACCAGCAATCTGCTCATCAGAATAGATACCCGGAGTCCAAGCATAGCCTTGACCCATAGGTGAAATTTGCGTGCCTTCAGCGATAATCAAACCTGCAGAAGCGCGTTGAGCGTAGTAAGCCGCCATCATGTCGTTTGCTGAATTACCAGGTTGCGTTGCACGAGAACGCGTCATCGGAGGCATAACAATACGGTTTTTAAGCTCGATATTACCAAGTTGAATTGGTTGAAATAGTGCGTTTGTCATTGTTATATCCTCGATTAACCTAGTTGAATCAGTTCGATTTGGTAGCCGTCTGGGTCAGTAATGAAGGCAATGTGTGTTGAACCGCCTTTCACTGGACCCGCTTCGCGAGTGACGTTGCCACCTAGCGATTTGATCTTGTCGCATGCTGCGTAAATATCTTCTACACCCAATGCCAGATGACCAAACGCGCTGCCCATCTCGTACCCATTCGTATCCCAGTTGTACGTTAGCTCGATAGTCGTGCCGCCTTGCTCGTAACCAACAAAAACCAATGTGTAGCGGTAGTCTTTGTTTTCATGGCGTTCAAGTTCCTTCATTCCCAATACCTTGGTGTAGAACTTGATAGACTTGTCTAAATCAGTAACTCGGATCATTGTGTGTAGGAATTTCATATTTCACCCTTATTAGCACCACAAGCATGGCGCCGTTATTATTTTAAGTGGAGGTTATCCACTAATCTCTGAGTGAAATAATACGATTCTTCGGGGAATTAAGGAAATTATCAAAAATTCTCAATGTGATAATTTTTTGTTATGAACCTCATAACTAACACGAACTCAATGACACAAAAAAGGGAAGCCAATGCTTCCCTTCGGGTTAGATTCCAATTAAAACCGCAAGCGCCTATCTTTAAGCGCCTTCGACATTGCATCTGACGTACTGATGACTTGTTCTCTGAACCATTTATGAGCAGGGTCACTGTTCTGCTTCTTCAACCAAATCAGGTAGTGAGATATCGGCTGATATTCAAAGGGTGGTTTGAACAGCTGCAAACTTAACTTTTCTTGGAACTGCACGGCCATAGATAAAGGCACTACAGTAATGTAATCGGATTGGCTACACAGCAAGATATTACTGAACAGCGAGCGTCCATGAAACACGATTTTACGTTGGGATAAATCCAAAGACGTATAGTGATTCAAACTGCGAACTTTGCGTCGGGTTCTGTCTAGTACAGCATGTTTTTCACTGAGGAACTGCGCTTCGCTGATTTCCCCTTGAATTCGCGGGTGATCAGATCGACATACGATCACAAACTCCCCATCATACAAGGTTTCAGTGACGATACTTGGATGTTCAGGCACCACAATATCGATCATCGCATCAAACTCTTGAGTCAAAAGATCTTCGTAAATTCGCTCATCACTGTCTGGTTGATCAAAGACTTCTAGCGACAAGTTTTGATTAGGAAGCGCCGCGAAACTGTTGAGCAGAACCCACTGTAAGTGCTCAGGTGCAGAAATCACAAACTTACGCTCAGAGGATTGCTCATCAAAATTAGCCATCGACTGAAACACGCCATTGAGTTCATTGATCGGCGTTTTTATCTGTTCGTATAAGCTTTGGGCATAAGACGTAGGCGCAACACCTCTTCCTTTACGAACAAAAAGCTCTTGGCCGATCTCTTTTTTTAGGCGCGCTAATGCGGTACTGATGGTCGATTGATTGGTACTGAGTTGATCCGCAGCCTTACTCAAACTGCCCTGCTCCATCACCGCAGAAAACACGGCAAGTAGGTTGAAGTTGGGAATGTCATTGCTCATATATCATTACTCATTACTCATTACTCATTACTCATTAGGCGACCATGAGCACTATGCTATCGTAAAAACGATTAAATAAAATAACAATCCCTCGTTTGACGTCGCAAATTGAGACAGTAGCACCCCTTCATATCGATCACTTTTGAAGAAGGGCCTCATCGATGAGTGGTTCTCCAATAACAACGAAAAATGCACAATTGTCTCATTTGTCATGACACTGTGTTGAGTGTCATTGAGATATACATTTGAGTAACTAGCGCTACAATATTCAAATTGAATCTTCTACGAAGGGAGCTTATCTAAAAACTAAACCCATATATTTGACACATCATCGGTATAATTTTCTAACCTTTAGTGAATATTTTTCCGACAGGCAAAACTTATTATCAGTCATCTATAATTCATCATTCATATCCATCACTCCTTTTATTGTAAAAACTGTGTAAAAAGATTAATTTCGACAAATTACTTATTGATGCTTTTATTAATCATTTCATTGATCCAAGCCAATTTAACTCACAATGTTTTAAAGCCGAATTTGAGCGCTAGCAAATAATTCAACCTGCCAATTCAGAACCACAACAACTCATCGTAATTACGATATTATCAAATCGTATTTCTGGGTAGATACCGCTCAAAACTCTTCCTATTATCCTGCCAACAAATCAATTATTAACCCAAACAGAAAGCTGACGAATATTTTTACTGCAATGTGTCAACTGCCATGGAAGAGCCCCTCGATAATTGAGGTATTACACATAATAACGACAGCGGCTAATAAAACAGGTCGAATATATTTTCGATAGCCAAATAGCCATTCAGTTTACGTCTGCCAACAAGGATTGATTTGTAATGAAGCACATTAGCTTCTTGATACCGAGAATCCGTTGTCTGGACTGCGTAGTATCACTTTAAATACCATCTAATACTTTTGTTTATTATGCGCATCAATCAACCCACATAATAAACACCTACTTTTTAAGATGTTGTTAAAGTTAAACTTCTAGGCTGCAAATTCTCTCTTCTTATTTATGTAGGTTGAGATATGAACTTTATAAAAATCGTTTTCCAGAAAATCTGGGCCATTGTGATGGTCTTGGTCAAATTCTGTCTGTTTATGGCAGTGATGTTTGCTGGTGCATGGGCGCTTGCACCATTAGGCACAATCCACTCTAAAGACATCGACATGTCTCAGTTCAACAACCACCCCAATGAAATGATGATGAACTTCTTCCAGATGGAGTACTTCTCTGGCTACTTGTTCTCAGTGACAATTGCTGTGGTATTAGCCGGTGTTTACGGCATGTGGCAGTTACATGAACTGGGTGTGCATAAAGCAAAAGAACACAAAAGCGCTCACGTTCAAATCGTGTTTGCACTGTCACTTTGCGGACTCTTCATCAGCAAAACATTCTGGGTTATCGCCTTGGTTATCGCGCTAGCGAACTGGAAACATATTGGTCAATCACTGAGTGATGTGATTCGCCGTGGTGTACAACCTAAACGAGACGCGACTAATACAGAGGCCTCCGTAGTCCACGTATCACCTGAAGAACCAGTAACGGAGCCGTCTCAAACCAAACAATCTCCAGTAGAACAGTCTCCAGAAGCTCAGCCTTCAAAAGAAAAGACTCCAACAAATAAAGAGGTCGCATAATGAAAGAGATGATGATTCCATACATCCTAATTGTATGGTCACTATTTGCGACAGGCGCACTTAAGAAGAACTTCAAGAACTACACCTGGGCTGCCATTGGGGGTGTAACGATTCTTGCAGTATTAGCAGTAATCTCTCGCTTGTGGGCACCCGTTGATTTAACCAATTCAACCACAGTCAAAGCACCACACGCGGTGATGTCACCTATCTTTGGTCAGCAGATCGACCAAGTGCTTGTTGAGCACAACCAAATGGTTAAAGAAGGCGACATAATCTACACTCTCGTCGACATCAATTCTGCCGCAGATAAAGCCAAGATCGAATCTTCAATTGTTCAGAAAGAAGAACAAATCAAGCAGATGGATCGCGATTTAGAGCGTGCTGAAACGTCACCTGAAATCTTCAATATGCGTGACGTAGAAAAGTACGACTCAGATCTTCGAGTACTGCACGCTGAACTTGTGTCGCTAAAAGCCGATCTACAAAAAGTAAATTGGGCGCAAGAGAAGAAAACCATTAAAGCTGAGTTTGACGGTCAGGTATCGATAGTGAACATTGCTGAAGGTTCTGTAATGGGTAATATGCACCTCTACAACACCAGCAAAAAGTTTCTCGAGATGCGTATTTCAGACCAGACTTACGGCTATGTTCAAGTAGGAGATTTCGCTGAATTCTTCGTTGATGCATACCCAGGTCACGTGTTCCGAGCAAAAGTACACAGCTTCAATGCCGGCACCGGTGAGTCGAGTATTTCTCCACTTCAGGGACCACAAAGCGTCGGCCAACACGTGGTAAGAAACGGTAATGGTTTAGGTCGAACTATCGTACTTGAGATCATCGAACCAGAAGGTTTCAACATCCCAATTGGTTCAACTGGCGCGGCTTGGATCTCGGCTGAGAAACCACACCCGTTCTGGGGCTTCATTGATGTAATCGGCGCAGCAACGGTTCGTCTACAATCTTACAAGTCATACTTAGGTGCTTGGTAAGCTCTTAGTAAACGATTAGCTCTTGGTAAACGAATAAGTCATCAATGATGTGACTGTTATTCTCTCGTATAACAGCCACTCATTAACCTGCGACTAGTTTCCTCAAAATGCCCCGAAATTCGGGGCATTTTTGTATCCGTTACAAGCTCGACTGACTAATTGATTTAGATCAATATAAATCGCCAATATAATCATTAAATAAATAAACCATCGAAAAAGCGATAGATTGAAATCCTTTTACCGCGTAGATAGCGGCCTCTTCCACCTTTATCATTTGGCTCAAGAAATCCAATTCCTGTATCCAAATATAAGGTCACTACCATGACTAATACATTTAAGAAAATGGCGCTTCCTGTTGCTATCGCAAGCGCTTTATTTGCTGCTGGTTTTGCATCTGCAACGCCAACTGTAGAAGCGACATCGAAAGTAGGCCAAGAACTTCAGACAGCAAATGCTGCGCAATACCAAGACATTGACCTTGATGCTCGCTACAAAAGCGAGGTTCTATTCGAACACAAATCAAACATGTTCTGGGGCACAGGCGAGCGTATCCAAGTTGTTTCTAAAACTGGCCAGTCTCTGGCTTACACAGAAGAATCTGACCACGTTCATCCAACTCTAACTAAGCATGGCCGAAAAATGGACCAAGCAATCATCAAAGTTGATGACAACATTTACCTTGGTTACGGTTTTGGTCTCGATACACCAGTAATGATCGAAGGTACTGACGGTATCATTATTGTTGATCCAGGTGAGTCGGTAGAAATGGCTCAATCGGTTAAAGAGCAGTTTCGTCAAATCACAGACAAGCCAGTTAAAGCCATCATCTACTCTCACAACCACATCGACCACATCTCAGGTGTGCGTGCATGGGTAACGGATGAAGAAGTGGCATCAGGTGAAGTGAAAATCATCGCAGAAGAAGGCCTAACCGCGGCAGTGGCTAACTGGTCTTCAAACTTAGGTACTCTATTTGGTCACCGCACTTCTTACACAGGCGCTAAGCACGTAGAAGAAGGCGAGCACGGCACAGTAAACGATGGCCTTGGTCCACGCTTCATGCAAGGTGCTATCTCGTTCATTGAACCAAACCTGCTTGTACCAAGCCAAAGCCACATCGAAATCGAAATTGCTGGCGTGAAAATGCACATCGAGAACGTGCCATCTGAAACTAAAGATGAGTTAGTGGTTTACTTCCCAGAGCAGAAAATCCTGCACGCAGCTGAAGTACTTCAAGGAGAGAACTTCCCTAACCTTCACACAATCCGTGGTACTAAATTCCGTGACCCATCAATGTGGTTCAAAGGCATCGACGTAATGCGTAAGTTTGATACTGAGATCATGATTAACTCTCACGGTCGTCCTGTTGAAGGCAAAGAAGCGGTATCTGACGTATTAACGGCTTACCGTGATGCGATTCAATACACGCATGACCAAACTATCCGTTACATGAACAAAGGTATGACGCCAGATGAGCTAGTTGAAGTCGTTAAACTTCCGAAGCACCTTGCAGAACACCCGTGGTTAGGTGAGCACTACGGCACTGTTGCACACGCCGTGCGTCAGATTTACGTAGGTTACAACGGTTTCTTCGAAGGTGACCCATGGCAGCTAGAGCCAATGGCTTACGAGCAACGCGCTAAAGCCTTCGTAGAGGTCATGGGCGGTCGTGACAACATCCTTACGACTGCACAAGCAGCAATTAAGGCAGAAAATTACACATTTGCAGCAGAAATTCTTTCTTACCCGATCACGGTAAACAAGCAAGATATGGAAGCTCGCGAAATGAAAGCACAAGCTTACAAAGCATGGGCTGCTGACCAAGTGAACATCAACTGGCGTAACTGGGCACTTAACGCTGCTGCTGAACTTGAGAACAAGCGTGACTTCTCTAATATGATCAGCTTCGCTTCTGTTGACGTTCTTACTGCGCTACCAAGCAAGCAGATCTTCGACATGATGACCTCAACGCTTATCGCAGAAAACTCGTTAGACGTAAACATGATGCTAACGTACAACTTCTCTGATACGAACGAAGCATTCACTATCGAAATCCGTAACGGTATTGCTCAGTTACACGAAGAAGCAGTGAAAGGTGCAGACGTTCAAATCGACACTACTCGTGCCGTACTGAACCAAATATTGATTGCGGGTCCAAACGCTCAACAAGTGATTGGTACTAACCTACAGTCTGGTGCATTCAAGTTCTCGAATGGCGACATCAAAGGCTTCGGTCAATTCATGAGCTACTTCGATAAGCCAATGACTCCAGAAGAGATCATGCTCATCGTTCGCTAATAATCAAATGCTGCTAAGGATGGCGAGTCGATAACTTAGGGACCCATTGTGGTCCCTTTATCGTTTATTTATTGGTACAGTTCGCAACCTTAACTCAACGATCTAGGTCTATTGTTGGAGTAAGGAAACTGCCCTGCTTCTTTTAAGGTTCACACATGCTAAAACGTTTTTTTCTTTTGCTTTCACTCAGTTCTTCTCTGGTATTAGCTTGCGGCTTACACCAAGAAACCGGATTTAGTTTAGTGACAGAGCCCGGTTCACTGGAGGTATTTGGCAATGTCATCACAGCAAGGCAAGATGACGAGTTCGGAAACCTAGATAAACCGGATCATTTCAAACTGTTTTCGATAAAGTCAGCACTCGCAAAGGCGCATCCGAGTAAGATTGAATTCAACTTATTTGAAGCGATTAAAGGTCACTACAGCCAAATCAGCATTGAAAAAGGCGTGAACATTTCAGGAAGAGACACTTTGCCGACAGAGAACGATTTATTACTTATTACAGAGCTCGACGTGTTCGATGCATTAGCGAACGGAACGATATCTTGGGATCAAGCAACACTGAATGGATTAGTGGTAATCAATGGCCCTCAAGACAAACGAGAGCAGCTTGAAGATTGGATTAGTGATATTTTTGAAGGGTAATAACTTAAAGCGGGACAGATAAAAAGTCGTCAAACCCTCGGACTTCAGAACATTGAGGGTTCAACGACAAACTTAAATCAAAAAAGCGTAGGCAGCGGAATCAGTTCGAGCCCTAGTACGCCACTGATGCTCATCACCACCAGCAGAGAGACCTTGAAAACGGTCTTTGACCACTGAATGTAGTTGAGGCAATCGACCTTGCGGAATGTCACCTTGGTCCACATAAAGCAAACGGCCGCCGACACCGCTAGGTATTCATAACCCGCCTCTCCGAGTAAGAACAACGCCAGAGCAACTGCGCCAAACGCTACTACATACGCTTTCATGTGCTGATGTGCTTTATCGACGCCCTCTTTCACCGGTAACACAGGAATGCCTGCATCTCGGTAATCTTGAATGCGGAACATCGCAATCGCATACGAGTGTGGCATCTGCCATAAGCAGAACATGATGAACAGCAGAACGGCTTCTAAGCTCAAGTAATTCGTCACACCAAGGTAACCAACTAATGGCGGAACTGCGCCAGAGATACTGCCAACTAAGGTGCCGTAAACCGAATTACGCTTGTACCACATGGTGTAGAAAAAGACGTAAAACACATAGCCAAGCAACACCACCACCGCAGACATCGGATTAACGAATTGAAACAGCAACGCCGTGCCAGCCAACAACATGACTAACGCATAAATAAATGCGACGTCTATGTTGATGTTGCCCTGAACCAATTCGCGGTTCTGGGTTCGTTTCATTTTCTGGTCGATATCTCGGTCAAAGATGTTATTCACCACACAACCTGATGCAATCACAAGCCCTACACCCGCTAACGTCGTCAGTAACAACATCGCACTGGCTGGTTCTGTTTTGGCGGCGAGAAAGAACCCCGCCGCAACAGAAATCAGGTTGCCGAAAATGATGCCCGGTTTGGTAATAGACAAATAACTTTTCAGCATACCCGAGCCTACAACTTCATGTTGACGTTCATGTTGTAGATGATCCATACCGAGCCAGCGATAAGGATCAATACAACAATGGCGGTAAACATCAGTGATACCAAGTTCCAGCGCCCATCGGAAGATTTCGCTTCCATGTGCAAGAAGTACTTAAAATGCACAAAGATTTGCACCAGCGCGCAACCGAACAAGATCACGTAAGTTTCAGTGCTTGGTAGCGCATGTTCCCACACAATGTAGAACGGAATAATGGTCAGAATCAGTGACGCAATAAAGCCTTTCACGTAATCCGTTGCACCGCTATCTAGATGCTGTTCCATTACATCACCCCCATTAAGTACACGATGGTAAATACACAAATCCAAACGATATCAAGGAAGTGCCAGAACAAGCTCAAGCACTGGAAACGCATCGACATGTTGTCGTTCAAGCCTTTGGTTGAAAGCTGGTGATACGCCACCGCCATCCAGATAAGACCGAACGTTACGTGCAAACCGTGTGTACCAACCAAGGTAAAGAACGCAGAAAGGAACGCACTCTCTTGAGGACCATAGCCTTCTGCAATCAAGTGGTGGAACTCATACACTTCCATACAGATAAAGGCTAAGCCCAATACGAAAGTAACTTTGATCCATCGCTTGAGTCCTAGAACGTCTTTGCGCTTCATCGCAATCATGCCAAAGCCGAAGGTGATACTACTGAACAGCAGCATCATGGTTTCGACAAACACGAACGGCAGTTCAAAGATGTCTTTACCTGTCGGCCCAGCGATTGAGCCACTCTCAAGCACGGCATAAGTCGCGAAAAGCGTGGCAAACAGGACACAGTCACTCATCAAGTAAACCCAGAAACCAAACAACTTGTTGCCCGCGGCTTCGTGGTGATGATCATGCGAGTGTGCAAGATCATAAGTGTGTGACGGAGTATTAGCTTGCATACGTCGTCTCCAAATCATCTTTATTTTCGTTGTTATCACTGTCACCGTCAGCGCTGTTACCACGACTAGAATTGTCGCTTTTCACTGACTGTTTCTTCGCTTCTTCAAGCTGTGCACGTCGAGCCGCTTCAATCGCTTTGATCTCTTCAACTTCCACGTAGTAGTCCACATCGTCGTTGTAGCTGTGTTGAATACACGTCACCACGATGCCCACTAGGCTTGCAGCTGCTAACCACCAGATGTACCAGATCATTGCGAAGCCAAATGCCAACGCCCATGCAGACACATAAATACCTGTTGGTGTGTTCTTTGGCATATGAATACGTTCGTATTCTTCTTCCTGAGTTGGGTCAAACTCGCCACTTTGCTTTTGGTACCAGAACGCATCTAGTTCATCGCCCTTAGGCAGTTTTGCAAAGTTGTAGAACGGCGGTGGTGAAGACGTTGCCCATTCGAATGTACGTCCACCCCATGGGTCACCGGTTAGATCTCGGTTTTGGTCGCGGTCACGAACACTCACGTAAATCTGAACGAACTGACAAACAACACCCATCGCAATCACGCCCGTACCTGCAGCCGCAACCGCCAGTAGTGGGAAGAATTCAGGGTTGATGTCTTGGCTCAAACGACGCGTCATGCCCATAAAGCCCAGAGCGTAAAGCGGCAAGAACGCCATCAAGAAACCGATGATCCAGCAGTAGAATGCGCGTTTACCCCAAAGCTCGTTCAGAGTGAAACCGGTCGCTTTCGGGAACCAGTAACCAATCGCAGCAAAACAACCGAACACAACACCACCAATGATTACGTTGTGGAAGTGAGCAATCAGGAATACTGAGTTATGCAGTATGAAGTCTGCACCCGGTACCGCCATCAACACGCCTGTCATACCACCAACAGTAAAGGTGATAAGGAAACCAACTGTCCACAGCATAGGTGTTGTGAAACGGATGCGACCTTTGTACATGGTGAACAGCCAGTTGAAGATCTTAACCCCGGTTGGGATAGAGATAATCATGGTTGCGATGCCGAAGAAGGCATTCACATTTGCGCCTGAACCCATAGTAAAGAAGTGATGCAGCCAAACCACAAACGCAAGGATGGTGATAGCCACCGTCGCCCATACCAGCGAGGTATAACCAAACAGTTTTTTGCGAGAGAAAGTCGCAGTAACTTCAGAAAACACACCAAAGATAGGCAAGATTAGGATGTACACTTCAGGGTGTCCCCAAGCCCAAATCAGGTTCACATACATCATCACGTTGCCACCGAGGTCGTTGGTGAAGAAGTGCGTGCCGATGTATCTATCCAACGTCAGTAGCGCGATGGTTACTGTTAGGATCGGGAAAGAGATGATGATCAGGATGTTGGCACACAGAGATGCCCACGTGAATACTGGCATCTTCATCATTGGCATAGACGGAGTACGCATGCGCAAAATGGTCGCAAAGAAGTTCACGCCCGTTAGCGTGGTACCTACACCGGATATTTGCAGTGCCCATATCCAATAGTCGACACCCACTCCCGGGCTTGCCTCAATGCCGGAAAGCGGCGGATACGCCAACCAACCTGTGCGGCCAAATTCACCTAAGCCCAGTGACATGTTGGTTAGGATAATACCCACCACAAACAGCCAGAAGCTCAGGTTATTCAGATAAGGAAATGCCACATCACGAGCACCGATTTGCAGTGGCACGATGATGTTCATCAAACCAATAACCAAAGGCATCGCTACGAAGAAAATCATGATCACGCCGTGAGCCGTGAAGATCTGGTCGTAGTGATGTGGCGGTAAATAGCCTGTCTCACCCGCTGCGGATAGCAATTGCTGACTACGCATCATGACAGCATCAGCAAAGCCACGAACTAGCATCACCATCGCGACCGCAATGTACATGAAGCCTAGTTTTTTGTGGTCTACAGAAGTAAACCATTCATTCCAAAGGTATTGCCACTTACCGGCTTTGGTTACCGCGTACACCACTAAACTGCCCACTAGAGCGATCATGGTCAACGTGACCAAAATAATGGGTTCGTGGTAGGGAATAGAGTCTAGAGTTAATCTTCCAAACATGACGATTATCCTTGGGTTTCCGGCAAACAGTTCATTGAACCAGGGTGCTGGGTCACGACATCGGTGAATAAAAATGGTGGGATACTGGAGAACAGAGTCACAGGTTCAGCCACACTTGGCGCAGCCAATGAACGGAACTGCTCCCAATCTTCAATGCGATCAGGGCTTGCTTTCACTTTTTCCACCCAGTTTAGAAATGCCACTTGATCAGGCATGGCTGATGCAGTGAATTTCATCTGTGAGAACCCTTTGCCACTGTAGTTAGATGCAAAACCTTTGAAGTCACCTTCATGGTTAGCAATCAAGTTCAGCTTGGTCACCATTCCCGGCATCGCGTAGATCTGCGAACCAAGACGCGGGATAAAGAACGCGTTCATGATGTTGTCTGAAGTTAGCTTAAACGTCACCGGTACATCTTTCGGGAACGCAACATAGTTAACCGTCGCAATGTTTTGCTCCGGATAGATGAACAGCCATTTCCAGTCCAGAGAGACCACTTCGATCACCATAGGTTGCACATCACTTTCCAGAGGCTTTGAAGGCTCTAGTTCGTGTGTTGTTCGCCAAGTGATGGTGGCAAGAATCGCAATGATGATGATTGGAATCGTCCATACCACCACTTCGATCTTGGTTGAGTGCGCCCAGTCAGGTGCATACTCTTCTGTGGTATTGCTTTCGCGGTATCTATAAGCAAAGTAGATGGTCATCAGAATCACGGGGATGACGACAATCAGCATCAGCAATAGAGCCGTGATAATCAGCTCCTTTTCCTGAACGCCAACGCTACCTTTTGGGTCGAGCAATGCGGAGTTACATCCTTCGAGCATCAGGACGGTTCCCACCAAACCAATCCTCGACAGATTTGCTCTCGATAAAATGCGTTTATATCTTGAAGCTTCCATTAACTTTCTCGATGGTTATCCAGCCTCAGAACGAACGCCCGAGTACTGGTTGTCATGGTCATTAGAATATTTATGTGTTGAGCATGTGAAACGACGCATCTCAAAGCGAAACTGAATTAGCCACGATTTTGAACAGTAGAACTGCCGAATTAAAACGACAGCACAGCGCAGCCGAAACATTGCCACACGGTTAAAACCACACAAAAAATATGACTTAATTGTTACATTTTGAAATACATTGTTACATTTGGCGCATTATGAGGAGTCGAAATTGAAAGCTCACCAAACAAACTTGGAAACTAACCTTCCAGTTATGAAAGTGAAACATGGGAAATAGATAGAAAACCAGCTGCACGACATAGGCGTGCTACACATGCAAAACCAACGCTGATAAGGGATGAGTAAGAATAGGGAGAGTCGGCGACCAACAATGAAGAAGCGAAGTGATGTTTGAGTACATTAGAAAGAGCGAATTAAACAAAGTGTGACGATTGTCAAATTTATGAATTCACATAGGATTTTAATGGTATTTAGAAAAGATATTGCTCCAATCAGAAACCCATTAGATATTCGAATGACACGCTGCTTATCATTGATAATAATGCCAGTTAGGTGCCGAAGAATAGTGGCAAAGATCGACCTGAAAAGCCGATTTGATGAGTATTTTGATATGTTTCAAGTGGGTATTACTCCCCTCAAAGGAGAGGAGTAATGAACATTAAGAAGGGATTATGCTGTAGCTGTGACGACTTTCTTGCGCTGGTTTTTAGTCATTAAGTGATAAACCACAGGCACAAAGTAGAAAGAAATAAGCGTGGTTAATACCGTTCCGCCAACAATCGCGACCGCGAACGGGGGCCAAAAGCCACCACCAGCAATAATCAGTGGCATAAAGCCGCCAACCGTCGTAATCGTGGTTGAGCTAATATGCCGCGTACACGACATCACAGCTTCTACCACCGCATCCACATTACCGGATGAAGCTTGTTCATCGAGCTTTAATTCCGTCAGAATCACGATGGCAGCGTTAATCGCTAAGCCCGCGATCCCGAGCATGGCGATGATCACCGTAAAGCCAAATGGATACCCGAAGATCCACACCGAAAGCAACCCTAGGCCACCAGCTAACCCTGCCACCATGAAAATGATGCTACTCATTCGGAACGAGTTGAACGACATCACCACCACTAACACCATCAATACCACTACAACGGCGACATTCGAGATCAGGCTATTGACTGAATTGTCTCGTTCCGCTGATTCGCCACCAAAGCCAATCGTGTAACCCGATGGCATCTGATAGCTTTCTAAACGTTTTTGGAACTCATTAAGCACGGTTTGAGGCAAGACACCCGCTTCAATATAGCCCTCAATGGTATTGACACGCTGCCCGTTACGACGAGTAATCGCACCACGACTTGTGGTTAATTCAAGTTCGGCGAGTGTCGATACGTTAATACCTGTCGAGTACACCTCAGAACTGATTGGCAACCGAATATTGCTTAAATGCGCCAAGTTTTCACGCGCATCATCCGCGACGCGAACACGAATCGGCACCGATTCACTGCCCTCAATCACAGAGCCACTTTCACGGCCTGTAAGCGTAGTTTGCAACATGCCCGCAAACTGGTTCAGCGAAATACCGTTAAGTTTTGCCGTATCTTCATCGACCTTCAACCACACCTTAGGCGTACCCGGTTGCAATGTTTCTCGCGTGTGAGTGACATGAGGCACACCTGCCAGAATCAAGCGTACATCTTCACCAATCGCTTTTAACGTATCGAGGTTTTCACCATAAACACGCAGCTCAACTGGCGCGGTAAATGGAGGCCCTTGGTTAAGCTTTCGTACCAAGATTTGTGCTTCCGGTACCTCTTCATCCAACACCTTTTGCAGTTCTGGAATCAGCGCATTGGCTTGGTCAAAGTTCTCTGTTTTCACCATGGCTTGCGAGAAGTAAGGCGCGTTGTTTTGCCTTGCCTGCAAGTTGTAATAGAAAGATGGGAAATTAGCGCCCACTAGCCAATCAATGCGCTCCACTTCAGGGTAACGATGAATGATGTCATCGATTTTTTCAGAGGTATTTTTGGTCGCATAAATGCTCGC
Source organism: Vibrio satsumensis (assembly GCF_050337435.1). NCBI lineage: Bacteria > Pseudomonadati > Pseudomonadota > Gammaproteobacteria > Vibrionales > Vibrionaceae > Vibrio > Vibrio satsumensis. Next base: position 72,911 of record NZ_JAKJSX010000003.1, on the reverse strand, counting down.
TTGCGGTGGCATGTAAACTTGAATCTCAAACATATCTCGGTCTGATGGCGGGAAGAATTGCTCAGTCAGTTGAGACATGCTCCAGTAGCCAGTAAACGGCACCAACAATACCAAAGCAATAGTGATGATTGGATGTGTGACACCAAAGCGAACAGAAGATGAGAACCAACGTGTTAATGCAGGAATTCTTAAGCCTGTCATATACCAGTGATGTTGCCCTTTCTTATCGACATCACTGAGTTGTTTCGGCAGTAACTTGGTCGCTAAACCTGCAATCAAGGTATGCGAAATCACATAAGAACCGATCAGTGAGAAAGACACAGTAATCGCGATACCACCGACAAACTCACCCGATGCACCCGGCATCAGAATGATCGGCGCAAACGCCAATACGGTGGTTAATGTTGAGCCCAGCAAAGGCACCCACAAGTGCTTCAAGGCATTCATGGTCGCTTCCGCTCTGTGCTGCCCTTTCAAACGATACGCCTGAATGGTATCAACCATTACCACCGCGTTATCCACCATGATCCCGAGCGCGACTATTAAGCCCGTCACCGACATCTGGTTGATTGGCACGCCGGTCATCTTCATAATCGACAGTGTAAGCAGCGAAGTCAGTGGCAGAGAAATCGCCACCAATATTGCAGCGCGCACACCTAAAGTCACGAACAGAACAATCAAGATCAAGCCAAAACCGATCATCAAGCTCTTGCCTAAATCGTCTAAACGAGTTTCGGTATAGCCTTGTTGATTAAACAACACGGTGACATCGATATTGCTTGGCAGCTCTTGTTGAAACTTCTCAATCAGAGCATTCGCTCGTGACGTCCAGTTATCGACTCGGAGATCAGGGTGCATTCTCGCCGCGACAATCACACCCGGCTCACCATCAATAATCGCAATCTGATCTTGTGGGGTTTTCTCGCCACGCCTCACCGATGCAATGTCTTCCATGCGGATGATGTGACCATTGCTGTCGGTCGCGATTGGGACTTGTTTAATGCGTTCAATCGAATCCAGTTCCGATTCAATCTCTAAACCAAAACGAGAATAAGCACTGACCAATTCACCCGCCGAGTTCTTAGCATCTGCCCCTTCTAGCGACTCTGCGATGTTTGAACTCGAGCGACCAAGCGCTGCAGCATCAGCCGTTCGTAGACTTATCTGGATTTCTTCTTGTGGCATCCCGTATTCATCTACGAATTCAGTGCCCGAAAGGGTTCGTAGCCGCTTAGCCAGTTCTTTGGCATAACGCCCGAGCGTTAATCGGTCAGGCTCGCCTGCACCAGACCAAGTCAGAGATGCGATGGTTGTAAAAGCGTAGGTATGGTCACTGTCGAGATCGGGAGAATGCGCACCCGCAGGTAAAATGGATTCGATGTCAGACAGTTTGTCACGCGCTTGCGACCAGACTGGTTCGGGCTCGGTAATGGTATCGTTAAGTTCAAGCGTGACAATTGATACGCTTGGCCTTGAAGTTGAGCTCACCAGCTTGACTTCACTCAGCTCACGTAGCTTGTTCTCAATCACCTCAGTAACTAAGGTTTCTACACGTTCGGCACTGGCACCGGGAAAGCTGGTTGTGATGTTTGCATAACGGTTAATGATCACTGGATCTTCTGCGCGTGGCAGCGTCATGAAGGCAGAAATACCACTCACCATGAGTAGCGCTGTCATCAAGATGAGCAATCGAGTATTGGAAATAGTCTCTATGATTTTCATACTATTTCCTATTCAGCAGTAACGCTGGCTGGCTTCACGGTTTGACCAGGAACCAAGCGATGTAAACCACTCGCGATCACGTGTTCGCCATCCTCGATTGCACCACTCACGTACGCTTGCTGATTATTGGCAAACAACACCTGAACACTGCGACGTTCAACCTTATTGTCTTCACCCACTACAAAGATGTTCCACACACCGCGCAGGCCATCAATCAAACCCGTTAATGGCACCCAATAACCTTGGTCGTCGATTTGCTCGTCAAACTTAAGATACGCAAGTTGACCTTCTAAAACAGTCGCTTGCTCAGGGAAAAGATAACGTAAAGCGACACTGCGAGATTGCGTGTCGACCATGGCACCCGGATTTAGCAGCGTCACTGTATAATCATCTCGCCCAACACGAATGCTTGGCGCAGAGAGTGAGGTCACTTTTTGCATTTGGTGAGCTGGAATACCGATAAAAGCTTCTTTGCCTTCAGAAGCGAGTAACGTAAGAGTTGGATTGCCAACATTGACCACATCACCGAGCGACACAAAACGGGTTGCGATGGTGCCCGAATACGGCGCAAGAATCGTCGATTTCACCAGTTTGAGATCGTTGCCTTTTACCGAGGCATCAATGCGCAGTAAGTTAGCTTGCAACACACGCTGCTCACTGGTTAACGAATCAATTTCCGCTTCGGCACTAAAACCTTTTGCTTTCAGTGAACGCTGACGTTTTAAGTTCGCCGCAACAAGGCTCAGTTGAGCTTTCACTTCTTCGGCTTGCGCCTTTAGTTGGCTCGATTCAGTCTGTAACAGTTGAGTGTCTAATCGAATCAGGGGCTGACCTTCGGTTACTGTGTCACCGACATCAACCAGAATCTCATTCACTTTACCCGCCAGTTCGAAACCTAAATTGGCTTGCTGACCCGCCTTAACCACACCAACATATTCACGCTGCACTGCATAAGAGGAAGACAGCGCTAAGGCCATCGTTTCTACAGTTAAAATGGTTTGGATGCTCGAAGCCGTTTGATTGGTTGAATCAACCGAATCTTGGGCTTGTTCCTTTTCGCCACATCCAACAAGAAAAGCCGATAGAGACAACGCCACCGCACTTCCCTTCATCAATTTATACATACTCACTGTTCCTATGCAGTACTCAATCATGTTCTTTTTTTAGACTAACCAAACCAAACTAGACTGTCTAGTTTGGTTATGTTAAAAATAAGTTTCATCGTTAATGATTGATAAAACCATCACAAAAAGCATAATGCTTAGCGCAGAACCCAGTGTATTAAGCTGAGCAACACCAAGTACCAAGCAAGTAACGAGAAGCAGCACGTGACTAAAATCATCAAGAGTGAACAGAAGAGATCGCAGATCTTAACCGCAGCAAGCCAGCTTTTCTCTGAACATGGCTTCAAGATCAATATGGATCAGATAGCCAAAGCGGCGAACGTTTCCAAGCAAACGGTCTACTCTCACTTTAAAAACAAAGACGAACTTTTCGAAACCTGCATGCAAACCAAGTGTGCAGAGCGCGAACTTAGCCCTGCAGCCTTTGATATGAATGCGGCGGTGGGTGATGAGTTGGTGAAATTTGGTGTGAAGTTTCAGGATTTGCTGCTTGATGAGCAGTCACGACAAACCTTTCAGAACGCGGTGAGTCAATCCAACACGCACCCAGAGATCGCCTCTATCTATTTAGAAAGTGGCCCTCAAAAAACGACCAAATTGCTCGCCGATTACCTGCAATCAAAAATAGATTCTGGTGACCTTACTCTGTCGACGTCTAGCTCACCGATCATTGCAGCTCGTCAACTGCTGCTGATGTTTCATGGCAAATCAGCCTATTGGTCGTTCTTCGGTCACGATAGCGGCGAGTCAGAAGAAGAAAGGCTCCACTACACCCGTGAATGTGTCGCGCTCCTCTTGAACGGCAACCAGCCTCGCTAGTTGTCGCTCTATCTTTGAATAAAAAAGGCACAGAGAAATTCATCCTCTGTGCCTTATCAATCACTCTCACCAATAACAGCGTTCGGTTTATTGGGTATGTTCCACAACGATCAGCTCATCGGTATTGAACCCACGATCTTTCGACATCGCTTTAAACTTCTCCATCACTTCTGGTGCGACTTCAGGAGTTCTTGCTAGTAGCCATAAGTAATCAGTGTCTGGCCCAGAAACGAACGCGTATTGGTATCCTTCCTCTTCCAATTCAAACACCACATAGGCACCATAAAACGGACCGAAGAACGACACTTTTAAGTAACCTTGGTCGCTACCTTCAACAAAGTACGCTTTGCCTTCAGCCTCATTCCATTCGCCCTCTTCAGCCGAATAGCCGCGGTTAATCACTTTCACGCCGCCATCGTCGCGTAGGCTGTATTCAGCGCTCACATTACTTAAGCCGCGTTCAAACGAGTGGTCTAAGCGAGCCACTTCGTACCATTTCCCTAAATATCGATCCAATTCAAACTGCTGAACTGGCTTGACGGTTTCTGGCATGCCAACGCATCCGCCCAATAAAATCACACTCAGCAGCAAAAGTATTTTCTTCATCCTAACCTCGACTTGTTTTAATCGTAATACGAGTAAGTCATTTGAGTCTTAACTTACGTCCTTGTTAATACGTGAACCCCATTAGCATGGTTCATATAACATTAAATTATTCAGACGTTTATGGAAATCGTTTCGTTGGTGAATAAATCAAAGTCGCTTCATTGACTCTCGATATTGAGTAGGAGTCACCTGCTTATAAGATTTGAACTGGCGATTGAAGTTAGCTTGGTTGTCATAACCGACTTTTTCCATAATCAGATTCACAGGCAGAGGTGTATTTAGCAGTAAATCACACGCCACATTTAATCTAATTTTCTTCAACCGCTGACTGAAGCTCTCGTTGTAGTGCTTTTGAAACAGGCGCCTGACGCTACTTTCACTAACATACAAATGGCTAGCTAAGTCATTTACTGAAATATCGTGGATAAAATGATTCATCAGAAAGGCTTCGACCTTATCTAGTTTGTCGCTGACTTCGTCTTCTTCAACCGAGTTAAAAGTTGGGTTAATTAACTGCACGACTTCTTGGTCATCAATCAGCAGAGCAAACAGAGAGAATAGAGTCAGCAGCTGTTGATGAGGAGGCTGAACCATCACCTTATCTAGCAGTTGTGTTGCCCTCTCAGCGGTACTAGGAGAAAACTGCAATCCTTTCTTTGAGTCTTCTAGCAGTGTACGTAACGGTTCAAGTTCACGACAGCACGCTATCAACGGCTCAATCCAATCTTTACGAAACCAAATCACATGGGTTTCGCAAACACGTGAGTCATCACTGCTCTCTTCGGAATAAATGGCATGAGGCAAGTCTGGGCCAACCAAAATCATATGGTTATGGAACACATCGCTTTGGTGGTGGCCGACAAAGCTATGCCCCGAGAAGTGACGATGAATCGCTATCTCATATTCTTCATGTCGATGCCCACCGTAACTCTTGCTACCTTCAACGATTTTCTTGTAGCGCCATGACGCACCAATCCTTTGCGGCACCTTTTCTAAGTAACCTTTCATTACGACACTCTGTGACCCTCTAATACTGAAAGTATACCCATCAAACCATTTAAGTGAGCACTTTGACTGAAAAGTATTGGACATTGCGCTAACGGTACTCTTCCGACTTTCTCCGCTAAATATACTGCAGGTGAACTTAATCAGGAGAGCAACTATGGACACTTTATTAATAAAAATACGCGATATGATTCATGCAACACGTCAGCAGTGGATCGGAGAAATCACCTACAGGCACAATATTAAAGGTGATCACACGTGGAAACTCTATGGCTACAACTCTTATGACGAATACAAAAAAGATCTGCGTAAAAGCATGAGGCAAGAGTCGTAATCAAAAGCTCATTCAACGACAGCTTGTTGATTAAATACAGTTTTTATTTGTCATTCATGTAGAGTTTCCCACTGACCACTCGCTTTCTATACTTATTACACAGTGGAACATGGAAGACACAATAATGAACAACAAGCTCACTCTGCCACACACTGCATTGGCCATCTTAATCGCAGGTCTAAGTGCTGTATCACCGACTCTTGCACAAGCCAGCGCAGCCAATCAAGACCAAGCGGCTGACCAAATCTTCACTAATGCCGATATATACGGGCATCGAGAGTCAGACTCGATCGTTACCCATAACGGCAAGATCATATTCATTGGTGACCACGAACAGGCGCAGACTTTTAAAGGGCTGAATACCGATGTCATAGACTTGGAAAATGCCTTTGTACTACCGGGCTTCATTGACAATCATAACCATGTTTTTGAAGCCGCCTCGGAGCTGGGTGGTAATTGCGAACTGGATTCGGAAGCCACACTCGAAGAGCAAACCCCTTACTTAGAAGCGTGTAAAATCAATGCCGAAACCAATGGTCGAGGTTGGCTGATGGGTTATGGCTTTTCTCTGGAGTCTACACTCGACAGCGATTCGGAATACACACCACTTGAGATCATCGATAGTGTCTTTCCCGACCGACCTGTCGTGATCATGGAGCAGACTTCACACTCAATGTGGGTTAACTCCAAAGCACTAAAAATTGCCCGAATTAGTCCGCAATCGTCAGATCCACAAGGCGGCGCCTATTTAAAAGACCAAGACAGCGGCAAGCTCAATGGCATCTTATTGGATAATGCTGGCGACCAAATTATGGAGATGGCGTGGAACAGCCAAAGCGAACTGTTTGAGCAAAGCTACCAAGGCTTAGTGTACGGACTTGAAGAAGCGGCAGCACACGGTATCACCACCATAGGTGACGGTCGACTGTACTGGAAACGCGGTTGGTATGATGTTTGGCTCGAAGCGGAGCAAAACCAGGATTTGACTGCTCGCGTGTCATTACGCCCTTGGGTTTACCCATCAATGGCAATGCCCTCTCAATTAGAAGTGTTTGAGAAGATGTATTCCGATGACAAAAACCGTCTACTGCTGGTCGATCAGGTGAAAATGTACAGCGATGGCATCTTTATCAATGGCACAGCAAAAACGCTCGCTCCTTACTTAGATACTTACTCACCAAGCTTTCCTAATGGCTTGAACTACATTCCACCAGCACAGATGAAACAGTGGTTAACGGCCCTAGAAAAAATCGGCTTTAGTGCCCACATACATGCCATTGGTGACGGTGCGGTTCGAGAGTCTTTAGATGCCATCGAGAGCGTACGTAAACAAGGTTCGCAAAAGCCATACACGCTAACCCACGTTGAATTGATCAATGATGAGGACGTTCCACGCTTTAAACAACTCGATGTTTCGGCGGACTTCCAGGTCGGGTCAGACTACGTAGCACAGCACGATCACGAATGGGCTAATGCCTTCTTAGGTGCGAGACGCGCAAAAGCCATGATGAACCTCGACGCAATACTCAAAACCGATGCCAATATCACATTGAGCAGTGATTGGAATGTGCACGACATCAACCCACTGGTGGGCATTGCTAATAGCTTGATCATGGGCAAAACCGGTCTAACCGATATCTACACAGCCATCGACGCTTACACGCTTAACGCAGCTAAAAGTCTAGGAATTGACGATATAACGGGAACGATTGAGGTAGGCAAGTCAGCGGACTTCGCCATTCTCGACCGTGACATCACCACTTTATCAGCAAGAGGCATTGCCAAAACGCAGGTGTTGATGACGGTGTTGCGAGGGGATGTGGTGTATCAAAACGGTGAATAGATTTTACAACCAACAATAAGCAACACTATTCACCACAAGGAAACAATCATTACATGTCATTTTCAGAATATTAGTTTTCGCAACAGACAGGTTAAATAAAGTAACTACAATGCCGCAACTTTTTACAAATAATGAAGTTACATATGAAGAAACATTTAATTTTACTTGCTGCGTTAACATCTTTACCTGCTGCTGCGAATGACTTCTCTTCTATCTCATTTGGTGCTCAATATGGCATTGATGATGGCCTATCTGACTCAGTAATTGGGCATGCAGAAAGTAGCCTTGGTGGGTACGGTCGTTTATCTTGGAATTTCTACGACCATATCTTTGCTGACTACAACATCAGTTATAGCTCATTTGATGGTCCTAGTTTTCAAAGCCAACATTTTTCAACATCAACCTATGCTTCAACAACAAAGCAAGATTTCGGCATTGGCTACTACTTCGAATTAGGCTCTTATTCACCTTATATAAAAGTAAACAAGACATCATTTAAACAAAGCTACAAAGGTACAACCGGAAGCTTTACTCCTGGCACAAATGGTATAACACCACCTGACATATCTGATGCGAGCTACACCGCGGATGGTTATGGTTTAGAGCTAGGCTCATTCATTCATATGAGTGCGAATTGGACGCTGAAAGTTTTAGGTAGCATGAGTAAGCTTGAAGAGAGCGGTCAGGACATTGACTTATACGAAACGTATGCCATTTCAGATACGAAATTCGGCAGCAATTGGGCTTTTGAAGCAGCGCTCGGCTATCGAAAACTCAAAGCTCAAGGTGCCGACTTAGGCGAATTCATGCCACAAGTTGGTCTAAAATACGATTTTTAAATCTCTGTTTAATAGAGACTTATAAACTGAATGCTATATAGCTCAGATTTTTAACCCTTTTAATAAAAACACGATTCTGAGTTTTCTGTGGCATATCTATATGTACATACACTTCGATAGACCTAAAAGGGTTGGTATTTAGTACCAACCCTTTTTTCATTTAATACTAAATTAGAATAATCAAATGGATATGGGTCAGATTATTAATATAAAAATCCGCTCAAACTTTCACACGATTAAATAGCGTAAAAATTAACAAGTCGCTCACTGTAACCAAAGTTAGCGGGTGTGTGATTAATTTCCACTATAATATTCCCAGACAGTTCTCCATCTGTTTTATACACTGGACATGATGCAATATCGGATAAGTATGACTCTTCTGTTGGAGCGCTGAAGTAATAAATTTTTTGTAGATTACATTCACCTACCTTCATTCCCAACGCTTCAACTTCAGAACGCTGACGGTAGTAATGAGGACCGATATCAAGAAGATACTCAGGACTATGTGTATAGATCTCGCTAGTGTAGCGCTCGGTAAACTCACTCTCCGCAATAAAGTGTTCATTTTCCATGCTGTAAAGCACATTCAGGTGCCAGTAGATCAACTCAGATTCATCACTTGTTGATACTCCCGGCTTGGAGTAAACACACTGGATCTGGCTATGGGGAACTTCAAGGCTCTGATTAGATTGGACATTGTTACGAAGGGCCTTGATACCACAGCGATGCATCGTAAAGCCATCTTGCTTCATCGATTCAGCCACTTGATTCATCGATTGGTATTGAACGTAGACACCTTCAGGCGATTCACCGGTGATAACGTTACTATTATCAGCATAAGCAAACGGACTTAGGCAGGCAGTTACAGACACTAACGCTATTGTTTTTTTCATTATTATTTTTCCTTTTTGATTGGCGGCAGGAAAATAACCCAGAAACCAAGTGCGCAATAGGTTGTATATTAATATTTGTGATCTTGGTTGAAGCAATGATTGGTTTTGTGAATATTTCAATTTGTGGTTTTTATATGGAAGAACAAGAATCCCATAAATTAGCCATACTAATATAAAGGCCTTATAGTTAACAAAGACTAAATTATTGAGTATTCTGTTTAAATGGACATGTAGAACCAATTAACGAGAGGGGTACCCACTTACAAAGAGATATGCATGGATTAATTAATAGATTAATTAATAGATTAATTTTACAATCCTGGATTACTCTAATGAGGAATATCGTGTACGTGGGTGGTATTTACCTATAAGTGTTCAGTAAATAGAATTGATAATATACCTCCTTTATACTAAATTAATATATCACCGATAACATAGTGTTATCGGTATCTAAAAGACAAAATGAGCTGGGGAAATACAATGAAAAAACTCGTACTAGCAATCATCTTGACATTATCATCAACAAGTACATTTGCAGATCAGAATACTCAAAATGATAAAGGTGGCTTTACCGGCCCAAGTGCAGTGAAAGTAAAGACTGTTGAGATGGCTTTAGAAGCAGAAAACGACACACCAGTAATATTAACAGGTCATATTGTTTCTTCATTGGGTGATGAAGAATACCAATTTAAAGACTTAACCGGCGAGATGGTTATTGAGATTGATCAACGTGATTGGAACGGTATTGAAGCAACACCCGACACAAAACTCATAATTCAAGGGGAAGTTGACAAAGACTGGGAAGATACCGCTATTGATGTGAACACGATTAAACTAGCAAAATAATTTTCAACCCTAGTGAAAAAGAAAGAGGTCAGAAGTAATTATCTGACCTTTTTTGTATAAACTAGGAACCAAAACCACATGACTCACGTTTCGGGAGCAATCTACCTAACTTCATTTTTAGATACTGATTGAGGTTTTGATAAAGAAAGAGATACACCAGAAAAACTTCGGAACGCATTGATCATGATGTAGAGATCTTCATCAGCTCTAGGCACCTCGCAAGTTTCAAAGTTGCCAGAGCGATAAGGTCGGCAATCGTAAGTACTTTTCGTTGGTTGCGCGCCAGAACGAATGTAGAGATCAGCATCCCCTACTCCAGACTTGATAACGATATTCACGTCCGTGGTGCGATTTGCTGCTTTAAGCACAAACAATTTCTGTTGTCCGGACGTCGCGGCAAGATCGGTAGTCACGCTTCCTAAAGTGACCTCAGGAATATCATTGTTCGGCTCACCGACTGAGCCATCTGGCAACGTATCACCAAAGTATGAAGACACGAGTGGCCAAATCTTACTCATTTTCACGCCTTGGTTTTCACAACCTCCAAAATGATGTAGCGCAATCGCTTTGTTATTGTCGGCGCGTAAAACGGGTGAACCGGATGAGCCACCAATGGTGTCACAGAAGTAGCCAGTGTCAGTATTGGTACCTCTACCACCAGTTGAAGCTACATCAATCTGACACATTCCCGAGCCATTTTGGTCACTTTCAATTGCCAGTTCTTTCGGTTTGCCTGCTCCGTGTTGAGGAATGTATATACCATCTCCAAAGATGGGTTCTTGGGCATCTAGGCCTAGATAACCAAACGACGCTATTTTGGCGAAATCATCAACGGTGAAAAGCGTGTAATCCAAATCATAATCGGTGCTGAGTATTTTGCTCCCCATCACTTTTACCATGGTGGCCATAGATCCATCACAAGTGCGACGCTGATAATTAAACCACACCTCTGTATTTCTCAATTCAGACTCAGATGCGACACAATGGTTATTGGTGAACATATGGTTATTAGGCCCAACGCGCCAGGCGGTACACAAACTACGCCCATTAATTAAAAGCCTTGCAACGGGTGTTGTCCAAGCCACTTTACCTGGATGAGAGTCTTCCCAGCAAGCAACGTCTTTGCGTTCATTCACACCACAGGTCGATAGCGTCGCTAAGGCCTCTTCGTCTGCACTTTTACCAGCCATGTAATAATTAATTTCAAACTGAACATGCTGCCCGTTTGAATTGGAGGTTGATTCAATAACGACAGAATCACTGGAAATCGATTGAGCGAACCAATCTATTTGGCTCTCACGATACTCCACAACCTCACCAGTAATGTTTGACTTAATACGTAACACGCTCCCTTTCGGTACAGTAACAGACTTGAAATGAAGCTTAATGAATGACGCACCAGCGTGTTCAAGTTGCAGTGTGTGTGTACCACCCGATGTCTCAACCAACTCTTGGTTCGACAACTGATGTTTCACTTCATCGGCAATAACCGGAAGATCTGGTTGAACGGGAGGATACGGTTGAACGGAAGGGTGCGGTTGTGCATTAACGAGCGAAGAAAAGAACCATATTATCGCAAGCCCAAGGTTAGATAAGATTACTTTCATTGGATTTCCTTTATCGGTTTGTGGTGTTCCCTTCACAAACATATGTGTAAAAAACACATGTGACACAAAATGCATATTAATTTTTGAGTAAAGAAATATCGACACCAATGACAATTGAGAGCATTCAATAACATAGCTCTCAACAGTACTTATTCGTACCTCTCTAGCTGTACAAATTGATGAGCAACTTGAAGACAAAAAGAATCATGGATAAGCAGCGAATTTTGCTATTCTGAAGATAGTTTCGGCAGAGCTATACTCTTCATATTGCCAATAGGGGAAGACTTTAACTGGCAAATAGAGCTGCGAGGATTAGATTCGTAAAAAGTAAATAAGTGGAATGCAGATAAACAGAAACAAAAAAGGGCCAGCAAATCTGCTAACCCTTCTCAACCAAGAGTTCGTTTCAAACTCTCTACTTTACTTAGCTTCCGCTTAGGCTGTCTTTTCATTCAAGTTTGCGTCTGGCTTATCATCCAGAGCAAAGTAGATCTTCGATACAATCACTTCAGCAATCAGAATCGTAAATACCACGGCGAAGAACGCCACTACACCATTCCAAGGGCCTGTGAAGCTCACCTTGTCACCGAACATAAGGTTTATCGCTTCTAGCATAACGAATTTTGAGCCCACAAGAATAATGTATGTCGACAGTGCTCGATACACCTTAGGTGCTGTTCCAGATTTCTGTTTAAAGTAATCCGCTACCTTGTGCTCTAAGCCAATAGAGAGCTTCAACAATAACTGCAGTAACAACGCCGCTATCAAAGAAATAGTGAAAGATTCAATGTTGACGAAGTCCCAGTACTCATCGAAAAAGTTAAGCACTACTAAGTCCACCAGCACGGCTAACGTGTAACCTACGAATAGACGTTGTGGTGTGTTGAACCCGTAAACTTTGTCTGATTTAGTCATTCTGTCTCTCTCTCTAATTTGATAAGTAGCCTTGATTTGAAATACATCTTAGCGTTCGAATCGAAGCAAAACTTACCATTTGATGACACCACCACAATTCCATTCGAAATTATTAGTTTTTATAGATTGATCATTTCTCACACCAATAATTCACTCCCCTCTATAAAGCAATTTTCAAAAATATAGAAAAGCACCAAAAAATAAGTCTCATCATTGCTTGTCACCAAATGGCCATTATTCAAATTCTGCGCGCCATAAGATGATTCCATCAGCGACACACACTCATTTGAAAAAGGTGCAGACTATGAAAAAGCTAATCACTAACGCGAACGTATTTAACGGTGTTGATAACAACCTAATCGAGAACGTATCTATCCTAATCGAAGATAATCTTATCACTCAGATTGGAGATATTGACCCAACGGTTGCCGATGAAATTATTGATGCTCAAGGTGGCACAGTAATGCCCGGCCTGATTGACGCCCACGTTCATATCACGCTATCTGCCCCTTTCAATGTCATTGATACGATGACTCGTGAAGAAGTAGCGATTCGCTCAGCGAAGATTTCAGAAGAGATGCTGATGCGCGGCTTTACTACTATTCGTGATGTAGCGGGTAACACGCTTGGTCTTAAGAAAAGTATCGACAACGGCTACGCGACTGGTCCACGTATTCTTCCTTCAATGGCGGCTATCTCGCAAACGTGTGGTCACTCGGATTACCGTCAAAACCAAGCACAAGAACGTTTAACCAATGGACACGAAGACTCACCAATGATGAAGCAAGGCTCAATGAAAGTGGCCGATGGGCGTTCAGAAGTATTGAAAGCGGTGCGTGAACAGCTATTCATGGGCGCGTCACAAATCAAGATCATGGCTGGCGGTGGTGCATCTTCAACCTTCGACCCGCTAGACACATTGCAATTTACATCAGACGAGATGAAAGCCGCAGTTGAGGCCGCTTCTGACTACGGCACTTATGTCGCCGCGCACATCCACACCTCTGATGCGATGCGCAGAGCAGCAGAAGCAGGCGTGATGTCTTTCGAACACGCGACTATCATGGACGACGACATTGCAGAGATCATTAAAGAGAAAGGCATCTGGGTGATTCCTTCTTACTTTACTTCTTCATTGATTGCAGAGCGCAAGATCCCGTTGCCAAATGAAGAGACGTACCGCAAGACAGAACGAGTGGGCAAAGCCATGTTCAAATCGGCAGAACTGATTAAGAAATACGATATTCAGAACATTGCTTTTGGTACTGACTGTGTAGGCGAAACCAATGTGCATGCGACACAGTTGAACGAACTGGGTGCGATTGAGCAAGTATTCGATACCATCACCGCACTTCGCATGGCGACATCAAACTGTGGACGTTTATTCGAAATGTCAACTTACCAACACCCTTATCAAGAAGGCAAACTAGGCCAAGTAGTTGAAGGGGCATATGCCGACCTATTGATCATCGACGGTAACCCTTTAGAAGGCGTTGCATGTGTAGCGAATACAGAGAGTCAAAAACTGATCATGAAAGACGGCAAGGTGTATAAAAACACGCTTTAACCTCTGAACCCTCTCCCCAAAAATAAACCTAGGGCAAATAACCGAGACTGTTGACTTGGTTGTTTGCCTTTTTAGTTCAGAGGTACAAATCAAGACCCAAACGTTTCCTTTTCCTGCACAAGTCATTGAGTGAATAGCACGAGCTAAATACATGCTCAAAAATAACACATAAGATTACTCTGTATTTTCTTGCTACTATTAAAAACAGGTTGTTGAATTAAGGATAAAATAGCAATGAAGCTAATACTTACTGCACTATTGCTCGGTACCTTGCTGTTACTCAGCTCAGTGCTATCAGGATGCAGTAACTTTAGAAACCTATCTCATGAAATAAAAGAAATTGATTCTATAACCAATCAATACCAGCTTATCTTGAACCAACCAGCCACAGACTCAGCCGTAGTTATTGAACAAATCAAAGACATCAATAAAAGCGAAGTGGATGGTTACGACGGAATAATCGCTAGTGACCGTATCGACTTACAGCTATCGAACAACATCCATTATCTACTTGTCTTTGAAGATAGAAATCAAGACTTAACCCTACAAGCAGACGAAGCATTCAGTGTCATTAACCTTCGTAACCATCAAGACAAATCCACCATTGAAGTATCCCTGGAAGTTAATGAAAATGAAGTCCCAAGCGCGTTTGTTGATCGCTCACTCTCTTCACTGTTGAAAATCGAACTGGATCTTGTCGATATTGGCACTGTCGTGAGCCTAGAAGATCCTCCTTTTGACAGAAAAAACGCCAAGCTCGGGATGTGGCAGCCACTAACATTCTTGCTCGAGCATAATGCTGGGGTCTACTTTTTATCAGAGTACGACCCGAACAAAATCCCTGTATTGTTTGTTCATGGCATCAATGCCACCGCGTTAGACTTTGCTCCGCTGATTGAAAAAATCGACCAATCTAAATATCAAATATGGGTATTTAACTACCCTTCAGGTTTGTCTTTGGCTTTGAACTCAAAGGGCCTGAATAACCTAATGCACACTGTCGTCACTCAATACAAGATTCAACAATTGCATGTGGTCGCGCACAGTATGGGCGGGCTTATCGCCACCAACAGTCTCCGTCAGTGCAGCATTGGGCAGCTGTGTGATTTTGTTAGTAGTATCACCACTATATCTTCCCCGTTCGGTGGCGTGGCATCAGCCAAGCAAGGTATAGAGTACGCCCCTGTCGTGATGCCTGCTTGGGTAGATTTAAACCCAGACGGTAAGTTTATCGCTGATTTGTTTTCTGACAACAATGACAACAACACACCACATTTTCTCGCGTTTGGCTATAACTCGGGCGAGCTGTTCAATACAAAAAGTAATGATGGTGTCATTAACCTCTCAAGCCAGTTGTCGCGCCCAGCCCAACTGCATGCATCACAAATCCTCGGCTATGATGAAGACCATACCAGCATCTTAGACAACGATGACCTGTTTGAAGACCTATCCGACTTTTGGTTGAGAGCAGAGCAAGGGAAATAACAATATTTCATCACACCTTTCTCCTCGAACGCCCCCTCAAGTTAAGTTAATCAACCCATGTCGATTAACGACCAAGTTGGAGAACCTTTTTTGACGTTGTCGAACTAACTGTTCCCAAAAATGATTTATAACCAAGTAACGAAGGTGGTCAATAGTATGACAATCTCATCTAGTTATTTTACAGCATACTCTTCGAAAATAGCCTTACCAATTTCATTAATAACTTGGTTACGTTCTGGCATTGATAGATTGGTTTGTGTCAGGTAGATACTAATGATTAATGGCTCGCGCTTGTCAGTCCAAATTGCTGCTGTAATACCGCGCGAACCGTTAGCACCTGCGCCAGAGCGATCAGCAATAGACCACCCTTGTGGCAAAACAGAACGCAGTAAAGAATCGGAAACAGTGTTCCCTTGCATCCATTCCTTAAGTTGTTTTTTTGAATTTTGAGCTAATACATCTTCGAATAAAATATGACGTAGGGTCTTATTCATCGCATTTGGCGTCGTTGTATCTCTAGGGTCATCAGCTTTGGCTTGGTTTAGTTCAGGTTCAAAACGATCTAATTGAGTTACTTCATCTCCGGTCAAACGTAGAAACTCAGTGACACCCAGTGGGCCTCCGATATGCTGTAAGACTATGTTTGCAGCAGTATTATCACTAGTTTTCATCGTAGCTTCACAAGCATTTTCAATGGTGATTGAACTGCCAACCATGTTTGTTGTTATTGGTGACCAAGCGATTAATTCATCGGATTTTACCGGCGCCATTGTACTTATATCTAAAATGTCTCTATCAGAGTCTTGTAGCATTTTTGCACATGCTAATGTCTTGAATGTACTCATCATAGGGAACCTTTCATTCCCTTTATAGTGCCATTGTTGATCCGTGGAATCTAAAACTGATACACCTATTCGTCCCAAGGTGCGTTGTTCTATAGAATAGACCGAGTCGTTTAATGTTGAAGCGGTCGATAAAAAAGAAATGCACAAGCAGCTCGAAAGTAAAATTGATTTTTTCATGATAATCCGATTGTTCATGTAATAAGACTAAATTTACGGAGCGAAATAATACAGGCCATAAATTATAAATCAACAATGAATCATATTAAGTTTTTATGAAAAGAAGAGTGTGTTTATGGAGCGTTATTTTCTACTCAAACTAGGATGAAGGCTGGGCTATATGAATCTCATACACATAAGTCAACTATAAGTTGCGAATAACTCATTTCCGTCCAAATTCAATTCAACACATAAAACAAAAAGGGATTGGTATCTCTACCAATCCCTTTTATTACTTATTTATAAAATAACGAATCTTACTCTCTACAAGCTCTCAATTGCCTTTTGTACCGCAGGGCCAATCTGACGCTTACGTGAGGTTACGCCTTCCAGAGTCAGCATATCGCTTGTCGGTTCAGCGTTGAAAGCCGACTTGATGACTTGATAGTCGCTTTCGTCCACCCACAATAGGTTAGCTTCTTTGTTCTTCGTGTCTGTGATTGAGAAGAACAGATGATCTAAGCCGTTCTCTTCTTTGTAGGTTTTCATTGCAGCTAATAGCTCGTCTTTACGGTCAATCAGTTGTTGAGCCGTTAGCGTTTCAGCCACACCGATGCCCACCTGTTTGCCACCGTACTTAAAGTTTTTGTAATCCAGCGTCAGAATGGTTTCAGATGAAAGGTGGCTAAGATCCGATTTAGCAATCAACATCTGTTGGCCGAAATCTTCGATATCTAAAATGCCTGCAATTTTTGCCAGCTTTTCAGCGTACTCACGATCATGCTCAGTGGTGGTTGATGATTGGAATACCACAGTATCAGAGAGAATCGCGCCTAAGCCGACACAAGCAAGGGGCTTAGGTAGGGTCACATCCAACCTTTCAGCGTTGTCAGCCAGAATAGTTGCAGCCGATCCCCAGCCTCGGATATCCATCTCGACAATTTGTGGCGTGTTAATTGGAGAGCCACCAATCGCATGATGATCGACCACAGCCACAATAGATGCTTGGTCAATAGTTGGCGCGAGTTGAGTCACTTGGTTGAAATCCACCAGCCCTACTCGGTATGAAGAGTAATCTTTCTCTACACGTGGTGATTCCGCATTACAGTAATTCAAGATAAACGTTGATTCAGGATTGATTGGCTCAGGCACTGTCGCCGTACCACCATAGATATGAGCCGCGAGCATCGCAGACATTACCGTGTCGCTGTCTGGGCTAAGGTGCCCCGTCCATACGAGATCTTCACTGTTTTCATTGGCAGATTGTTGCAGGCTGAAAGCAAAACTTGCTGAACTGAAAGACATGATTACGGCGGCAACGACAGGTGCTAGCTTCACGGGTATTTCCTTATTTGGATTCGTTTTAGAACCCCATACGCTAGCCTTGAAAAATTTCATAACCGTGTCAGTAATATTTCAGATTTACTTCAGTAAGTAACGAAATGTAATTTAGATCTCGTTAGGTTTCCCAAAAACAAAAAAGGATCAGTATCTCTACCAATCCTTAAGTTTCACAAACCATTGCAGGCTTAAAGGCAGTTAGTGCTTGTACCTAAAAGTTTTACTGTCATCAACAATCTCGATTCTGACAGGAACTGTGCCTTGCTTAACATTGCCGATTTTGGCAAATGCTTTGTGCGAAAGATCGATTACTCGGCCTTTTACGTAAGGGCCTCGGTCGTTAATTTTAACTTCGACAGACTTATTATTGGCAGTGTTAGTCACTCTCACGATCGTGCCAAAGGCTAAGGTTTTATGCGCTGCCGTATAAGCATTCATATTATACGTCTCACCACTTGCTGTGAGCTTTCCATGGAACTTATCACCATACCAAGAAGCTTTACCAGTCAAAGCATGTGACTTAGCATATTCCTTTGTTTTAGAACTGCCGACCGCCGACGTTGAGGTGCATCCGGCTAGTATCATAAGAATAAGAGCGGTAAAGATAATATGTAATTTTTTCATATGATTTGGGTGAGCTAATCTCTGCATTTTCTCTGTTTTCGTTGTGTTTTGGTTCGCCATGTAATGCTGAGTATAGTCACTGCTCAGCAAAGGCTACCGTCCGGTATGAACGCACAATGTTTTCATGAAGCACGCTTCCTTCCGTCATATCCATGAAAGGTTTTATCTTCAAAACGTCAACTTTAACAATGAATTAGAGTTGTATACTTCTTAATCAGCGCATATGGTAAGCCACTCGGCCAAAAACACCCAAACACCAAAAAGGATTGGTATCGCTACCAATCCTCTTTAGGGGGTGTTTCGGTTCTTCTACCTTGTCGAAGGCAGTAACGCGATTACTCGTAATCAGTCGCGTACGTATCTTCGTATGAGTGAGAGTAGAATTCGAATAAGTTGCCAAACGGGTCTTCTAGGTAAACCATTTGCGCTTGTTTTAGTTCGTCTTCTGGGTGGTAACGGTGGATATCCATACGTACCTTACCGCCAAACTCTTCAACGCGCTTGATAGCTGAATGAAACTGCTCTTTAGGAAGCTGTAGACAGAAGTGGAAAATGCCCAGGCGAGAGAAATCAACGTTGTGACGCTCTTCACGGTCAACCATTTCGAACAGCTCAACACCGATACCATCAGATGTTACTAAGTGAGCGATGTTGAAACCTTTGAAGCCTTCGCCAAATACGGCGATACACATACGGCCGATTGCTGATTCGCGTTCTTCCATCACTTTAGTGTTGTTCATTACGATTCTTAAACCTAGAGCCTTAGTGTAAAACTCTACTGCTTGGTCCATGTCGCCTACCATGATGCCTACGTGATTCATTTTCATAACTTTCTCCAATTCGTTTTTATTCTGTACTTTCGAAGCTTAGCTTCTGTATTTCGTTTCGATGAAGAGAGTATAGGGAGAGACCGTAATTAATTGAAATTATCATAAATTATATCAATGATAATTTTTTGTTATCTACCAGTAAAAGATCTCAACTCACTTAAAGAAACACTGTCTACATAGATGTTCACGCTATACACAGTGCTCACACTATAAACAGATGTTCACGCTAATAGAGATAAGCCAAATGTAGAGGACAGCCTAAAGAGCATAGCTCCTCAAATGGGTGATGCTGATGTTTGATGACTTTTGCTAATAGTTTTTGTTGATAGCTTTTATCGATAGCTTTCTTCCATCAAAGATAGGATTTGCCTATTGAATCTATAGAAATGTCCGATTTCACTAATTTACGGTGCAGATGCAATATATCTCCATCGACGCGGGATAGCGTTAAACACTACAAATTAGAAAGAGAGTCCAACATGATCAACACAGAAATCAAACCATTCAACGCAACAGCATTCAAAAACGGCGAATTCGTAGAAATCACTGAGCAAGACGTTAAAGGCAAGTGGGCTGTATTCTTCTTCTACCCAGCAGACTTCACGTTTGTATGTCCAACTGAGCTAGTTGACCTACAAGACAAATACGCAGAGCTTCAATCTCGCGGCGTAGAAGTTTACTCAGTATCAACTGACACGCATTTCTCTCACAAAGCTTGGCATGATACTTCTGACAAAATCGGCACTATCGAATACTTCATGGTAGGCGACCAAACTGGCAACATCACAAACAACTTCAACGTAATGCGTGAAGGTCAAGGCCTAGCAGACCGCGCTACGTTCCTAATCGACCCAGAAGGCGTTATCCAAGCAATGGAAATCACTGCTGAAGGTATCGGTCGTGACGCTGAAGACCTACTACGCAAGGTTAAAGCAGCACAATACGTAGCGGCTAACCCAGGTGAAGTTTGCCCAGCTAAATGGAAAGAAGGTGAAGAGACTCTAGCTCCATCTCTAGACCTAGTAGGCAAGATTTAATCTAAGCCTATCTAAAAAGAACAAATAAACGGTTCTACAGGCGCGCTTCGGCCTCCCTCCTAAAGGGCAGTTGCGCGCCACCCTTTCAAACCATCAACACCACAATATTTGCCGACTTGCGCCCCCTTTTTATTTTCCTTTTTCAGCAAGAAGGTATTGGTCAATACCAAGACACAGAATTTAAGAGCAGGCACGATTATGTTAGATCAAGCAATGAAGCAGCAGCTAAAAGCATACCTAGAAAACTTAAAAACCAATGTTCAGTTAGTGCTGAGCCTTGATGACAGCAATACCGCAAACAAACTCCAAGACCTAGCAAATGACATCGCGTCTTTGACGGACAAAATTGAAGTGACTCGTGATGATAGCGCAAGCACGCGTAGCCCTATCATGCAGGTAGTCAACCAAGATAAAGGCACTGCGATCGGTTTCGCCGGTTTACCAATGGGTCACGAGTTCACGTCACTGGTACTGGCACTGCTTCATAGTGGTGGTCACCCTATCAAGCTTGAAGCTGATGTAATCGAGCAAATTAAAGAACTCGACCAAGAGCTCAATGTAGAGATTTTTATCTCACTCTCATGCCAAAACTGTCCAGAAGTGGTTCAAGCATTCAACATGATGTCGGCGATTAACCCTCTGGTTAAGACAACGATGATTGATGGCGCAGCATTCCAAGACGAAGTGAAGTCTCGCGACATCATGGCAGTACCAAGCGTATTCGTTAATGGTGAGCTATTTGGTCAAGGCCGTATGTCACTGGCAGAGATCCTGAACAAGGTTGATTCAGGCGCAGCAGAAAAGAAGGCAGCAAACCTAAACCAACAAGCACCGTTTGATGTATTGGTGGTAGGTGGCGGCCCTGCAGGTTCTTCAGCGGCAATTTATGCTGCACGTAAAGGCATTCGCACTGGTGTGGTTGCTGACCGATTTGGTGGCCAAGTGATGGATACCATGGCGATTGAGAACTTTATCTCAGTGAAAGCGACAACTGGCCCTAAATTAGTGGCAAGCCTTGAAGAGCACGTAAAAGAGTACGGTGTTGAAGTGATGACGGAGCAGCGCGCTGCGAACATCATTGCGGCAGAAGACACCGAAGACGGTTACATCCACGTTGAACTAGTGAGCGGCGCAACACTGCGAGCTCGCACAGTCATCACCAGTACCGGAGCTCGCTGGCGTGAAATGAACGTTCCAGGTGAACAAGAGTACCGCAACAAAGGCGTTGCTTACTGCCCACACTGTGACGGTCCACTGTTCAAAGGTAAGAAAACAGCGGTTATCGGTGGCGGTAACTCAGGCATTGAAGCGGCTATCGACTTAGCAGGTATTGTGGAACATGTAACCGTACTTGAATTTGCAGACACACTGCGTGCTGACCAAGTGCTTATCGACAAAGCGAACGCAACACCAAACATCGAAATCATCAAGATGGCTCAAACCACAAAAGTGTTGGGTGATGGAAATCGCGTAACCGGTCTGGAATACAAAGACCGCAACACTGAAGAACTAAAACAGATCGAACTAGCGGGTATCTTTGTTCAAATCGGCCTAATGCCAAACAGCGAATGGTTGAAAGGAACGAAGGTAGAACTATCACCACGCGGTGAGATCGAGATTAACGCTCATGGCGCAACATCAATGAAAGGTGTCTTCGCGGCAGGCGATGTGACCACAGTACCTTACAAACAGATCATCATTGCGATGGGTGAAGGTGCTAAAGCAAGTTTAGGTGCATTTGACCACCTAATCCGTAACTCAGCTCCAGTTAAAGAGGCTGAATCCGTTTAATCTTTAAACTGAAAAGCTTTTAACTCAAGTTCCTTAAATATTTGTTAACTTAATTCTTTATTGTTAACGACTTAGTCGACATTTAGACACCACTCCTATGGATTTAGGAGTGGTTTTTTTCTTTGGTAAAAACGCTTTACGCTGGCTGATAAAGCATAAAAGCAACCACTAACGCTAAGCTTCCACCCAAGCAGCGGTTCACAAACATCATCTGTTTTGGTGATTGCAGCAACTTTTTAAGCATGGTACCGCAATACGCCCACACCAACATACATGGTACACCGGTAATAACCATGCCCGCGATAATGGTCACCACTTGAATCAAGTAATCTGCATTCGGAGTGATGAACTGTGAAAACACGGTTAATGACGCTATCCAACCTTTAGGGTTTAACACCTGCACCAGCACACCAGACATGAAACCTGAACGATTGTCGGTGGTGCTTTCTTCGATTTGCATGTTAGCAATCGACCATGCCATGAACAGCAAATAAGCCGCGCCCGCGTACTTCAAAATGTTGTATAGATCTGGATAAAGGGTAAATAGGCTCACCAAACCGACACTGGAACCCGCCAGTACAATGATGATGCCAACAGCGTTCCCAGAGATAAAAGGTAAAGTCGCAGCAAATCCATAACGACTTGAAATCCCAAGTAATGCGATATTGCCTGCCCCAGGGGTAATTGCAATTGATGTTGAAAATAGCAAGAACGCCAGCATTAATTGAGAGCTCATTTCCTCTCACTCCTAATAAGTAAAGTATTTATAGGGAGAGAGTTTACAGATTCGACTAGGAATTAAATTGCTATATAGGCTAATATTAATCCAAATTTGAGCAAGATTTTTCTAAAAAGCCCATGAAACAGAAAGAATCCACCAAAGATGTGTTAGATGACACAGATATCGCCATCTTAGAACATATCCAACAAGACGGACGCATGAGCAACAGCAAGCTCGCAGAGAAGGTCAACCTCAGCGAAACCCCTTGCTGGCGTCGTTGGAAACGCATGGAAGAAACTGGCTATATCGATGGTTATGCCGCGAAGCTGAATCGTAAGAAATTAGGCTTTCATGTGGCTGGTTTTACTCTTGTGACTTTAGGTAATCATGAAGTAGAAAACACAGAACCGTTCGAAGAGTTTGTCGCGGTAACCGATTGGATTCCAATGTGTCACTGCATTGCAGGCGGCGCCGATTACATGGTGCAAGTGTTGGCAAAAGATTTAGAAGAGTACTTTGAGCGTATTAGCTCGATTCGAAGAGTGAAAGGCGTGAGTGCGATTCAATCCAACATCTCAGTGAAAGAGTTGAAAAACAGCTATCAGCTGCCGCTTTCAGACTAGTCAGCTGTCTCTCCCTAAAACACATCAAACAAAAAGCCCAGCCGCTATAGATTTCTGAATTCTAAAGCGCTGAACTTAACGTGATTACTTGTTTGGTTTAACCAACTTGGCTATTCACAAGGGTGAGTTAAGAAAGAGCGGTATAAAGCCAATCAGGGATAACAGTACAAGCAGCAATGGTCACAACGGCGAACACCAATAAGCCGTAGTGACTCGCGGTTGGCTTAGCGAACAAATGTTTTTGCTTAGCGATAAATTCATTCTGTTGTTGAGTGACTTCACCAAAGAATCGGCTCACGATAACACCAAGAACGAGAAAAACGACGGTGCCAATCAGTGCAAACCAAGGCCAAGAAATACCACTGTATTTGGCAATGAACACCACAACCACACTACCGATACTGCCGGCAATCACGCCCTTCTCATTCGCTTTCTTGAAGAACAAACCAAGGATGAAAGAGCCAAGACGAATACCAACAAAAATTGAAGTCAGGCTGGCAATGGTTTTGAGTACAGATTCGTTAGAAACCGCCAGTAAAGCAGGCACAACAACCGAAGCGGCAGCAACGAGACTCATTTTTCTTGCCACCGATTCTAAATGCGCATCGGAGACTGATTTACGGAAAAAGCGCTTATAGAAATCGAATGTCGCCACAGTTGCCATTGAGTTATAAGTAGAATCCAGTGTCGACATCGCCGCAGCCGACAGTGCTGAGATTACAAGCCCAACAATGATTGGGTTAGTGTGGTTAAACACGAAATCGAGAATCACTTCATTACTATTCTCAAAACTGGTGTCTTGATAAAAGACACTCAACAAAACGCCCATCACAGCAAAAAACAGATAGATGAAGAAAGCGCCGTAACCACAAAGCAGCATCGATTTTTGCGCTGTTTTAACGCACTTAGTCGCCAACGTTCTTTGAATAATCAGCTGGTTAGTACCATACACACTCAGGTGCAAGAAGCTCACAGCCACGACACCAGCCCACAATGTGGTATCAACGCCCAAGTCAAAATCGAGATTGATGATATTCAAATGTTCAGGAGACAACACCTCGCCCGCATCGATTTTCATCAACAATAAAACAAAGATCGCAATGCTGCCGATAATCAACACTGCTGACTGAAGCATGTCAGTCCAGATTACTGTCGAGATACCGCCTGCATAGGTATACAACGCAGTAAATAAGCTGATGTAGATGATCGCCTCAGAGATACTCACCGGCAGCACTTGCACCAAGATCAATGCCACCGCATACAAAATCACCCCTGCCGAAATACACTGAACCACAATAAACACGACGGAGTTGATCGTGCGAGCAACAACGCCGAAGCGGTGCTCTAAGTATTCATAAATCGAGGTCAGGCCAAGTTTGTAAAACACCGGAACAAAGAAAACCACAGCGAAAAAGATCACTATTGGGTAATTCAGATGAACGCTCATTGCTTCCATGCCTGAGCTATAAACCCAGCCCGGCATACCCACGAACGTCATCGCACTGATGTAGGTTGCAAGAATCGACACACCCGCCGTAAACCAACCAAATTGTTTTCCACCAGTCGAAAAGTCGCCACCAACGCTATAGCGTTTATTTACTAAGTAGCTGATAAATAAAGTAGTTAACACATAAATAGCAATAACCACAAAACTTGAGTACGTAACCATTTTGAGATTCCGTTTATTGTATTCTTCTAATCATTCGTCGCCAATATTACTCAAAATTGGATATTTTCCCTCAAAAACCCACAGTAAGTGTGAGTATTGTCACTAATATAGACGAATAAACGCTCAAAACGCCCAGAAAAGCCCAAATACACGATCTAACAGGATCCAGATCACTAAAACACATGAAATGGGTACGCACTCATTTCAAAGTTGACTTTGATCACGGATCTAATAACCACAAAAACTCTATTATCTCTCCCGAAACGACGACGGTGTGGTGAATATCAATAACCACTGCACAATAATCAAAACTAAAACCACCCTATATAAAATAAAGGTTTATCGGTCATGACTACTAAAAAACACATGAGCGAAGTTCCTATGATTCAAAGGGTAGCTGCTTATCTTGCAATTCTAGTGGGCTACTTTTTCTATTGTTATAACTTTGTAATTATTGACTACGTACGCCCATACATCGTTGATGCGTATGATGGTATTAACTTGGCGGATACCGCTCAGTTCTATACATGGCAGTCGGTTGGCGCACTTATTGGTGCCCTAAGCTGTGCATGGGTGGCATCAAACTTTGGTAAGAAATCTACTCTTATTGTCATCACTGCACTAAACGGTGGCGCAACCATCATCAACATGATGTTTACCGACTACGCGATGTGGGCAGCGATGCGTTTCATCATCGGTATTTCTTTGGGTGGTTACTTCACCGTAGCAGTAAGCCTGATGATCGGCCTATTCACACCAACGGTTCGCGGTAAGTTGACGGCATTCGCTTCTTCTATGTTCTCTGTTGCGCTAATGGCAATGGGCGCATACGCGGCATTCATTTCTAGCATCGACGCACCTTGGCAGAGCCTAATGTGGGTGGGTGGTATTCCTCCTCTAGTTGCTGCTGCACTGATGATCTTCATCCTACCTAGCGACAAGAAAGTGATCGCCTACGGTGAAGAAGATCAAGCCGCGGCTGAAGCATCGAATAAACCAGCGAAGAAAGGTTCTTGGGGTGAAATGCTAAGCGCACCATACCGCAAGCTAACGATCACTTGTCTATTACTGGCCGGCCTTAACTTCTACGGCTACCAATTCTTCTCTGGCTTTGTGACAACGTACCTAAAAGATGTTCGTCAATTTGACGGTGCGACCATCGGCATCATCTTCTCTATCTCGGCATTCGGTTCTCTATTCGGTGCTTGGGTATGGGGTGCAATCGCCGATAAATACGGCCGTAAAGTGAATGCGTTTGGCTTCATCCTTGCGGGTGTTATGGCTTCAGTATTCTTTGTCGCACCAAGCGACGTGATGATCGGCAGCCTAAACATGCTGGCTATTCTAGGTCTTATCTACAACTTCGGTCTGTCAGCTTCTGCAGTATGGGGTGGTTACTTCTCAGAACTGTTCCCAGCTCACCTACGTAGCTTCGGTGCTGCACTGTTCCACGGCGGTCGTATCATCGGCATGTGGGCACCAATGGTGTTGGTATTCATTCAAGAGCGCAGCGACCTTGCGACAGCAATGTGGGGCTCACCAATCGTATGGATTGTGGCTGGTCTACTGTGGCTATCACTACCAGAAACATTGAAAGGCGGCATCTTCGACAAGAGCAAAAAAGCGGAAACAGCAAAAGCTTAATCCCCTTTAGTTGAAACCTCAAAAAGTTGAACGCCTCTAAAGACGCGAAACAAACATCAATCCGGCTGAGTAGTCAGCCGGTAACAAAATCCAAATCGAGTCCTGTTCCGAATGTTGACTCGACAACAAAAAGAGAATGAATTATGTCTAAATATCAAGAAGCTAAACGCATTGTTCGCGAATACTTTGATGCAATGGAAAACGCAACTCACGAGAACGTTGCTGAAGTTTTAAAAGCACACACTTCTGAAGATTACTTGTGGCGCGGTGTTTACCCATTCCGTGAGCAAGAAGGCGCACAAGCTGCGGCTGACGTATTCTGGGCTCCTATGATGAAATCAATGACTCGCATGCAGCGTCGTCAAGACATCTTCATCGGCGGTAACAACGAAGTTAACCCAGATGAGATTTGGGTAATGAGCATGGGTCACTTCATGGGTCTGTTCGATGCTGAATACCTAGGCATGCGCCCTACCGGCAAAATCATGAACGTTCGCTACGCAGAATTTAACTGTGTTGTTGATGGCAAAATCACAAAGACTGGCCTGTTCCTAGATCTACTAGGCATGATGGACCAAGCGGGTTGCTACCCACTTCCACCTTCAACTGGTAAGCACTTCGTTTACCCTGGTCCACGTAACCACGATGGTCTGTTGTTTGAAGATGCAGATCCAGAAGAAGGCGTTGCAACACTAGCGCTAGTAAACAAAATGGTTGATGACCTTTCTGCTCTTAACGACAGCGGCGCGATGGGTTGCCCACCAGAAGTACTAGCGAAGAGCTGGTCAAAAGACATGATTTGGTACGGTCCATGTGGTATCGGCGCGTCTTACACAATTCCTCGCTACCAACAGCAGCACCAACTGCCTTTCCGTAACAATCTGAAAGACAAGAAGTTCAACGGCCACGTTTGTCGCTTCGCTGAAGGTAACTTCTCTTGCTTCTTCGGTTGGCCAAACCTATCAAACACACCAACAGGTGGCTTCCTAGGTATGACTGGCGGTGAAGTCCGTGCAAACATGCAAGTGGTTGACGTGTACTACCGTGATGGTGACAAGCTGTCTGAAAACTGGGTTCTTATCGACCTTCCTTACTGGCTACAACAGCAAGGTCTAGACGTGTTCGAACGTACTTCAACCATCATGAACCCAACGCTTTAATCCAAAAGATTGAAACGAAACAGTGGCAACCTAAATAGGCATCTGATTTGGGTTGCTACGCTTACTGGGAGATCCTTCTCGCTCCTAGTAAGTGCTCCAACCAATTCATTATTGCTCCACTAATAATTGAATCCACTAGTACCTCATGGATGGGGTACACCCTGCCAAACCATTACCAATATAACGGGCTCGAAAGCACGGTGGCTTTCTGCGGCCTGAATAAAGAGAATAACAATGAATAAGTCGATTCTTTCAGCAGTGATCCTGACAGCACTTACCTCGGGTTCTGCTTTTGCTGCACACACTTTTACCAATGACGCGGGCGATAGCCTAACACTAGATGGTCGTTTCGACGTTCGTTACCAAGATAAAGGTGGCGATCACAACGGCGAATGGAACAGCGGTAGTTCGCGTTTCGGCCTTAAGGGTCAAATGGGACTAGACAACGACTGGACTGGCTTTGGCCATGCCGAATGGGGTTATAACTCAGGCGCTAACGGCAATAACATTTACGACCGACTTCTATACGCAGGCGTTGAGCACGAGAAATACGGTAAGATTGCTGCTGGCACAAAACAATGGTCTACCTTCTACGACGTGGCTTGGTTTACCGATATGGGCCGGGTATTTGGTTCACGTGGTTCTGGTTACTACAACCTATCTGACTGGGGTATTGCTTCTGGTACAGGCCGTGCTGAAAACTCAATTACTTACCGCAACAACATCAATGACAACTGGAAATACGGCTTCACTTACCAAACCACTCGCGAAGATGTTGGCCTAGCAGACGGCTTAACAGCAACCCTGAAAAACGGTATGGGCGCATCAACGCTGTACACTATTATGGATGGCCTAACCATTGGTTTAGCTTACCACCAGAATGAGTTTGATGATGTCGATGCGGGCGTTCAAAACATCAAAGATGGCGATACACAACGCATTGGTCTATTAGGCGTTAACTATACCAATGATGGTCTATTCGTTGGTTTCACCTACAGCCAAGGTTCAAACTGGGAAACCACCAGCCAAGCTGAATTCTACGACCACCGTGGTGCTGAATTCTTCACCTACTACCACTTTGAAAATGGTCTACGTCCAACCTTTAACGTTAACTACTTAACGGACACAGACGACAACGCAAATGGCTACGAGCGTCAGCTAATTATCCCTGGCCTTGAGTACCACTTTAAGAAGAACAAGTTCTTAGTGTGGACGGAATACCAGTTTGATAATGGCAACGACAAGTCTGTTGGTAACCATTACGAGAATAGCGATGATCAATTCGCGGCTGGTATTCGTTACTACTTCTAATGGCTTATGGCTTAGTAATATGTCACTCAATTTGTGGGTAAACTCGTAATCTAAAGCTCTGCTCTCACGCAGAGCTTTTTAGTCACTATCTCTGTAATCATACTTTTTTCCAACACAGAGAATGGGTTATACCCAACATCAAATTCAAAATAGTCATTATTCCTTATTTTTCATATCATTCCTTGTTATTGCTTTATGAGTACGTACCTAATTATGGTATCCTGTGCGCAGTTAATTAGGTTCAAAAGTATGGTCTATGAACTCTCCAAAACACTCCACGGCGTCAAAGCCAACCGTTACTTCAAAAGATGTCGCTAAGCTCGCTGGCGTTTCTCAATCAACGGTATCTCGCGTATTTGTACCGGGCAGTTCGGTGTCTGAAAAGACCAAGCAGAAAGTGTTCGATGCAGCAAAATCGTTGAATTATCGTCCCAATGCCTTTGCCCGCAGTCTGACGACAAATGAATCCAAATTGATTGGCCTAGTTTTTCCTGACGCTGACTACCCTATCCACATGAAAACCCTACAGCTTATCTCCACTGAGCTACAAAAACAGGGTTACTCTGCGGTATTGATTCCTTGGCAAGTTGATGGAAACGATAACCACTCTATTCCTAATATCTTCCAATACCGAGTTGATGGCGTGATTGCCGCTTCTGCGACCTTTAATAAGTCGCTTTATGAAGAGTGTGAAGAGTTCGATATCCCGATCGTTCAATATGCACGAGTGGTTGAAGGGACTAAAAGTAGCCATGTAGTGAGTGACAACTACGCCGCAGGCCAAGTTGCCGCTCAACACTTTCATAGCGTGGGAACGAAAACAGCAGTTTACCTGACAGGTAACGTACCAACCTACACCAACGGCGAGCGTGAATCGGGCTTTTGTTCAGAATTCGAAGACCTCACTGGCAAGCAAGCTCGTGTTATTGAAGCTGACTACGACTACCTTGATGCACTCGATACCATTCGAACCCTATTCTCAGAACCCACACATCCTCAAGCGATTTTCTGCGCGACAGATAACCTAGCGATGGCGGTAATGGATGTGGCGCGCTTAGAGTTCAACCTGCGTATTCCAGAAGATCTTCAAGTGATTGGTTTTGATGATATTCCGCAAACTCAGTGGTTGAACTACCAACTCACTACCTTCAAGCAAGATTTCAGACGCCTTGCCCGCGAGTCAGTAAAAATTGTTGTTAGCCAGATTCAAGAGCAAGACACGAGCTTAGTTAAGCTGATGGTGCCAGTGAAATTTATTGAACGAAACACCACGTTGAAAATGAAATAGTGTTTTTCTTCAACCTGGATTTGATTGGTATCAGTTCGGAGGAAGTACTGATTGGTATACCCCTGAGTCGGTACTAAGTATCCAAGCAGGCTTTACCTTTTAATTGAATAGATAAAATGAGTAAGCCTCTTGTTATGCGAGACTTACTTTGTACACATTTTGATTCAGACTACGCACTCTTTCTTCATGATAGTTAAGCCTGCTTCGAGAGTTTCTGTCCAAGCTAGTTCGACGCTTTCATCATAGTGAGGATCGTATTTTTTAACCGTATTGAGTAACGAGTTGAACCACTCGTTGAGCTCTTGCTCAGAGATATCCATCCCTAAATCTTTATGCCGCTTTCCAAGCTTTCTCACCGAGTTTCGTACGCTCGGCAGACCAGCAGAGTTGTAGATAAGGATGATCGAGGCTTTAAGCATCTTAGTTTGTTGCACTAACCCTATCTTTTCAAAACGTTCTGAAAACCTTGGATTATGCTCACAAAAATCCGCCAAAAACGTTTCAAGAAATTCTTGGTCTATCCGGCAGCGCTCAAAGCTTTCATAAAACAGTTCGTTCGATGTCATCTAGCTGATCCTTTGCAAAATTTTGAGTCTTCAGGACGCTAACAAGTTCAGAGCCGCGACTTCGCCAACTCCGAACCATCAACATGATCTAAGTATACGCCACTATGGCATAACGTAAACTATGGCATAAAGTGAGTTGCACAGATCTTGTTCCCATCAGGATCTCGCAAATAAGCCATGTACAAGCGACGCTCGTCAGAACCTCTCACTCCGGGGCCATTTTCAATGCTGGTACCGCCATTTTCGACGCCAATCCGATGCCACTCATCTACAACTTCAGGAGAAGACGCAAGAAAACCCACCGTCATGCCATTACCGTGCGTTGC
Source organism: Vibrio satsumensis (assembly GCF_050337435.1). Taxonomy (NCBI): domain Bacteria; kingdom Pseudomonadati; phylum Pseudomonadota; class Gammaproteobacteria; order Vibrionales; family Vibrionaceae; genus Vibrio; species Vibrio satsumensis. The sequence goes on along the minus strand of NZ_JAKJSX010000003.1, from coordinate 41,374 downwards.
TGGCTGCCCATCAATCGGCTTCGTTAAGCCCAACACACCCGTTTGGCTAACGTAAACACAGCGCCCTTTAGGGTCAACCGAGCCTTCGCTATAACCAAGCACTTTCATGATTGGGTCATAAAAAGCCTTCGCGCGTTCAATATCTTCGGTACCGAGAAAAACATGGCTGAACATAACTAACCTCTTCTTTTATTGAAAGAACACCCTAAACTAGACCTATAATTTGCGTTTGTCTAGGCACGCTATTCGGTCACAACTGCTGCTTAACCCATTGAGTAAACACCTGAAACTTAGTTCGTTGTTCCATCCCTTTCGGACACACTAAATCATATCCTTTGCCCGATTCAATGCTCATAAAAGGCGCGACTAGCAAGCCTTGTTCAATCTGCGGTGTCATGAACTCTAACCGCCCTAGTGCCAGCCCCATCGATAATATCGCCGCATCCATCGCCAAGCGGTTATCGCTGTAATAGTCACACTGAAGTGCGCAGTTGGTATCACTTTGAGCTTCATGTAACCAACGTTGCCACGCAGTGATATCACCACTGTGGATGAAACGCACATCATCTAAGTGTTGTATGCCTTGGTCTAAGTTGAAGCGTTTCGCGTATTCAGGGCTGCACACTGGAGTTCTTACTCCACTGAATAACCGCTCACTGTAATGGTTTGGGTAATGACCTTCGCTATAGAAAATTGCCACGTCATAAGGTTCAAACTGGAAGTCTGACTGGCTCTGTTTGGTTTGTAGTTTGATGCTTAGATTCGGATACAAACGTCTGAATTCCGGCAAGCGTGGCATTAACCACGAGGAAGCGAAATAAGGCGATGTCGCGATATATAACTCCCCGCTGAGCTCACCCGTTTGAATATCCATAAGCTCGGAAAAAATAGACTCAAACGAGACGTTTAACATGGATAACACGCGCTGCCCTTCTGGCGTCAGTTCGAGCTTTCTTGTCTTGCGCACAAACAGATTAAACTTCAGTTGTTGCTCGAGTTTTTTAATGCGATGGCTGACCCCTCCCTGAGTTAAGAAGAGCTCATCGGCGGCAAGCGTAAAGCTTAAATGTTTAGCCGCAACACTAAAAGTGTGCAGCAGTGACAGCGTTTGTTGGCGATTTTCGAACAGCCCCATGGATTAACCTCACTAATTCATAAGTCGTCATAACTGGTTTGTCTAGGTATGTAACCATCATATAAATTAATTCACGTAATCTACAACATTAAATGGTGAACAACATGCAACAGAATCAAAAACTCAAAGTAACCGTGATTGGTGGTGGCTCAAGTTACACCCCAGAGCTCGTTGAAGGGCTACTCAAACGCTATCACGAATTACCTATCTCTGATCTGTGGTTAGTCGATATCGAAGAAGGCATGGAAAAAGCAGAGATAATCGCGGCGCTCACCAAGCGAATGATAAACAAAGCAGGCTGTGAGATTAATGTTCACCTAACCACGGATCGAAAATCAGCCCTGAAAGACTCGGATTTTGTCTGCTCACAGTTTCGCGCAGGAAGAATGGAAGCAAGATTACGTGACGAAAGGATTGCTCTGAAATATCGGATGATCGGCCAAGAGACCAATGGCTTGGGTGGCTTCTCTAATGCTTGCCGAACCATTCCTATTGCACTCGAGATAGCGAAAGAGATGGAAGTATTGTGTCCGAATGCGTGGCTACTCAACTTCACCAACCCATCAGGTATGGTAACGGAAGCACTGATTAAGCACTCAACCATTAAAACCGTTGGTCTATGTAACGTCCCCGTCAACATGGAGCTAGGCGCGGCAAAAATGCTCGGTGCAGAGCGTAAAGATATGACGATGCAAATCGCTGGCTTAAACCATCTAGTGTGGGCTCGTAAGGTGCTTCATAAAGGTGAAGACAAGTTGGGAGAACTCATCGAACAACTTCTCGGTGGTAACGATCAAATGATGCCAAAGAACATCCCTCCTTTTGAGTGGGACGCAGAACTGATTCGTTCTCTGAATATCGTTCCTTGTGCTTACCTACGTTACTACTACCAATCCAGAGACATCTTAGACAAAGAGTTTGCTGCGTCTGAAAACAGTACTAATCGCGCAGACTTAGTTGCCAAAGTTGAACAACAGTTGTTAGAGATCTACAAAGATCCAACGCTCAATACCAAGCCTAAATTGTTAGAAGAACGAGGTGGTGCTTACTACTCTGAAGCGGCCTGTGAGCTCATGAGCAGTATTCACAATAACAAACGTTCTATCATGCACGTTAACACTCGCAACAATGGTGCCATTCAAGGATTACCTGATGACTGTGCGGTAGAAGTAAGTTCGGTAATCACCAGCAGTGCGATCCTGCCACTGAACGTTGAACCTTTTGATAGCGACACGCTGCGCTTGATACAGCAAATGAAAGAGTTTGAAACCTTGACCGTTAAAGCGGCCATAACAGGTGACATCGCGTTAGCAAAACGTGCTCTGATCCTCAACCCTATCGTCGATAGTGGCTCGCACATCGATGAGGCCTTGCTAGAAACCATTCGCGAGAACTTAGACTTCATGCCTGCGTTCGCTCATCGACTCGCTTAGTGTGGCACTTTGTTAGCAGCTAATGAACTTGATGATAGAAGCTAATGAGCCTGGCTAAAGCTGAGCTCATTCAAGATATTAAATCCAAATCTTTTAATAAGAGGTCATCATGAAATTGATACTCAACGCCGATGATTTCGGCCTCACTGAAAGCGTGAACCATGGCATCGTCGACTGCTTTAAGGCGGGTTTGGTTAAGTCGACCACCATCATGATGAATCAACCGGGTACGCAGCACGCGATTAAGCTCTTTCATCAAGGTTTAGTCCCGGAAGTTGGCTTGCACTTTACGGTCACCGCAGGCAAACCACTGACGCCACCAGAGCAGGTTCCGAGCTTAGTCGACGAGCACGGCCACTTCTTTAGCAACGTCACTTTGTTCGATAAATCAGATGTGAATGAAGATGAGGTGATGCTCGAACTCAACGCGCAATATCAAGCCGCCCTCGATGCAGGCTTAAAGATTAACCATATCGACAGCCATCACTTTGGTGGTGTGTTTAAGCCTCTAAAAGCAGCGTTTACCCGCACAGTGAATCGCATTGGTCTTCCAGTTAGACGAATCGATAACATCTTGAGTGGCCAAGACTCACTGCAAGTGCCAACGCCTGATGTTTTCGACATGCGTTTCTTTGACGACGGCGTATCGTTTAATGCCCTGCAAGATTTATTGCTGAGCTATCAAACCGTAATGCCGAAAGGGGTTGTCGAATTGATGTGTCACCCATCGCTTTCTGTCACTGATGAGCTTAAGTCATTATCTGGTTATCGTGAGAAGCGCGTTGAGGAATACCAACTTCTCACTAGCTCGGCACTAAAGCAGTGGCTAAAAGACCATCAGATTGAGTGTATTGGATTCGACGCTCTCAGATAAGATCCCTCGATTCGGGGCTACTCAACAATGCGTTGTGCGCCCTGCCCTTGGTCATGCAGAATATCTTCAGGGTTCAACAATTGGCATTTCTGCATACTCAAACAACCACAACCGATACAACCGGTTAGGTTTTCTTGTAGCGATTTAATCTGCGCCATCTTGCTGTCGAGTTGCCCCTGCCATTTCTTCGCAACGCGTTCCCAATCTCGCTTAGTCGCGGTATGGTTCATTGGTAAAGTAGACAACTCTTCGGTGATCTCTTCCAGCGTGAAGCCTATTGACTGCGCGACTTGAATCAGCGCGATTCGGCGCAGCATCGCCGACTGATAACGACGTTGATTTCCGTTAGTGCGAATCGAAGCAATCAACCCTTTGGTTTCATAAAAACGCAACGCCGAAGGTGCGACCCCACTGCGCTCTGACAGCTGACCAATGGTGAGGTATACAATGTTTCTCATGATCTTTCACTTCCTGTTTGAATGGCCATTTCGTCCTGATACTGACCAGTATAATAAAGTTCACTTTAACTTTAACTTTAAGTATGAGTTAAAATTTGGGTTTGGACTAAATTGAAAACGACGATCTATCAAGAGCCCAGACTGAACCTTTGGTCTATGACTTGGCTGGACGATTACCATACATGCTGTCAAAGCCGGGAATACCTTGCTCCCACACAGGCTGCTCTTCACCAACAATGTTTTTCAATGTATCAATGAAAAGCTTGGTTTTGATTGGAGCATCTCGATGCGGGTACACCGCATAGAAAGTACCAAAGTCATCCAAGTGTAAATGAGTCATGATAGGCACCAACTCACCACTCAGTACTTCATCGTCAATCATTTGCGCTGTGACTACTGCGAGCGTACTGCCCGTTAAAGCACTCTTAGAAATCATCTCAACATCATTCACTTTATAGGTCGCGTTGAGCTGAAAATGCTGCGCTTGCCCCTCTTGGTCAACATAGGAAAACTTGTCGATCAGCAATCCCGGTGCGGCATAGATGGTCGCAGGTAATGACTCTAGCTTTTCGATGGTGTTGATCTCTCCATGCTCAGCAATGAACTCTGGGGAAGCAACAACCAGCAATCGACTTCTGGCAATCTTACGGCTAATCAGGCTCGAATTCTTTGGCTTACCGATACGAAAACCGATATCAAACCCTTCTTTAACCATGTCTACGATTCGGTCTTCAAGTCTCAATTCAAAATCGACGTCTGGATATTGTTTTTGAAACACAGCAATCGCTTGTTGAACATACTGTCGACCAAACATGGTTGAGCTGGTGATTCTCAGTAAACCACGCGGCTCTGCGTGGTAGTTTTGCGCTAGGCGTCGAGTGTTGTTCAACAATGCTCGAAGTTGATGCGCTTGATTGACCATCTCATTGCCAGCCGCAGTCAGAGATAACGAACGGGTTGTTCGATTTAATAACCGAACGTTGAGCTCTTCCTCAAGACGGCTAATCTGCTTTGAGATAACAGAGCGATCAACGTTTCTTTGCTCCGCCACTTTGACAAACGAACCAAGCTCGACCACTTCAAGTAACAATAATAAACGACTCGATATATCCATAACGCCCTTTGTTGCATTTAAAGCACCAATATTGTGCCAATTTGCCTATTTTTCTCATCTTATTACAAATCTATAGTAGCTGCACATAACGGAGACAACATTAAGTCCCAAACTAATAGAGGAACATCCCATGACATTACTATCTGTGACTAACCAAAATGGCATTGCAACCGTATCGATCAACAATCCACCGGTGAACGTGCTGACTTTCGACTTGATCAACGAGATCAATGCTTTTGTGATTTCATTGAAAGATGATCGTGATACTAAGGTTGTGGTATTTAAATCATTACATGAGAGCTTCTTTCTGGCTCATTTAGATCTCAATGTGATCAACGGTACACAAGGTGGACAAGCCGGTTCGATTGAATTCAACCATATGATTGAAAACATCAAATCAATGAAGCAAGTCTCTGTTGCGGTTGTTGATGGCGTAGCTCGTGGGGGCGGTAATGAGTTTGTGATGGCGTGTGACCTTGCTTATGGCACTGAAAACTCAGCGTTCGCACAACCAGAAATTCATGTAAACATCCCAACGGGTGGCCAAGGCGCAGTGCAATTTGCAAGACGCATGGGCAAAAACAAAGCGCTACAAGCTTTGCTACTCGGTAACGATTTTACCGCTCAGCAAGCTGAAAGCCGTAACATCATTACTCAGTTCGTGCCGAAGGCTGAGCTAGAAGATTTCTTAGCAGCGACACTCGGTGTGATCAGCCAGTTGGAAGTGCGTGATATCGTGATGTACAAAGAGATCATCGCAGCTTCAATCAAAGATGAGCAAGCGGGTGCAGAGCTAGAATTGCGTTACTTCTTAGAGCGTGCAAAAGAGCAAAAAACAGCAGCCATTATTGCAGCATTCCTAAAGCATGGCGGTCAAACTGAACGCGAAGCGAAAGACATTCAAGGTATCTTCGTTGACACCGCTGCAGAGCTATCACAATAGACACTGACGTAATTAAATGGCCATCGCTTGATGGCCATTTATGTATCTAACTGTTTATCTATGTATCTATGTATCTATGTATCTATGTATCTATGTATCGATTTATTAATTATCTCACTCACTGAAGCCATTAGATCTGACTCATGATCGATTTCAAGTTCTCGGCCATTTCGGCATTGATGATCTCTCCCGTTTCTACATCAAAGTTGTCGTAGAAACTTGGCACCGACATAGAGCCTTTCACATCAGCATCAAAGTAAGGTGCCGAATTTACCGCTGACGACAGCACAGAACTTGCGCCGCCTGGGCCTGGTGATGTGGAAAGCATAACAACAGGTTTGCCTTGGTACACTTTCATGTCGATTCGTGATGTCCAATCAAACACATTCTTAAAGGCTGCGGTGTATGAACCGTTGTACTCTGCAAAAGAGATGACCACAGCATCAGCTTCGCCAATTTTGCTGAAAAAGCGCAGCGCGTGGTGATGAACGCCGGACTCTTTTTCTCTGTCTTCACTGTAAATAGGCATCTCGAAATCATTAAGATCGAGCACCTCTACTTGCGCGCCCTCGGCTAAGCTTGCAGTGTACGCTGCTAATTGTTGGTTAATCGATGCTTTACTGTTGGTCGCGCCAATCGCTAGTACTTTCATTGTTGGTTCCTAATTCATTTGTATCACCTTTCCACATTCATGGTTTCAGAGGCGATTGTCTGTATATTTAGATTGGGGAGGATGATAAAACCTCAAGTTAACTTGAGGTAAAGCGATATTTTCAAAAAATAGAAAATAATTCAAAAGAACCTATAAATCAGCAAATTACGACTGGTGAAGTATGGCGTTGTATGACACAGGCAAAAATAAGCACACCCACAAATGCAGTAGGTGTGCTGTATCGAAATGCTGTTTACTTAAGTGGATTGAGTGGACTAACACCAGAATAGGCAACGCCCGATAATTCAGCCATCTCACGATTCCATGTAGCCAAATCGTGAGGGTTGAATTGATTCAGATGATCATGCCCACACGCTCTCGCCATCACTTGCATTAATTCTGTCGACGCCTCGAAGAAATTTTTAAGCTGATTCGAGGCCTTCTCTACATTTAAACGCTGACGTAAGTCGGCCTTTTGAGTCGCAATACCCGCCGGGCAATTATTAGTGTTACACATTCTCGCCGCCACACACCCTATCGACTGCATAGCGCTGTTTGAGATAGCGACGCCATCAGCACCAAGCGCCATCGCTTTCACAAAGTCCATCGGAACGCGTAAACCACCCGTGATGATCAATGTAACTCGGTCACTGACGCCTTGTTTATCAAGGTAAGCTCTAGCGCGAGCCAAAGCTGGAATCGTTGGCACACTGATATGGTCTCGGAACATTTCTGGCGCAGCCCCAGTACCGCCGCCTCGACCGTCTAGAATGATGTAATCGGCACTGGCATCTAATGCGAACTGAATGTCTTCTTCGATATGGTTAGCACTTAGCTTGAAGCCTATTGGGATACCGCCCGTCACTTCTCGAACTCGGTCGGCAAAATTTTTGAAATCCTCGACAGTTTTTAGATTAACAAAGGTGGGTGGGGAAATCGCGGCGGTACCTGCTTCAATACCACGCACCTCTGCAATCTTGCCGATGTTCTTCGCCCCCGGTAAGTGACCGCCTGTTCCGGTTTTAGCACCCTGCCCACCTTTAAAATGGAAGGCTTGGACATTTTTGAGCTTAGCTTCATCGTAACCAAATTGCGCGCTGGCTAATTCATAAAAGTAACGTGAGTTCGCCGCTTGCTCTTCAGGCAACATTCCGCCCTCTCCGGAGCAAATCCCAGTTCCTGCAAGCTCTGCGCCTGTCGCTAAAGATATTTTCGCTTCTTCAGACAAAGACCCAAAACTCATATCAGAAACAAACAAGGAGATGTTCAATTTGAGCGGCTTTTTCGCTTTTGGCCCAATAATAAGCTCAGTTCCGACGGGCACATTTTCCAATAACGGTTTGGTCGCCATTTGTGCAACCATCACTTGAATATCATCCCAGTGAGGCAATAGGTGTCTTGGCACGCCCATAGAGGTCATTGGCCCATGATGCCCGACCTTGGATAAACCATCACGCGCTAGCTGATGAATAAACTCGACGGTCGGTTCTTCTTTGGTTGCACTCGCAGCAGGAGACAAATCTGGCGCAGCAGCTTGAACATGAACTTCAGGGCCCTCTTGCCCAACTTGCTCCGCAGTGAACTGTTTATGAGTGCCATCGCAAAAAGGAAGGTTGTTAGAATACTTACAGCGGCACAGGTACGCATCACCACTCTCTTCGGCGACAAAGCTTTTCGGTTTGAAGCCGGTTCCTGCATGAGAACCGTCACAAAACGGTTGGCTTTTCGATTTCCCACAGGTACAGAAGTAATACTCCTCTCCCTTCGTCAGCTCTACTTTGACGGGTTTGTTATCCGCGATTACTGGACTCTTCATAGTTCGTTCACCTTTTCTTTTTTATGATTTGATGACTGAAGCGATGACTTGCTCACAAGAGTAAAGTAAAGGTGAGATACGCGGCTAATTCAATAAATGAGACTGATAGACAAGGTAAGTAAACCGACTAAAAACAGTCATGACCGACTCAACACAAACAAAAATGGCTACCTAGTAGGCAGCCATTATGTGTTGGAGCTTAGTCAAAGCTAATGCACGTAGGGTTAATCGAACAGTTCGATAACCAGCTTGTTGTCTCTGATCACTAGATTCGGTTCCGATGACTTAATCAACGACTCTTGAACCTTATTGCTGTCGAGTTTGTAAACAGGAGACTGAGACAAAGCAAAACCTATCATCGATACCGCAGGTTTGAGTAGTGTCTCTATTTCTGGCGAAAGTTGTTTGCCCTTCTCCTCAAAGCGTTCTAGTCGCAGCGACTTTAAGTAAACCTCACCACTTTCCTTGTCGTATTCAGGAATCGCGCTGAACTCTAAGTCTAAATCCAACCCCATGTTTGGCATGTTAAACACTTGAACCTTTGCATTGGTATTCGCCAGAACAGACACACGCTCGGCATCAGATCGACCAATTTGCACCGCTAAGTCATCAACCGCCACTTGCGCATACATAACGTTTTGCACACCGACTTCTTGCTCTAACATCACAGAATCTTGTAGGTAGTTCGTCATTTCTTGTTCAGTCACGCTATAGCTCACACAACCACTTAGCACCAGCGCAGACGCTGCCAAAATGAACTTTTTTGCTACGTTAATTATCATCAATATCAGCTCTTTATCGTTAGTGACTAGCGCGGAGTTTACTGTGTGATCATCAATAAACAAAACAGTAAAAACACGATATTCGTGAATACCTTTATTAATAAGCATAAATATCAGTAAGTAAAGCACCAGATTGGATTTCCCGCTTGAGAGAATGACACATGTCAGCCAAACGCCATCAGATTTGTGTACTCGAATTAATTGAATTTTGCTTCTAAGCTTATGGGATATTTAGGGGGCTTACTAAAGGTTTCATCATGGATGAAAACATGAAGAGTGAGCACAATGCCATCAAAAAGAGTATCACCTGAACCAACAACTCGTTCCGTGATTCTATTATGCAACACCGCATGCCTGCATCATAAACAGTGGGTAGAGGAACTGCGTCTCCATAAATGGGAAGCTCAAATTGCAGAAACTAGCGAGCAGGCCATTCACTTGCTCAATTCCCGCAGCCACTGCTGCGCACCAATTGTCGTTTCCTGTCTAACATCATCTTCAATCGACAAACAATGTGAGCAAATTTCAGTACTGAAGGCTCATTCTCCAAGTTTAAAAGCAATCGCTATCTGTAGCCTGCCACCAAGTCACGACTTACCACTCATTAAGCAAACCTATTGGGATTATTACCATCTACCTATTGATACAGAATGGCTTTGTCGAAATTTAGGGCATGCATATGGCATGGTAGACACCAAGCAAAACAAACCTAAGCCTTCCTCGTGCCATGAATATCAATTGGTGGGGCAATCCAGCACCATCCAACAACTTAAAAAGAAAATAACTAAGATCGCTAACAACGATTTTCCAGTACTGATTCAAGGGGAAACAGGAACAGGAAAAAGCCTATGTGCACGTTTAATACATGAAGCCTCAGCTCGTAGCCAGAAACCTTTTATCGCAGTAAATTGTGGCGCAATTCCACAGTCACTGATTCACTCCGAGTTATTTGGTTTTGAAAAAGGCTCGTTCACTGGAGCAAACAAACGCTACGTCGGACATGTAGAAAGAGCGAATGGTGGCACACTATTTTTAGATGAGATCGGCGACCTTGAACTATCGCTGCAAACCTACTTACTCCATTTTCTAGAAAATAACTTGATAGAGCGATTAGGCAGTAACAACCAATTGCCCGTAGATTGCCGTGTGATTTTCGCCACCAACGTCAACATCGAACAAGCCGTTGCTGCGGGTAAATTTCGAAAGGATCTCTTTCACCGGATCAATGTACTTCCATTGGATTTAGTGCCACTCAATGATCACAAAGAAGACATAGAAGATTTGGTTCGATTTGAGCTGAAGCACAAATATGCATCCAAAACCAAACTGCCTAGTGACACCCTTGAGCAAATGAAACAGTACCATTGGCCGGGCAATGTCCGAGAATTATTCAACTGCATAAGAAGAGCGATTGTTCTTTCTAATTCAAGTGCCCTCTCTACTCGTCATATGGGGATTCAATTGAAAGACGAGTCGCCCGACACTGAGAGTGACACTCGACTTTCTTCAAAAAATGTTCGTCGAGTGATTCAGCAACACCACTACAATATTTCCCAATCTGCTAAAGCGTTGTCTATTTCTCGGACAACCTTGTACAAGCTAATCAAAAAACATCAGATAGTAATTTAAGTCGCCTAACTAGCTAACTAAATAACTAAATAACTAAATAACTAAATAACTAATAAAGCAGCCTAACGAGCTAGGCTGCTTTAAAGTTTAGTTGTACTCAATTAATGAAAGTGCTTATGGCTCTGGAACAGTAAATGGACAAACATCACAGGTTGCAATGTTCGATGTTTCCATAAATGCTTCTTGCAAGAACAGCGAGTCAAACGTTGCTGTAACTTGATTAGATAGCATTCCGTCTACTCCAGTTGGTAACACATTTGGCGCATAGGTTTTGCTTACTTGCGTACACACTTGACCAATCGCATCACCAAAGTTCGGTATCCACTTTCCTTCACCCGTCTTACAAGCAAACAGCTCAGGGTCGGCACTTAATGCACTACACATATTACCAGCACCACATGTGGTCACATCCTCAAGATCATCACAAGGTAAAGCGAAGTCGAGGTAATAACTGCTGTTGACGACTTCGGTAGGTAAGTCAGAACGGCTCAAAGAGTCATCCTTAGAATCCACCAGCGATTCAATGGCCAATGGGATATCACCGGTATTACATATTTCAACATCATAGGTTTTTTTAAGCACAACTTGACCACTATCAACCTCTAAGAAGCTATTACATACCTTAGAAATCTCAACCATTGGACTCAAGTCGATTGGCGGACAATTGTAAGCCACAGGAGCTTGAGCATTCACGATAAGCCCATCAAGATCCACTGAACCATCTATCACGCCGACGGCACCGTTATTTACAGACAAGTAATTACCCATGAATGAGAATGACTCACCGACGCTCCACACTTCATCACCGTTCCCAACCACAGGAAGCGCACCTAAGATTGGTGACTCCGATAAAAAGGCCACGTCATAATCACCATTGGTGCCTAACGAACCAGGACCAGTGTTGGTCACCGTCACGGTATAATCGATATTGAACATGCCATCAACCGTAAAACTGGTTGTGTTACAAGTCGCCGCTATGCTGATACTACATAAACTGAATGAGCCGACAACGAAGTCAGCCAAAGATGCATCAATCGAACGGGAAGCTCGTGACTCCACTAAGAAGCTACTGAAACAAGGAATATCCTCAATACCAAACTCATCATTTAACAGAGCTGACAAGTTTAATCGACCTTCCACAAAGCTCTCTGTTGGAATCGTTGTAGTTTCACCCGTTTTAGCTAGATAATCCCAACCTTGTACATTGGGTAAAGCAATTGCCCCGATAGAATCATCATTTGAAATCGCACATATCTTCTCGACACCGACAGCGCCACTGCCACATCGTGCACCAACAAAATCATTCGATTTAGGATCTCCGTCAGTTTGGAAAATTCTCGTCATGTTGTCAGTCACATCACCATTATTCAAATCCCATTGGAATACTTCAATGTAGGGGTTACCACCGCTCGCTTGTGGGAATGAAATCAGCACAAGGATGTCCCCATTGACATGCTGCCCAACAAAGTCGCCCTTAGTTTGTCCATCTGGTAATCCTACTTGGTCTTGTAAGAACCAGAAACCAATGTACATATCACCATTGTTGGCATATCGGTCTGCACCAAAGTAAATCAGCAAATCGCCTTCGCTTTCAAAGGCAGCAGCATACGCATTAGTAAAGTCATCTTTTGGTTGTGGTGACGCAGTACGGAACGCCCAATCCGTAATGTCGGAATCATCTTTTGATCCCCCCTTCCAAAAAATTTGGTCGATACCGTTACGGTCTTTTTGGAAAAATTCTGCAATCCCAACCATGCTATTGGGATCATTTACATCGTCCCAATCAATACCACTATTATCACTGGTCGCATTACCATCAAGTTCCATCACATCAACAGTAGCCCACGCCAACTGGGGGCTACTAAACAACAAAAGCACACTAAGTAAATAATTTATAACCTTCATGTTCTCTCTCCATTTGTTCATACTTATGCTGTTAGGGTTTTCTGCCTTGCCCAAATTGGAGAAAATCCTTTAGCAATTCGTAGGTTCGATAGAGCACATTCCAAGCCAAGTTCAACTAATTGATTTGGTTGATGTTTATATATTGAAGGCACACCTTTATTGGACGCTTTGTTATCATTTGTCCATAAAGTCGAGATTTGACCAAATAATCAAGAACTTGAAAGGGTGAACAAAGTGTCTAAGTCAGACATATTTAGAGCTTTGATACGAGGAGAGTGATCTTTAAAAGGTACAATAGCGTAGCCACTTTAAGCTTATCGAATAACAAGCGTGTGAAGGGTGCCGATTTAGCGGGCAACTTAAGGTTCTTCTAACTAAGCCACAGGCGGAAAAACAATGACACAACTGACGATATTTTACGATGGAACCTGCCCACTTTGCGCAAAAGAGATGGCAGCACTGACTAAGTCTGATTCCAAAAATCAGATCCAGACCATCGATATCTACAGTGAAGCGTTTTCAAACTACCCACAAATAGATGCCGAGGCAGCCAATACAATTTTGCATGCACTGGACGAAAACGGAAAGCTGCTGCTCGGTCTAGACGTGACTTACCAAGCGTGGAAGCTAGTAGGAAAAGGTTGGCTGTATGCCCCGTTACGTTGGACGATGTTCAAGCCAGTGGCAGATTGGTGCTATCTACGGTTTGCCAAGAATCGATATAAAATTTCGTTCTGGCTAACCGGAAAGTCGCGTTGCAACGGAAACAGCTGCATCAAATAGTATTGAGTTAAGATATGCCGCTGGCGACTTTGTAGTAAACGATGCCAAACAGTGCTGCGAACACCAATACAGTAACGGCCACTTTCAACCAAATAAATTTCATGCTTTGTCCTTTTAATTCTGTTTACTGTTACACGCGACAAGTTATCACAACAAAACATAACGTTGTGTAATGATTGATAGAACTTTGTAGTGAACCCAGATTCCCAGAGAGAGACTTTATGTCGGCAAAAGAGAGAAATCTTCCCACTCATCGACTTTCTAGATTTAGTAAGTTCGCCTCGTTGGCGACAAGAGTCGCAGGTAACGTACTAACAGAAGGCACCAAGCAAATCGCACAAGGCAACAGACCCAAGGCAAAAGACTTGCTGTTAACGCCACAGAACATTGCTCGCCTGACCGACCAGCTCGCGCACCTGCGTGGAGCAGCGATGAAACTCGGTCAAATGCTGTCGATGGATGCGGGTGATATTCTTGAACCAGAGTTAGCCAACATTCTTGCTCGCCTACGTTCAGACGCTGACCCTCTGCCAGCCAAACAGCTCAATCAAGTGTTAGAAAATTCGCTCGGAATGAACTGGAAGGTGGAGTTTATCTCCTTCAACTTTAAGCCTATCGCCAGTGCGTCCATCGGTCAGGTTCACCAAGCGTATAGCGACTCTGGAGACAAACTTGCCATCAAAGTCCAATATCCAGGCATTCGAAAAAGCATCGACAGTGATGTGGACAACGTGGGCACATTACTTAATATTGTTGGGTTGATACCCAAATCGGTCGACTACAAAGGCTTATTAGAAGAGGCAAAGAAACAGCTCCACGATGAAGCAGACTATGCTCGCGAGGCTGACTACGCGATTCGTTATCATGATGCATTAAAGGAGCACTCTCACTTCGTCGTACCTAAGATTCATCCTCAAGTATCCTCTGAATCGGTGCTCGCCATGGACTTCATCGAGGGCGTCTCGATAGAGCAAATAGAAAGTTACGATCAAAGCACCCGTGACTTTGTAATGCACAGCTTGCTCGAACTTCTGTTCAGAGAATTGTTCGACTTTAAGATGGTGCAAACCGACCCCAACTTCGCCAACTATCTCTACGTTGAAAACACTCGACAGATTGGGCTGTTAGACTTTGGAGCAACCCGAGAATACAGCGACCGCTTCAGCGAGGGTTATCGCTTGGCCTTTTCCTCTGTCATTAACAACGATGAGCAAGGACTCAACCAAGCGTTAGAGCAAATAGGGTTCTTTAGCGAGACGATTCTCCCCGAACAACGCCAAGCCATTCTCAACTTGGTGACTATGGCGTGTGAACCGATGTTGGTCGACGAAGAGTACGATTTTAAAGCCAGCGGTTTAGCTCAACGACTTCGTGAAGCTGGCACCATCTTGAGCATGGAACAAGAGTATTGGCACACGCCACCCGCAGACGCACTATTCCTCCATCGTAAAATCGGTGGCATGTATCTGTTAGCCGCTCGCCTTGGTGCAAGGGTGAACATAAGTCGTTTGGTCGCTCCATATCTCATCAGCGATGACACTTGATTCGTTCATAAATAGTGACGGTTAATGATTAGCAGAGTGATCATTTCGCGCTGCGCAAGAGTACTAACAGTTACGCCAACTAAAATGAGCCAAACCTATGAAACCTTCACTGCTTTGCTCCACCGCCCTAATCGCGAGCCTAACAAGTTCATTCGCTTTTTCAGCAAGCTGCCCAGAGATACTCAAAGGCAAACAAAGACTGTTAAATTCAAACGAAGAAATTGAGCTGTGTGAAGAGTTTCAAGGTAAGACTTTATTGATCGTGAATACGGCAAGCCAATGCGGTTTCACGCCACAGTTCGAGCAACTTGAGCAGCTTCACCAAACGTATAAAGATGAAGGGTTTACGGTTGTTGGTTTCCCAAGTAATGATTTTCGCCAAGACAGAGGAAGCGAGGAGCAATCCGCTAAAATCTGCTACCTAGATTATGGTGTGACTTTTCCGATGATGGCGCGCGCTTCACTCTCAGGGCCAGACGCAAACCCAGTCTTTGCCGAAATCCAACAACAAGCCGGTATCAAACCAAAATGGAATTTCTACAAGTTCTTGGTCAGCAAAGAAGGCAAAGTGATAGCAACCTTCCCGAGTTCTACATCGCCAACCAGTAGTACCCTCAAAAATGCAATAGAGCAGCAGTTATGAGGTCAGATTACTTGGAGACAACTCAAACACGAAACACCATGGCCAAGCTCGGTTATATGGGTTTAATCCCCTTTTTATTCGGCCTACTGTTATCACTCACCGACAGCCAATTATTTAGCTTGAGCGGCGAAACACTCTTCATCACCTACAGCGTGGTCATATTGAGTTTTTTGTCAGGTATTTTGTGGGGAAGTGGCATCGAAAATTTCGAAAGCCCATCCAGCAACAAGGCTCTGATTCTAAGCAATGTTATTGTGTTGACAGCTTGGCTGTCGGTGTTGCTAGGTGAGCAGCAAGAGTTTCTCACCATTATCCTTCTTATCATTGGCTACATTGCGGTTTGGCGAGCGGAAAGGTCTATGAGAGAAGAGAACCAAAGTGAACGCCCCGATGGCTATTTTGATATGCGAACCCGATTAACGTCCAGCGTGGTGCTAATGCACGGTATCGTGATGCTAACTTAAGCATGCGATGCCTACATCTAAACAGATACATGAAGCGGGAACTAGACGATGAGCTGCATGACCTGACGAGGCTCATCGTCACCGAAATAATTACTCTCTTCCTTGATAGTCACGAAACCCATCGACAAATACAGTTCACAAGCCGAGTTGTTATTTGGGTCAACGGTAAGCAGCAGCTTGGATTTTTGTGGCAAGGTTTCTATCGCCTGCTGCATTAGCTTTCTGCCAATCCCCATGCCTCGGTAAGCCGTATCAACAGCCAATGACAAAACCCAATACTCCTGTTGTTTATCGGTTGGTGTCATTAACACATAGCCCGCAACCTGCGAAGCTTGTTTCGCCACCAACAAGCCCTTCCCCCAGCAATCAAACGCCTGACGAAAGAAAAACAGCGGATAGGCGTGCTCGCCAAACAAAGCGTGTTCAAGCTGGTAGATATCCGCCAGTTCTTGTTTTTCCGCACAGACAACATTCATACATAGGCCTTAAAAGATTAACGATAAACTAAACAAACAAAATGAGAGCTACTGACGGCTCACCAACAAATTCGCACCAGACAAGGCAAGAAACACAGAACATGCTTTATTGAAGCGCTTGGCCATTTGAGGTTTTGAAAACCAATTTCGTAGATATAAGCCAAATGCCGCATAGATGGAAATCGCGAACATTTCTAACACAAGGAACGTACTACCTAAAGCAAAGAATTGAGTATTTACGTTCGCAGAAACATCAACAAATTGAGGAAGAAATGCGGTGAAGATAAGTATCGCTTTAGGGTTGCCAGCGGCAAGTGCCAATTCTTGTTTAACCAGACCAAACCAATTCTTATTTCGTTCGATTTCCTCGACCGGGCTCGCTTGTGAGCGCCATAGGTTGAACGCGATCCACAACAGATACATCGCACCAAATAGTTTGATAAGGAAGAACAGAGTTTCAGAGGTATAAAGCACAACCGCTAAGCCAGATGCAGCCAAAGCAATCATGCCAGAAAAAGCGAGGATTCTTCCTAACCCAGCGACAAAGGCGGCCTTAAATCCATAACAACGGGCGTTGTTCATTGATAACAAATTGTTAGGGCCCGGAGTCATGTTGAGCGCAAAACAAGCGGGGATAAACAGCAGCAACTTCCATATTTCCATTGGTATTTCCTAGTCTCAATACGCCAAGATTGTCGTATCATTAAATGAGATACGACCTTTTATAGCAGCTATTAAAACCAGTACCAATCCTACTGTCGTATCCTTTCAACTAATTCTCAAAAAATTTCTCATATTCTGGCGTAGACAAGTTTTCCGCGACACCAATTTCACCGATGATATAGATAGCACTCGCAAGAGTTTCAATGGTTTGGTTAAGCTCTCTATCAGGCACTTCACCAACAACAGGAACCGACTGGCGTGCAGACGTTGAATTGCAGACCACGCTTTCACAAACGATATTGTGCTGTTCCTGTTGAGAAACTTCAGGCGGCTTGAAATCCGGAGAATTGAAGTCAGGAGCAGTAATACCCTCACTTGAAAAATCAAAGGAGCTGTATGAGGTAGCTGAAAACAGAGAAAGGAGCAGCATCCACTTATTCATATATCTTCCCATCGCTAGCATTCACTGAATTTATAAATACTATCTAATTCGACCGATTATGAACAGCGTTTTATTATCGCGGATGATTGTGTGTCTAAGTGCCGATTACCCGCTGTACTTTGGGTGACACGAATTCAACCCACATGCGAATGCTTACCTAACATAAACTTATCGAGTAGCGCCTGTGGTACAGGGATAATAGAGTATCGAATGAAGGCAACTAACGTCACTATCGCAACAAAACTGCCTAAAACAAAATCATGCACATCAACCAGCACCCAACCAAGGAGCCTGTCACTGATAATCGCAAGTAGACCGATGCTCACCGCGACCATCCATTTACGGTGATCATAAGGTAAATATTCCATCTTTTGGCTCACGATATAGAGCAGTAACAATCTCACGGCGTAAGTGCCACAGAGCACCATCACAACTCCCCATACTTCATAGATAGGTGTCACAACAAAATAACCAATGGCTGCTAAGGCTGCACACCCACCCTGTATCCACATTTGCGATTGACTTGAGTCACCACTAAAGCAGCCTAGATTAAGGTAATCCCCTGCACTCTTTATTACACCAATAGCCAAGAGTGCCACGACGATAGTCCCCGCGTACTGATAACTACTTGGTAGAATCAAATCAATAAATCCAGGTACAGTGAGGATCATCAAACAGCCCAAAACAATGGCCAGATTAACGCCTACTAGCGCTCTCTCCGCACACACTTTATGACCACCGGATTGTTGAAGCATGGCAACACGATTTGGAAACCACCAAAGTGCATAAGGCTGCAACAGTAAGCCTAGAATCAACGCAAACTTACCGCTGACCGCATAAATCGCAAGCTCTTCAACGCCGACGAAACTCGCCATCACCCAACGATCTAGCCCTGTAATCATGTATATCGAAGCACCACCGACTAACGTGGGTAACCCAAATTTTAGAATCTTAGCAGAGTACTTGAGGCTGCCAAATGTACCCATCTCTTGCCATTGATAACGTAATAAACACAGCATCAACAACACACTCGACACCGCGGAAGATATCAGAACCCCATCAATGCCATAGCCTGCTTCCAGTAGGATAAAGGTCATTGCTGCTTGCACACTCGCCTTCAATACATTTAGCATGCAAAAACGTTTGGCCATCGCATTCATTCGCATCAATGTTAGCGGGATAGAAATCGCACCATCTAGCATGGTAGGGATCAATAGCAGTAGGATTTGATAAGGCTGGAACTCGACTGGCAACATCAATAACAACAGCGGCATACTAAGAGCTATTAAAGCACCTCCTAACACGCAGACTAAAACACTCAAAGTGAAACAGTTGGAGACAAGCTTTCTCTTTTCTTCACCCTCAGCCACCCCCACATATCGATACATTGCCTCAACAATACCGAAACTAAATAGGATCGTCCCTATATCAGCCAGCAAGACGATGGCCTCTAATGAACCGTATTCAGCCAACGTCATTTTATGGGTGATATAGGGGATCATCACAAGTGAGATCCCTTTCATCATCACAATACCGATGGCGTAATAGGCGGACTGTTTTAGTGAACCCATAGGAGACACCTATTCCCTACCATGCAGGCGTTAGGAAACTCTTACAGTCCCCAAGAAGATGTCGTAACGTTCGTTTTTGAGGAGCCAAAACTAACGAACGGATACTGTATGAGATGGCCAGTCGGTTTTTTTGTAAGCCTCGATAATAGTCAGCGTAACCTTCCAGAATTCTTGCTTTTGCGATTTTGAAACTCGAAGTTGGTAGGTCCCATCGTTGACTGTCATTTTGGTAACGCTGGAGAATAGCTTCTATAGACTGCAAATTTCTCAATTTAAGGCTTTCCGTTTGGGTAACGGAACTCGATCTCATCAAGTAGCCTACTTGCACTGAGTTCAATACACCAATCTGATGATTTTCACTCATTCGAAGCCACAACTCCCAATCTTCTGCGTAT
This sequence comes from Vibrio satsumensis, assembly GCF_050337435.1. Taxonomy (NCBI): domain Bacteria; kingdom Pseudomonadati; phylum Pseudomonadota; class Gammaproteobacteria; order Vibrionales; family Vibrionaceae; genus Vibrio; species Vibrio satsumensis. Next base: position 21,652 of record NZ_JAKJSX010000003.1, on the reverse strand, counting down.
TTGATATCAGGGTTGAAACCGTCTGTTTGAGAAAACACATCCGCTTTCACCATGACCGTCGATGTGCCAATGACATTATTTTCAATAATGAACTCTAAAGGCTTCTCGATATTGATGAACAGCTCGTCTTGATCTTGAAACTGCGACCAATAACTAAAGCAATCGACTATCACTTGGTAGTCTTCAGTGAGATGTTCGTAATTGGTAAAGCTCATCGCGAGGTCTGGGTATCGTTGGTGAAATTCGAGTTGGTGTTCGAGTTTTTCGGGTAGCCAGAAGTCATCAGCATCTAAAAAAGCAATGTATTTACCCGTTGCTTTCGCTATTCCAAGGTTTCTTGCATGAGGTGCGCCAACACCCAAAGTGGATAAGGTAATAATGCGTTCATCGTCTATCGACGCGAGATACGTAGACGTTCCATCGTTACTGTTATCGTCAATGACAATGAGCTCAACATCTTGATGAGTCTGCTTTAGTACGCTGCCAATTGCTTTCGGCAGGTAATCCAAGCAGTTGTAGGTAGGAATAACAACACTTACTTTAGCCATAATGACGCCCTCAGATTTATACGTTATATGGCTGACGTTGCATGTTCTATGCCGAGAGTTTCTAGCTACAAAATCATTTCTAGATCAGCCACCTACGCGTCCATTCCCAAAATGACGACAAAACGCATCAGGTCGAAAAACCTACAACTTCAATTTGACTATCAATTTGAGAAAACGGGACACTTCTAGGTGGGTAGCCTTCAAAAAACCATTGAAATGCCCACCCAAGCTACGATTAGATCTTGGTTCGTATCTTGCTTTATTGGTTATTACATTGGCTTGATCGCTTTAATCATATGGATTTGAGGAGTAAGGAATGAAGAAAGTAGCATTTGTGGCGCCAACCTACCCTGTACTCAGTGAGACCTTCATTCAAACAGAAGTCGACTCCTTGAAAGATTGTGGACACGATGTCTGTGTCATGACCTTCAAAATTGAAAACAGCGAAAAACAATTTGACTACGACATTGTCGAAATTGGCAAAGACGTTCAGATGGGTAAAGTGACCCACATTAACTGGCTAGGGTTGTTCAAAGCTATCTCATTTATTTCTAAGCAAACCAGTATGCCTAAAAAGTCACTGTTCGCTTATGGATTCAAATTAGCACTGCAACTCGCAGAAAAAGACGTAGAACACGTTCATGCACATTTCTGTCAGCACACCACAGCTCACGCTATCGTAGCAGCAAAGCTTCTCAATATTACTTGCTCGTTTGTCGCTCATGGCCACGATGTTTACGAGTTTGCTTATGATATTGAACAGAAAATCTCTTCGAGTGATTTTGTGGTCGCTGTCTGCAAAGACATGCTCGCGGACTTCAATACTATGGCGAAAGGAAACGTTAAGCTCCTACACTGCGGAGTAAATACCAAACAATTCCAACTCAATCCAAAAACTGAAACGAAACAACTTCGCTTTGTTTTCCTTGGCCGGTTAGTTGAACAAAAAGGTCTCCACCACCTTATTGATGCATTAGCACCGATAGCCCAACCTCTTGACATTCATCTTGATATCATCGGTACTGGTGATTTAGAGCAACAATTAAAACTGCAGGTAAAAGAGCAAGGGCTCACTCGAAACGTGACCTTTCTTGGCGCCAAACCTAACGAGTGGGTGAAAGAGAAACTGTCGAACTATGAGAGCCTAATCGCACCATTCTGCTTTTCTGAAACAGGATGTGTGGATACCGGACCACTCGTTTTAAAAGAAGCGATGGCCGTAGGCACACCCGTCATTACGACCAACATCATGGGATGCAAAGAGATCGTCTCACCTGAAACCGGTTTTGTGGTTAACGAAAAGAACGTTGAGGAATTAAGAGAAGCGATTGAGCGTTTTGCACAGTTGAGCAGCAATGATAAAACGTCAATGGGATTAAAGGCACGTCAGAGAGTGAAGGACAGTTTTAATTCGATAAAACAAGCTCAGCAATTATCTCGCTGGATAGAAGACCCGGCTCAATAGTAGCTAATTAAAGTAGCTAATTACTACTAAGGCAACTAATTAACACTTAAGAAACTAAGCACCACCAGCTTCCACAAGAAAAGCAAAGCGCTACATCAACTTCAAATGTAACGCTCAATTTAGCATCTTCTACCTAATTATGAGATCTTCGGTTTTCAGTAACTTTTATTAGCTGTTCATTAAGAATGCCTAGCTAGCCAGCTCGCAGTGCCAAAATAGATTCAATATCTTCGATATCACGATATTGAGTCAGTTGTTGCTCTTGCGATGAAATAGCCACAATCGACATTCTGTCGGCCAATTCGTTACCTTCAATACCAACGTGCCCATTCACATGGTAGATGGTAATTTTTGAAGCCAGTTCTTGGTAGAGCGCATAGGCAGGTTTAATAATATCGAGGTTTTTGATCTCGCCGCCCGACTTCGTCCAGCCCTTTTTCTCCCAACCAGTTGCCCACTTAGTAATACAATCTATCGAGTACTTAGAGTCACAATAAATCGCAACAGACAAACCTGAGTTTAACTTCTCTTTTGCGAGTAAAAACGCCTGTTTAAGGCCATGTAACTCGGCGGTATTGTTGGTACCAACAGGCTGATACAAGCCATACCACAATTCTGTTAATTGGTTGTTTTGGTAAACCGCCAACCCCGTCCCTGCTTCACCAGGGTTTGGCTCACAAGCACCATCGGTAAAGATCTTGATATCAAAAGGCATATCAGTGATTTGCTGCTCTGAAAGAGGCGGCACCTTTGCTTTCGTCGACTTACTCGTAGAGCTTGGCTTTGTAGCCGTAGACCCTGACGCAGACGACGTTTTACCGCCGAAAGCAGACTCAGCCTCGCCTAGTGTTGGAAACGATTTATATCTCGCACCAGCAAAGCCATCAACTTGCGCTTTACACTCGTTCCAAGTGGTAAAAATACCCGGTGTGCGACCGTTCCAAACCACATAATATTTCTTAGCCAAACTAACTCCTTACCAAAACCTAAACACACAAACAGTGAATCAGTACATTAGATGCCACCACGCTATACGTTGCAAGGTCTATCACTCTAAAACAGGTCTAAAAAAACTGCGTTCATAACTCACGATGCAATCCACTTCGTCTGCAAATTCAAACGCTTTAATACACTCAGCATCGCTCAGCGACTTAATTCGATACTCTTCATAAGCAGCCAAACTTTCAAAGGTAAACAGCGCCAAGGCAATATTGTTCGCCCCTTCCGACGGTAAGAAATAACCATTGTGTTGGCCTCCAAATTTAGCGACCAAAGGAATCCACATTTTTGCGTATGCCTCAAACTCATTTACCTTCTTAGGATCAATCACATATCGAACATAACAAGTAATCATATTTATATAGCCTTTAAATCATGGGAGAAACATAAAACCTAAATTGAAGCTCAAGAGAAAAGGTAATCAACCGCAACGAGGTTATAGAACAAAAACACCGCCATGCTGACGCCGATCGTTAACAGCACATTGCCTGTTTTCCAAATCAGCAAGCCAGTCACCACCGCACCTATCAAGTATGGGTTTTCAAGGCTTGGCCAAAATGTTTGTTCAGGAGCAAATACAATGGGTCCCCAAATCGCTGTCAGTACCGCTGGGCTTGAATAGCGTAATAGGCGTCTTGCGGTTTGATTGAGCCGAAGCGGGATTGCAGGTTCTAAAAACAGATACCGACTAAAGAAAACAATCGCAGTCATGAGTAATATCGTTAACCAAATCATCTCTATTTCCCCTCTACGATTGTCTTGTTACCGTTGCTTCGCTCTTGGAAAGATTCGCTGAAAAAGCCCGCTAACATACCGGCAATCGCTGCAATCATTAGTCCACCCTCAATATTGTTAACCGACATGGCAACCGAAGTGACCAGAGAAACAACCACACATACCACGACGGGTAGAGTGCGGATTAATGGAAAAACCAAAGCGATAAAGGTTGCTGCAACCGCGAAGTCGAGCCCAATTTCGTTGAGTGACGGAATTTGACTACCGGCGACAATGCCAACAAAGCTCGCAATATTCCAAACAAAGTAAAATACCCCACCTACACCAACTGCGTACCAACGATTAAATTCCTGCTGAGATTGCCCACTGCAAATCGCAAACAGCTCATCGGTAAGCCAAAATCCAAGTAATAGGCGCCAGCGCACAGGAAGGTGACTGATTTTGTCGCGCATCGATACACTGTATAAAAAGTGCCTTGAGGTAATGAACAGTGTGGTCAGAAGCATAGTACCTAAGCCAATACCCGCTTTGAACATGCCTGCAGCAACAAGTTGTGCCGACCCTGCGAACAAAATAGCCGACATCGCTTGCGCTTGAAGTTGATTCAATCCGGCATCTATCGCATATGAACCGGCTAGAATTCCCCAAGGGATTACCGCAATACTCAAAGGCATTCCCGCTAAAACGCCCTTCCATAACTGTGTTCGTCTATCCATTGTTTCACTATCCATATAATTCTTTTTTCTCTCACATTGGCTATTCAATGTAAGAGGAGTTGAGTCGGTTCGATTGTACAAACTTGCTCAATTTCATGCCCCAATTCACCGTACCTTAGCCGCACTTAACACAAGTTAGCCATGCCTTAGCCACGCAAGTTTAGAGCATTTTGACGTATTGCCCCGGCGTGTAGCCATTGGCCTTTTTGAAGTGTCGATGAAAATGGCTTTGATCATGAAAGCCACATTCTTGAGCGGTATCTGAAATGGTATGTCCTTGTTTCAATAACTTACGCGAAAGCCTTAGCCGAGATTGGATCTGATACGCATGCGGCGGAAGACCAAACTCTTTTTGAAAGGAACGTACTAAATGATACGGGCTCAAAGCCGCTAACTTTGACAGCTCCTCTAAGGACACATCAGCTTGTGGAAAGTCATCTAAGAACTCTTTCACTAAGACAAGTTGGCGCTGAGTTTTTCCATCTAGTTGGGGTTTAAGCGGCGATTTTCCGTGTCGGCTAATCAGTTTAACCAACATCCCATACATCAATGTTTCTCTTAATAAGCGGTTATCAGACTCATCAATCGTGTTGAAGACTAATCTCAATTGATTGGCGAGCTCAGGGTCTTCTACAACCGCTCTTGGGAAGTATGGTGCACCGTAGTTAGGTAAGTTTAACTCTTGAGTGATCTTGGCAAGTTGCTCTGGGAGTGGATACATCGCTCGATACGCCCAACCGCCTTCTGTGGCAGAGTGCCCGCTATGAACTTCATCGGCATTCACGAGAATAATCGCATCTTGTGGTGCAATATGATGTCCGCCCGTTCGATAGAAACGCTGAGCGCCTTGCTCAATAACCCCAAGCGTGTAGCCCTCATGGCTATGGCGCGAGAAGTTCTGCTTCTCGTATTCAGCATTAAGGATTTCAAGGCCACCGAACTCTTCCGTTATCTTATATTCGGTCTTTTCTTTAGAGCGTTTCTTGTTCTCCATAACGATTCCCAAGCCTGTTAATTATCGAGCGACTTATCAGTCTACTCTATAGGCTCTTTCAACTTTTGTACAAAATTGCGCTTTTGTTTGTTAATACTGCTCTTATCGTTGCTTTAGGCCCTCGCGATATTGCTTTCTAACTGAGAGGAAAGTCTAGGTATGCCCCGAGTTGGCAATAAATTGACAAATTAGTAAAGAAGTCATGGCAATACTGTCTTCTAATCATCGGCAATAGACCTGATACACTATGAAAAACACGCTAATCCTTCTCTTTTTCTTCAGCCTAACTGGGTGTACACACAATCAATCCAAAGCTCTCAGCATGAACGCCTCTTCAGTTAATACGTATCCACAATCTATGTCTAACCTAGAACTGTGTGACACCTTGTATTACGGGCGCTCGAGCAACCAAACACTTGCGGCGATTGGCAGTGAGTTTAATCGTAGAGGATTATCAAAGCGTTGGTGCGATACCGAAACCAACAAGCTCTATCTAACAAAGACGATTGATTGGGTAGCTGAACAAGTCGAAGACAAAGAAGATTCAGAGGAAGAAGCGTCTGCGGTTGTTTTGCCTGCGAATTGAGAGGATTAAAAATTTAACATCGTAGAATGACCAAATTATAATCAGCCGACAAGATTATATATCCAAAATTTACAACACTAAAAGATAAGCATCAACACTCACATAAAGTTCATCATGACAACTCCGTTTTTTCACCACACAGTGTACTTTTGAAATATTTGTTTTACCGTGCACAAAACAAGATAAAACAACGTGAAATAAGCAACCAGACTCTTATTTAAGCTGAATTTTTATAAAATTCTGCTATGTTTATTTAGCTGCCAATATTGCTATTTACTGATATTTCAATAGCAATAAGTAAAATAAATTCAATAAGATAAAGGATTCACCATGCCTCTTCATAAAAAATCGACTGTTCGTGGTTCACTCTTAGATGATGTTTATTCTTCCAAAGATCTTTCCGTTGTTATGCCCAAGTATCGAATCCCAGAGCAAGAGCATGCACCCGCTCATGCTTACCAAGTCGTGCATGATGAACTAATGCTAGATGGCAATTCACGTCAGAACCTTGCGACCTTCTGTCAAACATGGGTCGAAGACGAAGTCCATAAATTGATGGATGAATGCATCGACAAAAACATGATCGATAAAGATGAATACCCACAAACGGCAGAAATCGAATCTCGATGTGTACATATGCTCGCCGATCTTTGGCATGCACCTAACGCTGAAAATCCAATGGGATGTTCAACAACTGGCTCAAGTGAAGCCGCAATGCTTGGTGGTATGGCGCTTAAATGGGCTTGGCGTGAGAAAATGAAGAAGCAAGGTAAGCCAACTGACCGTCCTAACCTTATTTGTGGTCCAGTTCAGGTTTGTTGGCATAAATTTGCCCGTTACTGGGACATTGAACTTCGCGAAATCCCAATGCAAGGTGATCGTCTGATCATGACCCCAGAGGAAGTAATCAAACGTTGTGACGAGAACACGATTGGTGTCGTCCCGACACTAGGCGTGACCTTTACTTGCCAGTACGAGCCAGTACAAGCGGTACACGAAGCGTTAGATAAACTACAAGAAGAGACCGGATTAGATATTCCGATTCACGTTGATGGTGCAAGTGGTGCCTTTCTCGCCCCATTCTGCGACCCAGATTTAGTGTGGGATTTCCGTTTGCCAAGGGTCAAATCCATTAATGCTTCTGGGCATAAATTTGGTCTTTCTCCACTTGGTGTTGGCTGGGTTGTTTGGCGAGATGCGGATGCTCTGCATGAAGACTTGATTTTCAACGTCAACTACCTCGGTGGCAACATGCCGACCTTTGCGCTCAATTTTTCCCGCCCTGGTGGTCAAATCGTTGCGCAATATTATAACTTTTTACGTCTTGGTAAAGAGGGCTACCGTAAGATCCATGATGCTTGTTATGACACGGCTCGTTACCTTGCCAAAGAAGTTGAAAAGATGGGTATCTTTCACATCATCTACGATGGCCACGGTGGCATCCCTGCCTTAAGTTGGTCAATTAAAGATGGCGCAAATCCAGGCTTTAACCTCTACGATCTTTCGGATCGCATCCGATCTCGTGGTTGGCAAATTGCCGCTTATGCGATGCCCGCCGAGCGTGAAGATCTGGTAATCATGCGTATTTTGGTTCGTCATGGTTTTAGTCGTGATATGGCTGACCTTTTGATTTCCGACTTACAACACTGCGTTGATTTCTTTGACAAACACCCGGTCGTCAATGGTAGCGACGCTGACGAGTCGAGTAACTTTAATCACAGCTAATTGTCCCATCTTACTTAAAGCAAGGAGCCTTCATGGTTCCTTGCCCTTATATCAACAAGTTAGCAGGTGACATTATGTCCTTTCTATTTAGTTACTTGTCAGAGAACCCGTTTGTATTTCTCTTTCTATCACTCACCATTGGTTATCCACTTGGTCGACTCACTTTTAAAGGTGTGAGCTTAGGCACAACAGCTGGCACCCTAATCGTTGGCGTTGGTATCGCACTAACGTCCTTCTCAGTTTATGGACTAAAAATTGAAGAACCAGGATTGGTCTCCGACATTTTCTTAATGATGTTCATGTACGCAATTGGGATGAAAGTGGGGCCGCAATTTTTTTCCGGTCTCGCCAGAGGAGGGATCGACTTTGTCGTGATCGGTTTAATTGTCGTGTTCAGCAATTTTGCGATTGTTGTCATCGGCGCCAAGCTCATGGGCCTTGAGCCCGGCTATGCCGCGGGCATCATTTCTGGCAGTTACACAGTGACGGCAGTAATGGGCGTAGCGCAGTCAGCAATTAGCTCAGGCGCATTTACTCCACCGGAAGGGATGAGCATTGATCAGGTCAGTGCCAATATCGCGGCGGGTTACGCGATAAGCTATGTCCTGTCGACCGTCCTCATCATCTTGTTCATTAAGTACCTCCCTTCTCTCTTTGGAATTGACCCCGTCAAAGCAGGTAAACAGGCAGAGGCCGAATTCTCCACAGGGGACGACAATGAAAAACTCCCAAGCACCTTTGGTTTTTCAGATGTGGGTGTTTTACCGATTGATGTTCGTGCCTATAAAGTCACACACCAAGAGTTAGTTGGCCGTTCAGTGCAAGAGTTGTATCAGAAGTTTCCTGATGCGGCCGTGCTTAAAGTGGTTCGAGGTGAGCAAGTCATTGATGCTTCTGATAACCCAATGCTTGAGTTAAATGATGTTATTGGCATTCGCGGAGAATATCGCGTCTTGATTGCGGAAGGTGAAGCTGATATCGGAAATGAAGTCGATGAACCACGAGCTAGAAATGTCGATATCGAAGTAGCGGACATTCACGTTGGGAAGTCCGAACATGCAGGAAAAACGATAGCGCAGTTACATTCCGAAGTCGGTTTTGGTGTTTACTTTAAAGCAGTCTTCAGACAAGGCCACCAGCAACCTCTATTACCACAAACCCAGATCGAAGTTGGCGATGTGGTTCGAATTGCCGGCTCTCAGTGGTGTGTAGAACAAACAGCCACTAAGTTGAACAGTGTACCCATCGTCGAGAGTACCGTCACAGAAACCTTCTATCTCGCCGTTTCTTTATTAATTGGTTATGTCTTCGGCCATTTAAGTGTCACAGTCGCAGGTATTCCATTTGCATTGGGAACCTCGGCAGGATGTATGCTCACCGGGATCATTTTTTCTTTCCTACGCACGCGAAATCCAAGTTTTGGCGGCCCTATGAGCGAGGGAGCAAGAAGCTTTCTTCAAGACATCGGCCTAAATCTGTTTGTTGCTGTATTGGCAGCGACGGTAGGCCCCAAAATACTGGCCTCTTTTCAAGGCATCGTTGTCATCAAGATAGCTTTGCTCGGGGTGACAGCTGCTTTAGTACCACCCTTATTAGCTTGGTTGTACGGCTTATATTTCCGCAAAATGAATCCTGCAATTTTAGCTGGCGCTTGTGCCGGAGGCAGGAACAGTACGCCTGCAATGAAAGGCGCACAAGATGCCAGTCACAGTGACATGCCAGCGATCGGCTATCCTGTGCCCTACGCTTTAACATCGGTATTGGTTCTTATTCTGGGTTACATCGCAATGGTCATCAGTTAGTTAAATCGAGCTTTGATTCATGGTCTATGATTTAAACGTAACCATAGATGTGTGACGACATACACCTAACACAATAATGAGTAAGGAGAAGTTATGGGGTTTATATCTTGGATTATTCTTGGGTTGATTGCAGGGGCGCTAGCTAAGTGGCTAATGCCGGGCAACGATGGTGGTGGATGGATCGCCACCATGGTTCTAGGTATTGCTGGTGCCTTTGTTGGTGGTTTTTTAGGGAGCTTCATCGGCCTCGGCAGTGCCGACGGCATTAACATCGGTAGTATTATAACCGCAACGCTTGGCGCATTCGTGTTGCTGTTTGTTTATAACCGTTTCCTCAAAAACTGATATTTTCGCACGTCTAGTCATAAACAAGATAAAATTAAGCTTCAGATAGCAAAAAGCCGCTCATTAAGAGCGGCTTTTTTAAGGGGTGGGAACCCAGCCACATCCCGGCACACAAGTCACTCGCTGCGGCTGCTCCCTTCCAGGCCTGACCGAGTTCACGAGCTATTGTTGCGGGAGGACCAGGCCCCCATAGATTCGTTTTCTTAGAGGCTTGCCTCAAAGAGTGATTGGATTATTAAGCATCACAGCAACCATTGCAAGCCCTTCCACCCTATTTTTGAACAATTGCGGTCTAAGTGCTTATCCTTTATTCAAACCACTAGAAAATCGCAGGTAAATTCACCATTTACCTGCATTTGGAAGGTTTGGATTGCTGAAGAACTAGACATCGATGTCTTCGTTATCTTCTGTACGAATGATGTAGTCTGTCATCCACGCGGTGCCTAATAGACACAACCACACCACAAAGACAGGGCTTGGTACTTCAATGCTTGGGGTTATCACCAAAGCCGCAAAACCGACCGTTGGCAGTGTCCAACACAGTAGCTTATTCCAGCGGAACGCTTTCAAGCGCGTCAGCGTTTCCATTGATGCCATGATGCCCGTTATACACAAGGCCACCAAAGCAGCATAAGGTAAATCGGCTATCCATAATGGAAGTATTAAGCCTAATGACCACCAGCTGTGTCGGCTGGCTGGCTTAAGATGATTGGCTGCCCACCAAATTACGATGATAGATAAGGTCTGAAGTGTGGTAACCCACGGGACGCCTTCAAGCTTGCCTGCTGATTGCGTGACCATGATCCCGACCTGCAAAGTAGTCACAATCAAGCCGGAAATAATCACGACTGACAAACTACTGCGTCTTGAGAAGACCACCATCAATAGCGGAAATAGTACCCATGCACTGACAGACAGCGTAATGGGCTGCAAAGGAAGGGTTAGACCATAAGTGGTCATGGAAATAAGCAAAGCTAATCCTGCTATGCCCCCCTGCGGTAAAATCCATAAAGCAGGAATTACCATTGCAAGCACAGGGATGTCTCCCTCACTTAAACTGATTGCTCTCGCGCAAACAACCGCTAATAATGTGGTTATCAAGAACTGAAACGTTGAAAATACCATAGCCCTCTCCTTCTACCGATCCGTGGTATTAATGAACTAGGAATTTTTAGTATGGACCAATTTTTGCCCCAAATCTTTGCAGTGATTCACCAAATTCCATATGGAAAAGTAACAACTTATGGAGACATAGCACGTTTTTCAGGTTTTCCGGGGTATGCACGACATGTCGGTAAAGCATTAGGTAACTTACCAGAAGGTAGCAAACTGCCTTGGTATCGAGTGATCAACAGTAAGGGCGAGATATCTTTGAAAGGTGATTCGTTTGACCGCCAGAAGAAGTATCTGGTCGAAGAAGGGATTGAAGTGAGTGATGCAGGAAAGGTTAAACTCAGAATATACAAATGGCAGCCCTAGAGCTGCCACTAATCACCTAGTTAGCGAGTAGACGAATTAGCTAATCAACTTACTAACTAACTAACTAACTAACCAAGATGCCTTAATATTGGCATCCATTTCTAATTAACGAACACCAACCAAGCGTAGATCTGCTTGTTGCGTGTTTTCTACATCGGTAATCACTGACTTAATTGTGTCAGTTGTGAAACGCAGTTTGCCGTCAACATGAATCGTTGCGCGCATGTTGTAGCGGTGGTTCGGTTGAATCTTGTTGTTGTCGTAGCTCAACTCGAATGCGAACGGTACTTGCTTACCATCAGTAGTGAATTCTTGAGTCGCGATAACGGTCGATGGTGCGTCAGCCAGTGAAATATCTTCTAGCGTTACGGTAACCACTGCATTCTCGGGCAATGCAATTCTTTCGCGATAGCTTACTGTTCCTGAAATCACTTGAGCGTTCTCTGCAACCACTTCCTGAGAAGTGTTCGTTTCTGATGTTGCTTGGCAACCAACAAGTAGGCCAAACGATACTAAAGACGTAATAAAAATTAGAGCCTTTTTCATATTCAATTTCTCTCAACATGTTTGCCGGACTCGGCAAATCTACCCACCAATTATAAGAGAGCTTTCATATTCTGTCTTGAAACCCTATGATTTATTGACAGATATCTGACTAAGCTAAATGATTAGCACCATAATCTGACACCCATTTTACGAAGAGGAATGCTGGCGATGAGTCAACCTTTACAAGAATTACTAAGTTTACTTCAGCTAGAGAAACTGGAAGAAGGTTTATTCCGTGGGCAAAGTGAGAACCTCGGTCTGCCACAGGTATACGGCGGTCAGGTATTGGGACAAGCGCTTTCCGCTGCCCGTTATACTGTTCAAGATGACCGTAGTGTTCACTCGTTCCACAGTTATTTTCTATTTCCCGGCGATCCTGAAAAGCCAATTATTTACGATGTTGAGAACCTAAGAGATGGACGCAGCTTCAGCACGCGCCGTGTTAAAGCGATTCAAAATGGCCGCCCTATTTTCTATCTCACGGCTTCTTACCATGGTGATGCTCCAGGTTTTGAACATCAGAATGAAATGCCAAACATCCCAGGGCCAGAGAACTTTGCCTCTGAAACTGAGCTAGCGAGTCATATTGCTGAGTTCTTACCAGAGAAACTGCGTAAGACTTTCTGTGGCGAAAAGCCGATTGAGATGCGCCCTGTTACTGTCGTTAATCCGCTGAAGCCTAAAAAGACCGAAGCAAAGCAGTATCTTTGGGTGAGAGCGAATGGTGCGTTGCCAGATAACCAACTCATTCACCAATACCTGCTTGCTTACGCATCGGATTGGGGATTCTTGGTGACGGCGCTTCACCCACATGAAGTTTCAATCATGACGCCAAACTTCCAAGTGGCGACGATTGACCACTCGATCTGGTTCCACCGCCCATTCAAGATGGATGAATGGCTGCTTTATGCGATTGAAAGCCCAACGGCAGCGAACACTCGCGGCCTAGTGCGCGGCGAGATCTTCAATCAAAAAGGTGAGCTAGTAGCGACGGCAGTACAAGAAGGTGTGATGCGTTTTACTAAGTGACGAATAATTACTTCTAAATTGAATAAACAAGCCACATCAAAATAGAAAAAGGCTAGGTGTCACACCTAGCCTCTTTCTATTAAATATGACAACTCACCAAACTAGAAAACCAAGCCCTAACTCCCCTATTCTGCGGGTTCAAACTCGCCTTGTACGCGAGTTTTTATACCATCCCCCGCATCTCGCAATAAGTTAAATGGTGATAACACTACGCCTTTCACCGCCCCTTCTGCGGCTCCCTGAGCGAGCTCTTTACTCTTATCAGCTAACAAATTAGCTTGTGCCAAAATACCCGGAACTTCCGCTCGTAGCATTTCAGATTCAGTGACAATGACAGGAATAGTCTGTTCACGGTAAGACTTACTTTCCGCAAGCATTGGTGGCATTACGTCGACGCGATATCGTTTTAACTCAGTTAATGTTGGTGGAATAACATCAGTTCTTACCTGCTCAACTTCCGTTCGAACATTTTTAACTTCATCTAATATCGCAGGGATTTTGTTGTCGACCGACGCTACGGTTTGATTCACGTCATCGATGGTCTTTCTCACCTCTTCGACAGTATCTAAAACTCGAGGGGCTAGCTCGTCGACATGAGATGCAAACTCTAGCCACTCTTCAACTTTAAGACCTTTAGTCAATACCGATAAATCCTCAATAACCTGCGGATAGGTATCGACAATATCACCGACTTTATTGGTGAATGAGTAAATGGTGTAGCCAAGGTAAAAAATGGCGATCGCCAATACTAGTTGGATAGCGGTAGATACTTTTGCAAACATGAATAATCCTTTTCTTTATCGCAGGGACGATATCTAAACTGACATGATAGTTAATGAGTAACTAGGCGTAGCTTAAAGCGGCAATGCTGTCGTGTACTTCAATGGTTCCATCGCAAATGTCGAGGTCACATTAGAGATACCATCAATACTATTCACCAAGCGCTTGTAGAAATCATCAAAGCACTTCATGTCTTTAACCTGAACCTTCATCATATAATCATATTCGCCAGCCATGCGATAGAACTCCATCACTTCTGGAAATTCCGACACGGTATTCACAAAACGCCCATACCACTCATGAGAATGATCACTGGTTTTCACCAATACGAACGCGGTAAAGGAAAGGTCCAATTTTTCCGGGTTCAGTAACGCGACTCTTTTCTCAATAATGCCGTTCTCTTCAAGGCGCTTAAGCCTTTTCCAACAGGGCGTTGTGGTGAGATTGACCGCTTCAGAAATATCGTTCAATGACAACGTGCTGTCTTCTTGCAGTAACCCTAATATTTTTTTGTCTACAGCATCAATCACACTTTCACCAAATCGAATTTAAAGAGAATAATTTTCTACAATTTAAGCAAAACAAAGCAAATATGGCAAAGTTTTTCTCTCGAATTATAGATAAATTAGAACCATACCAATTACAAAGAATTCCTACACTCGATCAGGAGAACGCTTATGTGCACTGACCATCAATGGATTAACAACGCGATTCGTAAAATTGAAGCGGATTACCAACGCTCAGCGGATACGCACCTTATCAAGCTCGATCTACCAAGTATCGAAGGCATTGATGTTTACCTTAAAGATGAAAGCACACACCCTACAGGCTCTTTAAAGCACCGCTTAGCGCGTTCTCTCTTCTTATACGCTATCTGTAACGGTTGGGTTGGCCCAGAAACAACAATCATTGAATCTTCATCAGGCAGCACTGCGGTATCTGAAGCGTACTTTGCTCGCCTACTTGGCCTGCCATTTATTGCAGTAATGCCAAAGTGCACAGCGAAGAAGAAAATTGAGCAGATTGAATTCTACGGCGGCCAAGCGCACCTTGTTGACCGATCAGATGAAATTTACGATGAGTCTCGTCGTTTAGCAGAAGAGCTGAATGGTCACTACATGGACCAATTTACCTACGCTGAGCGCGCAACCGACTGGCGTGGTAACAACAACATCGCTAACTCGATTTTCAATCAAATGCAGATGGAAGATCACCCAGTTCCAGCTTGGGTAGTAATGAGCCCAGGTACTGGCGGTACTTCTGCAACTATCGGCCGCTTCATTCGCTACCAACAGCATGAAACTAAGCTTTGTGTTGTCGACCCTGAGAACTCTGTATTCCACGAATACTTCCAAACCGGCAATGCGAACGTGAAAGGCAGTACATTCAGCAAGATTGAAGGCATTGGTCGCCCACGAGCAGAGCCAAGCTTCATTCCTGGTGTGGTTGACGAAATGCGTAAAATCCCAGATGCCGCAAGTATCGCAACGACACATTGGTTATCTGACATTCTTGGCCGCAAGGTTGGCGCATCAACCGGTACTAACATGTACGGTGTGCTTCAGCTAGCCAGTGAAATGAAAGCGCGTGGCGAGAAAGGGTCGATCGTAACTTTACTGTGTGACAGCGGTGAGCGTTACCTAGACACTTACTTCAATGACGAGTGGGTAAATCTGAATATCGGTGACCTACAACCGTACGCGGCAAAGCTAGAAGCTTTCTCGCAGACGGGTGAACTGGCTTAAGTTCATATCAGCCGATAGTTCGAAGTAGAAAAGAGCCCTTGATGGGCTCTTTTTTATATCTTTGATAACCAAATTAGCCAGTTCTATTCTGGTTTTTGCTTCGCTTCAAATGCTGCTAGTTGTTCAGGCGTCGCTTTAGGCTGATGGTTTTGTTTCCACTCATCGTAAGTCATGCCATATACGCGTTCACGAGCGTCATCGATATCCAAGTCCAAGCCTTGTTGCTCAGCTTCCGCTTTGTACCATTTGCTGAAACAGTTACGGCAGAAACCAGCCAAGATCATCAGATCGATGTTCTGAACATCTTTATTATTATCTAGGTGTGCTAACAGGCGACGAAAGGTTGCTGCATCCAGCTTATCTTGTTCTTCTTGAGAAAGATCTTTGTATTTAAATTCAGCCACTTTACTTTCCTTTGGTATTTGTTTTCTTGTATTAATTCGTTGAGCTCTGTGTGTTATACAAAAAAAGCCTGCAATTCGCTAGGAGCAAACGCAGGCTTTTCAATATTGTTACACTATTCCGTGCTCATTAACCGTGACTGGTTCTTCCCACGTTGTCATGGCTAAGCTCTTTATTAAGCTCCGCTTCCACGTGACCCGGAGAGCGTGTTGAGCCAGAAATCAATCGATACATCGCAGGGATTACGAACAGAGTTACCAGTGTCGCGAAGCCCATACCGAAGAAGATAACCGTACCCACAGCCACTCGGCTTTCATAGCCTGCGCCTGTTGAGGTAATCAATGGGATGGCACCTGCTAATGTCGTGAAAGCTGTCATCATGATTGGACGTAAGCGTCGAGCCGAAGCATCAATGATCGCCTTTTCAAATTCAATACCACGGTCACGAAGTTGGTTGGCAAACTCCACGATCAAGATACCGTTTTTGGTAACCATGCCGATCAACATGATCATACCAATTTGGCTGTAGACGTTGAGCCCTTGACTCATCAACACCAAACCTAAGAAGCCACCGAAGATACCCATAGGTACGGTGAACATTACCACCAGTGGGTTAATGAAGCTTTCAAACTGCGCGGCCAGTACCAAGTACGCGACCAACATCGCTAGCGCAAACACCACTAAGATACTCGATTGGTTCTCTTTGAAGTCTTTTGACTCGCCTGAGTAGCTCACTGAAATATCACCCGGTAGCTGCTCAATCGCTTGTTCATCAAGGAAGTCGAGTGCATCACCCAGCGTGTAACCTTCCATTAGGTTCGCTTTAATGGTCACCGATTTCTGCTTGTTGTAGTGCGACAAACGAATCGATGAAGCGACTTCTTCAATGTGCGTCAGCGTATCGAGTGTAACCAACTCACCAGACTGAGTTCGCATGTAGATTTGGCTTAAGTCGTTCGCGTTATTAAAACTGTTCTCATCACCACGCAGGTACACGTCGTACTCTTCACCACGATCAACGAAGGTGGTTTCACTACGCCCCCCCAGCATAATTTCTAACGTATCCGAAATATCCGAAACGCTCACACCTAACTCAGCTGCACGCTGTTTGTCTACGGTTACCAATAGCTCTGGTGTTTTCTCAGAGTAATCGATATCCGCACCTTCCATCATTGGAGAGTCTTCAGCGGCTTGTTTTAAGATCTCTGCCCACTTCTGAAGTTCAGTGTAATCAGAACCACCCAGTACGAATTGAACAGGCTCACTTGAACCACCTTTGAAGCCCGGCATGAACGGGAATACACGTACATCAGGAATGCCATTTAAAGATTTACGAACTTGGTTCAACGCTTCTTGTGCTGTAACGTCACGCTCATCCCAATCTTCTAGGATCATGATTACGAAGCCCGTTTGGTCGCCCGCATTACCACCAAACGCTGGTGATTGAATACTGAATGACTTCAAGAAGCCTTGACCAAGCAGCGGCATTAGGCGTTCTTCAACGATGTCCATGTTGGCAGACATACGGTTATAACTGGTTGCATCAGCACCACGAACAAACGCAAAAATAACACCACGGTCTTCTTGTGGCGTCAGTTGTGACGGCACTTGCTGCATCAAACCATAGCTACCACCCATACACGCGATAATGATGATTGGAGCAGCCCAACGCCAGTTTAGAGCACGGCGCAATACCGCGCGGTATCCAGACTCAAGTTTGCCAAATACGCGCTCGACAAACAGGTTAAAACGATTTGGTTTAACGTTCGCTTTTAGGATTTTACTGCCTAGCACTGGCGTTAACGTTAATGCGACCAGAGACGAGAAGATCACCGACATAGCGAGCAATACCGAGAACTCGGTAAACAATAGGCCAACCATGCCGTCCATGAACGAGATTGGCAGGAATACCATCACCAATACCAGCGTTGTTGCGATTACCGCAAATCCTACTTCACGCGTACCTTTATAAGCTGCAAGCAAGGGTGATTCACCACGTTCAATATGGTGGAAAATATTCTCAACTACCACGATCGCATCATCAACCACCAAACCAATCGACAAGATAAGTGCCATCAAAGTGATCAGGTTAATAGAGAAGCCAAAGTAGTACGCCGCAATAAACGACGAGATCAGAGATACAGGTACGGTTACCGCAGGAATAAGTGTCGCACGTGCTTGACCAATAAAGATGTAAAGCACAAGGATAACCAAGCCACCCGTGATAAAAAGCGTGCTGTAAACCTCAGAGATCGAACGGTCGATAAAGACTGTTGAGTCATAGTCGACAGCCAAACGAGTACCATCTGGCAAGAACTTTTGAATTGCTTCGACTTCTTTATGGACTAAGTCAGCCACCTCAAGTGGGTTCGCATCTGACTGAGGCACAATACCCATACTTACGTTAACAACGCCGTCACTCTTAAAGGTCGAGTTTTCGTTCTCTGCGCCAATGTAAACATCAGCGACATCTTTAAGGTAAATAGGTGTATTGTCTGAAGCGCGTTTAACGACTAGGTATTCGAAGTCTTCCGCTTCAGTGTAAGAACGAGCGGTACGAACCGACATCACAATCGCATCGTTACGAACTTCACCACCGGGGCTTTCAATGTTCTCACTGTTTAGTGCAGAAGTTATATCCGAGGTAGTAACACCACGACCCGCCATCTGCGCAGGTTTCAGCTTGACGTACATTACTTTGTACAAGCCACCTGAGATATCCACCGAGCTCACACCAGAAATCAAACTAAAGCGGTCAATCAACACACGTTCGGTGTAGTCGGTTAACTGCGTTCGATCCATCTCTGTCGAGCTTAAGTTAATGTAGACCGAGGCTTCACCACTACCATTGTTCTTATAAACAATGGGGTCGTCGGCTTCATCGGGCAATGAACGCTGCGCACGAGCTACGGCATCACGAACATCACTCACGCCGGTATTGAGGTCGTAACCAAGCTCAAAGGTAATCGTGATACGCGACATGCCGTTACGCGTTGTGGATTCGATCTCATCGATACCACTGATGCCGGATAACTGATCTTCAAGATTGGAGGTTATTTGGCTTTCAATGATAGTGGCAGAAGCCCCCTCATAACGGGTACTGATCGATACCACCGGGCTTTCAATATCTGGCATCTCACGAACTGCGAGCTTGTTGAAAGAGACAATACCAAACACAACCAATAGTAGGCTCAATACGAAGGCCGCTACTGGTCTCTTTACAGAAACATCAGATAACAACATTAGTTAGCGCCTTCTTGTACTTTTTTATCACTCGCAGCATCAACTGGGCGATTGACGGCAAGCTCTTGAACCAACACGCCGTCACGCATGTTCACGATACCTTGCACCACGATCTTCTGACCAATTTCGATGCCTTTGTCGATCACGACTTCGTTGTCGATACGAGCACCTAAGAAAACTTCGGTACGAGTCGCTTTGTTATCTTCGCTGATAACATAAACGAAACGCTTCGTACCTGAATACTCAAGCGCTTGAACGGGAATGATTGGCGCTTCCACTGGTGGGAAGTCCATATCCGCTGCCACTAACATGCCTGGCTTTAGATAATCATTATTGTTATCAAAGTGGATTCGAACTCGAAGGTTCAAGGTTTCAGCGTTAATACGAGAATCAATACCGACCACTGTGCCAGTAAACTGAGTGTCGCCCCATGCGCTGGTGCGAGCCGTTACTTTCATACCTTTAGATAGTTTAGAAAGGTAGCGCTCCGGGATCTGAAGGTCTAACTGCATTACTGACAGGTCATCAAGGGTCACGAGTTCAGTACCTGCTGTCACCATTTTACCGCGGCTAAAGTCGATAAAACCAACAGTACCCGAGAATGGCGCGCTGATGTGCAGATCTTTCAGGTTGGCATTTGCAGCGGCTAAACGAGCGTTAGCGATCTCTACATTGGTTTTCTGAGCGTCAATTTCAGTTTGCGTGATCGCGTTGCGTTTCACTAGTCGTTGGAATTCCGCTAGCTTACGTTTCTCGTCTTTTAGGTACGCTTGCGCTTCTGCAACTGCAGCTTTTGCTTTGTCGTCATCTAATTGAACCAACATCTGCCCTTTGGTGACATCTTGATTGGCTTTGATGTTGATAGAGTCAACTCTGCCCGCTACTTCAGAGGTAATGATCACAGATTGTTCTGCTTCTAACTTACCGACCAACGAAAGAGATTGGCTAACTTGGTGAATATCAACTTGCTCAGTAACAACAGTGACAGTGCTAGGGCCCATGCGTTTAGCTAGTGCGGCTGGAGACGCCATAAGAATAGACAAGCTAAGCAGGGTTAAAACAGATTTACGCTTCATAATAATGGTCTGCAAGTAAGTTTATACCAATCACAGTAAGTAAACGGTCAGAAATAGCGCAGGAAAAAGGCTTGAGAACAAGGAAGAGTTTTCGATAAGTAGTTATTCTACAATCAAAAATTCTAACGCCGTTATCGAGCTTTTTAACAAGCTAGGATGACATGTTATTTACTACGATTGGTATTATTATCTATAAATGAAATTAACCGTATTCTATCAACTGATGAATGCTGTAACGTCAAGAAGTGTAAATCTAGATTAAATTCCATTTACGTTTCTTGGCTAATTACATAAATCAAACACAATACAGAAAGCCAGTTACCTCAAGGTGTTACCTATTAATACGTAAACCTTAGTACAGATGTTCACTTCCCGAGCAATATGCGTACTTTTCGCCATCTTTGCCCAAAAAGGCAGCATTCAACACAAAACCATAAGAAAAACTCTTTACAGGTTTAACGTGTTTGCTATGATGCGCTCCGCACTTGAGAGATGCGTTGGGAAAAACATCTCTTTAGCCTATCCATTATGAGTTAGGAAAAACACCCTGGAGGGGTTCCCGAGTGGCCAAAGGGAGCAGACTGTAAATCTGCCGGCACTGCCTTCGATGGTTCGAATCCGTCTCCCTCCACCATATTCTTCTTACCTCTTTTAAAGAGTTAAGAGAACAACCTAGTTGATGGGCTTATGGGAAAACATCAATTTAGGCTTACTTTGTGAAAAGTAAGACACACCCTGGAGGGGTTCCCGAGTGGCCAAAGGGAGCAGACTGTAAATCTGCCGGCACTGCCTTCGATGGTTCGAATCCGTCTCCCTCCACCATATTCTTCTTACCTCTCTTAAAGAGTTAAGAGAACAACCTGATTGATGGGCTTATGGGAAAACATCAATTTAGGCTTACTTTGTGAAGAGTAAGACACACCCTGGAGGGGTTCCCGAGTGGCCAAAGGGAGCAGACTGTAAATCTGCCGGCACTGCCTTCGATGGTTCGAATCCGTCTCCCTCCACCATATTCTTCTTACCTCTTTTAAAGAGTTAAGAGAACAACCTGATTGATGGGCTTATGGGAAAACATCAATTTAGGCTTACTTTGTGAAGAGTAAGACACACCCTGGAGGGGTTCCCGAGTGGCCAAAGGGAGCAGACTGTAAATCTGCCGGCACTGCCTTCGATGGTTCGAATCCGTCTCCCTCCACCATATTCTTCTTACCTCTTTTAAGAGTTAAGAGAACAACCTGATTGATGGGCTTATGGGAAAACATCAATTTAGGCTTACTTTGTGAAGAGTAAGACACACCCTGGAGGGGTTCCCGAGTGGCCAAAGGGAGCAGACTGTAAATCTGCCGGCACTGCCTTCGATGGTTCGAATCCGTCTCCCTCCACCATATTCTTCTTACCTCTTTCGAGAGTTAAGAGAACAACCTAGTTGATGGGCTT
>NZ_JAKJSX010000002.1:0-13928 GCF_050337435.1 Vibrio satsumensis | reverse complement strand
TGAAGTGACCCCGTAAAGTTGGACATTTCTGTTAAGCGGCTTTCAAGGCCTGAGTTCGATATTCTATCGGAGTCAGGCCTTTTAGTTTCACTTTTATACGTTTGGTATTGTAGTACTCGATGTATTCTTTAATTTGCTCTATCAGAGCATCTGCATCTTCAAAGCTTTGGTTGTGATACATCTCTGTTTTGAGTAAAGCAAAAAAGTTTTCAGCAACCGCATTATCCAAGCAGTTACCTTTTCTCGACATGCTTTGTGTTAACCCACTCTCCGCTACCTTTTTTTGATACTGTCGATGGCGATATTGCCAACCTTGATCGCTATGTATAATTGGCTTTGAGTTGGGTTTAAGCTTTGATATGGCTTCCGTCAGCATATCCGTGACTAGCGGCAAGCAGGCACTTTTGGCCACTCTATAAGCAACCACTTCCTGAGTAAACAAGTCGACAACGGGAGACAAGTATACTTTCTGCTCTTTGACTTTGAACTCCGTGACATCAGTTACCCACTTTTCGTCGGGTTGAGTCGCACTAAAATCTCTTTCAAGCACGTTAGGAGCAGCTGTTCCAGACTCTCCTCGGTATGAACGATACTTTTTAATCCTGACCGTCGATTTAAGGTTGAGCTGAGCCATAAGCCTTTGAACCGTTTTGTGGTTAAGCACGAACCCCTGATTTTTTAATTCCAAGTGAATACGGCGGTAGCCGTATCGGCCCTTATGCTCATGATAAATTGACTTTATCAACCGCAGCTCACGTTCGTAGCTATTTGGGCGCTTGCTCGTTTGAGCCTGATAATAAAAGACACTTTTTGCCAGCTGTAGAGTGTGCAGTAAGTGCTTCAACGGGTACTTGCCTTTAAGAGTTAGAGCTATGACCGCTTTTTCTTTGTTCGACGGTTTTTTTCCTGCTCCAACTCTTCCAACTTTTTTAGAACGGCATTCTCGGTTCGTAAGTAAACCAACTCCTCTTTTAGCTCCTCAAGCGTCATTTCATTATCAGGCTTAGTGGTACGTTGAGGTTGCTGTTTCATTGAGGGTCTTCCTTTCTGGCGCATTTTGAGCCCTTTGATACCGAGCTCATTAAATCGTTTGAGCCAGACTGAGAGTATCCCAGGGGATGAGAGGTTTAATACTGCGCTAGTGTGCGTGAGAGACCATTCATTCGTCCACATTAAATTCAATGCTTTTCGTTTTGTCTGAGCAGTAGCCGCATGGTTAGTTGGTA
This sequence comes from Vibrio satsumensis, assembly GCF_050337435.1. Taxonomy (NCBI): domain Bacteria; kingdom Pseudomonadati; phylum Pseudomonadota; class Gammaproteobacteria; order Vibrionales; family Vibrionaceae; genus Vibrio; species Vibrio satsumensis. Next base: position 12,702 of record NZ_JAKJSX010000002.1, on the reverse strand, counting down.
AAAATGAATCAGTACCATGGATGGCAAAGACTTGAGCCCAATACCGTATCTGTCTTGAAGAAATTGAATATTGTTTTGCTAAGTAGAGAGATGACGTGCCATCTAAGTATTGCTTAGCAATGATACATTTTAGCTCTCGGCTATATTTGGACATAAAAAGACCCCCAATAATTGGTGTCCAACTATTGGGGGTCAGTTCACAATGAGTACGGGCTTTCTTTTAGATGCTAGGTCGGTTTTGAGACCTAATTAATCGTTCGGTATTAGCTGCTACGGCCGTCTTTATATGTGTAACGGTAGTCAACTTTTACGTTCGCTTGGTAGTGGGTGTCGCCGCTCATGTTAGTGATTTTCTTCACTTCCATATTCGCATCATCAATCTTGAACGAATCGTATTTGGTTGTTTGTTGGAACTGTGGCAGTTCTCTTGAAAGCTCAAAAGGTGTTTTTGCGCTTAACTCATCCATAAGGTTCGTGCCTGCATCGTATGCTTCCGCTTCAGTAACAAATGTATCAGATTTTAGCGTTGTTTCTTGAATCGTTGTTTTAGTTGCTGCAAACGCTGTAGTGCTGAGAACAAGAGTTGACGCAAGTATGATTAATTTTTTCATAGGAGTACCCCTTACTTTATTGAAGTACCTGTGTTCCGGTACAGAACCAACTTACCAATTAAGTGGTTGGATGAGTGTCAGAGGACAATACGATTTTGTTAGTGTTCAGTAAGGAGTTTTGAGAAATGTCAGGTATTTGTTGGCGTTATTTTAATCAGTTGTGGCTAAGCGAATATTTATGCGTAACGCATATCAAGTAAGGTGACACTGATATATATCTTCAATACACTGTATGGGTAACCATCGTTAAACATAGGGTAAAAGTATGGCCAATTGGGAAGGGGTAAGTGAGTTTGTTGCCGTGGCGGAGCGTGAAAGCTTTACGGGAGCGGCGCAGAAGCTTGCTACGTCAGTTGCTCAAATCAGCCGAAGAGTGGCTAACTTAGAAGAGCGCCTAGCGGTCAAACTATTGAATCGAACTACACGTAAAGTCTCTCTAACTGAAGCCGGACAACTTTATTACCAACAATGTAAATTATTGGTTGAAGGATTAGAAATTGCTGAGCTTGCTGTTACTCAAATGCAATCCACCCCAAAAGGGCTTTTGAAAGTCACGGCACCAGTGACTTATGGTGAACGTCAACTGGCTCCGATTCTGCATAAGTTTTTAAAACTGTATCCGCAAGTTGAACTAGAACTTATGTTAACAAACCAAAAGCTTGATCTTATCGACTCAGGTGTTGATGTAGCAATTCGTCTCGGTCGATTAGAAGATTCTAGCCTCGTAGCCAAAAAGCTATCTCAACGACAACTTTATGTGTGTGCTAGCCCTGAGTACATCGAACGCTATGGTGAGCCTCATACACTCTCGGAGCTGAGTAACCACCAATGTCTAGTGGGTGGCTTTGAGCATTGGCGTTTTAAAGAAAACAAACGTCCACGAGCAGTGCGAGTTAATGGACGTATCAAGTGCAATAGTGGTTTGGCTTTGCTAGATGCAGCCAAGCAAAGCATCGGTTTAGTGCAATTACCAGAATATTATGTGAGTGAAGACCTTGAGTCTGGTGAGTTGGTTGAAGTGTTGTCTGATTATCGTGATGACAAAGAGGGTATTTGGGCACTTTATCCACAGAATCGTAACTTATCTTCTAAGGTGCGCTTGCTGGTGGACTTCCTTTCTGAGCAGTTGGATTAGTTTATGACCTAAAGCCTCCACCGATAAAAAACGGGCTTCAGAATAGAGATTCTGAAGCCCGATTACTTTAGAGAGGATAGCTTTGAACGTTGAGGAGTGTTCACCTGCTCGACATTAGACTGTGAAGCGATCCACCAAGTGGTACAGCTCATTGGCACGACTGTTGAGGTTTTGGCTACCTGCACGGTTTTGGTTTGCTAGTGCAGCCGATTGCGAGCTTTGATCTGAAATCACCACAATGCGTTGAGATATCTCTTGGCCCACAATATTTTGCTGTTCAGTTGCTGTAGCAATAAGCGAGTTCATGTCCATGATGGTATCGATTGACTCTTGGATTTTCGCCAGCGCCGCGGCAGCAGCGTTTGCTTCTTCCACCGTTTGAGCACTACGGTTTTGGCTTGAATCCATTGCTTTTACCGCGGCGTCTGAAGCGGCTTTGAGCTGCTCAATCATCTTGTGAATGTCGCCCGTGCTCTCTTGAGTTCGGCTTGCCAGCTTACGAACCTCATCCGCAACAACTGCGAACCCACGACCTTGTTCACCTGCTCGGGCTGCTTCAATTGCTGCATTCAATGCGAGTAGATTGGTTTGCTCTGCAATGTCTTGAATTACCGCCAACGAAGAGGAGATATTCTGCACATCGCCCTCTAAACGAGACACCACGGTGTTGGCTTCTGATACTTCGCTCGCCAGGCCTGCAACCGAATCGGCAGCTGCGTTCACTATTTGCTGCGCTTCTTTTGCGTTGCCCTCTGCAAGTTTCGCTGAATCGGCCGCTTGACTTGCGTTGCTTGAGATTTCTTGCGCCGTTGTGGTCATCTCCGTCATCGCCGTTGCAACTTGTTCTGTCTCTTCACGTTGCCCTGTGGCAATTTCGTCAACCTGCGCAGCGCGCGAAGACATGCTAGATGTCTCGGCTACTACTTGCTGACCCACATCACTTACGCTGCGAATGATGGTTTGCAGGCTTGCTACAAAGGCATTGAAGTTCTCGCTCAGTTTAGTGAACTCTGGCGCTTTGAAGGTTTCCATTCGAGCGGTTAAGTCAGCTTCGCCACTCGCGAATGCGCTGATTGAACGGTCAAACTGCTCAAGTGGCTTCATAATTGTTCGGTTAACTGCTACTGCAAACACGGCAACCACAAGGGCGATTAATCCACAGAAAATAGCGATGGCAGTCAGTGAGCTTTGTAGTGCAGCGTTCGAGCTCTCTTTCATTTCTGCAATGACCGCATCGATGTCGTCAGTATAAAACCCCGTACCAAGCATTAAGTCCCATTGTGGGATGAATATCGAGTAGCTGAGTTTTGGTAGGGCTTCAGATTGACCAAGTTTTGGAAAGTAGTAAGTGGTGAATTCGCCAAGCTTCGAGTTCTTGATTAGGTCACGAATCAGGTAATTACCTTTTTTGTCTTGCAGGTCATAGTAATTTTTACCAATACCATCGTTGTTTTGCCCAACTACTACTCGAACGCCTTTAGAGTCGTAGCCAAAGATATAGCCAGATTCGCCATATTCGAGTGTTCTTAAGGTTGGCAAGGCCTCTTCTAATGCTGCACCTCTTTCCAAGAACGGGCTGATAGAAGATTGAGCCATTTGCAGATACGCTTTGAGTTCCTTTTCTTTCATCGCCATCATATTGTTACGCGTCGATTCTACTTGTTGTGCGGTTAGCTCGGTGCTCTTCATATACGTCACGCTCATCATCCCGATTGCCATCAATAGCAGTGGAATGAAAGAGAGAATATAAAGGCGGTTTTTGATGGTTAGGGTCATGTCACGCTTCCTGTGTGATTGTCTCATGCAATTTTCAACACATTATTAATGTGGTTTCAAAATGTAAATGGGCTTGTTGTTTAATTGTTACCCTAGCGTGTTTTTGTTTTATAAATATGATGACGGTTAGATTTTTTTGGTGAGAAGCCTTGCAACTAGAGGCTTAAGGGCGAAAAAGTGAGTTTGTATCGATGCTTTTGAATTCGACTCTGCTTTGTTAGAATGCGACGCTTTGTAGCACCCTGCTATGTCTATTCGTTAAGTGAGAAAGATTCATGAACAAAAGCCATGTGACTATTGGTTTAACTAACCCAAAGAGCCCGACAAACGTTGGTGCTGTTATGCGCGCAGCTGGTTGTTACCAAGTCGACGAAGTTAAATACACAGGGCAACGCTACGAAAAAGCCGCTAAATTTCACACCGATACCAAGAGTGTTGCGCGAACCATCCCGTTGACCGGTGTTGAGTCGTTTTTAGACAATCTTGATCCTGAAACTAAGATCGTTTGTGTGGAACTAGCAGAAGGTGCCACACCACTGCCGCGTTTTAAACACCCAGAAAACGCTATCTATATCTTTGGCCCTGAAGATGGTTCTATTTCTCAAGATGTTGCCGATAGAGCGGATCACGTTGTGTACGTTCCAACGGTGGGCTGCATGAACTTGGCTGCGACGGTGAACGTGTTGCTTTATGATCGCCTTGCGAAATCCGATGAAATGGATGAAAGCAACGAGCTGATCAAGAAAAGCCGCGATAACCGTAATCACCTGCAAGTGAAGCAGGGGTAGATATCGTTCTAATCGTGTATGGTCTCTTAATATCCAATGCAGATTAAAGAAAACCCCTTATTCGTAGGAATAAGGGGTTTTTATTTGGTTGTTCTTAGAGCTTAGGTTTGGTTATTCAGCACATTTGGAAGCCATAATTTTTAATGGTTGTCCTGCCTCATCGAATTGTAAGCTCCATACATACTGCCCTGGATTACGAATGGTAAGAGCAGTATCTTGCCCGTAACCACCTTTAGTTAATGAGTTTAGTTGCCCCAGTTTTAGGTTGAGTCCATCCGCTGTAAACTGTGGCGACCAAGCTTTAGACGCGTATTGCATGCGATAGCTACCAGGCTTTTCAGTAGTAACTACTTGGTAAGTGTTTTCACCTTTATACTCAAACTCTCGTTTAGCTACGTGTTTCCAACCTGAATCAGCAAAATTGCCAACTACATAAAGTGGACTTGAAATTGGCCCTTCAGCGTTAATCGTTGGATTGTTACATTTAGCCATGAAGCCTTGTCCAACCTCATTCCCTGTCGTCATTATGGCCGCTATAGGACCTTTTTCATTTGGTCGTGTTATCGACAAGAAACGAGCCTCAAAAGGGTTTAGAACTATAGAGTAGTGACCATCAATAGCTGAGATCGATTGCTTGGATTCAATATCCTTCAGATCAGCTATGGAGCCTGCTTTTTCTTTGGTTAGTTTTATGATTTTTTCTTTGTTGGTAACGTTCACTGCGTAGATAACAGCATCGCCTTCATAGGCTTTGTGATCGACATAGGCGACATCATTGGCCATCAGGTTTGTACGTTTACCTTGTGATAGAGCGGGGTGCGTTTCTCTCAGTTTCATCAAGTTTGTCACGTATTGCTTTAAGTCTTTTTCGTGCGCATTGAGTTGGGCTGTGACACCTTCGACTTTACCGTTAGTACGGGCTACGTGATCATCACACAGACCATTAATTGCACAGTCATCAGTCCAAACTTTATCTGAAAAACCTTCTAGCTGATCGCCAATCTCGTCCCCATAGTAGGTCGTAATTGGGCCGGTATAAGCCGCTTGGAATGAAAATGCCGCTTTATAGCGCTGCCAATACTCTTTGTCTTGTGGAGATGCGATATCACCGCGCTGTAATAAGTCACCAAAGCGCACAAGGTCATGGTTACCGATCATTAAATTGGGCTTTGCGTGGTCTGGGTATAACGAATGTAAAGACATGCCTTCTGCAAGCCACTCTCCACCTTTGTTCCCCACGCCAGCTTCGTTTACAGCAAAGGTTTCCGTCAGGCGGTAGCGCATCGGGAAATCAAACGCAGAACATAAGGCTGGTGCTTCATTTGAACCGTAGCCTGTTTCAATAATGCGGTTCTCACCTGCCCAAATTTCCGCGACCATATAACCCAGAGGGTTCACGGTTTTACCTTCGCTGTTTACGTATTCGACTTGAGAAGAAGCGGTGTCTACCGTTTCTCTGATTTGACTCCAAGCTTCTTTTGGCACTTGATAAGCTTGATCTAAGCGCCAGCCATCAATTTTGAGCTCTTTGATCCAATACTCGGCAACTTCTTGATAGAAGGCTAGGCTCTCAGGGTATGAGACTGGATTATCCTCTCCTTGGGGCAGCTTACCTGTTGGTGACGGCACTACGTTTTTTTTGTGGTGGCCAAATACGCCATCAAAGAAGACATAAAGCCCACGAGCATGCGCTTCTTCAACTAAGGTTTTTGCTTCTTCCATCGTTCCGAATCTAGGGTCGATATTGAAATAATCAGTGGCAAAATAACCGGTTGCATCTAGTCTATCAGCCCAATGGTCTTGGTTTTCGATAGGCTCTGAATTAAAGATTGGGGTTAGCCAAATACCGTTCATGCCAAGAGATTCAATGTAATCAAGTGAGTCGATAATACCTTGGATATCTCCGTTATGGTGACTGGTTCCGTAGCCTGTCCCATGACCAATTGAGTCATCGCCACTGACAAAGCTTTCGACCATCACTTGATAGATCCTCAGGTCATTCACGTCGGCATTCGTATTCGTTTGGCATTGGTATGTCGTTGGTTCTTGAACTGATTCAGGTGCAGATTGGCAACCTGCAAGTAGGATGGCGGTAACGGCCAACGCGGTATTGGATAGAGAAAGTTTCACGTTAAGGTCCTTATTATTATGATTTAACTTATTATTCACCATCCTGATATTCTATAAATCCTCCGTTAATTAGTGGCAATAGGAGTAGACGGTAGGCTGAGAGACTGAGGTCACAATATGTGGCTAATTTCTTATACATATTATGATGAAGTGCTGATTTTTGAGTCAGAACGAGATTTGTACAGGAAGATATTTTTATGCGGTATGTAAACAGCCTTGTTGAGAATAAGTCATTCTCTGTTTCTAGTGTTATCTATCCCGTACGCAATCGGATATTATCTTGAGTTCATCACTAGATAATTGAAGGGTTAGATAACACCATGGAAGACAAGCAATTACTTGCCGCGCTACAACAACACCCTGTTCTCGATCTATATCAGTTATTCCAAGAAGTTGGTCAAAACAGCTCTCTGTACGTATTGTTAGAGAGGCTATCTTCCCTTAAAGAACATCATCAATTGAGCACACGTCTCAGCCCTTTTAAGCCTCACATCGAAGGGTTACTGGCTCAATTCGATAGCACCACACCTGACAGTGAAATCCTCAAGGCAGTTGCTCTTCAGTCAGAGATTCAGCAACGAGGCCACAGCATGAGCCGTTACATCATGACATCCGACAATCATCGCCATTTTTCACCTCAAGCCGATCTAGTGATGTTTGGCGATTCGATTACTGAGTGGGCGCCATGGGCTGATATTTTCCGTGATATTTCTATGGTTAACCGCGGCTTGGCTGGTGATACCACATCAGGTATGTTGCGACGTATTGACACCACGTTGAATGTGAAGCCAAAGCTGGTGTGCTTTATGGCAGGGATAAACGATTTGGCTCAGGGGTATGATGTTGAACATATCTACCAGAACTACATTGATATGCTTGAAGTGTGGCAAGAAAACGATATTCGAATCTTGGTGCAATCAACGCTTTATGTTGGCTCTAAACTGCAAGGGTTGAACCCGTTAGTAGAACTGCTCAATAGCAAAATAAGCGAGTACTGCGATCAGCAAGGTATCGCGTTCTTAGATGTGAATTCAGTATTGTCACCTAACAAGCTTCTGTCGAATGAGTACTCGTGTGATGATTTGCATTTGAATGCTAAGGCTTATCAAGCTTGGGCTGAGGTACTTCAATCTACGATAGAAGAGTTATTAAAATAAACTCATGTAAAGTAGCTAATTAAACAGATAGACAGCTTAGCCAATACCAAAAAATCTAACCCCTATATTTGTTTCGCGAGCTATAAGGACATTAATTTGAACCTAAGACAACTGGAAGTCTTTTACGCCATTATGCAGACCGGAACCGTATCTGGGGCTGCGCGCAATCTGCATGTTTCTCAGCCCAACGTTACTCGTATTCTTGCTCATACTGAGCAGCAGCTTGGGTTTGGATTATTCGAACGGGTGAAAGGGCGTTTAGTTCCTACCATTGAAGCCAAAGCGCTACTGCCAGAAGCCGAGAAGGTGTATCAGCAATTAGGTCAATTTCGCTCTTTGACCAATAAAGTTAAACAAGGGCAACAGCACTTACGTATTGGTGCGCCTCCTATCCTTGCCACCAAATTGCTGACTCCGGTAGTAGCCCAGATGTCACGGGATCAACAGTCCGGTACACAAAGACTTTCGTTTGAGTTGCTGACCGCAAACCGAGATGAGTTGTGTGAAGGTTTACTCAAGCATGAACTTGATATTGCGATTGCTTTTGGCGATGAAACGCCGCCCGCGATATTAAGTGAAGTGTTGTTGGTTCAATCTCTTAAGGTGCTAGCTCCTGCAGGTATGGTTGAATCGTTATCTGAAGCGCCGACCCTCGAAGAACTTATCGAACACTCTTTGCCTATCATTGGGCTTGATAGCAGGGACCCTATTGGTTTGCTTCTCCATCAGAATCTTTCTGCTCGTGATAGCCGTTATCATCACCCTATTTCAGTTCGTAGCTATAGCGCAGCGGCAGAGCTCGTCAAGCACCAAGCGGGATTTGCGATTGTCGACCCTTGGACTGCGGAGCACTATCAAAACGATGAGTCGATTTGTGTGTTGCCATTACAACCGGATATTCAATTTTCGGTTTCGATGCTTTGCGCAGAGCATACTCCTCAGTCTATTTCTGTTAAGCAGTTCATCACCTCATTGAAGAGCAATATACACCCTATAACCTAAGGTTATAGGGTGTCGATAAATAGGTATTCGGCAGCCTTTAACTTCTTAATTAAAGTAATTCCATACAAGGACTTATTAATTAGGAATGCTCATGTCTATCGCTCAACCTTACCTTCTTTTTCTTGGGGATGTTACTGACCCATTGGCCGCAAAAACAGCCCGTGGTATTCACCAATGGCGACCAGAAATCTGCCTCGGCCAACTGCGTTTAACGAACGAAACTGTTTCTCTTGGCTTAACCGATATGACTTTGCAAGAGGCACAAACGCAGGGTGCTAAAACTCTAGTGATTGGTACAGCAAACCCTGGCGGTGTTATTCCTGATTCGTGGCAGCCAACCATATTGGCAGCAGCAGAAATGGGATTTGAGATTGCATCTGGAATGCACCAACGGCTGAGTGAATTTTCACCGCTTGCTGACATGCAACAGCGAGGATTGACTAAGCTTCATGATGTACGCCATTTTGATGGTGACCTGAACGTTGGTAATGGTAAACCTCGTCAAGGTAAGCGTCTTCTAACGGTAGGAACGGATTGCTCGGTCGGGAAAATGTTTTCGGCGTTGGCCATTGAGAAGTCGCTTAAAGAAGCGGGCACATCAGCCCAGTTTAAAGCGACAGGCCAGACAGGTATCTTGATTGAAGGCAGCGGAATTTCGATTGATGCTGTGGTTGCAGATTTTATTTCCGGCGCGGTCGAAGCTATTAGCCCCGATTTTGCCGACCACGAGTGGGACATCATTGAAGGGCAAGGCTCTTTGTTTAATCCGTCTTTTGCCGGAGTGAGTTTGGGTTTGTTGCATGGTGCACAAGCTGATGCTTTGGTGTTGTGTCACGAAGTAGGGCGACCACATATTCGCAACCTTCCTCACGCGCAATTGCCAACGATTGAACAGACCATTGAAGCTAACTTGCAAGCAGCGCGACTGACAAATCCAGATGTGAAGCTGGTGGGTATCTGCCTGAACACATCGGCGATTAGCATTGAAGATGCTGAGATCTTGTGCCAAGAATGGGCCACACTTTATCAAGTACCAGTGACGGATCCCGTACGTTTTGGTGTACAACATATTACTGATCATTTGCGACATTCACTTTAACGGTTTCATCATTTCTACGTTTCCATTTGTTAAAGCGAACATCAACCGAGTGAAATTATGAAGATTACAGCAGAACCCATTACTATCGCGATGCAAACGCCTTTCCGAATATCTAGAGGCAGCCGTACTGAGTGTCACGTTGTTCGCGTTTACATTGAACATGACGGTAAACAAGCGCAAGGTGAGTGCACCCCCTACCCACGCTATGGCGAGTCATCGGAGTCTGTGCTGGCGCAAATCCAACAAGCGTCTGGCGCACTTGAAGCCATGTTTGAACGAGGCATGACCGATCCCGCAGAGCTAAGAGAGCATCTTCAGTCTTTATTATCTGGAGGGGCAGCACGAAATGCGGTCGATTGTGCGCTTTGGGATTATCAAGCGCAGCAGAATGACCAGATGTTCCCAAATAGCTTGTTTGAGTTGCCAGAGCAAATGGTTACCGCAATGACGGTCTCTATTGGCACACCAGAAGCCATGGCAATACAAGCGCATGATTATGTCGAGAATGGCGCGAAATTACTGAAAGTAAAGCTAGATGGCGAGCTGGTGATTGAACGTGTTCGCGCAGTGCGAGAAGCCGCCGAAGGTGTTCAAATTGTACTGGATGCTAATGAAGCGTGGACTGGGCTCAACCTTGAAGAGTTGTTTTATCAACTGATTGAGTTTGATATTGCGATGATCGAGCAACCTTTACCACAACAGCATGATGCCTCGCTGGCACACATCAAGCATCCGATTCCGTTGTGTGCTGATGAAAGTTGCCATACCACTTCACAACTCTCATCGTTGGTAGGTAAGTATGAAATGGTCAACATCAAGCTCGATAAAACGGGCGGTCTGACTGAAGCCTTGGTACTTGCAGAAGAAGCCCAAAGGCTCGGGTTTACTCTGATGTCTGGTTGTATGCTTGGCACCTCATTGGCGATGCGTGCAGCTCTGCCTATTGCTGTTCAATCTGAAATCGTCGACCTCGACGGCCCTGTATTACTTGGGCAAGATGTTTCTCCTGCTCTGACTTATCGTGATGGGATGATCATTCTTTAGTTCTGAACTATTTCGTCAGAAGTCTCTCCATACAAAAATCGCATAGGCGTTAACCTATGCGATTTCTATTTGCATCATTGAGCAATTATGGTTTCGGACGAGATACTCTGAACAGCCCAATACAACCCACTTAGAAAATGCAGTGTTTAGCAAAGTCACCCGCTTCGTTCGCTGTCCAGTCGCCTTTTGGCTTCTCTTTCATATCTTCACACCAAGCTTCACTGCCAACTTCGGTACAAGCCATTAACTGAGTGGCTAGGAAAAGTATCAACGCGACTTTCTTCATAACAAATATTCCGTTTTAGTCTAGATTTCGGATAACTCTACCAAATACTATCCGTGATTGTTATAGCCGAGCGGTGACTTAAGGATCCAAAACAATACGGAATCATGTCATGGTGTGAAGCTGGCCTAACATATAACCAACTTATGTTGGAACTTATTAAATTGACATTCATTTAACATTTAGTTGCTGTGTATGTTGTGTATTTTGCGTATCATTACTCTATGTGTTTTTTAAGGGTAAAGTCATGGCATATATATCGCCAGAAGAGCGTCAGAGAAAGAAAGATACATATGATGCGTACATATATGAGATATTTATAACCGATGGTTGGGACTGTGTTACCTATGACCGTATAAGTAAGCACTTTGGTATTACCAAGTCATCCGTCCAACGTTACTATCCACATAGAGCCGATTTTGGTAAAGCGTTAAGTGGACGTGTCTTTCCATTAATGGTTAAGCATTTAGACTTTACGAGTAAGCAAGACTTTATTGATTCATGGCGCAAAGGAATGGACGATCGATTGTTCTGTATGGTTGCCAAGATGCTTGTAGAAAACGCGATGGCCACACATACGAACGATGATGCGAAAGGTGGTATGAACAGGTTAATGATGTTTATGCAAGGAACTATGTCAAATGAAGAGGCTCTTGATGCGGTAGAACGCATTCTCGGCATTACGGTTTTATGCTATATGAATCAATAGTTTAAAAAAATAATGCGTAAAAGTACGCATTATTTTAACTTAAAACCTTGCGTACCTTTATTTTGCGGGTATTATACACCGCATCGAGAGGGGCGATACACCGTCCCTTTTATTTTAGATGTAGTGCGTACTATTACGCAAAAACTGGTTTGTAAGGGTATTACAATGAAAAAAACAATTTTAGCGGTAGCAATAGCAGCAGCTTCATATAACGTATCGGCTTCAGTCGCATCGAGTAATATACACTCTCTTCCAAGCGATGCAGAGAAGGCAACAACCTTCAACAAAATGATGGAAGCAAATGGCAACGATGCGCGTATTTTAGTTGGTGACGGTGTTGCGACTGTGACATTTACAGATGGTCAAGGAAACAAGATCACTAAAGACATCACAGCAGTAGATATGCCAGAAGTAACAGAGCGCATGGCGAAGGTTCGTGTAGCTGCTGAGCAAGTAATTCGTGACAATATGCCATCAGTTAATCCTCCGGCAGATGGTGACTTACCGCCAGTAAGCGACATTGACCCACTTCCACAGCTTCCAAGCGATGCAGAGAAGGCAACAGCCTTCAACAAAATGATGGAAGTAAATGGCAACGATGCGCGTATTTTAGTTGGTGACGGTGTTGCGACTGTGACATTTACAGATGGTCAAGGAAACAAGATCATTAAAGACATCACAGCAGTAGATATGCCAGAAGTAACAGAGCGCATGGCGAAGGTTCGTGTAGCTGCTGAGCAAGTAATTCGTGACAATATGCCATCAGTTAATCCACCGGCAGATGGTGACTTACCGCCAGTAAGCGACATTGACCCACTTCCACAGCTTCCAAGCGATGCAGAGAAGGCAACAGCCTTCAACAAAATGATGGAAGCAAATGGCAACGATGCGCGTATTTTAGTTGGTGACGGTGTTGCGACTGTGACATTTACAGATGGTCAAGGAAACAAGATCACTAAAGACATCAC
>NZ_JAKJSX010000001.1:0-6495 GCF_050337435.1 Vibrio satsumensis | reverse complement strand
AGTGGGTTTCCCCATTCAGGAATCCCAGACTCAAAAGGTTATTACTACCTAATCTGGGCTTATCGCAAGTTATTACGCCTTTCATCGCCTCTGACTGCCAAGGCATCCACCGTGTACGCTTAGTCACTTAACCATACAACCCGAAAGGGTCTTATGTATGGCAACTAACCAAGGTTTTTGGTTGTCATCAAGAAGGGTTAATTCTTGATAACTGTTTGCCGGACTCAATGTGATTCAAACAAGTTTGAATCGAATACAAGACACTTGAATGTGTTTGTTGTGTTTACCATAAAGGTAAACATTGAGAACTTTTAAATTTGATTGAATTACTCGTAAGTAATCAATCAGTCAGCTTTCCAAATTGTTAAAGAGCAAGAGTTTTTCAAGTTTTAAACTTTCAAAACCATTTTTAAATACTCTCTTACGAGAATGCTTAAAGATGGTGGGCGATACCGGGCTCGAACCAGTGACCCCCTGCTTGTAAGGCAGGTGCTCTCCCAACTGAGCTAATCGCCCATGATAGTTTTAATTCCTTCATGGAGAAAGAATGGTGGAGCTATGCGGGATCGAACCGCAGACCTCCTGCGTGCAAGGCAGGCGCTCTCCCAGCTGAGCTATAGCCCCATATTTTTATTTCCTTGGGAGGAAATGGTGGGTCGTGCAGGATTCGAACCTGCGACCAATTGATTAAAAGTCAACTGCTCTACCAACTGAGCTAACGACCCAATGGTATCCCGTAGGGGAGTCGAACCCCTGTTACCGCCGTGAAAGGGCGGTGTCCTAGGCCTCTAGACGAACGGGACACTGGATTGAAGAACTTGGGAGTTCTTCGTCTCTTTTACTTTCTAAACCTAATCAATCTGTGTGGACACTTATCGTGAATATCTTCGTATAAGGAGGTGATCCAGCCCCAGGTTCCCCTAGGGCTACCTTGTTACGACTTCACCCCAGTCATGAACCACAAAGTGGTGAGCGTCCTCCCCGAAAGGTTAAACTACCCACTTCTTTTGCAGCCCACTCCCATGGTGTGACGGGCGGTGTGTACAAGGCCCGGGAACGTATTCACCGTAGCATTCTGATCTACGATTACTAGCGATTCCGACTTCATGGAGTCGAGTTGCAGACTCCAATCCGGACTACGACGCACTTTTTGGGATTCGCTCACTATCGCTAGCTTGCTGCCCTCTGTATGCGCCATTGTAGCACGTGTGTAGCCCTACTCGTAAGGGCCATGATGACTTGACGTCGTCCCCACCTTCCTCCGGTTTATCACCGGCAGTCTCCCTGGAGTTCCCGACATTACTCGCTGGCAAACAAGGATAAGGGTTGCGCTCGTTGCGGGACTTAACCCAACATTTCACAACACGAGCTGACGACAGCCATGCAGCACCTGTCTCAGAGYTCCCGAAGGCACACCTGCGTCTCCGCTGGCTTCTCTGGATGTCAAGAGTAGGTAAGGTTCTTCGCGTTGCATCGAATTAAACCACATGCTCCACCGCTTGTGCGGGCCCCCGTCAATTCATTTGAGTTTTAATCTTGCGACCGTACTCCCCAGGCGGTCTACTTAACGCGTTAGCTCCGAAAGCCACGGCTCAAGGCCACAACCTCCAAGTAGACATCGTTTACGGCGTGGACTACCAGGGTATCTAATCCTGTTTGCTCCCCACGCTTTCGCATCTGAGTGTCAGTATCTGTCCAGGGGGCCGCCTTCGCCACTGGTATTCCTTCAGATCTCTACGCATTTCACCGCTACACCTGAAATTCTACCCCCCTCTACAGTACTCTAGTTCACCAGTTTCAAATGCAGTTCCGAGGTTGAGCCCCGGGCTTTCACATCTGACTTAATGAACCACCTGCATGCGCTTTACGCCCAGTAATTCCGATTAACGCTCGCACCCTCCGTATTACCGCGGCTGCTGGCACGGAGTTAGCCGGTGCTTCTTCTGTTGCTAACGTCAAGAGATAGCGCTATTAACRCTACCCCCTTCCTCACAACTGAAAGTACTTTACAACCCGAAGGCCTTCTTCATACACGCGGCATGGCTGCATCAGGCTTTCGCCCATTGTGCAATATTCCCCACTGCTGCCTCCCGTAGGAGTCTGGACCGTGTCTCAGTTCCAGTGTGGCTGATCATCCTCTCAGACCAGCTAGGGATCGTCGCCTTGGTGAGCCATTACCTCACCAACTAGCTAATCCCACCTAGGCATATCTTGACGCGAGAGGCCCGAAGGTCCCCCTCTTTGGCCCGTAGGCATTATGCGGTATTAGCCATCGTTTCCAATGGTTATCCCCCACATCAAGGCAATTTCCTAGGCATTACTCACCCGTCCGCCGCTCGACGCCCATTAACGCACCCGAAGGATTGTTAGTGTCGTTTCCGCTCGACTTGCATGTGTTAGGCCTGCCGCCAGCGTTCAATCTGAGCCATGATCAAACTCTTCAATTTAAGATTTTGTCGACTCAACGAATACTGACTTCAAAACTAATATTCATGTAAACATGAACATGTAATTCTAAAGCTATTACCATTCCAACAGAATGGTAATGAATTGACTGTGCCAAATAACTGTAAGTAGTTATTTGTATTGGTCACTCAGTTCATTGAAATCAATTTTGATTCCGAAGAATCTGTTTTATCTAACGATAAAACGTTTTGATATTCATCAACGAGTGCCCACACAGATTGATAGGTTTAAATTGTTAAAGAGCTTTGCTTTCAGTGCCTTAGCACTTAAGCAGGACGCGTATAATACGCTTTCTACTTTGAAAGTCAACATAAAATACTAAGAAAACTTAGAACTCTATGGTGACTTGTCTACTTTGTAGACAAAGTCGAAATTAAAGCCTGGCGATGTCCTACTCTCACATGGGGAAGCCCCACACTACCATCGGCGCTATTGTGTTTCACTTCTGAGTTCGGCATGGAATCAGGTGGGTCCACAATGCTATGGTCGCCAAGCAAATTTTAAAATTCGGAAAGCTTCTTCTCTATTTAATAGATCTATAAGTTTTTCTCTTCAAACTCATTCAAGCGTTTGGTCTTTCTTTGAGTCCATCAAAACCCCTTGGGTGTTGTATGGTTAAGCCTCACGGGCAATTAGTACAGGTTAGCTCAATGCCTCGCAGCACTTACACACCCTGCCTATCAACGTCGTAGTCTACGACAACCCTTTAGGACGCTTATAGCGCCAGGGAAAACTCATCTCAAGGCTCGCTTCCCGCTTAGATGCTTTCAGCGGTTATCGATTCCGAACTTAGCTACCGGGCAATGCCATTGGCATGACAACCCGAACACCAGAGGTTCGTCCACTCCGGTCCTCTCGTACTAGGAGCAGCCCCTTTCAATTTTCCAACGCCCACGGCAGATAGGGACCGAACTGTCTCACGACGTTCTAAACCCAGCTCGCGTACCACTTTAAATGGCGAACAGCCATACCCTTGGGACCGACTTCAGCCCCAGGATGTGATGAGCCGACATCGAGGTGCCAAACACCGCCGTCGATATGAACTCTTGGGCGGTATCAGCCTGTTATCCCCGGAGTACCTTTTATCCGTTGAGCGATGGCCCTTCCATTCAGAACCACCGGATCACTATGACCTGCTTTCGCACCTGCTCGAATTGTCATTCTCGCAGTCAAGCGGGCTTATGCCATTGCACTAACCACACGATGTCCAACCGTGTTTAGCCCACCTTCGTGCTCCTCCGTTACTCTTTGGGAGGAGACCGCCCCAGTCAAACTACCCACCAGGCACTGTCCGTAATCCCGATTCAGGGACCAACGTTAGAACATCAAAACTACAAGGGTGGTATTTCAAGGACGACTCCACCACATCTAGCGACGCGGTTTCATAGTCTCCCACCTATCCTACACATGTAGGTTCAATGTTCAGTGCCAAGCTGTAGTAAAGGTTCACGGGGTCCGATTTTGCACAGTGCTGTGTTTTTAATAAACAGTTGCAGCCACCTGGTATCTGCGACTCTCGTCTGCTCCATCCGCAAGGGACTTCACTGATAAGAGCGTACCTTCTCCCGAAGTTACGGTACCATTTTGCCTAGTTCCTTCACCCGAGTTCTCTCAAGCGCCTTGGTATTCTCTACCCGACCACCTGTGTCGGTTTGGGGTACGATTCCTTACAATCTGAAGCTTAGAGGCTTTTCCTGGAAGCATGGCATCAATGACTTCACTACCGTAGTAGCTCGACATCGTATCTCAGCGTTAGTAGCGGTCCGGATTTACCTAAACTTTCCGCCTACGTACTTGAACCTGGACAACCGTCGCCAGGCCCACCTAGCCTTCTCCGTCCCCCCATCGCAATTGTAAGAAGTACGGGAATATTAACCCGTTTCCCATCGACTACGCCTTTCGGCCTCGCCTTAGGAGTCGACTTACCCTGCCCCGATTAACGTTGGACAGGAACCCTTGGTCTTCCGGCGAGGGAGTTTTTCACTCCCTTTATCGTTACTCATGTCAGCATTCGCACTTCTGATACCTCCAGCAGCCCTTACAGACCACCTTCAACGGCTTACAGAACGCTCCCCTACCCCACATACCCTAAGGTACGTAGCCGCAGCTTCGGTGTATAGCTTAGCCCCGTTACATCTTCCGCGCAGGCCGACTCGACCAGTGAGCTATTACGCTTTCTTTAAATGATGGCTGCTTCTAAGCCAACATCCTGGCTGTCTGAGCCTTCCCACATCGTTTCCCACTTAGCTATACTTTGGGACCTTAGCTGGCGGTCTGGGTTGTTTCCCTCTCCACGACGGACGTTAGCACCCGCCGTGTGTCTCCCGGATAGTACTTACTGGTATTCGGAGTTTGCAAAGGGTTGGTAAGTCGGGATGACCCCCTAGCCTTAACAGTGCTCTACCCCCAGTAGTATTCGTCCGAGGCGCTACCTAAATAGCTTTCGGGGAGAACCAGCTATCTCCAGGTTTGATTGGCCTTTCACCCCTAGCCACAAGTCATCCGCTAATTTTTCAACATTAGTCGGTTCGGTCCTCCAGTTGATGTTACTCAACCTTCAACCTGCCCATGGCTAGATCACCTGGTTTCGGGTCTAATCCTAGCAACTGTACGCCCAGTTAAGACTCGGTTTCCCTACGGCTCCCCTAAACGGTTAACCTTGCTACTAAAATTAAGTCGCTGACCCATTATACAAAAGGTACGCAGTCACACCACGAAGGTGCTCCTACTGCTTGTACGTACACGGTTTCAGGTTCTATTTCACTCCCCTCACAGGGGTTCTTTTCGCCTTTCCCTCACGGTACTGGTTCACTATCGGTCAGTCAGTAGTATTTAGCCTTGGAGGATGGTCCCCCCATATTCAGACAGGATATCACGTGTCCCGCCCTACTCGTTTTCACTGATTATGATGTGTCGGTTACGGGGCTATCACCCTTTATTGCGGGACTTTCCAGAGTCTTCATCTGTCTCATTAAAAGCTTAAGGGCTAATCCAATTTCGCTCGCCGCTACTTTCGGAATCTCGGTTGATTTCTCTTCCTCGGGGTACTTAGATGTTTCAGTTCCCCCGGTTTGCCTCCTGCTGCTATGTATTCACAACAGGATACTTACTTATGTAAGTGGGTTTCCCCATTCAGGAATCCCAGACTCAAAAGGTTATTACTACCTAATCTGGGCTTATCGCAAGTTATTACGCCTTTCATCGCCTCTGACTGCCAAGGCATCCACCGTGTACGCTTAGTCACTTAACCATACAACCCGAAAGGGTCTTAGCGTATGGCAACTAACCAAGGTTTTTGGTTGTCATCAAGAAGGGTTAATTCTTGATAACTGTTTGCCGGACTCAATGTGATTCAAACAAGTTTGAATCGAATACAAGACACTTGAATGTGTTTGTTGTGTTTACCATAAAGGTAAACATTGAGAACTTTTAAATTTGATTGAATTACTCGTGAGTAATCAATCAGTCAGCTTTCCAAATTGTTAAAGAGCTTGATTCAATAAATTGAACCATTTTTAAAGACTCTCTTAAGAGAATACTTAAAGATGGTGGAGCTATGCGGGATCGAACCGCAGACCTCCTGCGTGCAAGGCAGGCGCTCTCCCAGCTGAGCTATAGCCCCATCTAGGTCGATATTGGTGGGTCTGAGTGGACTTGAACCACCGACCTCCCGCTTATCAGGCGAGCGCTCTAACCAGCTGAGCTACAGACCCAATATCGTCTCTTAACTTTTCTAAACCTAATCAATCTGTGTGGACACTTATCGTGARTATCTTCGTATAAGGAGGTGATCCAGCCCCAGGTTCCCCTAGGGCTACCTTGTTACGACTTCACCCCAGTCATGAACCACAAAGTGGTGAGCGTCCTCCCCGAAAGGTTAAACTACCCACTTCTTTTGCAGCCCACTCCCATGGTGTGACGGGCGGTGTGTACAAGGCCCGGGAACGTATTCACCGTAGCATTCTGATCTACGATTACTAGCGATTCCGACTTCATGGAGTCGAGTTGCAGACTCCAATCCGGACTACG